>NZ_JBGBDC010000008.1:0-285493 GCF_041107495.1 Comamonas sediminis
GGTGGTCGTAGTGGGACTTGAACCTACGACATCAGCATTATGAATGCTGCGCTCTAACCAACTGAGCTATACGACCGGCAGAACGAAATTATATACCGAAAATTTGGCCTGGCAATCAATGTCGCCAGCTTTTGTCAAAATGGGGTGATGGGGCGGGGCCGTTGCCGGGCATGCCCAGGCCCGTTGGCCTGGCCTCCACGGCACCGTCACGTCGATCAGCTGTTGCTGAACTGGGCCTGTCGCTTGTTGACGAAGGCGTCCATGCCTTCCTTCTGGTCGTTGGTGGCGAACAGCGCATGGAACAGGCGGCGCTCGAACATCACGCCGTCGTTGAGGCTGCCTTCAAACGCACGGTTCACCGATTCCTTGGCGGCCATCACGGCCAGTTGCGAGAAGCCGCTGATGATGATGGCCGCGCCCAGCGCTTCTTCCATCAGCTTGTCGACGGGCACCACGCGGCTGACCAGGCTGGCACGTTCGGCCTCGTCGGCGTTCATCATGCGGCCGGTGAGGGCCAGGTCCATGGCCTTGGCCTTGCCCACGGCGCGCGGCAGGCGCTGCGTGCCGCCGGCGCCGGGGATGACGCCCAGCTTGATCTCGGGCTGGCCAAAGCGGGCGTTGTCGGCGGCGATGATGAAGTCGCACATCATCGCCAGCTCGCAGCCGCCACCCAGTGCATAGCCACTGACGGCGGCAATCACCGGCTTGCGGATGCTGCGGATCGCCTCCCAGTTGCGGGTGATGTAGTCGCCGCCATAGGCGTCGGCAAAGCTGTACTTGGCCATCGCGCCAATGTCGGCACCGGCGGCAAAGGCTTTTTCGCTGCCGGTGATGATCATGCAGCCAATGTTCTTGTCGGCATCAAAGGCCTTGAGCGCCTCACCCAGCTCGTTCATCAGCTGGTCGTTCAGCGCGTTCAGCGCCTTGGGGCGGTTCAGCGTGATGATGCCCACCTTTTCGGCTTCGACGCGCACTTCGATCATTTCATAGGCCACGGTCTGTCTCCTTGGGTTTGTGGGGCAGCAGCGGCCTGCTGGCGCCCGCATGGTCGACAGGCATCCTACACCAAGCAGGCTGTTGCGGCGCAGCAGCCTGCACAAGATGGCGCTTTTTGGGTGCTGGTGGGCGTGCCGCCACCCGTGATCAACGCCCGTCCAGCCAAAGGTTGACCAGATTCACATCGGTGACAGCCAAGGTGACGGTATCGCTCTGGCTGGCAGTTTTTGGAGCCTTCTTGCGGCCTTTGCCCGGGGCGCTGGCGGCGCGGGCCGGCAAGGCCAGTGGCAGGCGCAGCAGGCGCTTGTCGCGCGCCACCAGCGCCAGCACCTGCTGGGCGTCACCGGCATACAGCGGCAGGTCGTCGAGCTTGTGCAGGCGCCAGCCGATGCTGTCGGTGCTGGCCTGCAGTGGCTCGATGCCGATCCATTCGTCACCCGCCATCATGCTGGCGGCCTCGGCCGCGCCGCCGCGCAGCACCACCTTGATGCTGATACCCGCTGCGCCCTCGGCCACCCGCAGGCCCAGCTGCTGGGCGATCTGGGGCTTGTCGGGCTGGCAGTCCACGCCATGGGCCTGCAGCAGGGCGGCTACCGGCAGGTCCAGCTTGCCGTGCACCCAGGCGCTGATGTCGGCGGCCCAGCTGCGGCCGGTCAGCTCGTGCAGCACATCGAGCAGGTCCTGCTCGCGCATGGGGCCGGCCTTGCAGCGCCGGTACAGCGCCCGCATCACCGCATCCAGCCCGCTGTGGCCTGCACGGCGCAGGCTCAGGTCCAGGCACAGCGCCACCAGCGATCCCTTGGTGTAGTAGCTGACGGTCGCGTTGGGCGTGTTCTCGTCCTGGCGGTAGTACTTGACCCAGGCGTCAAAGCTCGACTCGGACACGCTTTGCACATGCCGGCCCGGCGTCTGCAGTACCTGGTTCAAGGTCTTGTTGAGCAGCTTGAGGTACTGCGCGTTGTCCAGCAGGCCCGCGCGGCGCAGGACCAGGTCGTCGTAGTAGCTGGTGAAGCCTTCGAAGAACCACAGCAGCTCGGTGTAGTTCTCGCGTTCGTAGTCATAGCTGGCCAGCTCCATCGGGCGCAGGCGCTTGACGTTCCAGGTGTGGAAATACTCATGGCTGATCAGGCCCAGCAGGGTGATGTAGCCACTGCTGGGCTGGGCCTCGCCCTTGCGGGGCAGGTCGCGCCGGCTGCAGATCAGGGCGGTGGAGTTCTTGTGTTCCAGGCCGCCATAGTTGTCGTCCATGGCGTTGAGCATGAACACATAGCGCTCGAAGGGCGGCTTGCCCCGGGGATGCCAGAGGCGGATTTCGGTCTCGCAGATCTTTTGCGTGTCGGCCACCAGGCGCGCGCCATCAAAGCTGGGCGGTGCACCGGCGACGACAAAGCGGTGTGCCACGCCGTGGGCACTGAACTCGGCACTCCAGAACGCCCCCATCTCGACCGGGCAGTCCACCAGCTCGTCGTAGCTGCTGGCGTGGTAGCGGCCAAAGCCCTGGGGGTTGGTCTGCGCGGCCATCAGGCCGGTGGCCACCTGCCAATGGGGCTGCTGGGCCGGCGGCTCGATGTGCAGCACCTGCAGCAGCGGCTCGCTGCCATGCACACGCAAAAACACGCTGGTGCCATTGAAAAAACCGCGCTGGCTGTCGAGCCAGGCGGTGCGCACCGAGCTGTCGTAGGCGCAGATCTGGTAGCTCAGGGTCAGCGGCTCGGCCGCGCTGCTGTCCATCACCCAGGTGTTTTTGTTCTGCTGCTGGACGTCGACCAGCTGCCCGCCCTGGCTGGCACTCAGGCCCTGCAGCGATTTGGAGAACTCACGCACGAGGTAGCTGCCGGGGATCCAGACCGGCAGCGACACGGTCTGCATCGCCTTGGGTCGGGGGATATTGAGCACCACCTGGTAGAGGTGGGCATGCAGATCGATGGGCGTGATGGTGTACTGGATGGCGTGCGGTGCCAGGGCGGGTGCGCTTTGGGTCATAGCCTGCAAGCGTAGCCCCAATTGCATGGGCGCGTGCCGACCCAGGAATTCACCGGCGCAAAAAAAGGCCCCGAAGGGCCTGAGGAAAGAGGGGCAACGCGCCTGGTTTACTTGACCGCCTTGAGGCGCTTTTCCAGGTCGTCCGAGCCGATGGCGCCCGGCACGCGCGAGCCGTCCGCAAAGAAGATCGTGGGCGTGCCGGTGATCTTGTACTTGCGGCCAAATTCCATATTGCGCTGCAGGGCGGTCACGTCGCAGCTCGACGGAGCGGCGGGCGCATCCGTGCCCTTGAGCATGTGGCTGGCCCATTCCTTGGCCGGGTCCTTGGCGCACCAGATGTTGCGCGACTTCTCGACCGAATCGGGGCTCAGGATCGGGTAGAGGAAGGTGTAGACCGTCACGTCCTTGACGTTTTGCAGGTCTTTCTCGAAGCGCTTGCAGTAGCCGCAGTTGGGGTCTTCAAACACGGCGATCTTGCGCGAGCCATTGCCCTTGACGGTCTTGATCGCGTCCTTCAGGTTGAGGCTGTTGAAATCCACGGCCGTCAGCTTGTTGATGCGGTCTTCGGTCAGGTTGCGGTGCGCCTGGGTGTCGATCAGCTCGCCCTGGATCAGGTAGTTGCCCTTGGCATCGCTGTAGAACAGGTCGGTGCCGACGCGCACCTCATACAGGCCCTGCATCGGGGTGGCACTGACTTCGTCAATCTTTTGCAGCTGGGGGATACGCTCTGCCAGCGCCTTGCGGATCGCGTCTTCTTGCGCACTGGCAGAGAAACTGGCCGCGATGGCAGCACTGGCCAGTACGGTAGAGAGAATTCGCATGGGAAACTTTCTTTGATCTTGATAGTAAAAAGCCAGCGCGCGGGAGGGGCCCCAACGCAGTGAAAGCCGCCTGGCGGTGCACCGATGTCCGTCTGGGCGGGAAGTGTGCCTGAACGCTAAACCCCCGCAACTATTAACATTTTGGTACCGCAAGCGGCTTTTGGCCGAACGACGGTTTGTACCAGATGGGCGCTAAAAGTTCACTCCCATGGCCTGGCGGGTCACCCATGATTTCAGCGGACCGCTGCTTTCAAAGCCGCGCATGCCCCAGTTTCTCAGGCTCTGCAAAGGCGTCTCGGGCCTGGTAAACAATTGTTGAATGCTGTCCATCGCCAAGCCGATCGGGGCCAGGCGCGCCTTGCGCTCACGCTCATAGCGGCGCAGCAGGCGCAGGTCCGACAGGCGGCGCCAGCGCGCATCTTCGCTGGTCAGCAAACGCGCCAGTGCGGCGATATCGGCCATGCCCAGGTTCAGTCCCTGGCCGGCCAGCGGGTGCACGGCGTGGGCGCTGTCGCCGGCCAGCACCCAGCTTTGGGCCCGGGCAGTATCTTGCAAGGCGCTGCCCGGCATCGGGCCGCACCACTGGCGCGCCACCGACTGCTGCAGCGGCCAGGCAGCACGCTCGGCGCACACGGTCAGCTGGCCCAGCATGCCCTGGCTGGCCGATTCCAGCGCCATCGCCAGGCCTGCATCGTCCAGCGCCTTGACCCCTTCAACCTGGCTGACCGGCAGCGACCACACGACGGCCACCTCATGGCCGCCGGGGCCGCCCAGCGGCAGAAAGGCCAGAATATCGCCCGCGGCAGAAAACCACTGGCGCGCGGCCTGGCCGTGCGGGCGCTCGCAGCGCAGACGCGTAGCGACGGCGGTCTGGTGGTAGGGGATGGTGGTGAATTCCACGCCGAATTCCTCGCGCGTGCGGCTGTGCTTGCCTTCGCAGACCACCGTCAGGCGGGCATCGACCGGGCGGGTCACCGTCTCCACCATCGGCTGGTAGCGCACGGCGGCGGCCAGCTGGGCCTCCAGCGCGGGCACATCGACGATCCAGTTCAGTGCCTCGGTGCGCTGCTGCGCCGCATCAAAATGCACCTCGCCGCCCTGGTCGCCATAGACGTCCATGCGGGTCACCGGCGTGGCGTACTGGGCCTCGGGCCAGCTGCGCACCGATTGCAGCACCTCCCGCGAGAGCTGGTTGAGGGCATAGGCGCGCACATCACCATGGCCGCTGTTGCTGGGCGCCGGGGCGGTATCCACCAGCGCCACGCGCATGCGCTCCCGCGCCAGCAACAATGCCAAGCTGCGGCCCACAATGCCCGCGCCACGGATACAAACGTCGAATTCAGAAGCCATAAGCGACCTATTGTAGTGGGGCACTGTGGCAGCGCCGGGCGCCTGTACGACTTGCTGCAGGGGTCTGGCTACCGTTTGGCGCCGCGTAGATGCAACGCAGCCTTTTACTCGTTACAGTGTGGTTTGCCCAGAACCAACCCAGGCGCAGAGCAGCATGGCAAATAGCGATTTTTTTGATGTCACCGGCCATATCGGCCAATTGTGGGTTTTTCCCATCAAATCCTGCGCCGGCATCGCCGTGCAAAGCGCGCGTCTGTTGCCGACGGGCCTGGAGCATGACCGGGCCTTCATGCTGGTCGATGGGCAAGGCGACTTCATCTCGCAGCGCGAGATCGCCCGCATGGTGCTGGTGCAACCGGCCATTGCCGAGGGCGTGATGACGGTGACTGCTCCGGGCATGGAGCCGCTTGCAGTCGATATGGCTTTTACCGGCCCCGAGCGTGCAGTGCGCGTCTGGGACGACCAGGTTCCGGCCCTGCAGGCGCCCGATGCAGTCAATGCCTGGTTCAGCGCGTTCTTGCAGACCGCGTGCACGCTGGTGCGCATGGCCCCGCAGGCGCTGCGGCTGGCCAGCAAGAAATGGACCGGCGGCGCCGACGCCCCCACGCAATTTGCCGATGGCTTTCCGGTGCTGGTGGTCAGCCGGGCCTCGGTCCATGAGCTCAATGAGCGCCTGACCCAGGCAGGCGAAGCGCCGGTGGTGGCAGAGCGCTTTCGCGCCAATATTGTGGTCGAGGGCTTCCAGTCCCACGACGAGGACCGTATCGAGAGCCTGTCGGTGCAGCAGGGCGGGCCGGGCAGCCAGCAATGGGTGGATCTGCCACTGGTCAAGCCCTGTGCGCGTTGCCCGATCCCCGATATCGACCCGGCCACGGCTGCGAGCGGCACCAGCGTCACCGATACCCTGCAGACCTACCGCCACGACGACCGCCTGGATGGCGCTGTGACCTTCGGCATGAATGCCTATGTGCCTGCGGGCACCGGTGGGGTGCTGCGGGTGGGTGATGCCGTCGGCGGCGCGCTGCAGTTTGACTGAGCGGCGCAAACAGCACCCTGGATACGTCGTTGCCCCGCCGGCCGCGCCAAGCGGCAACCGCCAACCTGCGGTGTGCGGGGCTGGGTGAGCAGCCCGAAGCCTCTGTTAATACGCCTGGATTCGCGACTGCCATGCAGTCCGCTTAAAATGCCGGGTTTGTCCGAAAGAATAGAGAAAGCACTGCCATGAGCCTCAAATGCGGCATCGTCGGTTTGCCCAATGTTGGCAAGTCCACCCTTTTTAATGCGTTGACCAAGGCAGGTATTGCCGCCGAAAACTATCCTTTCTGCACGATCGAACCCAATACCGGCGTCGTGGAAGTGCCCGATCCGCGTCTGGACCAGCTGTCCAAGATCGTCGAGCCCGAGCGCATTGTTCCGGCCATCGTCGAGTTTGTGGACATCGCCGGCCTGGTGGCCGGCGCCTCCAAGGGTGAAGGCCTGGGCAACCAGTTCCTGGCCCATATCCGCGAAACCGACGCCATCGTGAACGTGGTGCGCTGCTTCGAAGACCCCAACGTGATCCACGTGGCCAATAAGGTCGACCCGATTGCCGATATCGAGGTCATCCAGACCGAACTGTGCCTGGCCGATCTAGCCACCGTGGAAAAGGCGCTCAACCGCTACAGCAAGGCGGCGAAGTCGGGCAACGACAAGGAAGCCGCCAAGCTGGTCTCGTTGCTGACCCCCATCCAGGCCGTGCTGGACCAGGGCAAGCCTGCCCGCATCGTGCCCGTATCCAAGGAAGACGCGCCGCTGCTCAAGCAGTTCTGCCTGATCACCGCCAAGCCCGCAATGTTTGTTGGCAACGTCAGCGAAGACGGCTTTGAAAACAACCCACTGCTCGACAGCCTGAAGGCCTATGCCGCAGCCCAAGGCGCGCCCGTGGTCGCCATCTGCGCCAAGATCGAGGCAGAAATGTCCGAGATGGGCGACGAAGACCGCGACATGTTCCTGCAGGAAATGGGTCTGGAAGAGCCGGGCCTGAACCGCCTGATCCGCGCCGGCTTCTCGCTGCTGGGTCTGCAGACCTACTTCACCGCCGGTGTGAAGGAAGTGCGCGCCTGGACCGTGCCCGTGGGTGCCACCGCGCCCCAGGCGGCAGGCGTCATCCACGGCGACTTCGAGCGTGGCTTTATCCGCGCCCAGACCATCGCCTTTGACGACTTCATCCAGTACAAGGGTGAGCAAGGCGCCAAGGAAGCGGGCAAGATGCGCGCCGAAGGCAAGGAGTACATCGTCAAGGATGGCGATGTGCTGAACTTCCTGTTCAACGTCTGACCGTTTCGGCGGCGACCCTGCCCGCAGGCATTCGCTGCGTGCTGGCAGTCATAACCCCCAAGCCCGCTGCGTGTCAGCGGGCTTTTTCGTGGGGCGTTGCGGTCATCCGCATGTGGGAGCGGGATAGCAGAGAAGCGTGGCCAGCCGTTATAAGATAGCCGCTGCTTGCCAGACAGCGGCTCCGTTGGCGGTCGCTGCAAGCGCAGTCCCGTCCACCGATTCTTGAAAGCCCCCATTTGGTGACCCCACCTGCCGCCAATACCAAAACCACTGCTGCGGATGCCCCCCGTGCGCCGAGCGCCGCCGAGCGCGAGCAGCATTCCGTACAGGCCGATCTGGTCGCGGTGCTGGTGGCGGTGACGGGCGGGCAGCCGCGCATACTGACCACCCAGGCCGGTGAGACCCTGCCAGCGGGGCCCTTTACCGCCAACCACCGCTCGCTGCAGGCCAGCCTGCGCGCCTGGGTCGAGACGCAGACCCACCACCCGCTGGGCTTTGTCGAGCAGCTCTACACCTTTGCCGATGGCGACCGCTCGCAGGAGCTGGGCATGCGCGCCATCTCCATCAGCTACCTGGCATTGACGCGCGAGCTCGACGATGCCGGCCAGGCCCAGCCGGGCTGGCAGGACTGGTACCACTACTTCCCCTGGGAGGACTGGCGCAGCGGCGCGCCCGAGATCCTGGACCAGCGCATTGCGCCAGCGTTGCAGGCCTGGAGTGCGCAGGCAACGGGCAAGGCAGCGGCCAGCGCGCGCTGGGAGCGGGCCCGAGTGAGCTTTGGCCTCGAGGGCAGCGATTGGAACGAAGAGCTGGTGCTGCAGCGCTACGAGCTGCTGTTCGAAGCGGGCCTGGTCGCAGAAGCCTGGCGCGATGGCAGGGCGGCCCCGACAGGCCAGACCTTGCTGGGCACGGCGATGCGCAATGACCACCGCCGCATTCTGGCGACCGGCATGGCGCGGCTGCGCGCCAAGATCAAGTACCGCCCTGTGGTGTTCGAGCTGATGGCCGACAGCTTCTCGCTGCTGCAGCTGCAGCAGACTGTCGAGGCGCTGGCCGGGCGCAGCCTGCACAAGCAGAACTTTCGCCGCCTGATCGAGCAGCAGGCGCTGGTGGAAGAGACCGGCGAGATCAGCAGCCAGGGCGCAGGCCGCCCGGCCAAGCTGTTTCGTTTTCGCCGCAATGTACTGGTGGAACGCGCGCTTGCGGGCAACAAGCTGCCGCTGGCGCGCGGCTGATCGTGCTGATCCGTTCTTGCAGGCCGCAACGGAGGCGGCATCCTGGCAGCGCCAGGACTTGACAATATTTATACTCATAATTAGCATAAGTGTGCGCGTGACCGGTTAAGCGCTGGTTCGCCTCTTTTTTTACCCTTTAAATACTCAAAATGAGCATTAATCAAACTGCGGCGCTGCCGGTTCCTCCCTTGCCCGATGTGATGCTGGAGCCGCTGGTGCGCATGGCCCTGCTGGAAGACCTGGGCCGCGCCGGGGACCTGACGACCGACACCATCGTGCCCGCAGACGCCAGAGACAGCCTGCGCCTGGTAGCACGGCAAGCGGGTGTACTGGCAGGGCTGGATCTGGCGCGGCTGGCCTTTCATCTGCTGGACAGCGGCCTGGTGTTTGAGCCGCTGTGCGGCGATGGCACGGTGCTGGCGCCGGGCATGGAGATCGCCCGCATCCGCGGCAAGAGCCGGGCAATCCTCACGGCTGAGCGCACGGCGCTCAACTACCTTTGCCATTTGAGTGGCGTCGCCAGCGCCACCTACGCGATCGCCCAGGCCATCCAGCCCTATGGCACGCGGGTGACCTGCACGCGCAAGACCATGCCGGGCCTGCGTGCGCTGCAAAAGTATGCGGTGCGCGTGGGCGGTGGCAGCAACCACCGCTTTGGGCTGGATGACGCGGTGCTGATCAAGGATAACCACATTGCACTGGCCGGCGATGTGGCCACCGCCGTGGGCCGCGCCCGGGCAGGCGTCGGCCATATGGTCAAGATCGAGCTTGAAGTGGACACGCTCGCCCAGCTTGATGCCGCATTGCAGCTGGGGGTGGATGTGGTGCTGCTGGACAACATGGACCTCGAGACCCTGCGCACGGCGGTGGCCATGTGCCGGGGCAAGGCGGTAACGGAGGCATCGGGCCGCATCACACCCGAGACCGCGCCGCAAGTGGCCGCCACCGGGGTGGACCAGATCGCCGTCGGCTGGCTCACCCACAGCGCCAAGGTGCTGGACATCGGCCTGGATGCCTGATCCGGCCCTCTACCACCCGCGCACCCTGCATATCCTGGAAGGAGGCCTGTGATGCCCCGCGTTCTCCAACGCTTCTCCTGGTGGTGGCTTGCCGCCGCCGCTGCGGCCTGCGTGGCTGCCGGCCTGTGGCTGGGCGGCAGCAGCATGGCGGCAGCCCGCTTTGACAAGCCCATGACCATCGTGGTGACCTTTCCACCGGGCGGCGGCACCGACTTGCTGGCGCGCAAACTGGGCGCCGCCTTGCAGCAGCGCACGGGCCAGACCGTGGTCGTGGAAAACCGCCCCGGCGCCAGCGGCAATATCGGCGCGCGCCATGTGGCGGAGGCGGCGGGTGATGGCAGTACCTGGCTGATGGTGAACAGCTCGTTCGCGATCAACCCCGCCGTTTACCGCCAGCTGGATTTTGACCCGCGGCGCGATTTCAAGGCCGTGTTCAATGTGGGCACGATTGCCTCGGTGCTGGTGGTGCCGCAGGCCAGTGCGCTGCATAGCCTGGCCGATGTGCGCGCCTCGGCGCAGCGGCTGCAGCAGCCCTTTGCCTCTTGCGGCAATGGCACGCCCCAGCACATGGCCGGCGAGATGCTGGCCCAGGCCGCGCAGCTGCATTGGCAGCATGTGCCCTACAAGGGCTGCGGGCCGGCCATCACCGCCGTGGCGGCCGGCCAGGTCGCCATGGGCATGGTCACCGCCAGCAGCGCAGCGCCGCTGATCGAAGCCGGCCGCGTGCGCGCCATTGCCATCACCGCGCCCCAGCGCCTGGCGCAGTGGCCGCAGGTTGCCACGGTGGCCGAGCAGGGTGCAGCCGGTTTCAGCGTGGAGCAGTGGCATGGCCTGCTGGCCCCTGCTGCCACCAGCGATGCGGTGGTGCAGCGCATGCATGGCGTACTGGCGCAGATCCTGGCCGAGCCGGCGATGCAGCAGTGGTTTCGCGAACAGGGCTACACGCCGGTGCAGCAAAGTGCGGCCGAGTTTGGGCGGGTGATCAACAGCGATATCGACCGCTATGCCGCCGTGGCGCAGCAGCTGGGCTTGCGGGTGGATTAGGCAGCGCTGAAAACCGCGCGTGCCTTCAAGAGGGCCAGAAATGCAAAATCGTGGCCGTCATCACCAGGTAGCGCAAAAACTTGCCGATCGCCATGTAGAACACGCAGGGCCAGAACGGCAGGCGCAGCCAGCCGGCCACGGCGCACAGCGGATCGCCGACGATGGGCAACCAGCTGAGCAAACAGGCCTTGGCGCCGAACTTGCGCAGCCAGATGCGGGCCATGCGCTGGTGGCGGCTTTGCTTGTTGGGGGGTGCCGTGGGGATGAGGGGGTTGGTCGGTGCGGCCGCATCGCCGGCATGGCGCAGTCGGCGGGCCTTGTACCAGGCGGTACGGGCGAGCGCGCCGGTCCACCAGCTGATCGCGCCGCCCAGTGTGTTGCCGGCTGTCGCCACCAGAATGGCCTGCCAGAACAGGTCCGGATTCAGATGTAGCAGGCCGGCCACAGCGGGCTCGGACCCGAGCGGCAGCAACGTGGCCGAGATCAGGGCCACGACAAAGACCGTGCTGAGCCCGAACTGCGGCAGGGCCAGCCATGTCAGCAACTGTTGAATCCACGCTTCCATGGCTGCCAGTGTAGCGGCTGGTGCCGGCCTGCCAGCGGCGCAGCGGGCCGCTGCCGTGTCAGCCAAGAGGCCGAAAAATACCTGCTGCACAAGCCCTGGCGCCGGCAGGGTCGGACGGCCTGCCGGGCCATTCAGGGGGTGCCCATGCGCGTCGCCAACGCCTGCCCGCAGGCCCGATTTATGGGCATTCCCAAATGTCAAGCGGGTAGATTGGATGTTTGCTACTTTTTTAAGCAGTACAATCTGCCCCTTCCCCTCACTACAACAGACAGCACTTCGGTGGCGAAGTGCTCGCTTTTTGCATTCCATGTCCGTCCGCATCGGTCCCTATACTCTGGCCAACAATGTGTTTGTGGCGCCCATGGCGGGCGTGACGGACCGGCCTTTTCGCCAGCTGTGCAAGGCGCTGGGGGCGGGGTATGCGGTCAGCGAGATGGTGACCAGCCGCAAGGACCTGTGGGATAGCCTCAAGACCAGCCGCCGCGCCAACCATGCCGGCGAGCCCGGCCCGATCTCTGTGCAGATCGCCGGCACCGACGCGCCGATGATGGCCGAGGCGGCGGTCTACAACATTGAGCGCGGCGCGCAGATCATTGACATCAACATGGGTTGCCCGGCCAAGAAGGTCTGCAACAAATGGGCAGGCTCGGCGCTGATGCAGAACGAGCCCCTCGCGGTCGAGATTGCCGCTGCGGTGGTGGAGGCTGCGGCGCCCCATGGCGTGCCGGTGACGCTGAAGATGCGCACCGGCTGGAGCGATGACCACAAGAATGCCGTGCAACTGGCGCGCCAGTTCGAACAGGCGGGCATCCAGATGCTCACCGTGCATGGCCGCACGCGCGAGCAGGGCTACCGGGGCCTGGCCGAGTACGACACGATCCGCGCTGTCAAGCAGGCGGTGTCGGTTCCAGTGGTTGCCAATGGCGATATCACGAGCCCGGCCAAGGCCCGCGATGTGCTGGCCTTCACCGGTGCAGATGCGGTGATGGTGGGGCGGGCGGCCCAGGGCCGCCCCTGGATTTTTCGCGAGATCGTGCATTTTCTGCAGACCGGCGAATTGCTCGCGCCTCCGCTGGTGGCCGAGCTGCGCCGCCATCTGCTCGAGCACCTGCAGGACCACTATGCGCTGTACGGCGAGAGCACCGGCGTGCGCTCGGCGCGCAAGCACATTGCCTGGTATGTGCGCGATCTGCCGGGGGGCGATGCGTTCAGGCGCGAGATGAATGTGATTGAAAACAGTGCGGCGCAATGGCAGGCCGTAGCCGATTATCTGGGGGCCCTGGGGCAACAGATGGACCGGCTGCCTGGCATCGCGGCAGCACCAGAGGCCAGCGGGAGTGCGATGGCCCCAGCAACAACAATGAGTGATGACCTTGTATGAGTAAGACGACGATTGAGCAGTCCGTGCGGGACAGCCTGCAGACCTATTTTCAGGATTTGGAAGGCGAGGTGCCGGACCGCGTGTACGAGATGGTAGTGCGCATGGTGGAGCGCCCGATGCTGGAAGTGGTGATGAACCACGCCGACAACAACCAGTCACGGGCCGCCGAGTGGCTGGGCCTGAACCGCAACACGCTGCGCAAGAAGCTGGTCGAGCACAAGATGCTCTGACCCGCGCCCTGATTTCAGTGCTGCTTGCGCCCGCTGCGCAAGCGGCACAAGCCTGTTTCCATTCTTGAAGTGATTGACATGAAAGCCCTGATTTCCGTTTCCGACAAAACCGGTATTGTCGAATTTGCCCAGGCCCTGCATGCGCTGGGCGTGCAGCTGCTGTCGACCGGCGGCACCGCCAAGTTGCTGGCCGACAAGGGCCTGCCTGTGACCGAGGTGGCCGAGGTGACCCGCTTCCCCGAAATGCTGGATGGCCGCGTCAAGACCCTGCACCCGATGGTGCATGGCGGCCTGCTGGCCCGCCGCGACCTGCCCGAGCACATGGCTGCACTGAAGGAACACGGCATCGAGACCATCGACCTGCTGGTGGTCAACCTCTACCCGTTTGAAGCGACCGTGGCCAAGGCCGGCTGCACGCTGGCCGATGCGATCGAGAACATCGACATTGGCGGCCCGGCAATGGTGCGCTCCGCCGCCAAGAACTGGAAGGATGTCGGAGTGATCACCGCCGCCGACCAGTACGACGCCGTGCTCGCCGAGCTCAAGGCCAGCGGCAAGCTGTCCAACCAACTGCGTTTTGCCCTGTCGGTGGCGGCATTCAACCGCATCAGCCAGTACGATGGCGCGATCAGCAACTACCTGTCGTCGGTCACGTTCGAAGACGAAAAGCTGTCCGAGGAATACGTGCCCGAGCGTGCCGCCTTCCCCGGCCAGAGCAACAGCCAGTTCATCAAGATCCAGGACCTGCGCTATGGCGAAAACAGCCACCAGCAAGCTGCCTGGTACCGCGATCTGTACCCTGCACCCGGCTCGCTGGCCACGGGCGTGCAGCTGCAAGGCAAGGAGCTGAGCTACAACAACATCGCCGATGCCGATGCCGCCTGGGAATGCGTCAAGAGCTTCGAGGTGCCGGCCTGCGTCATCGTCAAGCACGCCAACCCCTGCGGCGTGGCCGTGGGTGCCGATGCATTGGAAGCCTACTCCAAGGCCTTCCAGACCGACCCGACCAGCGCCTTTGGCGGCATCATCGCCTTCAACCGCGCCGTGGACAAGGCAGCGGCGGAGGCCGTGTCCAAGCAGTTCGTCGAAGTGCTGATGGCCCCCGACTTCAGCGCCGAGGCGCTGGAGATCTTCAAGTCCAAGGTCAATGTGCGCCTGATGAAGATTGCACTGCCCGCTGGCGGCAACAGCGACTGGGAGCAGGGCCGCAACGCCATTGAGTCCAAGCGCGTGGGCTCAGGCATCCTGCTGCAATCGGCCGACAACCATGAGTTGCAACTGGCGGATCTGAAGGTCGTGACCGTCAAGCAGCCCACCCCGCAGGAACTGCAGGACCTGCTGTTCGCGTGGAAGGTGGCCAAGTTCGTCAAGTCCAATGCCATCGTGTTCTGCAAGAACGGCATGACCATGGGCGTGGGCGCGGGCCAGATGTCGCGCCTGGATTCGGCCCGTATCGCATCGATCAAGGCGGAAGCGGCCAAGCTGTCGCTGCAGAACACCGTGGTGGCGTCGGATGCCTTCTTCCCCTTCCGCGACGGCCTGGATGTGGTGGTCGATGCCGGCGCCACCTGCGTGGCCCAGCCTGGTGGCTCGATGCGCGACCAGGAAGTGATCGCCGCCGCCGACGAGCGCGGCGTGGCGATGGTATTTACTGGCGTGCGCCACTTCCGCCATTGATGGCAAGGCGGTACCCGCCAGGGTGCTGCCACCGCTGGCTGCAGGCCGATCCGGCCTGCAGCCCCGATACGCCGGCCATCTTCGGGTTCGCCGGCTTGTTTTCTGCGCCGGGCCCCGGCCCCTTCCACCATGAGCGAACCACAGCACCAAGACCCGCCTCCCGCCTCCGATCCGGACAGTGACCCGCCGCGCCGCTCGCGCTGGCTGGGTGTGCTGATCGTTGCATTTGCGCTGGTGGTGGGCCTGGGCATGTTCAATATCGGGCGCCTGATCATCCGGCCCAAGCCCGAGGTGACGGCCGCTGACCGCCTGATCGAGGCCAGCCCCCGGCTGCAGCAGGGCCGCGAGCTGGTCACCCGCAGTAGCGACTGCATGCGCTGCCACACGATGGAGCTGGATGTCGTGGGCCCGGGTTTTCGCAACATCGCCAAGCGCTATGCCGACCGTGACGATGCCGTCCCCTATCTGGCGCGCAAGATCCGCGAGGGAAGCGTCGGCGAGTGGGGCCGTATCGTGATGCCACGCCATCCGCAGGTCACGCAGGAGCAGGCCGAACTGATGGCTGGCTGGCTGATGGCCCTGCGCCCCGCCAACGCGCCTGCCGCCAGTCCGCCTTGAGCGCCTGTCGGACCGGCTGCACGCGCCCGCTGCTGCAGCGGGCTTTTTTGTGCCTGGCGGCAATGTCCGTAGACAGGGTCTGGAAAGGCCATGCTTTGTAAAGCAAATCTGCGATACTGCAGCGACATAGACCTGAAGGAGGATGCATGAACTTTCCCGAATACGCCGGACACGGCGGTGGCCTGACCGAGGCGAACAGCCGAGGCCAATTCATCAAGGCGGCCTACAGCCATCTGGCCGTCGCCATCTTGGCTTTTGCCGTGCTGTCGTTTGGCCTGTACGCCAGCGGTGCATCGTTTGCGATGCTCAAGATGCTGGGCGTGAGCAAGTGGGGCTGGCTGGCGGTCATGGGCGCCTTCATGGTGGTCGGATGGCTGGCGACCAATGCCGCCGACAACTCGGAAAGCACCGGCGTGCAGTACCTGGCGCTGGGCGGCTTTGTGTTCGCCGAATCGCTGATCTTCGCCCCGATGCTGGCCATGGCCAGCATCATTGCCCCCGGCTCGATCCAGGCGGCCTCGATTGCGACCCTGGCGTTGGTGGCGGGCCTGACCTTCACGGCCTTCACCAGCAAGAGGGACTTTTCCTTCCTGGGCGGCTTCCTGAAGATCGGTGGCCTGGTGGCGATTGGCATCATCCTGGCCGGTGTCGTGTTCGGCTTCAAGCTGGGCATCTGGTTCTCCGGCGCGATGGTGCTGTTTGCCGGTGCTTGCGTGCTGTATGACACCTCGCAGATCATGCGCCACTACCCGGCAGACCGCCCCGCTGGCGCGGCCCTGCACCTGTTCGCATCGGTGGCCCTGCTGTTCTGGTATGTGCTGCGCCTGATCATGCAACTGGGTGGCAGCGACGACTGATCGCCTGCGGCAGACAACAAAAAACCTCGGCATGCCGAGGTTTTTTTGTGCCCGCCAGAGACGGGGGCCAGGCAGCGGAGGGCGCTTACAAGGTCTTGAAGACGTCGCGGGCTGCTTCGATCGTCGCCTGGATGTCGGCATCGGTATGGGCGCTGCTGACAAAGCCCGCTTCGTACAGCGCCGGCGCAAAGTAGTGGCCGCGCGCGAGCATGCCGTGGAAGAATTTGTTGAACAGCGGCTTGTCGCTCTTCATCACCGCTTCGTAGTGGCTGGGCAGCTCCGGCAGCAGGAAGAAGCCGAACAGACCGCCCTGGTGGTCCACGCTGAAGGGAACACCTGCGGCATCGGCCTCGGCCTTGAGGCCGGCCATCAGCTGGCCGGTCTTCGCATGCAGCGCTTCATGGAAGCCCGGCTGGCTGATCAGCGACAGGGTCTGCAGACCACAGGCCGTGGCAATCGGGTTGCCCGACAAGGTGCCGGCCTGGTAGACCGGGCCCAGCGGCGAGAGCTTTTCCATGATCTCGCGGCGCGCGCCAAAGGCGGCCATCGGCATGCCGCCGCCAATCACCTTGCCCAGCACGGTGATGTCGGGCTTGAAGCCGGGGATCTGCTGCGCATACAGGCTTTGCGCGCTGCCCAGTGCGACACGGAAACCGGTCATCACCTCGTCGTAGATCAGCAAGGCGCCATGTTCCTGGGTCAGCTCGCTGATGCGGCGGGTAAAGGCGGTGCTGGCGCGCACAAAGTTCATGTTGCCGGCAATCGGCTCCATGATCACGCAGGCGATCTGGCCGTCGTACTTGGCAAAGGCTTCTTCGAGCTGGCCGATGTCGTTGTATTCCAGAACGATGGTGTCCTGCACCACCTGGGCGGGCACACCTGCCGAAGACGAGGCGCCAAAGGTCGCCAGGCCCGAGCCGGCCTTGACCAGCAGCGCATCGGCATGGCCGTGGTAGCAGCCGTTGAACTTGATGATCTTGTTGCGGCCGGTATAGCCCCGCGCCAGGCGAATCGCGCTCATGCCCGCCTCGGTGCCGGAACTGACCAGGCGCACCATGTCCATCGACGGCATGAGCTTCAGGATGGCTTCAGACAGTGCGATCTCGCGCTCGGTGGGAGCACCGAAGGAAAAGCCTTCGAGCAGCGCAGCCTGCACGGCGCTCAGCACCTGCGGGTGGCCATGGCCCAGGATCATCGGACCCCAGGAGCCGATGTAGTCCACATAGCGTTTGTCATTGGCATCAAACAGGTGCGCGCCTTGCGCGCGGGCGATGAAGGCCGGCGTGCCGCCTACGGCATTGAAAGCCCGCACGGGCGAATTCACGCCGCCGGGGATCACCTGGCGGGCACGTTCAAACAATTGGGCGTTTTTATCCATCGTCATAAGGGCTCACATCTACTCTGGCCTTGGATTGTCGGCCAAGCGGGTGCCTGGGGCTGTCAATCCGGTATTCACTGCACTGGAACAGGCAGGCTTTGAACTCAGAGCGGGCGGGTGTGGAGCGCGTCGCTCTCATCCCCATCCGCGCTGCCGTCTTCCTCTACGTCCTCGTCATCGGCATGCACCCAGAAGAGACGGTCAGGCACGGTCTTGCCCATGCCGGGGCGCAGGCCTCCCTCCAGGCATTTGTCGAGGTAGGTCATTGCTTCGGCGGTCGCGTCGCTCAGCGGCACCTCGGTGGCCAGCAAGGCTGTGAGCGCCGCGCTCAAGGTGTCGCCTGCGCCGATGTACTCGGTCTCGAAAAGCTCGAACTCGCCGCTGCCGTACACGGTGTCGGCCGAGGCGAGCACGTTTTCCACATGCTGGTCATGGGCGGGGATGCCGGTCACCAGCACAAAGGGCACACCATGGTCGGCGGCGGCCTTGGCCAGGTCACGGGGGCTGGGGCGGTGCTCGGAGGTGCGGTCGGGCAGCAGCCAGCGCCATAGCAGGCCATAGGCACCGACCAGCACCGTCACCTGGGGCAGCAGCAACTCCTGGTACGCGTCGAGGTAGTCGTCGATCAGTTCGCTGTCCCACCAGGCCATGCCGGCGACATAGGCGACGACCGGTACATCGGGGTAGTCATTGGTTACTTCCGCACACACGCGTACATTTTCAATCGATCCCAGAAAGCCCAGTTTGATCGCGCGGATGGGAATGTCCTGCAATACGGTCTGCGCCTGTTGCTGAACTGCATCATCGGACAGCGCATAAAAGTCGATGGTGTCGAGCGTATCGCGGATCAATGCACCCGTGACGACGGTGCAGGGGTGTCCTCCCATCGACGCCACGGCCAGCGCATCGGCATTGGTGCCGCCTGCGCCGCTGGGGTCATTGGCGTTGATGCAGAGGATGCTGGCGGTATCAATCGTCGCGGCCAACGTGCTTTCACTCGGGCTGGATTCTGGCTGGTTTGTCAAGGAGGATGTCATAGGTCAACGAGATAAAGCACATTGATGCAGGAATCACCGTTAAATCTGTGTTGAAAAGCTACAATCGTTGCATTCTATGTAAAGCCTCTGTAAGCTTTTCAAAATTAGGAGCAGGGACGACGGATGCAGTGTACGCGCTGTGGTGCAAAATGCACCTCCAGCACATGCGGATTCGTCGAAGAAAAATTGCCATAGGGCGTATGTGTTCAATGCAAACGGGTGGGAGGGGCTATGTCAGCCTTGGCTGCCGCGTGCATTCGCATTTCATGACATGCAATGAGGAGGGTGGCCGGTGACAGTTTCCGCAGACAACTTCAAGGTATTGGTAGTTGACGATAGCAATACCATTCGCAGAAGTGCTGAGATTTTTCTGAAGCAAGGCGGCTACGAGGTGCTGCTCGCTGAAGACGGCTTCGATGCCCTCTCCAAAATCAACGATTTCAAGCCGGACATGGTGTTTTGCGACATCCTGATGCCCAAACTGGACGGCTACCAAACCTGCGCCATCGTCAAGCGCAATGATGCTTTCGCATCTACACCCGTGGTCATGTTGTCGTCCAAGGACGGCGTTTTCGACAAGGCCCGGGGACGCATGGTGGGATGTGAAGACTATCTCACCAAGCCATTTACCAAAGATCAATTACTGGAAACCGTCGGACGTTTCGTTGCCGAACGTTAAGGAGGGGTCGTGCCTATTCAAAAAGTTCTTATCGTTGATGACTCAAAAACCGAATTGATGTTTTTGAGCGATCTGCTTGTACGCCAGGGTATGGTGGTGCGCACTGCGCAAAATTCGGACGAGGCGATGCTGCGCCTGGCGGAAGACCGGCCCGACCTGATCCTGATGGACGTCGTGATGCCCGGGCAGAACGGCTTTCAGCTGACCCGCCTGATCACCCGCAGCCCAGAGTATGCGGATATCCCGATCATCATGTGCACCAGCAAGAACCAGGAAACCGACCGGGTCTGGGGCATGCGCCAGGGCGCACGTGGCTATGTGACCAAGCCGGTGGATCCGGCCGAACTCAAGGCCAAGATCGAGGCACTGGGATAAGGCATGGCACAGCGCGAAGACTTGCGAGAGCTGCAAACCCGGCTGGCCGATCGTCTGAGCCAGGCACGCAACCAGACGGCGGTCGGTGCCTCGTGGCTGGCAGTCAAGATCAGTGGCCGGAACTTTCTGCTGCCTTTGAGCCAGTCCGGCGAAGTGCTGGGCTGGAGCGGGGTGGAGCCTGTGCCCTACACCAAACCCTGGATGCTCGGTGTGACCAGCATCCGGGGTATTTTGTTGACGGTGGTGGATCTGGCCCGCATGCTGGGCCTGCCTGTCGCACGCAGCGAACAGGTGTTCGCCGGGGCTTCGGTCGTCGCGCTCAACCCCATGATGGGCGTCAATGCCGCCCTGTTTGTCGAGCAGCTGGAAGGCTTGCGCGGCAGCAATGACTTCGCGCATTCCAAAGACAAGCCGGCCGATGCGCCGGAATTTTTTGGTGCGCTCTATACATCCGCCAGTGGCGAGCAGTGGCAGGAACTCAACCTGCAGCTGCTGGCCAATGCGCCCGATTTTCTCGATATCACGGTTTAGTGCGGGGCTTCCGCGGCTTCATCCCTTTCGGTATTTGTATGTTCAACAAACTATTCAAACGCAAAGAAGACGTGGCAGACCCAGGCGTCAGCATCTTCCCAGATGGTGACCAGGTGATGCTCTCCGAAGGCTCGACCGGTGACGGCGTGTCCCCCGCCAAGACGGCGGCCAATGTATCTGGCGCTGCGGTGCAGGACGATTACATGGCCCAGCTGGTCGAGGGCGAGACCGCCGCCGACGATCTGGTGACGCTGCCGGTGCTGGGTGCGGCACCGGCTGCCAAACACCAAAAGACCCTGCTGACCATCGTCATCGTGGGTCTGGTGGTGTTCTTTGCGCTGGCGGTGTGGGCGATCTTGCAGTCGCGCACCACAGGCGGCCAGCTGGCAGCCACCGGCCAGGCCTTGACCCAGTCGCAGCGTCTGGCCAAATCGGTGGGTCAGGCGGTCAACGGCAATGAGCAGGCATTTGCCGAAGTGGCAGAAGCCTCGTCGATTCTGAAGAAGAACATCGATGGCCTGAACTCCGGCTCGGAAGACCCGGCGATCAAGGCGCTGGGCAGTTCCTACGCCGAGGTGCTGGCGCCGCTGGTGGAAGCCTCGGACCGCACCGCGAGCAAGAGCGATGCCGTGGTCAAGCAAAAAGCCTCGCTGGTTGCGATGAACAAGGACTTGCAGGCGATTCACAAGAACACGCAGACCCTGCTTGAGCTGAGCGAGGCGGTGGTCAGCCTGAAGCTCCAGCAAGCGGCTCCGCCCGCTGAAATCGCCGCAGCCAGCCAGCTGGCGATGCTGACCCAGCGTATCGGCAAGTCGGCCAACGACTTCCAGAGCGCCTCGGGTGCCAATGCCGAGGCGGTGTTTCTGCTGGGCAAGGACTTGAACACCTTCAAGGAAATCGTCGCCGGTCTGCTCAACGGCAGCGCCGAGCTGCGCCTGAGCCCCGCCCGCGATGGCGCCGTGCGCGACAAGCTGCAGGAACTCTCGTCCCAGTACGACATCACGTTGAAGGATGGCTCGGCGGTGTTGAGCAACCTCAAGGGCATCTCGGAAGCCCGTGAGGCCGAAGTCTCGATCCAGTCGGCCAGCGATCCGCTGCGCAAGGGCCTGGAAGCACTGCAGGCGGACCTGAACAGCTGGTCCGACCGCATATGGCTGTACCTGGTGGGTATCGTGCTGGCAGCGTTGCTGGTGGGCCTGGGTGTGTGGGGCCTGGTGCGCCTGCAGCTGGCAGACAGCTTGAACCGCCGCCGCGCTGCAGAATCGCTGCAACAGGAAGCAACCCGCCAGGAGCAGGAGGCCAAGCGTCTCAATGACGCCAACCAGGCTGCCATTTTGCGTCTGATGAACGAGTTGCAGTCCGTCGCTGAAGGGGATCTGACGCAGGAAGCGACCGTGACGGAAGACATCACCGGCGCGATTGCCGACTCGGTGAACTACACAGTGGAAGAGCTGCGCATGCTGGTGGGCAGCGTGCAGAACACGGCGACCCGCGTGGCACAGACCACGTCGACCGTGGACTCCACGTCGACCGAGCTGCTGGCTGCGTCGACCGAGCAACTGCGTGAGATTCGCGAAACCGGCAAGTCGATTCTCGACATGGCGACCCGTATTAACCTCGTGTCGTCACAGGCGCAGGAATCGGCTTCGGTGGCGCGCAAGTCGCTGATGGCGGCCGAGTCGGGCCTGCAGGCGGTGGAAAACGCGATCGGTGGTATGAACTCGATCCGGGACCAGATCCAGGACACCTCCAAGCGCATCAAGCGCCTGGGTGAGTCCTCGCAGGAGATTGGTGAAATTACCGACCTGATCTCGGACATTACCGAACAGACCAACGTGCTGGCATTGAATGCTGCCATCCAGGCGGCTTCCGCCGGTGAAGCCGGCCGCGGCTTCTCGGTGGTGGCCGAGGAAGTGCAGCGTCTGGCTGAACGCTCCGCCGATGCAACGCGCCAGATCTCGGTGCTGGTGAAGGCCATTCAGACCGACACCCAGGACGCGGTGGCCGCTATGGAGCGCTCGACCCAGGGTGTGGTGGAAGGGGCCCGTCTGTCGGACAGCGCCGGTACGGCACTGGCGGAAATTGACCGCGTTTCGCGTGAGCTGGCAGATCTGATTCAGCAGATTTCCCGTTCTGCGTCCGACGAAGCAGTTCAGGCCAACGATGTGGCAGAGAATATCCAGCATATCTTTGCGGTGACGGAGCAGACCAGTGATGGCACCCGTACCACAGCGCAGCAGGTGCGTGAGCTGTCGCAAATGGCCGAGGAACTGCGCCAGTCGGTGTCTCGGTTCAAGATTGCCTGACCCATGCCTGCTGTTTCATTTTGACCCGCAATCGGGGACTGTTGCATGTCTATAGCTATCGAAAATAAAGCGGAAAACGCACAGCCAACAGAAGAGAGGGATCTCGGGCCATTGGCGTGGATCAATGACGAGGTTCGCCGGTCACTGGAATCCACGGTCAAGGCGTTGCTTCGTTACAGCCGGGATGTGGAAGCGGCCAAGGTATCGGACCTGGAGGCGATCGACACCACCGGTATCCGCGTGGCCAAGCAGTACCTGCACCAGGTCAAGGGTGCGTTGCAGATGGTGGGTGTGGGCCAGGCGGCCGAGCTGGTGGGCCTGATGGAAGTGGCGGCACAGCGTTTTGCGGCCAAGCCCCACCTGTGCACCGAGAAATCGGTCGCGCTGATGGAGCGCACGTCGTTTGCGCTGCTGGAGTACCTGAGCCATGTGCTCAAGGGGCGCAACGTCTCCTTCGTAGCGCTGTTTCCGCAGTACAAGGAAATGCAGGCCTTCACCGGTGTGGAGCGTGTCCACCCGGCCGATCTCTGGCAGGGCGACCAGGCGCAACAGGAACCGAAGACGCCGCCAGTGGCCGCACTGCCGCTGGACCGCGGCGCCCGTGAGCGCCTCGATGCGGACATGCTGCAGATCATCAAATCTGCCGACGCGCGTGCAGCGCAGGATTTGACCGCCGTCTGCCTGGGCCTGGCCCAGGGCCAGACGCAAGCCCCTTTGAAACTGTTCTGGAAGGTGGCCGCAGGCTTCTTCGACGCGCTGGCGTACAAGTTGCTCGACCCCGACCTCTATGTGAAGCGCTCGGCGTCGCGGGTGATCATGCAGTTCGCCGCGCATGCCAAGGGTGGCAGCGATGTGGACCAGGGCCTGCAGCATGAGCTGAATTTTTTCTGTGCTGTTGCCCAGGGCCCGGATGAGGCCAAGGCGGCGGTGCTGCAAGCGGTGCGCGTCAGCCTGCAGACCGAGGCGCTGCAAGGCGTGAACTACGGCCAGGAGCGCTTTGGCCTGTATGACCCGGCTGTGCTTGCGCAGGCGCGCAAGCGCCTGGAGTCCGCGGCCGAGCTGTGGTCGTCGCTGGCCGATGGTGACCGCTACAAGATCAAGCCGGTCGCCGACCAGTTCCACCTGATCCGCGAATCGCTGCACAAGCTGCATATTGGTGCCGACGAACTGGGCGCAGCGCTGGGCCGGGTGACCGAACGCCTGGTGAGCACCGGCACGCCGCCTTCGACCCCGATGGCGATGGAAGTCGCCACCGCCGTGCTGTACCTGCAGGCCAACCTGGAGTCGCTGGATGTCAAGCCTGCGCTGATGCGCGAGCGTGCTGACCGCCTGGCGCAGCGCCTCGACCATGTGCTGGCGGACCAGCCGCCCGAGCCTCTGGAGACCTGGGTCGAAGAGCTGTACCGCCGCGTCAGCGACCACCAGACCATGGGCAGCGTGGTCGATGAGCTCCACTCCACGCTGGCAGAGGCAGAAAAGCACCTCGACCAGTATTTCCGCAACCCCGATGATGTCTCGATGCTGGGCACCGTCACCGGATCGCTGTCGCAGATGCGCGGCGTGCTGTCGGTGCTGGGTCTGGACCAGGCTGTCGCTGCCACGCAGCACCTGCGTTTGGTGGTGGACCAGCTGGCCGCCGGCCAGGTGGCCGACGACGACAAGCCCGTGGTTTTTGAGAAGCTGGGCAACAGCCTGGGCGCGCTGGGCTTTCTGCTCGACATGCTGGGCTACCAGCGCACCCTGGCGCGCAAGCTGTTTGTGTTTGATGCGACCAGTGGCGAGCTGCGCATTGTGATGGGCACCCAAAGGGCCGGCGATGTCGCGCCTGCCCCGGTGGTACCCGCGCCGGCCGCAGCGCCCGATGCGCCCGAGGAACCGGAAGACGATTCCGTCTACTTCGCGCCGACCATTCCGGCGCCCCTGTTCGAGGCCAGCCCGGCCCCGGCGCCTAAGGCGCCTGCGGTGCTCGCCCCGGATCTGCAGTTTTTTGCGCCTGCCCCGGCGCCGGTATCGGCACCAGCACCAGCACCAGCACCAGAACCATCCCCTGTGGCGTCAACCCCGGCACAGCCGCAGGTCTCCGAGGAGGCACTGGACCAGGAGCTGCTGGACATCTTCTTGGAAGAGGCCCAGTCGGTCGTGCAGACCGGCGGCCAGGCACTGCAATCCCTGCGCCGCGATGCGGCCGATGCCGAGGCGCTGACGACCTTGCGCCGCGCCTTCCACACGCTCAAGGGCAGCTCCCGCATGGTCGGGCTGGTGCAGTATGGCGATGCGGCCTGGTCGATGGAACAGGTACTCAACAGCTGGCTGGCAGAACACAAGCCGGCCGATGCGCCGCTGCTGGCGCTGAGCGCCGAGGCACTGACCGGTTTTGGCCGCTGGGCCGAGGACATTGGCGCGCAGCGCCAGTCCACCTGGAACCCGGAGATCTTCCGCATCTCCGCCGATGCCATGCGTCTGGATGGCGTGCACCTGCCCCTGGTGGTGCCTGGCGCGCCTGGCCAGGTGCCGCAGACGGAGCAGTGGCCGCACGGTACCGAGCCTTCGGCGCTGGAGTCCGATGCTGCTGCCGCAGCCGACGCTGCAGAAGAAGGGGCCGCGTTGGAGCTGACTCCGCCAGCGCCTGCTGCCGCACCGGATGCGCCGGCCGAGCCGGCGCCAGCGCTGGCCTGGCCGCTCGACGGCCTCGACCTGGAGCTGGATCCGCCCGCTGCGCTGGAGCCCGAGCCTGCCTTGACCACGCCTTCGGGCCTGGTGCCGCTGGCGATGGCGCCGGAAAGCGCCGAGGAGGTCGATTTCTCGGAGTTTGCCCAGGCGATGGCCAGTGCCGAGGCCAAGGCCCCCACTGTGCAGGATCCCGAGACGCTGCAACCGCACGACAGCGCGCTGGACTTTGTATCGATGGACGCAGGCCTGGAATTTGTGGCCGACCTCGAGGCTGCCAAGCTGGAGCCGGCGCCAACCCGCTTGCCGCTGGAGCTGCCATCGCTGGATCTGACCGACGTGCCCGCCTCGCTGGAGCCGGCCACCCCGACTGGATTCGATGCCATCGAGTTCGCGGACACCATGCTGCCCGCGCTCGAAGCGCTGCCCGAGGAGCCGGTGGCCGAGCCCCAGACCCTGCTCGTGGTGCCCGATGATCTGGCGTTCCCCGAGGCGGTTCCGCAGGCGTTGGAAGTGACGGAGCCGGTTGAACTACTGCAGCCGCATCCAGATATCCCGGCAGCGGATCTGAACGAGGCGTTCGTGTCGGCTGCCGAGCCGCAGGCAGCCGAACCCGCGCTGCAACCCGCCGCTGCCGCAGAGGCTGAGGCAGCGGCCGAGCTATCCGTCCACGCGGAAACGCAGGCCCATCCGGAGGCACCCGCCGACGCGCAAGCAGAGGCGCTGGCTCCCGTACCTGCGCCGTCTGACACCGAGCCGCCGGCCGATGCTCAGGAGCCGGCCGAGGTGGCCAATGTGCTGGGCGTAAGCCCGGCGCTGTTCAATGTCTACCTTGCGGAAGCCGAGAACTGGTCGCACAACCTGGAGAAGGTGCTGTACGCCTGGGCCCAGGCGCCCAACCGCAATTTCCCCGAAGATGCGATCGCCTACGCCCATTCATTGGCAGGCAGCTCGTCCACGGTCGGTTTCAGTTCGTTGTCCGAGCTGGCCCGGTCGCTGGAGCATGCGCTCTCGCACATCCACAACTTCTCCAACCCGGAGGTGTCCTGGCTCAATACCTGCCAGGCAGCGGGCTCGGAGATCCGCAAGCTGCTGCACCAGCTGGCAGCCGGTTTTGTCAAACCGGCCAGCGAGATCGTGGTGCAGGACCTCGAAGACATTGCGAACCAGGAAATCAACTCGCAATTGCATCCGCCTTATGGCATGGCCGAGTTCGACCTCGAGCCCTCTGGCCTGGGCGAGTTGCGCGAGCATCCGGCACGCGCAGCCGAGCCGGCCCGCGCCTTTGCAGCTGCAGCCGCCGTGCCGGCCGCTGCGTTGCCCGATCTGCTGGAGTTGCGCAATGACGATGCGATCGAAGTTGTCGACGTCATTGACCCCGACCTGTTCCTGATCTTCGAAGAAGAAGCGCAGGAGCTGCTGCCCAAGCTGGGTGGGGCGCTGCGCGAGTGGTCTTCCGACCCGCAGTACCTGCCGCCGCGCGGCGAAGTGCTGCGTCATCTGCACACGCTCAAGGGCAGTGCGCGGCTGGCAGGCGCGATGCGCCTGGGCGAAATGTCCCACCGCATGGAGTCCGAGGTCGAGGACATCGGCACCGAAAACCTGACCGGCCAGGACATCGAGATTCTGCTGGCGCGTTATGACGGCCTGCAGCAGGAATTTGTCGGTCTGCAGGAGCGGGGCAACCAGGTGCTGGCAGAGGGTGCCTTGCCCCAGCAGGCCCCTGCAGCCACCGAGATGGGCGAAGTGGTGGCCGAAGTGGCGGCCAGCACGCCCGCTGCACAGGAAAGCGCCAGTGCAGAGCAGGCGCTGCAAGCAGCCGATGCCGCTGACGCCAGCGCTGGCGTACAGCACAAGCCGCTGATGCTGCGCATGGCGCCGGTGCGTGCCGCTGCCGGTCAATCGGTGCGTGTGCGCTCGCAGTTGCTCGACCGCCTGGTCAATGAGGCAGGCGAGGTGCTGATTGCCCGCTCGCGTCTGGACATGCGCCTGAGCAACATCCGCTCGTCGATCAAGGACATGTCGAGCAACCTGGAGCGCTTGCGCACCTTGCTGCGCGATGTGGAGATGCAGGCCGAGTCGCAGATGCAGTCGCGCATGGCGCTGGCCAAGGATTCGGATTCGGGCTTCGATCCGCTGGAGTTCGACCGCTTCACCCGCGTGCAGGAACTCACCCGCATGATGGCCGAGTCGGTCAACGACGTGGGCACGGTGCAGCGCAATCTGCAGCGCACCGCTGAAGGCGCCGAAGACGATCTGATTGCCCAGGGCCGCCAGGCGCGCGAGCTGCAGCGGGACCTGCTGCGCACGCGCATGGTGGAGTTCGACTCCATCTCCGAGCGTCTTTACGCCATCGTGCGCCAGATCTCCAAGGAGCTGGGCAAACAGGTCAAGCTGGACATCACCGGTGCCTCGATCGAGATCGACCGGGGTGTGCTGGACCGGGTCACCCCGGCCTTCGAGCACTTGCTGCGCAACAGCGTTGCGCACGGTATCGAAACGCCGGAGGAGCGCAAGGCGCAAGGCAAGCAGCCGGTGGGCACGATCGCCATCGACGTGCGCCAGGAAGGCAACGATATCGCCGTGTCCATCCACGACGACGGCGCGGGCCTGCAGCTTGAGGCCATTCGCCGCAAGGCCATGCAGTCGGGTCTGATCACGGCCGACGAGCCGCTCGATGTGGACAAGGCGGCGCAGCTGATCTTTGCCCCCGGCTTCTCCACAGCGACCGAGGTCTCCGAGCTGTCGGGGCGCGGTATCGGCATGGACGTGGTGCGTACCGAGATCCAGTCGCTGGGTGGCCACATCGTGACCACGTCGGAGACCGGCAAGGGCACGCGCTTCCAGATGGTGATGCCGCTGACCACGGCGGTGACCCAGGTGGTGATGATGCGCGCCGGCGATCTCAAGTTCGGCGTTCCCGCCAACCTGGTGGAATACGTGCGGCGCGTGCCCAAGGCGCTGATCGAGCAGGCCCATGCCAACGGTGTCTACACCGACAACGAGCAGGAGCTGCCGTATTACTTTGCCGGTGCGCTGCTGCAGGGCCACCTGCGCAGCCAGGAAGAGCCGGAGAAGACCAGCGCGGTCGTGATCCTGCGCTCGGCCACCAAGCGCCTGGCCGTGCACGTCGATGAAGTGCTGGGCAACCAGGAAGTCGTGGTCAAGAACCTGGGCCCGCAACTGGCGCGCCTGCCAGGTCTGGCCGGCATGTCGGTGCTGGCATCCGGTGCGATTGTGCTGATCTACAACCCGGTGGCCTTGTACACCGTGTATGGCCAGCAGATTGCCGACCGCATTGCCGAAGCGGCGGTGCGCCCTGAAGTGGCCAAGGCACCGGTGCGTGAGTTGGCCGAGCAGGTGGTGCAGACGCCGTTGGTGCTGGTGGTCGACGACTCCATCACCGTGCGCCGCGTGACCCAGCGTTTGCTGCAGCGCGAAGGCTACCGCGTAGCGCTGGCCGCCGATGGCCTGCAGGCGCTGGACCGTCTGCGCGAGGAGCGCCCGGTCATGGTGCTGTCGGACATCGAGATGCCGCGCATGGACGGCTTCGAGCTGGTGCGCGAAATCCGTGCCGATGCGGCGATGAAGGACCTGCCGGTGGTGATGATCACCTCGCGCATTGCCGACAAGCACCGCGAGCACGCGGCCAGCCTGGGCGTGGACCATTACCTGGGCAAGCCCTATGCCGACGAAGTGCTGCTGTCGCTGGTCCGCCAGTGTGTGCTGGACAATGAGATCAAGGCGGCCGACGCCGCCCCGCTGCACTGATCGGGCCGATGGCTCCAGTCCCAAGGGCTGCCTGCGGGCAGCCCTTTTTTATGCGCGCCCGGCAGCCCTTGCAGCGTGCCGTGCACCCAAAAGGGCGCCGGGCTGCCCGTACAATGGTTCCCCATGAGCGCTGAGATCGACACTTCCGGGACCATGAACCTGACACACCATTTTCTGATTGCGATGCCGGGCATGCAAGACGAGATGTTTGGCCGCAGCGTGGTCTATGTGTGCGAGCACAGCGAAAAAGGCGCGCTGGGCATCATCATCAACAAGCCCTCGGACATCACGATGGGCAAGCTGTTTGACAAGGTCGATCTGCCACTGCGCCGCGAGGACCTGGAGCTCGAACCCGTTTTCCAGGGCGGCCCGGTGCATACCGAGCGCGGCTTTGTGCTGCACGACCGGATCGTCATCGAATCGGGCGCCGCCGACGAGTCCGCGTACTCGGCCACCTTGACCATTCCGGGCGGCCTGGAGATGACCACCTCGCGCGATGTACTCGAAGCGCTGTCCACCGGCGCCGGTCCGCACCGGGTGCTGGTATCGCTGGGCTATTCGACCTGGGGCGAGGGCCAGCTGGAGTCGGAGATCACCGAAAACGCCTGGCTGACCGTGCATGCCGATGCGGGCGTGATTTTTGATACACCGGTGGCCGAGCGCTACAACACGGCGCTGGCGCTGCTGGGCGTGCAGCCCTGGGCGCTGTCTGCCGCTGCTGGCCGCGCATGACGGACGCTGCCACCAAGCCTTTGCTGGCGGAAGCGGCTCGCATGCAGAGCTTCATCGCCTTTGACTTTGGCATGAAGCGTACCGGCGCTGCCTTTGGCACCCGGATGCTGGGCACGGCCCGGCCGCTGCCGACGATCCATGCCGAAGGCAAGGCCCGTTTCACGCCGATGGAGAGCCTGATCAGCCAGTGGCAGCCCGACGCACTGGTCGTCGGCATTCCCTACCACCCCGACGGCGCGGCCCATGAAAATACCGCGCTGGCGCTGCGCTTTGCGCGCCAGCTGCGGGGGCGCTTTGGACTGCTGGTGTTCGAGGTGGATGAGCGCTACAGCACCACCGAGGCGCTGGCCAATGGCGCGCGCGATGCCGATGCGGCCTCGGCCTGCATCATTCTCGAGCAGTTCATGCGCAGCCTGGATGTGCCCGATCTGGGCGGCACGGCCTGAAACCCCGCTGGCCCGCCATGCAAGCGCTGAGCCGTTCCCTGATTGGCCTGTGGCGCCTGGCGCGCATGGGTCTGCATATCGTGGTGGGTGTCATCACGATCTGGCTGACGTTTGGCCGCCTGGGCCATGCCGAGCGCAACCGGGCGGTGGAGCGCTGGGCCGCTCAACTGCTCCGGCTGAGCGGCATCGAGCTGCGGGTGCTGGGTGCGGTGCCTGCGCACGGCCCCTTGCTGATCGTTGCCAACCATCTGTCCTGGCTCGACATTCCGGCCATCCATGCGGCGGGGCACTGCCGCTTTGTTTCCAAATCCGACGTCAAGGCCTGGCCCGTCATCGGCGGCCTGGCCAGCGCCGCAGGCACCTTGTTCATTGAGCGCAACTCCCGGCGCGATGCGATGCGCACCGTCAGCCGCATGGAGGAAGCAATGCGCCACGGGGATATCGTTGCGGTCTTCCCCGAGGGGACGACGGGCGATGGCCGGCAGCTGCTGCCTTTCCATGCCAACCTGCTGCAATCGGCGATTGCGGCCGAGGCGCCGGTGCTGCCCTTGGGGCTGTGCTTTTACGACAAGCTAAGTGGCCGCATGAGCAGTGCCCCGAGCTATATAGGCGATGAGAGCCTGTTGGGATCCATCTGGCGCACCGTGACGGCCCCGCCGTTGGTGGCGCAGCTGAACTATGGCCAGCCGCAGGCCAGCGCAGGCCGCAACCGGCGCGACTGGTCGGCCGATCTGCAGGCGGCGGTGGACCAGCTGCGCCAGGTGCAGCGCTGACGAGGACCGAGGGCTTCTGGCCTGAGGTTCATTGCCCGGGCGCGAAGCAGACCAGGTGCTCGGGCTGGGCACGCAGGCCGATGCTGTCGCCTACCGCGTGCTGCAGCTGGCTGGAGACCTGCGCATAGACCAGCTGCTGGCTGGGCAGCTGCAAGGTGTAGAGATACTGCGATCCCCGGAAGGACTTGCGCAGCAAGGTGGCGCGGTACGGCGAGGCAGGGTCAAACACCACCTCGCTGGCGCGCAGCAGCACATCGCAGGCCTGTGATGCTTCCGGCGCGGCGATGGCACCGAGCGGGGTGTCGAGCTGCCAGCCTTGCGCAGACGACACCGGGGTGGCCGGCAGCAGACTGCCGTGGCCGATGAAGTTGGCCACAAAGCGGCTGGCGGGTTGCTGGAACAGGGTGCTGGCATCGGCCCATTGGTGCAGGTGGCCGCTTTCCATCACGCCAATCTGGTCGCCAATCGCAAAGGCCTCCAGCTGGTCGTGCGTGACGAACAGCGCGGTCGCCTGCGCGGCCTTGAGGATGTCGCGCAGCTCATGGGCCAGGCGTTCACGCAGATCCACATCGAGGTTGGAGAAGGGCTCATCCAGCAGCATCAGCTGCGGCCGGGGCGCCAGCGCCCGGGCCAGCGCCACCCGCTGCTGCTGGCCGCCTGACAGCTCATGCGGGTAGCGCCCAGCGCTGTTCTCCAGCCCCACGAGGCGCAGCACCTCCTGCACACGCTGCTGCTGCTCGGACCGGGGCAACTGGTGGATGCCGAAGGCCACATTCTTGCCCACCGTCAAATGCGGAAAAAGGGCGTAATCCTGGAACACCATGCCGATCCGGCGTTTCTCGGGCGGCAGATTAGCGCTGCTGCTGCTGACGACCTGGCCTTGCAGGCGGATCTCGCCGCTGGCGATCGGCTCGAGCCCGGCCACTGCACGCAGCAAGGTGGTCTTGCCGCAGCCCGAGGGGCCAATCAGCACGCCGATATCGCCTGCCTGCAGCTGCAAAGACACCTGCGCCACCGCAGGCTGGGGGCGCCCGGCATAGCGCACATTCAGTTGGGAGACCTCTAGAAACATGGCCGCATTGTAGAGGGCTCTCCCGGGCAAAGGGCTTAGGTGCCTGGCAGGTAGAATCGCCAGCTTTTGGCCCGTCAGTGATTCGCATTTGCAAAATCTCGCCCGCTTCCGTCGTCAGCTGCTGCTCGTAGCCATTGCCCTGGTGCTGGTGTTGCCGGTGCTCACCGTCTTTAGCGCCTGGTTGCCCGGGGCGGGCAATGACCTCGGTGCGTTTGCCGTGGTGCGCGAAATGTTTGCGACGGTGCTGCCGGGCTACATCCGTACCACGGTGGCGCTGGGGCTGATGGTGGCGTTGGGCTCGGCGGTCGTGGGCACCCTGTGCGCGGCGGTGGTGACCCTGTTCGACTTTCGCGGCCGCAAAACCTTGGAATGGCTGCTGCTGCTGCCGCTGGCGATGCCCGCCTATGTGACGGCCTATGCCTATACCGATTTTCTGCAGTTCAGCGGGCCGCTGCAGGTGTGGATGCGTGCCAGCTTCGGGCTGCAAGGGCGGCTGCTGCCGGAGGTGCGGTCGCTCGGCGGCGCCGTGCTGGTGTTTGTGGTCTCGCTCTACCCTTATGTCTACCTGCTGGCGCGCACGGCGCTGAGCGAGCGCGCCGCCCACCTGATGGAGGCGGCGCGCCTGCTCGGCGCGTCGATGCCGCGCCGGATCTGGGCGGTGGCCTTGCCGATGGCCCGGCCAGCGGTGGTGGCCGGTGTGGCACTGGTGATGATGGAGACCCTGGCCGATTTCGGGGTGGTGAGCTACTTTGGCATTCAGACCTTCACCACCGGCATCTACAAGGCCTGGCTGTCGATGGAGAACCGCAGTGCTGCAGCCCAGCTGGCCACGATGCTGCTGGTTTTGGTGCTGGTGGTGCTGCAGCTGGAGCTGCGCGCGCAGCGGCGCATGCGCTTTGTCACCAGCGGGGTGGGGCGCGCCTCATCGGCCGAGGCCCAGCCGTATCGCCTGCAGGGTGCGCGCTGCCTGGCGGCCTGGTTGCTCTGTGCGCTGCCGGTGCTGCTGGGCTTTGTGCTGCCCGTCATGTTCATGCTGCGGCCCTTGGCGGCCGATTGGTCGGTGATTCCGTTGGACCGCTTTGTGCAGTGGGCCGGCAACAGCATCCGCTTTGGGGCCATCACTGCCGTGCTGGCCGTGGCCATTGCCATGCTGGCCGCCTATGCGGCCCGCCGCAGCCAGGACTGGGTCACGCGCAGCACGGTGGGCCTCATCAGCCTGGGCTATGCGGTGCCCGGCGCGGTGATCGTCGTGGGCCTGCTGCTGCCAGTGGGCTGGGTGCAGCAGGCGTTTCCGCAATGGGCCTTTCCGGCGCTGATCACCGCGACCTCGGCCGGCATCATCTGGGCCTATCTGGTGCGCTTCACTGCCATTGCGCTGCAGTCCCTGCAGAGCGGCTACACCCGCATTCCCAGGAGTCTGGATGAATCGGCACGCATGCTGGGTGTGGGCAGCGCCGGCCTTCTGGTCCGCGTGCATGGCCCGCTGCTGCGGCGCTCGGCCCTGACCGCCGCGTTGCTGGTCTTTGTGGATGTGATGAAGGAGCTGCCCGCCACGATGGTGCTGAGGCCCTTCAACAGCGACACGCTGGCCGTGGTGGCCTACCAGCTGGCACGCGACGAGCGCCTGGGCGAGGCGGCGCTGCCGTCGCTGGCGCTGGTGCTGGTGGGACTGGTGCCGGTCATCTTGCTGATCCGCACGATGCGCAGCTCGGCATCGCGCTGATACCTCTCATCCTCGTTGCCTGGCTGGCGGTTCAGCAGGCTGGCCGCGCACATTCCATCGGCGCATTCGGCAAGCTGCATCACCACAGCGGCTGCACGCTCCCCCTAATTTGGATCTCCGTGGCGTTATTGCCCTATCGATAGGTGACCTATATCGCATTTGATCTGGATCAAACAACCATCTCGGGTTTTCCCTTAAACTGAATTTTTGAAACATTAATTGACTATTGGTGTTTCATTTTTTGAATCACCGAGATGCTTGCCGTCCGCGTGATTGGATGGCTGGCGCGCCGAGGTGGTGCCAGGCTTGGCTTCCCGTCCACCTCCCAATGCCGCGCAGCGGCTCCCATCGCGTGCAAACACCAACTCCCGTTCTGGAAACAGACAACTGGGGCGTGGCCTATGGCGACAAGGTCATCCTCTCCAGCCTGCAACTGCAGATCGCCCCTTGCGCCATCACGGTCCTGATGGGGCCGGTGGGCGGGGGCAAGTCCACGGTGTTGCGCAGTCTGGCGGGCCTCAATGACGAAAACCCGCGCTTTGCGCAATGGGGACAGTTGCGCTATGCCGGCCAGCCGCTGGCGGGCGTCCACCGGCCCCACCTGGTGCGCCAGCATGTGCGCCTGATGCAGTCAAGCGTGCAGGATTCGCTCAGCGAGTTGCTGCCGCAGGCCCATCTGCTCTCCGGTTTGGACCGACGTGCCTGGTGCGAGGCCTATCTGGACCGCATGGGCTTTGCCGATATCAAACCGCTGCTGGCGCAAACAACGGTGGAGCTGTCTGCGATGCACCAGCGTGCGGTAGCCATTCTGCGCGAAGCCGCTGCCCAACCCTTGCTGCTGATGTGCGATGAGCCCACTGCCGACTTGCAGGACTACGACGCCTATCTGCTGCTGGAACTGCTCAAACGCATTGCCCATGAGCGCGCTGTGCTGCTGGTGACCCACAACCAGCGCCATGCCCAGCGCGTGGCCGACCATGTGCTGCTGCTGGCCGGTGGTGCGGTGCAGGAGACGAGCCGCGCTGACCATTTTTTCTCCGCGCCGTATTCGCCGGCAGGCCAGCAGTTTGTACGCAGCGGCAGCTGTGCCGTGGTGGCGCCGCAGCAGACGGTACAAGAGGCCATGCAGGCCGAACCTGCACCTGCAGCGCTGCAGGCCCCCGCCCGCACCGCTGCGCAGGCGGCGCGCCAAAGCCAGCGCGCGGTATTGCCCGATCTGGCGCTGGCCAACCCGGTGCTGGCGGCCGAACACTATGTGCCCGGCGCGCGCGGGCCGCGCGGTTTTGCCTGGCTGGTGCCGGGCAAGCTGGCCGGCACGCCGCTGCCGGGTGTGGTCAATGACACCGATGTGGACATGCAGGCGCTGAGGCGTTGCGGCATCACCGTCCTGGTGTCGTTGACCGAGACCGATATCGACCAGGCGGCGCTGGCGCGCAACGGCCTGCGCAATGTGCATCTGCCGGTGCATGACCGGGAACCGCCATCGGTGTCACAGCTGCAGATGCTGATGCTGAAGATGAAGCGCCTGCTGCTGGCCGGCGAAGTGCTGGCGGTGCACTGCCTGGCGGGCCTGGGCCGCACCGGCACCGTGCTGGCGGCCTGGCTGGTTTTTGAAGGCGTCACCGCTGAAGAAGCGCTGCGCCGTGTGCGCGAGATCGAGCCGCAGTACGTGCAGTCCGAGCAGCAAGAACGCTCGCTGTTGGCGTATGAAGAAATGCTGCTCGAGAAGATGGGCTAATCGCATCCGAGGTGCCAGCCCCTTACCAACCCACTTTGAAGGAATACATCAATGTCCATGGATACCGTTTTGCAGAAGGTCGCTACATTTGTGCCCGAATGCCTGGCTGCCGGCTATGTCGATGTGGCTACCGGCATGCTGCTGGCCATTCGCACGGTCGATTCGCACCCGCGCGAGGTGATCGACCTGGTGGCCGCGGCCACCGCCGACCTCTTCAACGGTCCCAATGTGTCGATGATCGAGCGCATGTTCAAGAAGTCGCGCGGTCTGCAGGACGATGGCCACCACTACTTCCAGGAAATCATCGTCAACAGCGACAACCTGATCCATATCTTCATGCGCGGCAAGGCCAACCCCGAGTATGTGGCCGTGCTGGTCTGCCGGCGCACCGCCAACCTGGGTATGGCGCTGACCAAGGCGCGCATCATCATGCCCGAGCTCGAAGCCTCTCTGTAATAAGATCGGGGGCATGGCCCAAGACACGATCACCATCTACCACAACGCTCGCTGCAGCAACTCACGCGGCGCGCTGGCGCTGATGGAGGCCCGCGGCATCGAGCCCCGGATTGTGGACTACCTGCGTGCGCCGCTGGACAGCGCGCAGCTCGCGGCGCTGATCGCGCAGCTGGGGCTGCCGGTGCGCGAGGTGATGCGCAGCAAGGAGGCCATTTATGAGGCGCTGGATCTGGGCCGTGCGGGCTTGAGCGATGCCGAACTGATTGCGCAGATCGCCGCCCATCCCGAGCTGCTCAACCGGCCCATCGTCGTGAGCGCCAAGGGCGCGCGTCTGTGCCGCCCGCCTGAGCGGGTGCTTGACCTGCTCTGATGGGCCCGGCCGCTTGCGCGCCCAGCCGCCGTCCCGCGCACGCTGACGGGCAGTAGGCCATGCTGCGCGTGACCGTCCTCTCAGGCCTGGGCCACACGATTGCAGTGGTGGTGGCGCTGCTGGTCTACACCTTGGTCACGCGTGCCGGGCACCAGCGCCGCCATCCCGCGTCCGCCATCGGCTGGGTGCTGGGCATGGTCACCTTTCCCTATCTCTTCCTGCCTCTTTTTCTGGTGTTCGGGCCGCGCAAGGCGGTGCGGCCGCCGGCGCATGCCGTTCTCCCCTCCACCGGCCAGCGCCGCAGTACGGTGCCCCCTCAGGTGCCGGGCTGGGCAGGCCAGTTGCTGGCCAGCATGGAGCTCGATCCGGCGCAGCCCAATGCGGAGGTGGTGTTCCATGAAGATGGCCTGCAGGCCTTGCAGCAGCTGCTGCAGTTGATCGAGCAGGCACAGCGCAGCCTGGATGTCTGCACCTATGTGTTTGCCGACGATGTCGTCGGGCGTCAGATCGGCACGGCGCTGCAGCAGGCTGCGCAGCGCGGGGTCAAGGTGCGGCTGCTGCTCGATGGCGTGGGCTGCTGGCGCCTGCTGCCCATGCGGCTGCGCCAGTTGCGGCGCTCGGGCGTGCTGGTGCGCCGCTTCATGGTGCCGATGCTCCAGCCGATACGCGGTGGCAGCAATCTGCGCAACCACCGCAAGCTCGCAGTGGCTGACGGCGTGCATGTCTGGAGCGGCGGGCGCAATCTGGCCGATGAGTACTTTCTGCCCAGCAGTGCCGGGCACCCGGCCTGGGTGGACCTGAGCTTCAACGTGCAAGGGGCCCTGGCCGGCGTGGTGGCCGCGCAGTTCGAGGCCGATTGGCGCGCGGCCAGAGGCCGGCGCCGCCCTATGTGGCTGTCGCCAGCGATGGCGCTGGGGGGTGGCGACCAGGGCTGGGCCCAGTGGCTGCCCAGCGGCCCCGACCATGCCGATGACACCTTGCATGCGCTCTACCTGGCCAGCGCCTTCCATGCGCAGACATCGATCACCTTGGTGAGCCCGTATTTTGTGCCCGATGACGCGCTGCTGGAGGCCTGGTGCCTGGCCTGCCGGCGCGGCGTGCAGCTGCGCGTGGTGGTGCCCCAGTGCTCCAACCACCGCCTGGCCGACTGGGCCCGTGAGCGCGCATTGCGGGCGCTGGTGCTTGCCGGTGCCCAGGTGTATTGCTCCCCCCATATGGTGCATGCGAAGGTGGTGGTGGTCGACGACCGCATGGCACTGTGCGGTTCGGCGAACCTCGACGGGCGCAGCCTGTTCTTGAACTACGAGGCGATGACCGCGTTCTACAGCGCCCGGGAGATCGCCTGGCTCCAGCATTGGTGCGGGCAGCAGATGGCCGAAAGCACGACCTATGCCTACCGTGCACCGGGGTGGTGGCGGGATGTCGGAGAGGGGCTGGTGCGGGGCGTTGCCTTCCAGCTGTGAAGCGCCGATCCGCAGCAGACCCCAAAAAAAGCCACCTGCAGGTGGCTAGTACCAGACCAAGAGGCCATCAGGCCCGGACCCGTTTGCGTGAACGCGCCAGGCCCCAGCCTGCCACCAGACCCGACATGCCCAGCAACGCCCAGATGCCGAGCACGGGAACCGCTTGGGGCGTTGCAGGTTGTGGCGGTGTGGTGGTCGTCTTGACCGGGCCGAAGGCCGCGCTGCACACCTCGGGACCCACCAGGGTGCCCCGGACGGCCACGGGAGTGACACAGTAGTACAGATAGGCTTTGTCATCGGCAGCCTGGGTGGTGTAGGTCACCGTGCCTGCGGCGCCCAGTGTGTTGCCCGACTGCATCACGGTGCCCTGGGCAGCCTGGGTCAGGCTGGCATTGTCACTGCGCACCCATTGGTAGCGGGTGCCGGTAGCGCTGCTGTCTTCGGGGTCGGATTCTGTATCGGCGTAGCCATAGGTCCCCGTCAGGGTCTGGCCGACGTCAGGCTGGCCGCTGACGGCAGGGGTGGCGGCCGGTGCATCATTGGGCAGGCAGGCATTGCTGCCCGAGATAGCCGCTGCGAAACCCATGTACGGATTTCCGCTTTTGACATAGACGGTCATGGTGTTTGCACCGGCCTGCCAGTCGGGCGAGGCCATGCTGGCGATGGTGAGCCAGCGGTTGGTGCCAAAACCGTTGTAGTTGAACTGGTTGGTGCTGCCTGCCTGCGGCAGGCCCCAGGTGCCCAGGCCCCGTGCCAGCTGCGATTTGCCGTTGATGAAGATATCGACCACCGAGTTGTCGGCGCTGTAGGTCATTGAAGGCGCAAAGCTGCCCAGCGATACTGCCGGGTCAATGTTGAATTGCACCTGGAACAGGGCATCGATATTGCCGAAGTTCGCGCCGTCGACATAGGGCTGGCCGCCCCAGGCATTGGCAGCGATCCATTGCGCCGTGCTGCTGGCCGCTGGCGTACTGGTCCAGCTCGACACGCGGCTGGTGACGATCGTGGCATCGCCAAAGCTGCGCCAGTTGGCCGGATCGCTGCCCGCATAGGCAGACAGGTACTGAAAGCGCCAACGGCTGTCGACCTGTGCGTTGCTGGTACTGGGCTGTCCAGTATTGAGTTGGGCCAGCGAGTTGGGGCTGCAATCGATCGTGACGGAGGTTTGGGCCTGGGCCAGGCTCCATACGCCCCAGCTGGCGGCAAGAAGGGCGCTGGCCGCCCAGTGGCGTGCCGGGTGTTTTTGTCGATGGGACATGGTCGATGTATTCAATAAATCAATTGAATTTTCATTATTTCAAATTCAATAGAAAAAATCTGTTGAGTACAGCGAAACATTTATAGCCGTTGAAAATTGTCCACAAAGCTGTGACATTTCCATGCGCCTGCGTCGCAGGCGAGATTGTTTTACGGGCTGAGATATCGATGAGGGCCAAGCTGGAAAGATGATGGCTGCCGGCACTCTCCGAGCAGACATCCTGCCGCGATTGACAAGTAAACCTGACATTGATAAAGTCAGGTTTACTTTACATTTTTGGAGACTTCACCGTGCACCTCGCGCTCTCTTCGCATCCGCCGTCCGCTTCGCTGCGCCGCTACCTGATCCGCACAGCGGTATGGATGGGCATTTATTGCGCCCTTCATCTGGGGGTCATCCTGGGTTGGTTCGACGCCATCCTCGGCACGCCCAGCGCCTGGTTGCTGGCACTGGCCGTCGCGGTGCCGATTGCAGCGCAGTTGCGCGCATCGCTGCTGTGGATCCAGGCGGCCGACGAATACCAGCGTGCGCAGGCCATCCGCAGTGTGGTGATGGCCTGTGGGCTGTTGCTGATGCTATGCACGGTCTGGGGCTTTGGCGAGAGCTATGCCGCCGCACCGCATTTGCCTGTCTGGCTGGTGGTGCCGCTGTTCTGGCTGGTGTGGGCGCTGGTGAGCGCAGTGATGCGGGTGCGGGGCTGATGGATAACCATCTGCGCGCCCTGCGTGCCACGGCCCAGTGGACGCAGGCAGATCTCGCTCAGCGTCTCGGTGTATCGCGCCAGGCGGTCAATGCGCTCGAGACGGGCAAGCACGATCCTTCACTCGATCTGGCCTACCGCATCAGTGTGGTGTTTGGCTTGCCGGTGGAGGCGATCTTTGCCAACCCCTACCGCAGCGACGGGTCCTGAATGCCCGTGGGCGGTTGCTTCCGGCGATCACTGAGGTGCGTCAACATCCGGTGCTTTCCCGCACATCATCAACATTGGCTGACAGGGATTTGTTTGCAATATTTCTGCTTTGGTATGAAGCTAGACAGCCTCTGAATAGCAGAGTCTGTTAGAGCGGATGGACCGCTGCCATCTGGCTGCCATGCTGGCGCCCGATACTTGCAGGTTCAGCCGCTTTCGCTTCGTTTGTCTTCGACGCTTTGTTTGAAAGGTATTCCATGGCCAAATCTGACCGCAGCACCAAAACGGATATCAAGGCGCGCCGCAAGGCGCCGCTGGTCACCCCCAGTGACCTCGATTCGGCGGCTACCAAGGACATCAGCGCGGCCCTCAACGGCGTGCTGGCCGATGTCTTTGCGCTCTACCTCAAGACCAAGAATTTCCACTGGCATATGAGCGGACCGCACTTCCGTGATTACCACCTGCTGCTCGACGAACAGGCTGACCAGCTCTATGCGATGACGGACGCCATTGCAGAGCGTATCCGCAAGGTCGGTGGCACGACCTTGCGTTCCATTGGCCATATCGCCCGCCTGCAGCGCATCAGCGACAACGACGCCGACTATGTCGAACCGCTGGACATGCTGGCGGAACTGCGCGAGGACAACCAGCAGATGGCCGCCCGGCTGCGCGAGGCCCACAACGTCACCGACGAGCACCGAGACATTGCGTCGTCGAGCCTTCTGGAAAACTGGATCGACGAAACCGAGCGCCGCACCTGGTTCCTGTTCGAATCGAGCCGCAACGCAGGGTAAGGGCTGGAGCGCCCGGTGCAGTGCGCACCGCGGCGCCTGTGCTCGCTTGCAAAGCCCCACCCCGCTGCGCGCGGCGGTGGGCCACAGAAGTTGCCGGCGCGCCTGTGGCCGGCGAGCTGGCGCTGCCTTTCAGCGCTGGCGGCGCTTGGGCAACCAGGCGAGTGGGGCCAGCAGCAACGACAGCAGGGCCAGGCCCCAGGGGGCCATCGCGGGTACCGCCACCGGCGTCGCGGCAGGAGGCACATAGGCCTGGCCCACGACCTCTCCTGATTCGATCAGACGCAGGTCGCCCGGGATGGTGCAACGTGCATCGGGGCAAACCGTGGAGAACGCCTTGCTGCGCAGTGCCAGGACGGGCTGCGCCATCGGATTGATCGGGATGGTGCCGCCCGCATCGGTCATCGGGCTTTGCAGGTCGATCAGCAGCACCTGCTTGCCGGTCATATCGCTGGTGTCCGGCGGTGCAAAAATAATGAACTGCGCAGGGTCGGGCGACGCTTCGGCACAGTTGGCGCCATCACAGGTACTGCTGAAGCTGGCTGCCGCAGAGCCATCCGGCACCGTGGTGGCAATGCCGATGCGGCTGTAGCTGCCGGTGGACGCGTCAAACACATAAGAGCCGCTGGCGGTGCCGCCATCCGCAAACCTGACATCGGTCAATGTCCATTGCACCAGTGCTGCATGGGAGGCTGAGGTAAAGCCAGCAAAGGCCAGGGCAAGGGCGCCTGCACATAGAAGTTTGCTCATCGTCATTTTCCAAAGGGGTTTGAATGCAAACAAATGTATCCCAATCTCCAGGTGCGCTGGCGCAATCGCGGCCGCTTGCGGTGCACTCCTGCTCTGGTGGTAGCCTGTCAGACGCGGCGCTCTTTGGATGCTTGCCATCGCGGAGCCGCTGCAATGGGCAAATATCTTGATACATTTGCTTTTGCTCCAAATTTTTTTGTGGTGAGTGTATGGATAACCAAGACAAAGTCACGATTCACACCCCTTTTGCCATCTCTCCGCGTGGCGCCGAAGTGCTGGCCACCGGCTGGAGTGTCAAAAAAGAGTTCATCGGCGAGCCGGTGCACGATGCCAACGGCCAGGAAATTGGCACGGTCGACGATGTGATCGTTGGCAGAGAAGACAACCTGATCTTTGCCATCGTTGGCATCGGCGGCTTCATGGGGCTGGGGACCTATGATGTTGCGATTGAGTTTTCCCGCTTCAAGCTCGGCAAATACGGACTGCTGCTCCCCGATGCCAGCAAGGAGACCCTGCAGGGCCTGCCCCAGTTTGTCTATCCGAAGGCCACCGTCTAAGCCCTGGCGCCCGCGCCCCCACCCGCTGTTCCACGCTGAGCGCCGTTGCTGTCCATCGCAGCTGCGGCGCTTTTGCCGAACTGGCCCGGACCCAGTGCGGCAGTGGTTGCGCTGCCGTCCATGCCCGGCAGGCCTGCCGCCTCGGAGCGGTATCCGTGAGGCCCTGGCACCGAGACATAAAAAAGCCACCCTGCGGTGGCTTGCCCGTTGACGGCGCTCGGCTGTCAGGCGCGGCGCTGGCGGCCGATTCCGAGCCATGCGATCAGCGGTGTCAGTCCGAGCAGCGCCCACAGGCCCAGACCTGGCACCGGCGTAGGGGCCTGCTGCACCACACGGGCGGTGACAGGTCCCACCGGGCTGGTGCAGACCTCTGCACCAGGACTGGCGCCGGTTTGGGCGGCCGGCTTGACGCAGAAGAACACGTACTGGTTCAGATCCGTGGCTTGCAAGGTGTAGCTGACCGTCTGGCCCGCACCACCGGTTGTGCCACTGGCGACGACGGTGCCTTCGCTGGCGCTTGCGATGCTGGGGTTGGGACTGGTGACAAACTGGTAGCTGGTGCCGGTGCCGCTGGGGTCTTCGACATCGCCATTGTTGTCGGTATAGGTATAGCTGCCGGTGACGGTGGAGCCGACCTGGGGCGTGCCGGTGATGGCGGGCTCGGCCACCGGCACGGTATTGGGGGGGGGGCGCTCGATGAGGGCCACCATGTGCTGGTAGACAGGATCCAGGTTGCGGAACAGGTCCATCGTGTAGGTGGTGGAGCGGTAGGACGTGCGCAGTGTGGGCAGGTTGGCCTTCATCGCGTCGTACAAGGTGGTGTAGGCGGTGACGAATGCCGCCTGGTCCGTGCCACCATAATCAATGACGTTTTCCAACGCGGGGCGCGAGGAACCTGTGCTGGTATTGATACTGGCGGCGCTGCCGTCATAATCATTACCGATTTCCCACAAGGCATACTGCAGTGCGCGCCGCTGCTCAATAGTGCCTGTTTTGTAGAAAGTCAGATAATACTGGTCGAGCAGCCAATAGATGGCCGCTTCCCCTGCCGCACCCGATGGGCCCCGGATCGCCGTCGCCCCCGCTTCCGTCTCAAACTGCGCTTTGGGTGTACTGTAGGTAAAAGGCGGGTTCGTGCGGTGATCAATACAAATCAGCAGCACTTCGTCATCGCTATAAAGTGGTCCATCGGGATCATAAGCCAGCGATGTAGAGGTGCCTGAATAGATTCCGCTTCCGGCGTAAGTCACCGGGCCGGATATGGCCGCGGCGCTGGACAAGCCGGGCACGGCCATTGCAAGCATGGCGGCAAGGGTCAGAATCTGTGTTCGCATCGTACTTTCCATTTGCTGTACTGAGGCACCGCTCCGCCTCCGTTGGAGTGCTGAACCGTCTCCCATTGCCGTGGATCTGCGGATCACCGCCGTCCCGGGACAAGCTCGCTAACACAGGCACAGGTGGTCGGACCTGGATAACGGCCGCGAGCCGGGTGATACCCAGGCAGGTGGAGAGGTATGCAGAAAATATACAGCGTGTCTAAATGTTCAATACTTTGGTTTTTTGCAAAGATATTTGCTTTTATGCAAATGTGTTGGGTGATTTTCCAGAATCGAGGCGGGTGTTTATATTGTTGACATTTGCCGCAAAAACCAAAGTAGCGGATGGATAGTCAGTAGCAACTACCAATGCATGGTCTTAGTTTTTGATGATTATTTCAGCACTTGGCAGCAAGCTGGTAAATAGTGTGGTGCGCAAGCTTTTTGGCGGTGGCAGGTGGCTGATTTTCTCGGCTGTCCGGTGGTTCCATCGGAAGGAGGTGTCATCGATGCATTGGCTATCGATGTTTGAAGTGCCATGGATGGAGACCGAGGGAATATCTTTATGGTGTCTTCCGGTATTCACGCGGCGCTGTTGAGGCTTCGTGGGGACCATTATTGAACCTCCGAAACGATGATGTGATGCGTTGGGCGATGTTGCGGCGAGGGCTGAAACAGCGATTGCAGGCTTTAAAAAGAAAATAAAGCTATTTTGAATTGTAGTTTTGCAGGATGGCGGCCTCGGCCCCCAGGTCATGCCGTGCAGCCCTGCACGGAGAGCGGTAGGCATGCGGCGGCCTGGTGCAGGGCCATGGGGGGTAGCCGCAGCCTCGAATTGGGGCAGATCTACGGCGAAGACGCAGGTGGCTGCACTGCCGCTTGCGTGCTGGCAGGCTCCGCTGGCCGTACCTGTGCCAGCATGTAGTTCGCCAAGGTTTCATACAGCGGTCGGGCGATCATCCGCGAGACCAGACTGGCCAGCATCGCGGCCGCCATCAGGCTCAGCACCATCGAGTGCCCATCTACCATTTCCATCACGATGATGAAGGCGGTGAGAGGCGCTTGGGTGACGGCAGCGAGGAAGGCAGCCATGCCCATCGCGATCAATGCGGGTGCAATATCGCTGCCCATCATCAGCGACACGTTGTGACCGACACCCGCGCCAATGGACAAGGACGGCGCAAAAATTCCGCCCGGCACACCCACCCAGGCAGACAGCCAGGTCGCGATGAATTTGAGCGTCACGTAGAGCGTCGGCATTTCCGCTTCGCCAGCGAGCATGTGCTTCACTTCCTCAGAACCGGCACCGAAAGTGGCGCCGCTGGTGACCAGGCCGATGACCGCGATCAGCAGACCCCCCGCTGCTGCAAAGCGGATAGGGTATTGCGCGCGAATGCGGTTCAGGCGCTCTGGTGCTCCTGTCAGTGATGCGGCCATCAGTTTGGCAAACAGACCCCCCAGCGCGCCGCAACTCAAGGCCACACAGATGCCAGGTAGCAGCGCGTGCCAATCCAGGCTCGGCACCTGGATGCGCCCGAAGTAATTCAGGTTGCCAAAGGCTGACACCCCCATGAGACCGGCGAGCACGATCGCCGCAATGATCAACCCGCTGGCGCGCGACTCCAGCTTGCGGGACAGCTCTTCAATTGCAAACACGATCCCCGCCAGTGGCGCGTTGAAGGCCGCCGCAATACCCGCTGCGCCGCCCGCCACCAGTAGCGCATGGCCGGTGATGCCCGAGCGCGGACCGAACCAGCGCTTGGCGTGGTGCATGACACCCGCGGCCACCTGAACCGATGGCCCTTCGCGGCCGATGGACAGCCCGGCCAGAAACCCGAAGCCTGCCAGCGTTATCTTGGACGCGGACAACCACAGCGACACGAAGCGACTGCGCTCTTGGTCATGGAGCGCCGTCTCTTGTGCAGCCATGACCTGAGGAATCCCCGAGCCCGCAGCCCCCGGGGCCCAGCGCCGTGTGGCCCAGACGATCGCTGCCGTCAGGCAGGGGGTCCAGAGCAGCACGGCCCAGCCACCTTGCCAGTGGTAGATGTGCATGAACCAGTCAAACGCCTTCTCGGCCACCATCGTGAAACCCACGACGCACAAACCCGCAGCGGCGGCATAGGCCAGCACAATGCCACGCTCCACCCAGCGCCATCCCTCCCCGAATTCTTGTCTCAGGTTCTGTACGAAATCGGGTTCTTGCTGCATTGCGCCCTCGTGGAGTGAGGCGTTCAGTCTAGTCAGTTTGGAGGGGATGGGCCATTGCCATCGCTGCGCGCGACCATAAAGCTCAGGCTTTTGTAGCGGAGGCCCATGGTTGAGAACGGAACCTGCCGCGCTACACAGGCTGTGGTGAACCGACCGGACATTGCGGCAGGGATGAAGGCCCCACAACGCGCGAGCAGGCGCCGTGCGCTCGTACTGGAGGTGGGGCAATCCAGGCACAAGGCAGGGCACTACCTGGCCATCTCGCTCTATGCGTGTCAGCGCTTTTTCGAGATCTCGGCGGTCATGTACTCGTTGAGGTCGCGCAAATCCTTCACCCGCCATGTAAACGCTGGCAGCTTGACGCCGTTCTCGCGCAGGGTTCTGGGAATCAAATCGCCATTGGGCCTCAGCACCACCGATGAGACGATGACGCCAGGGTAGTCATTCAAGCGCCTCTTGAACGCGGCGGTCGTGAGGTCGGGGGTAGGCGGGTTGCTTTTGTTCGCCAAAGGCCCTGTGCCTTTGATATCGGCGCCATGGCACATGGCGCAGCGCTGCACAAAGATATTTTTGCCATTGCTGTTCTCTGCCTGTGACCAGGGCGTGTGTGCCAGCAGCAGAAGACCGAGCGAGACGAAGACGGATTTTTTCATCGGGTGTTATGGAAATTTTTAGCCGCGTTATTTTGTGGCAAGGCACGGGCTTTCTGCTGCTATTTGCAGATGCCGGAGCTGTTTTTTGGGGCTCAGGCCTGTGAAGCCTGCATGGGGTAGAAGTGCTGGCAATCGCGCCAGTCCTGCACCGGCTGGTCGTCCAGATAAGCCGTTGGTTTTGGCAGAAATCCGCAAAAGCACTGGGTAATCCCAAGCTCATCGGCGGTGTTCTGACAATAATCAGCGCCACCGGAACTCCAAAGGTACAACACTGCCCCTTCCTGGTGAAGACGGCGCACCTGTTCCAGCACTGAAGGCATCGGAATTCTTTTGGATCCGACGGTGCGCACCAAGGTGTCGTCAACATCAATGAATATTATTTTCTTCTGCATATCTTCAAGGCACCCAAGCGTTGATTGAGCCTGCATCCTAGACCAAGGATGGGGCGCCAGATAGACCTTTTTACCGCTGCTTGCGTCCGCAGGATATCGGCCAGATTGGTGCGCTATCCAAGGTTTGCGCTTGGCGATGCCATCTTGATAAAGCCACTGGGCACCCTGCCCAAGCGCTTGCGGAACATGGTTGAAAAGGCACTGGGGCTGTCATAACCCAGGTCCAGCGCCACCTGCGTGACCGACTGCCCGCCCGACAGCCTGGGGAGGGCCGCGAGCAAACAGGCCTGCTGCCGCCAGGCGCCAAAGCTCATGCCGGTTTGCTGGCGAAAGAAGCGGTTGAAGCTGCGCAGGCTTTTGTGCAGTTGTTCGGCCCAGTCCTCCGGCGCGTCCTGCAGCTGTGGCGCCTTCAGGAACGCCTTGCACAACGCTGCCAGCGTCGCGTCCTGCGGGATGGGCGCAAACAAGGGCATGGTCTGGGCCAGGCGCACTTCATGCAGCAGCAATTGCGCCAGCGCACCGTCGCGGCCTTGTTCGTCGTAGAACGCGGGCAGCGCGATGGATGCCAGCAGCAGCTGGTGCAGCAGCGGGCTGACCACGAGCGCTTCGCAGTGCTCGCCTTCGCGCGGCGCGGCTGCGGGCTCTATATACAAACTGCGCGTGCTGACGCCTTGCATGCGCACCCTGTGCCGTTTACCTGCCGGAATCCACACCCCGCTGAACGGCGGAATGACCCAGGCGCCATCGTCGGTCTCCACCTCCATCAAACCGCTCATGCCGTACAGCACCTGCGCACGGCGGTGGGTGTGGGTGTCCAGCAAGGTGCCGGGGCGGTAATCGGTGCTGATGGCCAGCAGAGGGCGGGGCACGGTGTCCACCGCATCGAGGGCAATGTTGTGCATCCCGGCATCTTGGCCTAAAGGCGAGGATGTTTGGCTATTTGTTGAAGGTCAGCCGCTGCATATTTTTCTATCGTGGCGCTTTGCAACCTTGGAACTGCGCTTCTCATGTATTTGCTGCTGCTGTGTTTTGGTGTTCTTGCCGGTGTGACCACCGTGCTGTTTGGTTTTGGCGGAGGCTTTGTGGTCGTGCCGCTGCTGTACGCGGTGCTGCTAGGGGTCTACGGTGCCGATAGCGAGATGGGGCGCGCTGCGATGCATATCGCGGTCGCCACCTCTACCTGCGTGATGATCTTTGGCGCGGGCATGGCCAGCTGGCGCCACCACCAGGCCGGAACCCTGCCCTGGCGCCAGGTGCGGCCGCTGCTGGGCTATGTCGCGGTAGGCGCGATACCCGGCGCAATCGCTGCGCTGATGCTGAGCGGCAGCTGGATCCGCTGGGCCTTTATCGTCTATCTGGGCTTGACGATTCTGGACAGCCTGCTGCGCTCTGGCTTTACCCAAAGCCATCGCAGCGAGATGCGCGCCATGGCCCAACCCGCTGCGGCTGCGGCAGGCCTGTCGATAGGCGCTATTGCCGCCTTTCTGGGCGTGGGCGGCAGTGTGATGACGGTGCCGCTGATGCGGCGGCGCGGCGCGAGCATGACAGCGGCGACAGCGGCAGCCAACCCGCTGTCATTGCCGATGGCGATCGCAGGCACCGCCACCTATGCGCTGATGGCCTGGAACACCGCGTCTCTGGGCGCCTGGCATCTGGGCTTTATCGATCTGCGCGCTTGCGCCGTGCTGGTGCTCGGGTCCTGGTTCGGTATCCACCTGGCCTCCCGGTGGATTGGGAAGATCCCCGATGGCCTCCATGCCAAGGTCTATATTGCATTGCTGTGCGGGGTCTTGCTGGCCATGCTGCTGAGCTAGCAGTGAGCGACGGGCGCCCCGAGGAACAATCGCTGCGGCTTGGACGGTGCGGGATGCCTCGTTGCACGCTGGGTGGCAGCATACCTGGGAGGTCAGATGGGGTTTTCTGGATTGGTGCCAGAGTTGGTGGTGACGGACATCAACGCCAGTCTTCAGTTTTGGTGTGGTGTTGTGGGGTTTACTGTGTGGTATGACCGCCCGGAAGAACACTTTGCCTACCTTAGCTTGGGGGAGGCGCAGATCATGCTGGAGCAGCATTGCCCGGGCGACCGCAGCTTTGTCAATGGTGCGCTAGCGCAACCCTTTGGCCGTGGCATCAATTTCCAGTTGGCGGTGCCATCGGTGGACGAGATCGCCGACCGCTGCGCCCGGCAGGGCATTGCGCTCTTCTGGCAGATGGAGGAGCGCTGGTACCGGCAGGGGAATCATGAGGTGGGGCGGCGGCAAATGATCGTCGCAGATCCGGATGGTTATCTGGTGCGTTGCATGCAGCCGCTGGGTACCCGCTCCAAGCGCCTGCCGGCGCCTTCATAGTTTTGCTGCCCAGATGTGCTCTCTTGGCACACAAGCGGGCTCAGCTGAACTGGTCGGTGTAGTAGCGCGCGGCGCAGCAAGAACAGGCAAACAGAGACACTTGTTGACCGTCACGCAGCGCCAGGCATTGCACGCGCTGTTCGACATCGGTGGCCATCGCCGCCCATGGTGCTCAAGTTGGCGGCAGGTCTGAACCTGGCTGACAGCGACCAGGCCTGCAGCCAACAGGCCAAGTGGACGATTCAACGGCCTGAGGCTGATGAAGGGTCGGTAGTGCCGATCTCACCCCATGCAGAGCGACCCTTCTAAATACGAGGGTCAAGCCGATCAAAAAATTTACAAAAAATGCGACAAAAAACAGTTGTTAACAAATGTACAAAATATTACACTTGTAGTTTATTTAAATTTGTCGCGAAGGCGCGCTTATGTATTTCTATCAACGTGCAGCATTTCTCGTTTTTTCAGGGTTGTGCATGGCTACAGTGAATGCTGCCCCTGCCACCTACCATCCGGTGGGCGTGCAGCAAAACGTTGCCGTGCAAACGGTAACGGACGGCGGGTGGACGGAATGTTACAAAGAGACATTCGACAAAATTGGGAAATCCATCGAAGAAATATCCACCGCTTGTGGTGGCACGCAATTGATGATGGCCTGTAGCCCCACCGGAGATACCAACCTGCAACTGTTGGCCCAAGCTCCCAAAGCCGACGTGATGACGGATACCGGTCAAGATGACAGGGTTACCACTCACACAGCCAATGGAGTTTCATGGTATTTCAATCCGGGTCGTTCTTGGGGCTTTGCAGCGGAGGGGCAGGCCGTCGCTAAATCCACTTGCGATGTGCAAGATAGGTCAGGTGCAGGCAGTGAAACCCGCATGTGCATTCATACCGGTGGAGGCTCATTGAGCTCGGGCTACAGATGCGGCGCTGCCATGCTCAACGGCATGGCAACTTTTGAGCGTATCTTCTACACCGCCAACGCGGCTCCCACGGCCGCCAAGCCAGACCCTGTTTCCTCTGTGGGTGTTTCAAATGTGGGGGATCAATCGCTGACCGTCAACTGGACAGCTCCGAGCGAGAATGGTTCGGCGATTACCAAGTACACCGTGACGGGCGTTCCTGGCGGATCCTGTGTCAGCGAGGTTGTTCCCCCTGCGACCACGCCCGAAACAAGCTGCACCGTCACTGGTCTCACCAACGGCACCCCCTACCAGTTTACGGTGGTGGCCACTAACGCCAATGGCGACAGCACTCCCTCGCCTGAAAGTGCTGAAGCTGTGCCCAGCGCCGACCTGAGCTTTGCTGGTGGCGGCTCTGGCATCACGCTCGCTGGCGGCGTCGTTGCAGCCGCTTATTCCCAGGCTTTGCAGGTAACGGGCGGCCTGCCACCCTATACCTTCTCTGTGAATGGCGAATTGCCGCCTGGCCTGGCTCTCGACACTGCCACCGGCGTGATCGCCGGAACGCCAACGACGCCGGGCACATACAGCTTCTCGGTCATGGCGATGGACAGCGCGGTGCAACCAACGCTGGCAGAAAAAGCCGTCCATGTCGCTGAGCAGACCTTCACGATCGTGATCACTGCAGCACCAGTGGTCCAAGTCCCCGCTACACCCGTACCTGCACTGGGCGGCATGGGTTTGTTGCTACTCTCCGGAGTGGTTGCGGGCTCAATGGGCGTGATGCGCCGACGCAAATCGGTCTGATTCAGAAGCCCTCTTCGGAGGGCTTTTTTGCTTATCTTTGAATATCTGCCGCGTGACGGCAGAAGAAATGCATGCAGCAAGAGCCTCGCGGTGGTGGCGTACCTTGGAGGCTATCCTTGGCGACGAGAGGCCGGATTCATTGCCTGGGGCGCTCAGCTGAACATTGAGCGCCGGCTAAGCGCAGTGATGACAGCGGCCCATCTGCAGCCAGATCATGGTCCCCCCGACAGGAATCGAACCTGTATCTAGCGCTTAGGAGGCACTCGTTCTATCCATTGAACTACGGAGAGGGACAGCGGCCTATTGTAGAGGACTTGCCGAGCCTCGCAGCCAATCTGGCGGGGGACTGCATCCGATGCGTTGATCCGCACACAGGATGCCGCTCAGCGCAGGTGTCTGCCTGGGCTGTAAAAAGTCGCGACTCCAGGCAAACTCCTGCTGAAGCGCAAAATTTCACAGCATGTTTCCTTTTCCTTCCACCCCACTCCCCCCATTGGCGGCGCTCCATGACCGCTGGCAACCCATCGGTTCCCTGCAAGCGATTTACGTCAGAGCCGGCAAGGCGCCTGAGCCGCGATCGGTGGCGGAGGCCCAGGCGATCGGCGGCTATGGCCTGGCAGAGGATCGCCATGCGTCCCTTCTGTCTCCCCGGCAACTGCTGATTGCAGACAACGGTGCCTACCGGCGCTGGGATTTAGCGGACGGCACTCTTAGGGAGAATCTGCGGGTGGACTTCCCGGTCCGGGGACTTGCTTCCGGTGATCTGCTGCGGATTGGGAGCGACGTGGTGCTTTGGATCACGTTTGTCTGTGAACCCTGCAGGCTGCTGGAGCGCAGGGCGCCGGGGATCGTTGCGAATATCGGCCGAGACCGAGGCATGCTTGCCCGCGTGCTGCGAGGCGGAACCATCCGCCGTGGCGCAGCGATAGCGGTATGCCGCGCGATAGCGCCTGCGTTCAGCGACCAGTGGCAGCAGAGGGTCCAGCAGGTGGCCTGCGCGGTGCCCGGGGGCGCCTGGATCAGCTATCGGCAGCTGGCCGAGATGGCCGGCGTGCAAACGGCCTATTGCAGAGCTTTCCCCAGGGTGCTGGCGCAGTTGCCAGCGAGCGTGGCCGCAAGGGTGCGGAGCCAGCGCAGTGCGGTGGCTGAGGCGCCCTGGTCCGGTGCTGGATTCTTTGGCATGGCCCAGGATTGACGCCTGCATTGCCTGAGAAACGGCAACTGCAACCCCCGCTTCCCACTGACAAACATGCCCCCGCCGTTTTGCAACGGGGCGGAGGCATGTCCTTGCGCACTGCACCCGATCTGTGGCTCAGGGGCTCAATCAGTCATACCGCAAGGTGTAGATCAGATCCAGCGCGCTGGTTGTACCGGCGGAGCCGCGCAGCTGCAGATTGCGGGTGAAGTCATAGAAGATGTAGAGCGCGCCCAGGGTGCCGGCCAGGCCGGCTTCGTAGGTCACATACAGGTCCTGCGAGATGCGTTTGCCCAGGGACAGGCTGGCGGAGTCGCGGTCGGTACCGCCAAAGCCGATTTCGTCCAGGCCCAGGCCCTTGGCAATATTGCCGGTGATGCTCTCGCCCGAGCCGCCGCTGAGCAAGGCCAGCGCTGCTTGCTGCATCAGTGCGCTGCTGGCGCCACCTTCGGCTGGGTCGCGTCCCATCACCACCCAGGAGATCTTCTCCGCATCGGGCATTTCGGGGTTGGAGTACAGGCGCACGCGCGGCGCCTGTGCCGAGCCGCTGACCTGCACACCCGCCCGCACAGCGATGTTCGGACGCAGCGCCAGAATATCGAGCGAGGGGTTGTTGTACGGGCCATTGAAACGGATCAGGCCGGTTTCCACATTCAGCACCTGGCCCCAGGCGCGGTAGCGGCCTTCTTCGGTGCTGATGACACCGGTGATACGCGGCATGCCAATGCCGGCGCCGCCGCTGCTTTGCACATTGAGCGTGCCAGTCAGGCGGGTGGTGATGCCATAGCCTTGCAGCGCGAAGTCGTGGCCCATGTCGAGCTTGACGTTCAGGATCAGCGGCTTGGCGGGAGTCACCTGGCCTGCAGGGGCATCGAGCTTGGCCTGGGCGGCCTTGGCCGCTTCCTGCTTGGCCTTCTCGGCAGCGGCTGCGCGGCTGGCCTTGGTGCTGACCACGACATCACTGCCAAGCTTGGGCGAGGATTCATCGGCCAGCATGATGCTGGCGCGGTCCACGGTCAGGTCCCCGGTGATGCTCATCTGGCCTTGCTGCAGCTGGCTGCGCACCTGGCCGGAGACGCTGACCTGGCGGTCGGCACGCACCAGCACCTGCAAGGCCTTGGCCTGGGTGCGGATGTCCATGCGGATATCGGGTGCAGTGCCGTTTTGCGGCATGGTCCAGCTGATGGTGCCGGTGGCATCCAGGGTACCGCCGCTGGTGGGCGCGGCCGTCAGATTGCCGCTGTAACCGGCGATGCGGGCACGGCTGCCTTCGCCGCCGTCAAAGTGCAGGCTTTGCAGCTCCAATGTATTGCCGTTGAGCTGCGCACGCAGGCTGCCGTTGCGCAGGTCCACGCCATCCAGCTGCGATTGGACGTGCATCTTGTCGGCGGTGATGGTGCCGCTCCAACGTGGGTCTTGCAGATTGCCCGCCAACTGCACATTGGCCGCCAGGCTGCCCGCTACGCGCCAGCCCGGGGGCGCAAAGCTGGCCCAGATGCCCAGGTCGGGCATTTGCGCCTGCACGCTGCCGCTCAGTGGCGCATCGGGGGCCACGGTGGCGCCCAGGTAGTTCTTGCCTTCGTACTGCAGCGCGGTTTGCACATCGGCCGTCAGCTGGCCGGCATTGACCGAATCCCACTGCACGCGGCTGCGCACCTGGCGGTCTTGCACGGTGACTTCCACCTTGGCAGTGCGGATGCGCGCGATGACGGTCTGGCCCTCTGCCGAGAAGGCCTTGGAGATGGCGCCTTCCTTGCCACTGGAGTGGAAGGTCACGTTCTTCGGCGCACTGCCCTGGGTGTGCAGCTGCAGATCGCCACTGGCGCGCTCGATCTCGAGCTTGGCGTTGAGGCCGTTTTGCGTGTTGACATCCCAGCGGCCCTGGACGACAAGGTCCGAATCGAGCGGGCTGTGTTTTTGCGCCTGGCTCGGATCGGGCTTTTGAAAGGCGCGTATCCAGCGCACAGGCAGGCCTTGCAGGGTGCCCGTGCTTTGCAGTTGCACAGCCTTGTCCGCCCCCTGGCTGAACTGCAAGGGGTTCCATTGCAAGGTGACGGTGCCGGGCTGGGGGCCGGTCAGCTGCAACTGGCTGGCACCGGTGCTGGCGCGCAGGGGCTGGTTGCCGGTGGGCAGCTGCAGTTGGAAGTCCAGCGGCTGCTGCAGCTGTACCTGCCAGGGCTCCTTGTTGGGCGGCAGCGTGGCGCGGGCTTGCAGTTTGCTCAAGGCGCCACTCCACCGCTGGGCGGCCGTGCTGTTGGCCGCCAGGCTGACCTGGGCGGCCATTTGCTGCTCGCCATGCTGGGCTTGCGTGCGCAGGTCCAGTTGCACCTTTTTGAGGTTGCCGACCAGGGCCAGCTCGGTATCGCGCAGCTGCCACAAGTCGGCGGCATCGGCGCTGGGGCGCACGCTCAGCTGCGGGGTGGTGATGCTGGCATCGAGTGAAAAGGGCTGGCCACTAGAGGGAATGCCCTCTGGCAATCGGGCCAGCAGGCCGGCCTGCTGCAGCTGGCGCAGCGCATCGCCATAGCCACCGCTAAAGCGCAGCCTGGCATCCAGGCTGCCCTGGGCGAGCATGCCCTCGGGCAACGCCTGGGCCATGCCCGGCACCTTGCGCAGCCACTGCAGCAGTTGCTCGGCGCTGCTCAGCCGCAGCATGACATTGCCCTGGCCTTGCTGAGGCGTGGCCTGGGCCTTGGCATCCAGATTGGCACCGGGTGCCTGCACCGACAGCTCACCCGCGCCGCTGCGCTGGTCAATATTGGCGGTCAACTGCTTGGCGTTGATGTGGGCGCCCAATGCATCGATCTGCGCGCTTTGCAGCTGCAGCTCGGGTGCTTTCCACTGGCCCTTGGCGACCACGCGGTCGATCGGCAAGCTGGTGCTCGCTGCATTGGCCTTGGCTGGCGTGCGGCGGTCGGAGGTGATGTTGGCGTCAAAAACAATGGCCTCGTTCTGCGACTGGGCAGACAGGGTGCCAGATAGCGGTGCACTGTCGATGCGGGTATCGACCAGCGCCGGGTTGATGGCGCGCAGTGCTGCCTGGATGCCTGCATGGTGGTCGGCCAGGCGGTAGTGGCCCTGGGCGGTCAGGCTGCCGCTGCCCAGGTGTACCTGGCTGCCTTCGAGGACATCCACGCGCTGGCCGTCGAACAACGCGTGGGTCTGCACGGCGCTGACCGGCAGGTGCTGGTGGTTGATGGGGCCGGGCAGGGCGTTCTTGATATCGACCTGGATATCCAGCGGCACGGGCAGCAGCGCAGGGGGCGTTGCGGGGGCGGCATCCTGGGCATCGGCAGAAGTGGCATCGGCCTTGCCGGCTGTGGGGTCCGCCGGCACATCCACCAGTGCTGGTGCGGGATGGGCGGCATGGGTGCTGCTGACCAGCTCGGGCGCTGCCTCGCTCACCGCCAACTGGCCGTTGAGCAAGGTGGTGGGCAGGCTGGGCAAGAAGGCGCCCAGGTTGACGCTTTGCAACTGCGCCTGTGCCGGGCCCAGCGGCCAGGGGCGCCAGGGGTAGACGGTGGCATTCACATGGGCCTGCATGGGCGCGGCGCTGGCCAGTGCCTGGGCCGAGCGGGCGGCCTGGGCCTTGGCGGCTTTCTCCTGGGCCGAGGGTGCCTTGTTGGCGGTTTTTTTGTTGCCGGGGGCTGGCGCGGGTGGGGTGTCCGCCGCCTTGGCCGTTGCAGCGGGCAACTGGGGATTGACCTGGGCCTGCACACGCAAAGCGGCATCCAGGCCCGACAAGGTCCCCGTGACCTGCACACCGGCATCGGCCAGGATGGCGGGCAGGGTATCGGTGGCAGGCTGGTCCAGTTGGGCTTTCAGATTGGCGCTGGTCTGCATCGGCGCCAGTGCATCCACGTCGGCTTTGAGCTGCAGGCGGCTGTTGAAGGCTTCGACCTGGTCGATCTGCAGCTGGTGCTTGTCAGCGGCGTAGAGGTAGTGGCCCTGCAACTGCGTGACGGTGACGGGCTGCGGCGCGGCCCAGACGATTTCGTCCACCGTAAAAGGCACCTCCAGCACGCGCAGCGGCAGCGGTAACTGCTCCAGAGGCTTGGTCGGCTCCTTGGGCTTGTCGATGCCCGAAGGCGTGATGGTGACCTTGGCGATATGAATGGGCGCCAGGCGCAGCTCGCGGTCCAGAATCTTGTCCAGGCTCCAGCCGATGGTGGCCTGGTCGACTTGGACGCTGATCGACGGGTTGCTCCATTGCAGTTGGCCGATGCTGCCACCGCCGCGCAGGCTGCCTTGCACATCCTGCGCCTGCAGTTGCATGTCGGCCGGCAAAAAGCGCTGGGCCAGGGTGATGGTGCGGGCCAGCGAATCGTTCTGCCCGGTCCACCACCAGGCGCCGCCCAGCAGGGCAGCCAGCAGCAGGATGAGGGCGATCAGCAGCCACAGCAGGTAGCGCGCGGCGCGGCGCAGACCGCTGCGCTTTTTGGGAGAGGAGGGGCCAGAGGAGGGGGCGCTGACCGGCGGCGCCGCTGGCGCTGCGGCGCTGGCCGGAGGTGCAATAGCGTGTGTATCTGCCATTTTTAGAAGCTGTATCCCAGACGCAAGTGCAAGCGGAAGCGTTCATCTTTGAGGCCATAGGCCACATCGGCCTGCAGCGCGCCCACAGGGCTGCGCCAGCGCAGGCCCGTGCCAATGCCCCAGTAGGGCGTCATATCACCAACCTTGTCTGCCACCGAGCCCACATCGGCAAACACGGCCGATTCCCAGGCGCTGATCTCGCCATTGCGCACGAGGGGGCGCTGGTACTCGACACTGCCCACATACATGTAGCGGCCGCCATAGACCTGGTCATCGGCCACGCGGGTGCCGATCTTTTTGTAGCCATAGCCCCGCACGGTGGCGTCGCCGCCGGTGATGAACAGCTGGGTCGCAGGGATCACGGCCGAATCCTTGGCCATGATGGCGCCGCCTTCGGCCCGCAGCGCAATGCGCGCGCTGCGTGAGCTGCCATTGGGCGCTGTGACCTTGCCTGCCGGCACAAAGCCCTGCCAGCGCAGCAGGCTGCGCACAAAGGGCTCGCGCTCTGGTGTGATGGTGTAGCCGGCACCCAGCTCGGCGGCAATGCCGTAGCCGCGCGTGGGGTCGGTATTGTTGTTGAAGTAGCGGCCCGTCCAGCCGTAGTTGACGCTCAAGGCGCTACTGGAGGGGATTCTTTCCTGGCCCTGCACCGAGGAGAAGTCGTACTGCAGAAAAGCGCTGCGGTCGATATGGTCCGAGCTTTTCTTGTGACCACCGCGCAGCTGCATGGAGTTGACGGTGAAATCGCCATTGAGTTCGCGCTTGACCTCGCCGGCGCCAAAATAGGCCCAGCCACTTTCCTTGGGCAGATCGGTCCATTCGGTGGACAGCAGCTTCTTGTCGCGTTCAAAAGAGAACTTGCTCACGGCCCGCCATCCCAGCCCGGGCATCTTGTTGTGGATGTGGTCCAGGCTCAGACGCGGCCCAGTGTCGGTCGACATACCGATACCAAACACCACCTTTTGCAGCTTGGCTTCACGCACCTGGGCAATGACCGGCGCTTCCTTGGGGTTGGCGGTGTCGGTGTCCAAGGTCAGAAAGACCGAATCGTAGTAGCCGCTGGCGGCCAGCCGGGTCTGGGCATCGAGCATGTCGGTTTCGCTGTAGTTCTGGCCGCTGGGCAAGCGGGCAATGCGGGCGATGCCTTCAGCGTCGTAACGCTCGGTCCCCTCGATGCGCAGCGGGCCGAACTTGTAGAGCGGGCCGCTGTCATAGCCCACCGAGAGCTTGGCCTGGTTGGTATCGCCATCGATATTGGCCTGGCTGTTGCTGATCTTGGCGGTGGGGTAGCGGTTACGCTGCAGGCTGCGCAGGCCTTCGGACTTGGCGCTGCTCCAGCCTTTTTGGGTAAAGCCCTCACCGGGCTGCAGATCCCAGTTGCGTTGAAAGCGCGCGCGGCGCGCGGCAAAGTTCTTTTCCTGGGTGACTTCACCGCTGTAGTCCAGCTCGACCTCGGTCACCTTGGTCTGCGGGCCGGGTTCGACCTCGATCAGCAACTGGGGGCGTGCCTGGCTGTTGTCTGTCGAGATGCCGGTGTCGGCGGGCGCGGTCCCGGTGTCGTAGGCATCGATCTTGATCTCCGGGCTGAAGTAACCCAAGGTGCCCAGCAGCTCGCGCACGTCTTCATCGGCACTGCCCAGCAGGCGTGTCATCTCGCTCATCTGCAGCCCGGGAAAGTTGCGATAGCGTTTGAGCTCCAGGTGCTGCTCCAGGTACTCGCGCACCTCCTTGGGGGCCTTGACGGTGATATCAAACGCGGGTGCGCTGCTGGCATGCGTCGCGGAATCCTCCGCGTCGTCGCCCTTGGGGGTGCTGCTGCAGCCTGCAAGCAGAGCAGCAGTAAGAATAAAAAACGCCGGCAGGACCGGCGTCGTCAGACGTTGGCGCATGGTCACTTTGACAGCAAACGCATTGTGTCCTCCAGCCCTTTGAGCGACAGAGGAAACATGCGGTCACCTACGAGTTGTTGTATCAGGCTGATGCTTTGGCGGTATTGCCACACGCCTTGTGGCTCCGGATTGATCCAGGCGTGTTTTGGAAAGGCATGGGTCAATCGTTTAAGCCACTCGGCCCCAGGTTCCTCATTGTTGTACTCAACAGAGCCTCCAGCTTGTAGGACTTCGTATGGACTCATTGTTGCATCGCCGACAAAGATCAGTTTGTAATCTTTGTTGTATTTTCGGATGATGTCCCAGGTCGGAAATTTCTCGGCGTAGCGGCGCTTGTTGTTCTTCCACATGTAGTCGTAGACACAGTTATGGAAGTAGTAGAACTCGAGGTGCTTGAACTCGCTTTTGACGGCGCTGAACAACTCCTCGACCCGCTGGATGTGGTCGTCCATCGTGCCGCCCACGTCCATCAGCAGCAGCACTTTCACATGGTTATGGCGCTCGGGCACCATCTTGATGTCGAGGTAGCCGGCATTGGCCGCCGTGGCGCGGATGGTGTCGGGCAGGTCCAGCTCCAGGTCGTTGCCTTCGCGGGCAAAGCGGCGCAGGCGGCGCAGCGCCACCTTGATATTGCGGGTACCCAACTCCTGGGTGTCGTCGTAATCGCGGTAGGCCCGCTGCTCCCAGACCTTGACGGCGCTGCGGCTCTTGCCCGGGCCGCCAATGCGCACGCCGGCCGGGTTGTAGCCACCATGGCCAAAGGGGCTGGTGCCATTGGTGCCGATCCATTTGCTGCCGCCCTCGTGCCGGCCTTTTTGCTCTTCCAGGCGTTTTTTGAGCGTCTCCATCAGCTCATCCCAGCCCATCGCCTCGATGGCGGCCTTTTCTTCGGCACTCAGCTCTTTTTCCAGCACCTGCTTGAGCCAGTCCTCGGGCAGCTCCTTCTTCCAGTCGGTGAGCATTTCCATGCCCTTGAAATAGGCGCCAAAGGCCTGGTCGAACTTGTCGAACAGCTTTTCATCCTTGACCAGGCAAAGCCGCGCCAGGAAATAGAAGTCGTCCAGGCTCCAGGCATCCTGGGAGCGGGGACCGGCCAGGCCCTTGTCCAGTGCTTCAAGCAGCGTCAGCAGCTCCTTGACCGACACCGGCAACTTGGCCGCGCGCAAGGTGTAGAAAAAGTCTATCAACATGGTTTGTAAACAATCCGTAACAGTTTGGCGCTAGCCTCTCCAGTCTAACGGGTACTCGGAAGGCTAGCTGTCATGGTGATGATCAAAACGGACAAGGCACGCCAGGCTTTGCGGGATCGCGGCAGCCTGTCCGTGCAGGAGCGCCAGATTCTGATCTTGTGCGACGGCCAGCGCTCACGTCAAGAGATTGCGCGTTGGGTCGGGGACAGCGCGGGCAGTGTGCTGGATGCCTTGGTCCTGTCCGGCTATCTGGCCACGCAGCAGTCCGCAGCACCGCCTCCGCCCTCACCGCCCTCACCGCCTTCAGCGCCTTCAGCGCCTTCAGCGCCTCCGGTCCTGCCAGGCACGCCCCCACCCCCATCGTCTGCTCGGCCCGCATCCGCACCGGGGACAGCTGCATATGTCGAACAGACGCGGGCCAGCCCTGGCAGCAAACGCTCGCTGGCCGGCTGCAAGATGTATGCCGTGGGGATTTTGCAGATGCAGCGCAGTGCCGATGCGATGGCGCTGGCCGTGCGGGTGCAGCAGGCCAGCGATGAGACCGAGTTGCTGCTGGGCCTGGTGGACATGGTCAGCTTTCTGGAGCAGATGACCAATACCGGCTATGCCGACAACGTCAAAACCCATCTGCGCCAGATTCTGCCGGAGCAGTATCTGGGCGTGTTGAACCTGCAGACTGCCTGAGCTGGCAGCTCTTGAAGTCTCAGCGCGGCTGGTCCAGCAGATACAGCAGCTGGGCCTTGGCCTCGGGCCATTCGCCGGCCAGCATGCTGTAGAGCACGGTGTCCCGTACGGTGCCATCGCGGCGCGGCGCATGGTGGCGGATGACGCCGTCCTTCTTGGCGCCCAGGCGCTCGATCGCGCGCTGGCTGGCGAAGTTGTAGTTGTCGGTGCGCCAGCCCACAACGGCAGCGCCCAGTGTCTCGAAAGCGTGGGTCAGCAGCAGCAGCTTGCAGGTGGTGTTGACATGGCTGCGCTGCACGCTGCGCGCATACCAGGTGTAGCCAATCTCGACGCGCTTCAATGCGGGCACGATATCGTGGTAGCTGCTGGTGCCCAGCAACTGGCCGCTGGCCTCGTCCACCACCGCAAAGGGCATGCGGCTGCCGGCATCGCGCATCGCCAGGGCCTGCTCGATATAGGCGCGGGTGTTTTCCGGCTCGGGTACCGAGGTCACGCGGATGTTCCACAGCTCGCCATCCTGCGCGGCAGCACGCAGGCCCGCCTCATGCGCCAGGGTCAGCGGGGTCAGCAGCACGCCACGGGCGCGCAGTTCAACGGGTTCAACGAAGGCCATATGCCTCTTTCTATTCAGCGTTCAGGGTTGGAGGGGCGGCGGCTGCGCCAGCGCCGGGCCAATTGCAAGCCCGCGCCACCGCCCAGGCCGACCAGCACAATCGCGGCAATGCTGCCGGCGCCATAGCCTTCGGAGAACAACTGCCAGCCCAGCAGCGTGGCAATGCCCCAGCCCAGCAGCGCGCCCACCAGAAAACCGGCCGCGTCGCTCAGCCCTTCGATCAGCAGTTGCTGCGGCGTGGCCATGGCAGCGTCAGCGGTTGCGCTGGTTCATGAAGACCAGCTTTTCAAACAGGCTCACATCCTGCTCGTTTTTCAGCAGCGCACCCACCAGCGGCGGGATGGCGATCTTCTGGTCGGCCGTTTGCAGAACCTCGGGCGGAATGTCTTCGGCCACCAGCAGTTTGAGCCAGTCGATCAGCTCGCTGGTAGACGGTTTTTTCTTCAGGCCCGGCAGGTTGCGGATGTCGAAGAACACCTTCATTGCGGCCGACAGCAGCTCTTGCTTGAGCTTGGGGAAGTGCACGGCCACGATCTGCTGCATGGTCTCGGCATCGGGGAAGCGGATGTAGTGGAAAAAGCAGCGGCGCAGGAAGGCATCGGGCAGCTCTTTTTCGTTGTTCGACGTGATGACCACCAGCGGGCGGTGCTTGGCGCGGATCATCTGGCGTGTCTCGTAGCAGTAGAACTCCATCCGATCGATTTCACGCAAGAGATCATTGGGGAATTCGATATCCGCCTTGTCGATCTCGTCGATCAGCAGTGCCACCGGCTGGTCGGCGGTGAAGGCCTGCCACAGCACGCCCTTGATGATGTAGTTGTTGATGTCCTTGACGCGGCTTGCGCTCTCGGGGTCGGCGAGCTGGCTGTCACGCAGACGACTGACCGCATCGTATTCATACAAACCCTGCTGCGCCTTGGTCGTGGACTTGATGTGCCACTGCAGCAGCGGCATGCCTAACGCCTGTGCAACCTCCTCCGCCAGCATGGTTTTCCCTGTCCCTGGTTCCCCCTTGACGAGAAGCGGTCTTTGAAGGGTAATTGCCGCATTGACCGCCAGCATGAGGTCATTGGTCGCGACGTAGTTCTGTGTGCCTTGGAATTTCATGGAAGTGGATGCAGAATCGTGATGACGGGGCCGGTACAGCGTTGACTATAAACCCAGATCTCCGCATCACTGCGGTGGCCTGAACCACACGATTGTGCGCACAATGAATAAAAGATGGACCACGATATTTGCCTTGCTTGTCGCGTCAGCGACCGGCGCAGTCTGCGCGCAGGAGATCAAGGGCAACGCCAAGGCGGCTGAGGGCAAGGTAGCGATGTGCATTGGCTGCCACGGCATTGTGGGCTACAAGGCCAGCTTCCCCGAGGTCTACCAGGTGCCCAAGATTTCGGGCCAGAGCGAGAAGTACATCGATGCCGCTCTGCACGCCTACAAGAAGGGTGACCGCAAGCACCCGACGATGCGCGCGATTGCCGATTCGCTGAGCGAGCAGGACATTGCCGATCTGGCTGCGTACTATGCGCAGCACACGGTGGGTGAAACCAAGCTGGCGGACAAACCATCGAAGGTGCCCAGCGCCGAGGTGGCGGAACTGCTGAAAAAAGGCACCTGCGTCAGCTGCCATGGCGACAACTTCTCCAAGCCGCTCGATCCTTCGTATGCCAAGCTGGGGGGCCAGCACCCGGACTATCTGTACGCGGCGCTGAAGTCCTATACCGTCGAAAAGAACGCGCGCATCGGACGCAACCACCCGATCATGGTGGGCATGGCCAAGCAACTCACCCATGCCGAGATGAAGGCGCTCGCCAACTACATCGGCAGTCTGGATGGACCGCTGCAAATCGTGCCCGAGTCGCGTTTTCGCAGCAAGCAAGCGGCCAACTAAGGCACTGCAGTCGTCAGCCGCTCAGTCCTTGGTGGCCTGGCGCTGCACCGCAGCCACATAGGCATTGCCGTCGGGCGGGCGGCCTGAGCGCTGGCTCTCCCACAGCATGGTTCCCAGGCATTCCATGGCCACATGGTGGGCATCGTGCAACGAGCCCAGGCGCTTGGCCAGCAGCTCCACGGCCTGGCGAATACCGCGCGGCTGGTCAATGCTGCACTGCTCGCTGATCGACAGGTGCATCGACAGGTGCAGGAACGGATTGGTCTTTTCCGGCGTCAGGTCGTAGTTGCGGGCAATGGCCGCATCCACGTCGCTCAGGTCTTCACGGTATTCCGGGTGCTCATCGATCCACAGGCTGGCCAGGGTCTCGATGGCTTCCATCGGCTGGCCCGCCTGGTGCTTGGCATTGGCGGCGCAGAAAAAGCGCCGGACATCGGCTTGGGAGGGATTGAACATAGGGCGCACAGCGTAGCATGCGCTGGGCGGCTACGCTGGGCTGTGGTTAAGCCGGTGGAAGGGCGGCCGGTGCCTGGCGCTTGTCAACAGGTTCTCAGATCTGGCTGTGCGGGTCTTCGGGCGGCGGCGGGTAGGGGCTGCTTGGTGCGTCCTTGGCTTCCTGCACCTGCTCTTGCCGCTCCTGGCGCTCACGGGCCATTTGCTCGACCAGCTGCTCGCGGCCCTGCTTGGCAACGGCCAGCATGGTTTCGCGGTCATGGTGGTGCTCGTACATCTTGTCGGAGAGCTCAATGTTGTGCGCGCGGAACACGGTCACCACATACTGCGCATCTTCTTCGCTGTAGCCCATCAGCTCCAGCGCCTTCTCGGCCGTTTGCAGGCTGGAGTCGAACACCTCGCGGTCGACATGGTGCACGCCCATGTCGCGCAGCGCATACCAATGCGCCACATCCTTGGCCCGGGCGACGATCTTGAGGTGCGGAAAATGCTGCTGCACCAGGCGCACGATCTGGTTGGTCTGCAGCTCGTCATCGACCGCGATCACCATCACCTCGGCTTTTTCCGCGCCGGCAATGCGCAGCAGGTCCTGGCGCGTGGCGTCGCCATAGAACACCCGGTAGCCAAAGTTCTGCGCCACCTCCAGCATCTCGACACTGTGGTCCAGGATGACGGCCTTGATGCCCTGGCTCAGCAGCACGCGGGTGACGATCTGGCCGTAGCGGCCGAAACCGGCGATCAGCACCGTCGCTTCCTGCTGCTCGCTGAGCTCGGGTGGCACATCGTCGCCCTTGGTCAGGTTGGCAAAACGGGGCATCAGCCAGCGGTCCATCGCGGCCACGATCAGCGGTGTGGCCACCATCGAGATGGCCACCGAGCCAATCAGCAGCGAGGACTGCTGGGGCGTCAAGATGCGCTGCGCCTGGGCGGCGCTGAACACCACAAAGGCGAACTCACCGCCCTGGGCCAGCAGCAAGGTGAAGAGAGGGCGCTCCTGTACCGGCATGCGCAGCAGCTTGGCCAGCCCATAGATGACCACGGACTTGATCAGCAGGAACAGCAGCACCAGCACCAGCATCGTCAGCGGCGCCTGCAGGATGACGGAGAAGTCGATGCTCATGCCCACGGCAATGAAGAACAGGCCGAGCAGCAGCCCCTTGAAAGGCTCGATATCGGCTTCCAGCTCGGCGCGGAATTCGCTGTCGGCCAGCAGCACGCCGGCGAGGAAGGCGCCCAGCGCCATCGACAGGCCGATCTGCAGCATCAAGAACGCAATGCCCACGACCAGCAGCAGCGCGGTGGCGGTCGATATCTCGCGCGACTCGCTTTGGGCAATCCAGCGCAGCACAGGGCGCAGCAGGTAGCGGCCCACCAGAATGACGGCCACGATGATGGCCAGCGTCTTGCCGATTTCCATCAGCACATTGCCGTCGTTCTGGGCAGCCTGGTGGCCCACGGCCAGCAGCGGAATCAGTGCCAGGATCGGGATCGCCGCCACGTCCTGGAACAGCAAAATCGCAAAACTGGTCTTGCCACTGGTGGTGGACATCAGGTTGCGCTCGGCAATGCTTTGCAGCGCGATCGCCGTGGATGACAGCGCCAGGCCCAGCGCCGCAATCAGTGCCAGATGCCAGTCATAGCCAAAAACCAGGCCGGCGGCAAACAGGCCGGCAGTGCACAGCAGCACCTGGGCGGTGCCGACACCGAAGATGGGGCGGCGCATGCTCCACAAGCGGCTGGGCTGCAGCTCCAGCCCGATCAGGAACAGCATCAGCACCACGCCGAACTCGGAAAAATGCAGGATGTCCTGGACGTTGCTGACCAGCTGCAGGCCGCTGGGGCCAATGATCATGCCGGCGACCAGGTAGCCGATGATGGTGCCCAAGCCCAGCGCCCGGGAGATGGGCACCGCAATGACGGCGGCTGCCAGGTAGAGAAAGGTATAGGTAAGCCAGGCGGGAGCGTGTTCCATGCTTGCGGTTTGTTATCGGTGTTTTGTAGTTGCGGTGCACAGATTACTTTTATTTGCCGGGTCACGGTAATTTATTGCAATGTTTTGCGGTTGGCGCTTGTGGGTATTGCCGCGTTAGCTATCAAAAAATAGAGTGCGGCAATGGCCGCAGCGCCTGCGTGCCCGGCCCGGCCGCGTGATAATCCTCGCTTTGCCCCAAAGGGGCTGTGTTGGTGGCGGACGGCTCCGCTGCCCCAGGATGAACCATGGACTTGCATACTTGGATGGCGTATCTCGTTGCGGCTTGCATCATTGCCGTATCTCCCGGATCGGGCGCCGTGTTGTCTATGAGCCACGGGCTCTCCTACGGGGTGCGCAAGACCAGCGCCACCATCCTGGGCCTGCAACTGGGCCTGCTGCTGATCCTGCTGATCGCCGGTGCCGGTGTCGGCTCGCTGCTGATCGCATCGGAGACGGCCTTCAATGCCGTCAAGATCGTCGGCGCCTGCTACCTGATCTACATCGGCTTTGCACAGTGGCGCGCCAAGGGCGGCATCATCGATACCGAGGCCGAGCAGCCTGCCAGCGGCAGCTGGCAAAAGCGCGCGCTGAGCGGCTTTCTGACCAATGCCACCAATCCCAAGGGCATCATCTTCATGGTGGCGGTGCTGCCCCAGTTCATGACCACGGAGCGCCCGCTGTGGCTGCAGTTGCTGATTCTGGCTGCCACCACGTTGGCGGTCGACACGGTGGTGATGCATGGCTACGCCGGTAGCGCCAGCGTGCTGCGCCGCCTGCTGCGCGACAGCCGCGCAATGCGCATCCAGAACAAGGTGTTTGGCGGCTTGCTGATGCTGGTGGGCATGGGCCTGTTCTTCGTCAAGCGCACGCAAAACGCGGCTTGAGCCGGAGAGCCCCGCTGGGGTGGCGGGGCTGGTGGGTGTTTACTGCGCCCGCGTGCCGTCCGGCATCGCAAAGCCGTTCTGGCGCCAGGCCTCGAACACGGTCACTGCCACGGCATTCGAGAGGTTGAGGCTGCGCTGGCCGGTCACCATCGGCAGGCGCACCCGCTGGCTGGTGGGAAAGCTTTCGCGCACGGCGATGGGCAAGCCCCGGGTCTCGCAGCCAAACACCAGCCAGTCGCCGGGCTGAAAGCGCACATCAAAGGCCGGGCTGCTGCCATGGGTGGTCATCGCAAACATGCGGTCGGCGGCGGGCTGCATGCGCTCGATGAAGGCTTCCCAGTTGGCATGGCGCTGGGTGGCGGCGTATTCGTGGTAGTCCAGGCCGGCGCGGCGCATCAGACGGTCTTCCATCGAAAAGCCCAGCGGCTCGATCAGGTGCAGGCGGCTGCCGGTGTTGGCACACAGACGGATCACATTACCGGTGTTGGGGGGGATTTCGGGTTCGACCAGGACGACGTTGAACATGGCAAATGCGCAAAAACAAGGGCGCCAGTGTAGCGGCCCGGCCAAACAGGGGTGGGCCGCTGCGCTATTGGCCCGGCGCCGGCGTTCTGGCAAAGACCAGGGCCTGCACGGCCGGTGCGCCACGCGTCTGCAGCAATTGCGCCACCGCGCCCAAGGTGGCGCCGGTGGTCATCACATCATCCACCAGCAGGGGGCACGCACCCAGATCCTGCGCCTGCAGCCCCGGCCGCAGGGCAAAGGCATGGCGCAGGTTGCGCAGCCGGGCCGCGCGGTCCAGGCCGGCCTGGGCGGGGGTGTCCAGCAGCCGCTGCAGGTAGCGTGGCTGCACCTGGGCCCGCACCAGCCCGGTGGGCGCCTGGCGGCACAGCGCTTGGGCCAGCAGCAGGGCCTGGTTGTAGCCGCGCTCGCGCATGCGCCCGGCAGACAACGGCACCGGCAGAATGACGCTGGCCTGCTGCAGGCTGGCGAGGACCCCCGGGGTGCGCAGCAGCAATTGGGCCATGCGGTTTGCCCATGCCAGCTGCTGGTGAAATTTGAGCCGCATCACCATGCCATCCCAAGGCGGGCTATAGTCCACGGCGGCATGGCAGCACTGCAACAGCGGTGTATCGCGCAGGCAGCCGGCGCAGACATCGGTGCTGGCCGGCAAGGGCAGCGCGCAGCGGCTGCAGCGGCGCAGGCCTGGCTGCCAGCAGACCTGGGCGCAGGACGCACAGATCCAGTCACGGGGCCAGCTGCGGCACACCAGGCATTGGCTGGGCAGGTGGCCCAGCACCTGGGCCGCCCGCTGCCACAGGCTGGGCCGCTGCTTGTCAGGTGTCGCTGCTGTCATTGCTTTTATACCAATCCATAATCTGCGCGCCAAAGCGCAGGTGTCCCCCATGGCTGAATTTACCGCACCTCCCTCGATCGACCCCCAAGCCGCCTATGCCTGGCAGCGGCGCGCGCCTGCGCACAGCCCCTGGCTGCACGAGGAGGTCGGCCGCCGGATGCAGGAGCGCCTGCAGTGGATCGTGCAAAAACCGGAATCCTGGTGCAGTTGGGAGCCAGTTTACGGCGGGCTGGAGGCGCACCAGCAGGTGGCAGAACGCTACCCTGCGGCTGACATCCACATCGTCGAAAGCCGTCCGGCCCATGCCGCGCTGCTGCGCAGCCAGCTGGACAAGCCCTGGTGGGCACTGAGCCGCTGGCGCCAGGCCAAATTGCACTGGGGCCTACCTGCGCCGGGAAGTGTGCAGATGCTCTGGGCCAATATGGCGCTGCACCAGCACCCCAACCCCCAGCAGCTGCTGCAGACCTGGCACCAGAGCCTGGCGGTCAACGGCTTTGTGATGTTTTCCTGCTTCGGGCCGGACACGCTCAAAGAGCTGCGCGCGGCCTATGCGAGCCAGGGCTGGCCTGCTGCCAGCCATGAGTTCACCGACATGCACGACTGGGGCGATATGCTGGTGCAGGCCGGCTTTGCCGAGCCGGTGATGGACATGGAGCGCATCAGCTTGTCGTATTCAGGCGCCGCGCAATTGCGCGCCGAGCTGCGTGAGCTGGGCCGCAACCTGCACCCGGCCCGCTTTGGCGGCCTGCGCGGCCGCCAGTGGCGCGACCAGCTCGACGCCTTGCTGACGGCCAAGCTGGCCGATGCGCAGGAGCAGGGCCGTCTGGTGCTGTCGTTCGAGATCATCTACGGCCATGCCTTCAAGCCCGCGCCGCGCATGAAGGTGCAAGGCGAGAGCAGCATCAGCGTGCAGGATATGCAACAGATGCTGCGCCAAGGGCGACCAGGCGGGGCCTGACCGCATCGCTTGCGGCTGCTGGCGCGCAGCGCCCAGCCGGTGCCGCCGCCTTAACACATTCCTGCGCTGTCCAGTGGTGGACAGCAGCTGTTGTCAATCTCCTATGATCCCGGGATTGCATGGGTTGCAATCTTGCGCGGTTGCGGCCATGCTCGCTGTAACGACCAAGTGGTACGGGTGCAAGCGGAGATGCGCCCGGCGGTGTCTGCACCACGCGGCTGGATGTTGTCCCCCACATCATTCAGCCTGCCCTATATAACGATGAGAAGATGAGAAGTAAGTGACAACTATGAAAAGTGATTCTCATAAGCTGGCTTCTTGGCTGCTGCTGGTGGCATCCGGCCTCACTTCCGCAGCCCATGCGGTGCAAAGTCTTCCCGGCGGCCCGGCCGTAGGGCAGATGAACCTGGCTCCCCCCGTTACCCGTATTGCCCAGGAGCAACACACGCTGCACTGGATGATGCTCTGGATCTGCACCATCATCTTTGTCGGTGTGTTCGCGGTGATGTTCTATGCGATCTGGAAGCACCGCAAATCCAAGGGGGCCGTGCCTGCCACCTTCCATGAATCGGTCACGGTCGAGGTCACCTGGACCGTGCTGCCTTTCATCATCGTGATCCTGATGGCCCTGCCAGCCACCAAGGTGCTGGTCGCGCAAAAGGACACCACCAATGCCGATCTGACGGTCAAGGTCACCGGCTACCAGTGGAAATGGGGCTATGACTACCTGACCGGCGAAGGCGAAGGCCTGAGCTTTATCTCCACCCTGGACAGCGGCCAGCGTGCGATGTCGAACAGCGGCGATGTCTCCAAGGCGCCCAATGACTACCTGCTGCGCGTCGACAAGCCTCTGGTCGTGCCGGTCGACAAGAAGGTGCGCATCATCACCACCGCTGCCGACGTGATCCACTCTTTCATGGTGCCGGCCTTCGGTATCAAGCAGGATGCGATTCCGGGCTTTGTGCGCGACACCTGGTTCCGTGCCGAAAAGACCGGCGACTACTATGGCCAGTGCGCCGAACTCTGCGGCAAGGAGCATGCCTACATGCCCATCCATGTGAAGGTGCTGTCGGCCAGTGATTACAGCGCCTGGGTGGCTGAGCAAAAGAAGCTGCTGGCCGCACAGGCTGATGATCCCAACAAGGTCTGGGAGCTGGCCGCATTGGTGGCCCGGGGCGAAAAGGTCTATGCCGCCAACTGCGCCGCCTGCCACCAGGCCAACGGCAAGGGCGCCGGCCCGATCAAGGCGCTCGATGGCAGCCCGGTGGTACTGGGCCCGACGGCCGACATGATGCACACGGTGCTGGAAGGCCGCGCCAACGGGGCCATGCCGTCCTGGAAGCAACTGAGCGATACCGACCTTGCGGCGGTGGTCACCTTCACCAAGAACCACTGGAGCAACAAGACGGGCACGATGGTGCAGCCCGCCCAGTTTGTGGCGGCGCGTACCGGCACCTTCCCTGAAGGCGGAGGCTCGGCCGCGCCAGCCGCTGCTGCTGCACCGGGCGCAGCGCCAGCGGAAGGGGCAGCCTCTGCGGCCCCAGCAGATCCTGCAGCAGCACCAGCAGCCCCTGCAGCAGCACCAGCAGCCCCTGCAGCAGCACCAGCAGCCGCAGAAGCGTCCATCTCCCAAGTGCTGTTTGCCAGCGGCAAGAGCGAGCTGGACAGCGCAGCGCAGGAAGCCGTAAAGAAGGCGGCCGCGACCCTGGCCGGCCAGAGCGGCAAGGTAGCGTTGTCCGGTTTTGTCGATGGCACCGGCAATGCCGATCAGAATGCGCTGCTGGCCAAGGAGCGCGCCCAGGCGGTGGCCAAGCTGCTGGTCGCGCAGGGCGTGGCCGAAGCACGCATCGAACTGCGCAAGCCGCAGACCATCACCGCAGGCGAGGGCGCTGACAGCCAGGCGCGCCGTGTCGACATTGTTGCTGCACCCTGAAGCGTGCAAGCCCCAGAAGAGCCATCGGAGTCAAGATTTATGAGCGCTGTTCTCCCCACAGACCCCAGCCATAGCGACCACGGCCACGCCGACCATGCCCATGACGACCACCACCATGGTGCGCCCACGGGATGGCGCCGCTGGGTGTTTGCCACCAACCACAAGGACATCGGCACCCTCTACCTGCTGTTTTCGTTCACGATGCTGATGGTCGGCGGGGTGCTGGCCCTGCTGATCCGTGCCGAACTGTTCCAGCCCGGGCTGCAGCTGGTCAACCCCGAGCTGTTCAACCAGCTGACGACGATGCACGGGCTGATCATGGTGTTCGGCGCGATCATGCCGGCCTTTGTCGGCTTTGCGAACTGGATGCTGCCGCTGCAGATTGGCGCGAGCGACATGGCCTTTGCCCGCATGAACAATTTCAGCTTCTGGCTGATGATCCCGGCCGGCCTGATGCTGGTGGGCTCGTTTTTCATGCCTGGTGGGGCACCCGCTGCGGGCTGGACCTTGTATGCGCCACTGACCCTGCAAATGGGTCCTTCGATGGACACCAGCATTTTTGCGATGCACATCATGGGTGCCTCGTCGATCATGGGCTCGATCAACATCATCGTCACGATCCTGAACATGCGCGCGCCGGGCATGACCTTGATGAAGATGCCGATGTTCGCCTGGACCTGGCTGATCACCGCCTACCTGCTGATCGCCGTGATGCCGGTGCTCGCCGGCGCCATCACGATGACCCTGACCGACCGCCACTTCGGCACCAGCTTCTTCAACCCCGCCGGCGGTGGTGATCCGGTGATGTACCAGCATATCTTCTGGTTCTTCGGCCACCCCGAGGTCTACATCATGATCTTGCCGGCCTTTGGCATCATCAGCCAGATCGTGCCGGCCTTCAGCCGCAAGAAGCTGTTTGGCTATGCCTCGATGGTCTATGCGGTGGCGGCGATTGCGATCCTGTCCTTCATCGTCTGGGCGCACCACATGTTCACCACCGGCATGCCGGTGACCGGCCAGCTGTTCTTCATGTACGCGACGATGCTGATCTCGGTGCCGACAGCGGTGAAGATCTTCAACTGGGTCGCGACGATGTGGCGCGGCTCGATGACCTTCGAGACGCCGATGCTGTTCTCGGTGGGCTTCATCTTCGTGTTCACGATGGGCGGCTTCACCGGCCTGATCCTGTCGATGGCGCCGATCGATATCCAGCTGCAGGACACCTACTATGTGGTGGCGCACTTCCACTATGTGCTGGTGGCGGGCTCGCTGTTCTCGATGTTTGCCGGCTACTACTACTGGGCGCCCAAGTGGACGGGCGTGATGTATTCCGAATCGCGCGGCCGCATCCACTTCTGGGGCTCGCTGATCTTCTTCAACATCACCTTCTTCCCGATGCACTTCCTGGGCCTGGCCGGTATGCCGCGCCGCTATGCCGACTACCCGATGCAGTTCGCCGATTTCAACATGATCGCATCGATCGGCGCCTTCGGCTTTGGTCTGATGCAGGTGTACTTCTTCGCCTTCGTCGTCTGGCCTGGCATGCGCCACCGTGGCGAGAAGGCCCCGCAAAAGCCCTGGGAAGGTGCCGAAGGTCTGGAGTGGGAGGTGCCATCGCCCGCGCCTTTCCACACCTTTGAGACCCCGCCCAAGCTCGATGCGACCGCCACGAAGGTGATTGGATGATCACGCCGGCGCAGCGCAAGGCCAACCGGCGACTGGCATGGATTCTGGCGTCGATCGCCGTGGCGTTCTTCATCGGATTTCTCGTAAAAATGACGGTGCTCTAGCAGCACGGGGAGCAGCAGGTGAGCAGACATGCAGACAACGCGAAGATGGTGGGCAAGCTGGCCGTGGTCGCCTTTGGCATGTTTGCCTTCGGCTACGCGCTGATCCCGCTGTACAAGCGCATCTGCGAGGTCACCGGCATCAACATCCTGGCGCTGACCGAGCGCGATGTGCCGGGCAACGGCACCGCGGGCAAGAACGTCAAGCTCAACAGCCAGGTTGACGAGAGCCGCACCATCACCGTGGAGTTCGATGCGAATGCGCGCGGCCCCTGGAGCTTCAGGCCGGCGGTGCGCTCGATGCAGGTCCACCCCGGCGCGCTGAGCACGGTGATGTACGAGTTCCGCAACGAGCAGGACCACCGCATGTCGGCCCAGGCGATTCCCAGCTATGCGCCCAAGCAGGCTGCGCCGTATTTCAACAAGCTCGAATGCTTCTGCTTCAACCAGTACACGCTGGAGCCCGGTGAGCGCAAGGAATGGCCAGTGGCCTTTGTGATCGATCCCAAGCTGTCCAAGGATGTGACGACGATCACGCTGTCCTATACCTTCTTTGAGGTCGGTGGCCGCATCCCGGCAGCGCCTGCGTCAACGGCGGTGCTGGTGCCTGCGGTGCAGGGCGCCGGGGCGCAGGCGGGGGCCTCCTGATGGCGAGCGTGCCCGGCCCGCAACCGCCGCGCAAAGGCAATCTCTGGCGCACGGTCAAGGCCGTGGCCTGGTCCTTTTTGGGGGTACGCAAGGGGGCGGAATGGCAAGAGGATGGCGTGCAGATCACGCCGTTGCAGGTGATCGCCGTGGGTTTGGTGGCGATCTTCCTGTTTGTGCTGGGGTTGATGGCCCTGGTGCAATGGCTGGTTTGATGCCAGTATTGGCATAGCGCAAGAATGAATCAATAAACGATATTTCAGGAGCAGCGATGAGTGCGACTTCCCATGGCACCACACCGTACTACTATGTTCCGGCCGAGTCCCGCCACCCGGTGATGGCGGCCATTGGCCTGGGCTTTGTGATTGCCGGCGCCGGCAACTGGGTCAACGGCCATACCTGGGGCATGTACCTGCTCTTTGCCGGCATTGCCTGGTGGCTGTTTGTGCTGTACCAGTGGTTTGGCGATGCGATCCGCGAAAGCGAGCAGGGCCTCTACAGCCACCGCATCGACCTGTCCTACCGCTGGAGCATGAGCTGGTTCATCTTCTCGGAGGTGATGTTCTTCGGCGCCTTCTTCACGGCGCTGTGGTGGGCACGCTCCCACTCGCTGCCAGCGCTGGGCAGCCTGGACAATGCCCTTCTCTGGCCCGATTTCAAGGCCGTGTGGCCCAGCGTGGAAATGGGCGCGACCGCCTCGCCCGCCGGCATCGTCGAGCCGTTCCAGACCGTCGGGCCCTTCTGGCTGCCCACCATCAATACCGCGCTGCTGCTGACCTCGGGCGTCACCCTGACCATTGCCCACCATGCATTGCAGGCCGACCAGCGCAGCAAGTGCATCCGCTTCATGTGGATGACGGTGGTGCTGGGCATCATCTTCCTCTGCGTGCAGGGCTATGAGTACTTCCACCTCTACACCGAGCTGAACCTCAAGCTTAATTCCGGCACCTACGGCTCCACCTTCTACATGCTGACGGGCTTCCATGGCCTGCATGTGTTCATCGGCATGCTGATGCTGCTGGTCATCACCCTGCGGCTGCAGAAGGGCCATTTCACCGCCAAGAAGCATTTTGGCTTTGAGGGCGCCGCCTGGTACTGGCACTTTGTCGATGTGGTCTGGCTGGGCCTCTACATCCTCGTGTACTGGATGTAGCGGAAGGTTGACCGCTGCCGGGGCCTCAAGCCCCCAGCGGTATGCCATGGGGCTGCAGGTAGCCCAGCTTCCAGGCCAGCAGAATGCCGGCAAACACCAGCACCGACAGCGCAATGCGCAAGGTCAGCGCCCAGGCCATGCGCTTGCTGCCGGCGTCGGACTGGTTGCCGCGCAGCATGAAAAGACCGGCCGCAGCCAGGCAGGCCAGGATCACCACAAGGGCGAGTGCGATGAGCAAATGCATAGGGCTGTCCTCAGGGTTGTCTCGGTGTTCTTGGAATGCGCCGCGTAGCGCCCGGATGGCCTCTCTGGCAGCCGGCGCAGCCCACCCATTGTGCGGCAGTGCCAGACAGCGCGCCATCCGCCCGCACCCCAATAAGGTCACCCTGCGGCATCACGTCCTACGCGGTGCTGGCTGCGACGCCCTGCAGCGGGTATAACCAGCGTATGCCCGCGCCTTCTGCTTCCTCCCCCATCCCCGCGACCAGCACCGAGCGCCGGGCGAAGCTGCGTTGGGTGCTGATCACCGCCGCCGCTGCGGCCTCGATGCTGCTGACGGCCTCGCTCGGCTTCTGGCAGCTGCGCCGCGCCGACCAGAAGCTGGCCTACCAGGCCCAGTTGGATGCGCGTGCCGCCCTTCCGGCGCTGGCCGGGGCTAGCCTGCTGCAGCCCATGGGCGAGGCCGAGCGCGCCAGCCTGCTGCACCGCCAGGTGGTGCTGCAGGGCGAGTGGCTGCCGCAGTACACGGTCTTCCTGGACAACCGCCAGATGCAGGCGCGCCCCGGCTTTTATGTGCTGACACCGCTGCGCCTGGCCGGCCCGGTAGCGCCAGGCCAGCCGCAGACGGTGCTGGTGCAGCGCGGCTGGGTACCGCGCAACTTTGAAGACCGGCTGGCGCTGCCCGAGGTGCAAACGCCTGCCGGCACGGTGCAGTTGGAGGGGCGGGTGGCGGGCCAGCCGGCGCGGCTTTTCGAGCTGCAGACGTCCGCCGGGAACCCAGGGGTTTCCCGAATCCGGCAGAATCTCGACACCGATGGTTACGCGCAGGAAACCGGCCAGCCCCTGGCAGCACTCACCGTGGTGCAGACCGGGCAGTCCAGTGAAGGCCTGCTGCGCGACTGGCCCGTAGTAGGCAGCGGCGTGGAAAAGCATTATGGTTATGCATTTCAATGGTTTGGTCTGTGTAGCCTGATTGCGATCCTCTATGTCTGGTTCCAAATTGTCCGACGTGTCCTTCGACGCCGCAGCCACCCAGGCCCCGCCGCCCGCTGATGAAGCGCTGCTGGGCCTGACCGTGCATGGCCTGCCGCCTGCCGGGCAGGCGGAAGCCGCCCTGGAGCAGGCCGAGCGCTCGCGCAGCGGCCGCCTCAAGATGTTGCTGGTGCTGCTGGTCTGTGCGGCGCCGGTGATCGCCTCCTACTTCACCTACTACGTGATCCGACCCGAAGGGCGGCGCAATTTTGGCGAGCTGGTCAGCCAGCAGCCGGCGATTCCGGCCGCGCAGGTGAAGACCTTGGACGGCCGGCCGTTTGACCTGCAAAGCCTTAAAGGCCAGTGGCTGCTGCTGAGCGCTTCGGCTGCGGCCTGCGACGAGGTCTGCCAGAACAACCTCTACCTGCAGCGCCAGCTGCGCGAGAGCCTGGGCCGCGAGAAGGACCGGCTGGACTGGGTCTGGCTGGTGACCGATGACGGCGAGCCGCCGCAGGCCCTGCGTGCCGCGCTGGACCAGGCGACGGTGCTGCGCGTCCCCCAGGCCTTGGTGGCCCAGTGGCTGCAGCCGGCGGCCGGCCAGCAGCTGGGCGAACATTTGTATGTGGTGGACCCGCTGGGCCACTGGATGATGCGTTTCCCCGCCCAGCTCAGCCGCTCCGATGCGGCCAAGGCGCGCAAGGATCTGGAGCGTTTGTTGCGCGCGTCGTCGAGTTGGGACCAGGAAGGGCGGTAGTGGATAGCTAGCATGACTTCGCAGGATTTGTATGATTTCGCGCCGCTGGCGCGTGTGTTGCTCACCGGGGCCATCATTGCGCTGGGCCCCATCGTCTGGATCTGGTGGCGCCACCGGGGTGCCACGCCGCTCAAGCGCCTGCAGGTGCTCGCCGTTCTGACCCTGTTTCTGTCCTTCGACCTGGTGATGTTTGGCGCCTTTACGCGGCTGACCGATTCCGGCCTGGGCTGCCCGGACTGGCCGGGCTGCTACGGCAATGCCAGCCCGATTGGCGCGCATGCCGAGATATCGGCCGCGCAAGCGGCCATGCCGACCGGCCCGGTCACCCATGGCAAGGCCTGGGTGGAGATGATCCACCGCTACCTGGCCACCGCCGTGGGCGGCCTGATCATTGTGCTGACAGCCAGTGCCTGGCTGCAGCGCAAACGCGGTGGATCCCAGCCGATCAGCCCCTGGTGGCCGACCGCCACGCTGGTCTGGGTGCTGATCCAGGGGGCCTTTGGCGCGCTCACCGTGACGATGAAGCTGTTCCCCGCCATCGTCACCCTGCACCTGCTGGGTGGCACCGTGCTCTTGATGCTATTAACCGTGCAGGCAACGCGCCACACGCAATTTGCCGATAATCTAGGGTTAGTCCCAGTGCCGCGCCTGTTGCGGGGCCTGGTGGCGGTCACGGCGCTGCTGGTGTTTGCGCAGGTGACCCTGGGTGGCTGGGTCAGTACCAACTATGCGGTGCTGGCCTGCACCAGCTTTCCCATGTGCAATGGCGCCTGGTGGCCGGCAATGAACTTCGACGGGTTCCAGATCTGGCGCCCGCTGGGCTTTCTGGCCGACGGGTCGCACATCAGCTACGAAGCGCTGGTGGCCATCCACTACATGCACCGGCTGTTTGCCTACCTGGTGATTGCCGCCTTGTTGTGGCTGGGCTGGATGCTGCGCACGGTGCCGCTGCTGCGGCAGCAGCGCCGCTGGCTGATCGGCCTGACGCTGCTGCAATTTGCCACGGGACTGTCGAATGTGGTGCTGGACTGGCCGATGCTGGCGGCCGTTCTGCACACCGGGGGCGCTGCCGCCATCATGGTGGTGCTGACCTGGATCTGGTGTACTGCGGGCCCTGAACCTGCCCGCAGTGCTGCGAGCTGATGACGCTGTATGGAACAAAGACTGAGTGCCCCGATGACCGAACTTGCCGCAACGCCAATGCCGAACCGCTTTGCGCAGTTCTATGCCTTGACCAAACCCAAGGTGGTGCAGCTGATTGTGTTTTGCGCACTGATCGGCATGGTGCTGGCCGTGCCCGGTGTGCCCACCGGCGCCGAGCTGCTGCGCATGGCCGTTGCCTGTGCGGGCATCTGGCTGGTGGCGGGGGCCGCCGCCGCCTTCAACTGCCTGGTGGAGCAGAGCATCGATGCGCGCATGAAGCGCACCGCCTGGCGCCCGACGGCGCGCGGTGAGCTGTCCAACCTGCAGACCCTGATGTTTTCTGCAGCGCTGTGCATTGCCGGCTCGGCCATCCTGATCGTCTGGATCAATGCCATCACGATGTGGCTGACCTTTGCCACCTTCGTCGGTTACGCCATCATCTACACCGTGATCCTCAAGCCGCTGACGCCGCAGAACATCGTGATCGGCGGCGCATCGGGCGCCATGCCGCCGGTGCTGGGCTGGGCTGCGATGACCGGCGATGTCTCGCCCCAGGCGTTGCTGCTGTTCCTGATCATCTTCCTGTGGACGCCTCCGCACTTCTGGGCGCTGGCGCTGTACCGGGTGGAGGACTACCGCAAGTCCGGCCTGCCGATGCTGCCGGTCACCCATGGGAACTATTACACCCGCGTGCAGGTCTTGCTCTACACCGTGGTCTTGTTCGCCGCCGGCCTGCTGCCCTTCATCATCCAGATGAGCTCCTGGATCTACCTGGTGGCGGCCGTCGTGCTCGGTGCCGGGTTCTTTGGCTATGCCTTTGCACTGTGGCGCAATTACTCCGATGCGCTGGCACGCAAGACTTTCCGTTTTTCACTGGTCTACCTCAGCCTGCTGTTCGTGGCGCTGCTGGTGGACCACTATGTGAGCTGGTAAATCTGCAATGAACAAGCGCAATGCCCTTCGCTGGCTGGCGGGCTCGGCCATGCTGGCCTCGACCGCCGGTTTTCTGACCGCCTGCAAATCCAAGGCCGATTTCAACGCCATCGACCTGACGGGCAGCAAAGAGTACGGCCAGGATTTTTCGATGCCCGACCAGCATGGCCAGCGCCGCAGCATGGCGGACTTCAAAGGCAAGGTCGTGCTGGTGTTCTTTGGCTTTACCCAGTGCCCCGATGTCTGCCCGACCACCTTGGGTGACCTGGCAGCGGTCAAGCAAAAGCTCGGCGCCAAGGGCGACAAGCTGCAGGTGATCTTTGCCTCGGTCGACCCTGCCCGCGATACGCCCGAGATCCTGGGAGCCTACCTGGCCAACTTTGACCCCAGCTTTCTGGCACTGCGTGGCAGCGACGAGGAAACGGCCAAGATGGCCAAGGACTTCAAGGTCTACTACAAGCGGGTCGAGGGCCAGACCCCGGGCAGCTACACGATGGACCACACCGCGGGCGACTACATCTTCGACCCCGAAGGCCGCCTGCGTCTGTACAGCCGCTATGGCACCCCGGTCGATACCCTGGCCAAGGACATTGAGCAGCTGATCGACGGCGCTTAAGCACGCGGGGCAAGCAGCCCCTTGGAACAGGTCTTACATCGACCAGATACGCGGCCGCTGCGCCGGCAAGCCCCAGAGGCTGCTGCGCCAGTGGCCCCAGACCGTCTTCCACAACTGCATCGCCGGCTCCACCACGGGCGCCAGGCCGCGCAGCACCAGCATGTGCTCGTTCGGCGCGGTCACGCCTGCCATCACCTCTGCAGGCGCGGCCTCCAGCAGCAGCTGGGTGCTCTCCAGCAGCGCTTCGCGCTGGGCGCGGGCGATCGGCGAGCCGCTGGCGTAGACCAGGCTACCCATGCAGCGCTGGCCGGCCAGACCGAGCTGGCCGTTGAGCAGCAGCCCATCATCGGCCCGGATGCGGCCACGCTCCAGAAAATGCCCTGGCCAGGCGATGTGCTGGGAGAACACCCCCTGCACAAAGGGCTGGCCCGCCAGCGGCAGGCCGAGCGCGGTGATGTCCCAGCTCAGCAGCTCGGCGCCGGGTGCCAGCTCCATCTGCAGCTCGTTCGCCGCATCGCAGGCGTTGTAGGCAATGGCCTCCAGCGGCAGCCATTCCAGCCGGGCGCCGGCCTGCAGCTGCAGGCGGGTGCACTGCAAGGCCGGCTGGCCATTGCTCTTGTAAAAGCGCGTCGCCCCCGGCGTGGTGACCAGCGCATGCGCGCCTGCCGCTACCTCCACCGAGATATCCAGCACATCACCGCCCACCAGACCACCGGGCGGGTGCACCAGCACGTTGTGGCAAATGCCCGGGCCTTCGGGGTAGAGGCTTTTGAGGATGCGCAGCGGGCCATCGTGGCTGAAATGCACCGAGGTCTTGCCGGCGTGCTGGCGGTACTGCAGCGCCAATTGGGCATGCCAGCTCATGGCTGGCGCTGGTGCTGAGTCGCCGCTGGGCAGCTAAGCCCAGGGGCCGGGATCGGAGGCGAGAAGGGTGCGCAGGACATGCCTGGGCTTTTGCAAGCCACGTGCCAGGAACTGCACTGCGCTGGGGTGCGGGCTGCGCTGAATTGGTGCATCTGCGCCAGGCTTGCATGCTTGTGGTGCAGAGGTTTGGCGATGCAGCACGGAAAGCGTGCATGCGCTGCCGCTGCGGCCCTTGGCATGTGCCTTGCTTTGCAGTCTGTATGGAACTGACACCTCGCGAAAAAGACAAGCTGCTGATCTTTACCGCCGCCTTGCTGGCCGAGCGGCGCCTGGCCCGGGGGCTCAAACTGAACTACCCCGAGGCAGTGGCCCTGATCAGCGCCTTCGTAATGGAAGGTGCGCGCGATGGCCAAACCGTTGCCCAGCTGATGAGCGCCGGCCGCACAGTGTTGACCCGCGCCGATGTGATGGAGGGCATCCCGGAGATGATTGCCGATATCCAGATCGAGGCAACCTTCCCCGATGGCACCAAGCTCGTCACCGTGCACGAGCCCATTGTCTGAACTCCTCTCTTTTCCCTGCGCAAGATAGCACCATGAACTTCAAGAAACTCTCTGCCAGTGTGGCGCTTGCCGCTGCCGCCTTGCCCCTGTCTGCACTCGCCCATGTGGGCAGCGATGGCGGCGGCCACCATGGCTTTTTGAGCAGCTTTGGCCATGCCTTTGCCCACCCCTTTACCGGTGCCGACCACATGGCGGCCATGCTGGCCGTGGGTGCCTGGAGTGCGCTGACCGTAACGCCCGCCTGGCGTGCACCGGCTGCCTTTGTGGCCCTGCTGGTGGCCGGCGCACTGGCAGGTTTTGCGGGCCTGTGGGTGCCCGGCGTGGAGCCGATGATTGCCGCATCGGTGCTGGTGCTGGGCCTGCTGGTGGCCGTGCAAAAGCAGATGCCCTGGGTGCTGGCCGCTGCGCTGGCCGGGGTGTTTGCGTTTTTCCATGGTGCGGCCCACGGCTTTGAGCTGGCGGCCGATTCTGCACTGGCATCTGCCGGCGCGCTGGCGGGCATGGCGCTGGGCTCGGCTCTGCTGCATGTTGCCGGCATGGTGCTGGGCAAGGTCTTCATGCAGCGCCACCGCTGGCTGGCCAGGCTGGCGGGCGGCGCCACCGCTGTTCTGGGCGCAGCCATGCTGACCCGCCTGGCCTGACGAGGAGCCGCACGATGATCCCAGGTGAACTGCTGCTGGACGCCGGCGAACATACGCTGAACCCGGGGCGCCGCACCACCAGCCTGGTGGTGCACAACGCCAGCGACCGGCCCATCCAGGTCGGCTCGCACTACCACTTTGCCGAGACCAATGCCGGTCTGGTGTTTGACCGCCAGGCGGCCCACGGCATGCGCCTGCATATTGCCAGCGGCATGGCCGTGCGCTTTGAGCCCGGCCAGCAGCGCACGGTGGAGCTGGTGGACATCGGTGGTGACCGGCAGATCTACGGCTTTCGCGGCCTGGTGCAAGGGGCGCTGGAATGATGCGCAGCACGCAGCCTGCGGGCCTGCGTTCTAAGACAGGATGGTTCTGATGGCAACGATGGACAGACGCGCATACGCGGAAACCTATGGGCCTACGGTGGGTGACCGCCTGCGCCTGGCCGATACCGCGCTGGTCGTGCAGGTGGAGCAGGACTTCACCCTGCGCGCAGGCGGCTACGGTGAAGAGGTGAAGTTTGGCGGTGGCAAGACCATCCGGGACGGCATGGCGCAAAGCCAGCGCAGCAGTGCGCAGGGCGCGATGGACACGGTGCTGACCAATGCGCTGATCCTTGACCACTGGGGCATCGTCAAGGCGGACATTGGACTCAAGGGCGGCCGCATTGCCGCGATTGGCAAGGCAGGCAACCCGGACACGCAGCCAGGGGTGGACATCACCATCGGCCCTGGCACCGAGATCATCAGCTGCGAAGGCATGGTCGTCACTGCGGGCGGCATCGACACGCACATCCACTTCATCGCGCCCCAGCAGATCGAGGAGGCGCTGACCAGCGGGGTGACCACGATGATTGGCGGTGGCACCGGCCCGGCCACCGGCACCTTCGCGACGACCTGCACGCCCGGCGCCTGGAACATGGAGCGCATGCTGCAGGCGGCTGATGCCTTCCCAATGAACCTGGGTTTTCTGGGCAAGGGCAATGCCAGCCTGCCGCTGGCGCTGCATGAGCAGATCAGCGCTGGCGCGATTGGCCTCAAACTGCACGAGGATTGGGGCAGCACGCCCGCCGCGATCGACAACTGCCTGGATGTGGCCGAGCTGACCGACACCCAGGTGGCGATCCATACCGACACGCTCAACGAGAGCGGCTTTGTCGAAGACACGGTGGCCGCCTTCAAGGGCCGCACTATCCACACCTTCCACACCGAAGGCGCAGGCGGCGGCCATGCGCCCGATATCCTGAAAGTGGTGGGCGAGAGCAATGTGCTGCCCAGCTCCACCAACCCGACGCGGCCCTACACGATCAACACCTTGGACGAGCATGTGGACATGCTGATGGTCTGCCACCATCTGGATGCCGGCATTGCCGAGGACCTGGCCTTTGCCGAGAGCCGCATCCGCAAGGAAACCATTGCGGCCGAGGACATCCTGCACGACATCGGCGCGATCAGCATGTTCAGCTCCGACAGCCAGGCCATGGGCCGGGTGGGCGAGGTCATTTTGCGCACCTGGCAGACGGCGCACAAGATGAAGCTGCAGCGCGGCGCGCTGCCGGGCGACAGCGACCGGCATGACAACTTTCGCATCAAGCGCTACATCGCCAAGTACACCATCAACCCGGCCATTGCCCATGGCATCAGCCATGAGGTGGGCAGCCTGGAAGTAGGCAAGTGGGCCGATATCGTGATCTGGAAGCCGGCCTTTTTTGGCGTCAAGCCCAGTTGCATTCTCAAGGGCGGCTTTATTGCCATGGCGGCCATGGGTGACCCCAATGCCTCGATCCCGACGCCGCAGCCGGTGCACTACCGCCCGATGTTTGGCGCCTTTGGCGGGGCGATGGCCAGGACCTCGCTGACCTTCGTCTCGCAAGCCGGCCTGGCCGCCGGCATCGGCCAGCGCTTTGGGCTGGCCAAGACCTTGTCGGCCGTCAAGGGCATACGCGGCCTGCAAAAGCAGCACATGGTGCACAACGACCTGGCGCCGCACATGGAGGTGGATGCCCAGACCTATGCGGTGCGTGCCGATGGCCAGCTGCTGACCTGCGAGCCGGCCAGCAGCCTGCCTATGGCCCAGCGTTATTTTCTGTTTTGAAGCGGTAGAGACCCATGGCAAGCCCATTGATTTTCAAGCGCGACCCGGTGACCGACCCGCGCGTGCTGGCGTTTTTGGAAGAGCACCTGAGCGATATGCGCCGTATCTCGCCGCCTGAGAGCGTGCATGCGCTGGACCCGGAGCAGCTGCGTGCGCCCGGGATGTACCTCTGGACCGCCTGGACGGCCGGGCAAGAGCCCCAGGCGCTGGTCGCCACCTGCGCGCTCAAGACCCTGGATGCCGGCCATCTGGAGCTCAAATCGATGCGGGTGGGCGCCGAGCAGCGCGGCTCGGGCGCAGCCCAGCAGGTGCTGGACCATGTGCTGGCCCAAGCCCGGGCGATGAGGGCTGCACGCATCAGCCTGGAGACGGGTACCGAGGCCTTTTTTGCGCCGGCGCGCCGCTTCTACGCGCGCAATGGCTTTGCCCACTGCGCACCGTTTGGCAGCTACCAGCCCGATCCGAACAGCTGCTTCATGCGCCTGGAGCTGCCATGACGGCGCAAGCGATGCTGCAGGTCTCCAAATGTCTGCCCGGTGGCCAAGGCCTGGCACCGGCCCTGCGCAAGCGCGCAAGCTTTGTCGAACTGGACTGGGATGTGCGCCAGAAGTCGCGCTTCTCGGCCACCGACAGCAGCGGCCGCGCGCTGGCGATTTTTCTGCCACGCGGCCAGGCCGTGCGCGGTGGTGATGTGCTGGTCGCCGAAGACGGCTCGGTGGTCCTCGTGCAGGCCGCGCCGCAAAAAGTGCTGCACATCAGCGCCTGCGCGCAGCATGGCTCGGCGTTTGACCTGATGCGTGCCGCCTACCACCTGGGCAACCGCCATGTGCCGATCGAGCTGCAGCCCGACCACCTCAAGATCGAACCCGACCATGTGCTGGCCGACATGCTGCGCAGCATGCACATGACCGTCGTTGAGGCAAACATGCCCTTTGAGCCCGAAGGCGGCGCCTATGGCGGGCATGTCACCAACGATGGCCACAGCCACCATGGGCATGGCCACGGGCACAGCCATGACCACCCCCATGACCTCGGGCATGGCCATGCCCATCCGCACCACCACGGATGAGCATGCAGCCCCTCAGCCTCTCGCCCGCCAGTTTTTTGCAGCTGATGTGGCTGGCCTCGCCGGCTTTGCCGATAGGAGGATTCTCGTATTCCGAAGGGCTGGAGGCGGGCGTGAATGCGGCTCTGGTAGGCAACGAGGCGCAGGCCGCAGACTGGATTGACCAGCAACTGCAGCTGAGCCAGGCACGGGGCGATATGGCGGTGCTGGCCCAGGCGATGCAGGCCTGGCAGCGCGATGAGCGCGTCCGCATTGTTGCGCTCAATGCCTGGGTGCTGCAGACGCGCGAGAGCAGTGAGCTGCGCCTGCAGACCGAGCAGATGGGCCGCTCGCTGGTGGCCTGGCTGCAGAACCGCTATGCCGATGATGCCCAGGCCTTGGCGCTGGTGCACTGGCTGGCGGCCGAGGATGCAAGCTACCCGCTGGCCTTTGCGCTGGCCGCGCACCTGGCGGGGGCGGGCGCGCGCGATGCGCTGCTGGCCTATGCCTTTGGCTGGGCCGAGAACATGGTGCAGGCGGCCATCAAATCGGTACCGCTGGGGCAGAGTGCCGGCCAGCGCATTCTGGCGCGGCTGGCGCAGGCGATACCGGGCGCGGCCGACCATGCGCTGGCGCTGGGCGATGACCAGCGCCAGGCTTTTTCTCCGATGCTGGCCATTCTCTCGGCCCGGCATGAACACCAATACTCACGGCTTTTTCGATCATGAGCACTGCACTGCACCACATTCCCCACCGCAGCAAAAAACTGCCTCCGCTGCGCGTCGGCATCGGCGGGCCCGTGGGCTCGGGCAAGACCACCATCCTCGAGATGCTGTGCAAGGCCATGCGCGACAAATGGGACCTGATCGCCATCACCAACGACATCTACACCAAGGAAGACCAGCGCCTGCTGACCGTCAGCGGCGCGCTGCCGGCCGAGCGCATCATGGGGGTGGAGACGGGCGGCTGCCCGCACACGGCGATCCGCGAGGATGCGTCGATCAACCTCGAAGCGATTGACCGCATGCTGGGCCAGTTTCCCGATGCCGACATCGTCTTTATCGAATCGGGCGGGGACAACCTGGCTGCGACCTTCAGCCCCGAGCTGTCGGACCTGACGATCTATGTGATCGATGTGGCGGCCGGCGAGAAGATCCCGCGCAAGGGCGGCCCCGGCATCACCAAGAGCGATCTGTTTGTGATCAACAAGACCGATCTGGCGCCCTATGTCGGTGCCAATCTGGATGTCATGCGCAGCGACACCGAGCGCATGCGCAGCGGCCCCAAGGGCACCAAGCCCTTTGTGATGACCAACCTGAAGACGCTGGATGGTCTGGACGAGGTGGTCGCTTTTATCGAAAAGCAGGGTCTGCTGCTGGGCTGAGCCCCTGGCTTGGGCGTTTGCAGCTTAGCCCGGGGGTGTGTTCAAGCTGAATGCCGTATCGGGGTGCTCGCGGCCCTGCTGCGCAATCCATTCCAGCCAGTCCTGCGCGGTGATCTGCGTGCGTCCGTGCAGGGCGGGGGGCAGGGCCTCGTACACCAGCACCTCCAGCGGCTGCTGGCCGCCGCTGACCAGCTCCACATCCAGGGTCAGCACGCGCTTGGTGTATTCGCCAATATCGACAGGCCAGATGCCTTCGATGCGGTCCATCGCCTGCTCCAGCGCATCGCTCAACGGGTAGACCTCGGCCAGCACCAGGCCGCTGCCCTGCAGTTGCAAACCGGGGTACCAGCCCAGGTCATACAAGGTGCCGGTCAGCAGGGTGCGGCCCACGCAGGCGAGCTGGTCGGCCAGGCGGGTGATGTCGTTGACGCCGCCGGCGCGCAAGGTGCCATAGACGGCGACATGGCCGGCGCCGCAAGGGCTCCAGCGTGCGGGGATAGGGTGTTCGGGGGGCGACGTCTGCATCGGAAGGTGGTGGACGGTGGCTCAGCTGGGTTGGGGGGAGCGGCCGGCGGCCTGCCGGGTCTTGGCGATTTCGCGGCTGGGCAGCGGGGTCTCACCGGTGGCCATGCGCATCAGCAGGCAGTGCAGCATCTCGGTGGACAGGCCATGGAGCACCAGGCGGTGGCCGGCGCGCAGGGTGGACAGCGGCACCAGCGGGTGCTTGTTGTTGAGCATCACCAAATGCTCGGGCGAGGACAGGATCTTGGCCGCATAGATGGCGACCGTCTCATCGAGCTGCAGCGAATTGCTGGCGCGCCAGAAATCGTTGTCGGTCAGCAGCAGCTGGTAGACCGGCGTGTAGATTTCGATGGCGCTTTGCAGATCGAGAATGTTCAACCGCCCCTGCGGCATCGCCGCCAGCTCCAGCGGCGGATCGCAGAGCATGCCAAAGTTGGGCTCGGCCACCGGGCCCATGTGCTGGCCGTGGGTGCGCAAGCTGGTGTTGAGCCGGATGACAAAGTTGAACAGGTTCAGGTCGTGCTTGAGGAACAGCTCGTCCTTGATGTCGTCGATCTCCATCGGTGCCAGTGGCTGTGTGGGCACGGGCGTGGGGGCATTGGCACCGATAAAGCTCAGGATCTGCGAGCCCAGGTGGAAGTGGCGCATGATGAGCCAGTTCGCCTCGGGCGAGACAAAGCGGTTCATGCTGAAGGCCAGGGTGCGGTGCAGCAGCCTGGAATGCGCCCAGCGCTTGGGCAGCAGCACCTTCAGGATCTGGATCAGGATGATGCTCAGCCGTGCAACCGGCCGGATGAAGGGCAGCAGAAACTGGCGCGAGCGGCTGCTGGAATCCTTGAGCCAGGCTGCCTTGACATGGTCGGGCAGCGGCGTGCTGTCGTCCAGGTAGAGCGCCAGCCAGGGGTTGGGATCGCGCTCGTCGTGGGGAATGTCGCGGAAGTCGGTCATCGTGCGGGCTCCGTGGCCGTGGCATCCAGAATGTGCTGGAACTGCATCAGGTAGAGCGCCGCGGTATGGCGTGCGGTGGCGGCAATCGCCGCAGCGGCAGTGCCGGTCTCGTCCAGCGCCATGGCCATCTGCACGGCCATCAGCCATCGCTCCAGGTGGTCTTCGTCATTGGCGCCGTGGTATTCCAGAAAACGGAAGCAGTCCGGTCCCAGTGCCAGGTGCTGGCGCAGCAGCGGCAGCAGGCTGGGAACGATGCGCTGGCCCGTGCCTTCGATGATGTAGATGGCACCCAGGAGCCCAATCGGGTTGGGGGTGGCCGCCAGGCTGTGCAGGTAGCTGTTGAGCGCCTCGCCGCCGGGGTTGCGGCGCAGCTGCTGGATGTCGGTTTGCGTGCCGCCGGCGTTGAGGTAGTCCTGGTGCAGGATCTTGAAGTCGTTCTGCTCCTCGCTGGCATGTACGCCCATCAGCGCGGCCAGCTCGGCATAGGCGCCTGTGAGCGAGGCCGCGCCTTCGCGCATCCACAGGCTGCCTTCGCGCACCTGGGGCACCCACTGGCTCATCCAGCGCACGTAGTCGGCCGGCTGGATCTGGCCGCTGTGGATGCGGTGCACCAGCGGCGTGCGCCAGACCTGGGAGCGGTAGTCATGCCAGATGCTGGCCAGCTCGGTCAGCAAGGGTGCCAGGCCTGCCGGGGCGGCGGCAGGGTCATGGGGTGGGGCGATCAGCGCGCTTTGTGCAGCGGCGGCGGCGGGGGTGGCCCGCTGGGCAGGCGTGCTGGCACGGGCTGCTGCCGGGCTGGCGGGTGTGTGGTTCTCCACCTCCAGCAGCATATAGCCAGCGGTAAAGCGGCCGGACTCGGGCACAAAGCAGAGTATCGTGTCGCCGGGTTTCAGGCGCGCATGCTGGGTCTGCAGGTACTCGGCGATCATCACAAAAATGGAGGCCGCACCGGTGTTGCCGCGCCAGGCCAGGTTGCTCCACCAGCGCTCGCGCGGGATGGACAGCTGGGCCTTGTTCAGCAGCTCATCGACCACAGGGATGAATTTCTCGGACGAGTAGTGGCACAGAAAGTGGTCGATGCCACGCTCGGGCAGCCAGCCCTGGTGGGCGATGCGCGCGTACTCGTGGATGCAGACATCAAAGAGGTGGGGCAGCAGGCGGATGTCCTGGCGCAGCGACAGCGCGCCCGCGGCCTCGGCGTCGGCCCAGGACGGGAAATCCAGATGGCTGCGCTGGCGGTCATGCGTCAGGCCCAGCTGCATGCACACGGGGTAGTCGCCGGCAAAGCTGCGCTGGTGTGTCCAGCGCAGCTTCAGGCGCAGATCGGGGCGCTCGGGCAGCGCGGCGCCCTGGCCCAACAGCACGGCACCGGCGCCATCGCTCAGCATCCAGCGCAAAAAGTGCGCATCAAAATCGGTGTTGTAGTCCTGGCCCGCGTAGCGCGAACGCTTGAAGAGCCGGGACGGCATCTCGCTGGCCACCGCCAGCGCATGGCCATGCGTGCCATGCTCCACTGCCAGCGCCGCGCTTTGCAGCGCGCCGACGCTGGCCGCGCAGACGCCATGCACGCTGAGCAGCTCCATCGGCGGGGCAGCCATCTCGCCCTGGATCATGCTGGCAAAGCCGGGCATCAGCGCATCGCCACCCGATGAACCGCTGGCCAGAAAGCCGATGTCTGCCAGCGGCCTTGCGGCCTGCGCCAGTGCTGCTTCAATAGCGCCCTTGGCCATTTGCGCATTGCTGTAGGTGGTGCTGCCATCGGGCGCAATCGCATAGTGGCGCTGCTGGATGCCGTTTTCCGCGAGGATGCGGCGCTTGATGCGTTCGGACAGCCGGTTGAGCGGAGCCACATAGGCATCCATGCCGTCATTGGCGACGGGGGCACCGGGCATGAAGTGACCGGCGGATTCGATATAGACCTGCGAGTATGCGACTGGCATAGATGACTACTTTTTCTCCATAGGCGGCATCAGCGACCGGCTGCGGGCCGATCGGCGCACCAACCCTCCTACAAAGACCCGCGCCATGTACGGCAACAGGCCTGCCTCATTGAGCACCGGGTGGACCCGGTGTCGGTATTCATCGGCATGCAGGCGGGTCAACGCCGACCAGTGTGCATGCGGGCATTCATGGTGGGCGGTGTGCAGGCCAATATTAAAGAGCAACGGGTTGACCATGCCCTCAAAATTGCGTGCGTAGTTCAGCATGCCACTGCCGGTATCGTTTTCCGGCTTGGGGGGCTTGCGGCCATCGGCATGGGCATGTTGCAGGTAGTTGGTGGCCAGCAGCCAGTGCAGGCCATGGAGCTGCGGCACGATGACGAAGAGCAGCGCCTTTTTCCAGTCCAGCGCCAGCAGCACCGCCCAGCTGCCCAGCCACAGCGCGTACTGGCCCATGCAGTAGCGAAATGCGCCCGGATGCCGTTGGCGCAGGCCACGGAGCCAGCGGATGAACAGCGGGTACAGCACCCAGGCCGCCTGCAGCGGATGGACCAGGTAACCCCAGAGGTGGTTGGTGTCGCCCCCAAAGCGGTAGGTGCGGGCGATGTCCTGCTCGCCATGTTTGTAGCGGTGGTGGTTGCCGACATGGGCGGGCCAGAACACAAAGGTGGGGTGGCCCTGCAGCAGGGTCAGCGCATAGTCGGTGGCACGGTTGGGCCAGCGGCTGTGGGGGCCCGTCCACATGCGCAGATGGGTGTGGTTGTGGTGGATGACGCCGATGCCCAGAGTCAGAAACAGCGCGACCAGGTAGAGCCACCAGACGAGACCATGCTGCCACTGCCAGGCGGCAATCAGCGGCAGCGCCAGCATGTAGAGCAGCGATTGCCAGTCACGCCAATGGCGCAGCCGGGGCAGCTTGCGGGAGGCGGTGGCGGGCTGGGGCAGGCTGTCGTCGCGGGTCATGCGGACCGGTTCAAGCAGCGGGACGGCCTGGGGCCGCGCGTGGCGGCAGCGGGTCGGCTTCGCTGCGCATCAGCCGGTCCATGAAGGCCAGCGCAAAGCCATAGTTGCCGGCCGGCCGGGCATGGTGCAGGTGGTGCCGGCGGCTGGCAGCGAGCGGGTGGCGGGGTCCCACATGTGGGAAGAAGTCGTAATTGGCATGGCCCACGGCGTTGAGGAAGATGCTGAACACCGGCACCGAAGCGAGGGACCAGAAGGCAAAGTCATGCAGCACCATCGGCAGCAGGATCACATTGCCCAGCATCATCGCCTCGATCGGGTGGAAGCTGTAGGTCGACCAGGGCGTGACCACGACCGAGCGGTGGTGGTCGCCGTGGAAGCGCTTGAACCAGCGCGTGTGCAGCAGGCGGTGGTTGATCCAGAAGTGCACATCGTTCCAGATCAGCAGCACCCAGATCTCGATGGCGATCTGCCAGCCGCTGGGGGCGATGGCGAAATGCGCCCAGCCCAGCTGTACAAAGCCCCAGGGCACGACCATGCCCAGGCCAAACACCAGGATGGAATGAAAGGATTGGCGCCATTCGCGCCGCAGTTGGTCGGGCTTGAGCGGCCGGGTATCGAGCACCCGGCCAATGCCACGCTTTAGCAGAAAGCGGGTGAGCGCCGTCATGCCCAGTCCTCCGATCAGGTACAGCGCGCTGAAGAACACGAGGCCCCAGGCCATCACCTGCCAGGCGCTGAGATCGGAGAAGACTTGGGCGGCCGTCATTGCGCGCGGATGTTCTGCTCTTTGATGATGGCGCCCAGCGCCTTCACATCGGCATCAATGCGGTTCTTCAGGCCTTCGGGGGAGCTGCCGACCGCCTGCCAGCCCTGCAGCGCCAGCTTCTGGCGCATGTCGGGGCTGCGCACGATCTCGCCCACGGCAGCGGCCAACTTGTCGACATGGGCCTTGGGCATGGCCTTGGGCGCTGCCACGGCGTTCCAGATTTCCATGTCGTAGTTGGCAATGCCCAGCTCCTTGAGGCTGGGCAGGCCGGGGGCCAGCGGGCTGCGCGCGGCAGAGGTCACGCCAATGCCGCGCAGTTTGCCGGCCTGGATCTGGTTCATCGCCAGCGCCGGGGGCAGCATCGACAGCTGCAGGTCGCCGCCCTGAATGCCGTTGAACACCTGGGGGTAGCCAGGGTAGGGGATGTGCTCGGGCTTGATCTTCGCGCGGCTTTTGAGCAGCTCCATGCCCAGGTGGCCAATGGTGCCTACGCCGGGCGAGCCATAGCTCCAGCTGCTGCCCGCCTGGGTGGCGGCGTCGAAGAAGGCCTTGCCCTCGGGCGCCTTGGCCGGCGCCACCAGCACCAGCGGTGCCACGCCAATCAGACCGACAGGCTGCAGATCGGTTAGCGGGTCATAGCGGATCGACGGATTGAGCAGCTTGGCAATCGTCATATTGCCGTTGATCATCACGCTGAAGGTGTAGCCGTCGGTCGCGCGCGCCACATATTCGGCGGCGATATTGCCACCGGCCCCGACCTTGTTCTCGACGATGATCGGTTGGCCCAGCGCTTTTTCCAGCGGCTCTGCCAGCGCGCGGGCAGTCAGGTCAGGCGACGACCCGGCTGGAAAGCCAACGATCAGATGCAGGGGCTTGCTCGGCCAGTTGTCCGCTGCCAGCGCGCCGGTGCTGGCCCATAGGGCGGCGAGGGTGGCCACCATCAGACGGCGAGGTAATTTAAATGTCATAAGAGTTCCAGTTTCGCATGAACCGTGGCGGCAGGCACTTTATACATTCACCAAGTCGCATGCAAGCATAAAAAAACGCACAGACCGACAGGTCTGTGCGTTAATTATTGTATTTAATACCCTCTGGATATCAATATATCCTTTGAGATATTCTTTGCCTATTTAGGCATACTCTGCCAATGCCTTGCGCATTTTCTTCATGGCTGCCGATTCGATCTGGCGAATCCGCTCGGCGCTGACACCATAAACCGCAGCCAAGTCGTGCAAGGTCATGCCGCCCGAGCCATCGTCGTTCACCTTGAGCCAGCGCTCTTCCACAATGTGGCGGCTGCGCTCGTCCAAGGTGGCCAGGGCCTCCTGGATACCATCGGTAGCCAGGTAATCGCGCTGGCGCGATTCGATCATCGCGGTCGGCTCATGCGATGCATCAGCCAGATAGGCGATGGGACCGTAGGCTTGCTCGCCGTCATCGGAAGGGCTGGGGTCGAGCAGCACATCACCGCCCGACAAGCGGGTTTCCATCTCGATCACGTCTTCGCGCTTGACATTCAGATGCGCGGCCATCGCATCGATTTCGCTCTCGGAGAGCGTCTCGCGCTGCATAGCACCGTCTTCCATGCCAGCTTCCGCCTTGAAGCCCTGCTTCATCGAGCGCAGATTGAAGAATAGCTTGCGCTGGCTCTTGGTGGTTGCCACCTTGACCATGCGCCAGTTCTTCAGGATATATTCGTGGATCTCGGCCTTGATCCAGTGCATCGCGTAGCTGACCAGGCGCACGCCCTGATCGGGGTCAAAGCGCTTGACGGCCTTCATCAGGCCAACATTGCCTTCCTGGATCAGATCGCCATGCGGCAAGCCGTAGCCCATGTACTGGCGGGCAATGGATACCACCAGGCGCAGGTGCGAGAGCACCAGGCGGCCTGCGGCCTCGACATCGCCGTTTTCCTTGAGTTTCTTCGCATAGCCCAGCTCTTCCTCGGGGGTCAGCATGGGGATGCGGTTGACCGCAGTGATGTACGCGTCCAGATTGCCCAGGGGTGGTACCAACGACCATGGGTTTGCAGGAGCCAGTGCGGTAGAGGGGATGGCGGCTCCAGAATGAGTTGTCACGCTAGAAGTCCTTTCGTCTATGCGATACATAGTAACACCGGTAGGAGTCCCTAGATGCTGTGGGAGTTCCGATGCTGCGGTGCATTATGCGGGGGGTTAAGTTTCAGCTAAGCAACGCTGAAAACGGCGCCGGTGAAGGAGGCGTTGCTCCTGTTTTTGAGCATCTTCAAGTTTCTTTACGGCGGCAGCCGCGGCGGGCGGGGTGCTGTCTGACACCCGTTTGCGCTTTCAGGGCGGTTGGAGTGGCCAGGTTGTGGATAAGTTCCAAGGAATGGCCGAAGAATCGGCTGGCATTGCCGCGCGCCACCACGCTGGATGGCACCCCTAGAGCGGCTAATATGTGATAAAAGTCATGGAGTTGAAAATGGACAGGTTGGCAATGAACCCCCGCCCCGACGGCAACTACCTGGTGGCCTGGGCCAGTACCACGGTAGACAGCGAAACGGCTGCGCATGCGTTGGCACGGGAAGGGGTCCATGCCCGGCTCGCCGCTTGCGCGCAGGTCGAGAAAATCCATTCGCACTACTGGTGGGACGGTCAGTTGCAGCAGGGCGATGAATGGCGCATCACCTGGAAGACCACACCCCGCAGTCTGCCGGCGCTGCAACGCTTGCTGGTGCCCCTGCATCCCTATGCACTGCCGCAATGGCTGTGGGGGGATGGCCCTGCCAGTCCCGCCTATGCAGCCTGGGTGGCAGCCGAGGTGGGAACCCCGGTGCAGGCCTGAGGGCCAGAACCGAGGCCTTGCCGTGAAGCCTTAAACGGTGACCACGTCCAACCCCTGCGCGCTCAGCGCTGCCAAGGCCGGCGCATTGGCCGCATGGACATTGGTGACCAGCGTCTGCTGGGCAGGAGGGCGGGTTACGGCGTAGCGGCTGCGCAGCCCTATCTTGCTGTAGTCGGCCAGCACGAGCAGCGAGGAAGACTGCTCGGCCATCGCGGTGGCCAGACTGGCTTCCTGCTCATTGCCGAAGGTCACGCCATCGTGCGCGTTGATGCCCACGGGCGAGATGAGGGTGACATCGGCGCGGTAGCGGCGGATCTCGTTGAGGGTGACCGGGCCATAGGTACAAGGAATTTCCGGGTTGGTATCGCCGCCCAGCAGCACCACGCGCATGCCCTGGGCTGTGTCTGACGGGGCCTGGGTGCCTGCCAGCTTCAGGGCGACGGTGATGGAGTTGGTGACCACGACCAGCCGGCTGATCAGCCGGAGCTCTTCGGCGAGGATGGCGGTGGTGGTGCCCGCATCGATAAACACCATCTGGCCCGGCTGCAGGCGCTTGACCGCCGCCTTCGCAATCGCGCGCTTTTCTGCCACGCGCAACGCCTGGCGCTGAACAAACGGGGGCTCGTCCTGTGTGACACGGGCAACGCCGCCATGCACGCGCCGCACCAGGCCCATGGACTCGAGCGCCAGCAAGTCCTGGCGCACCGTTTCGCGCGAGACCTGCATGTCCTGAATGAGTCTTTCGGTGCTGAGCCGGTCGATCGAGGCGAGCAGCGATTGGATGCGGACGAAGCGGTCTTCTTGCAGCATGGATGCGTTTCCTTCGGGGGCAGGCTGCTCGGGCAGCCCGCGCTATTGTGCAACACCGGCCCCGGCAGATACGTGCTGGGGCCGGTGGTCCATTCAGCGGTGGCGCCTTGCGGCCACAGCCATTGCGATCAACAGCAGTGAGGCCAGCAGCAATGCCAGAGGCTGGTTGGCGGGCACCGGCTGGGCGGCCGGCACCGGGGGCACCACGATGTCGGCGGGCACCGCGACCAGCACCGGATCGACAATGGCGCCGTTGACCACCCCGTCTTCGTCCAGCGGGCCACCGTCGGTCACGGTGTAGCGGACGGCGCCCCCGGCAATGCTGGCGCCGGTGATCTCGCTGACCGTCCGCTGGCCGTTGCTCGCGGTATGCACCTTCATGACCCGGCTGTTGGCGGGCAGGCCGGCGGGCAGCTCCAGGCGGACCTGGGCGCTGAAGCCTGCGTGGTCGCATCCCGATAGCGTGAAGGACAGCAGGCCGCTAGCAGCTTGCAGGCCGGCGGGCAGCAGGCCGGCGGGCAGCAGGCCGGCGGGCACGGCGCTGACGCTGGCGTTGGATTGGTCGCAGCGGGTGGCGGCCTGGATGTTCAGGTTCATCGCGGGCAGGTGGCCGCCGGGGCTGGGCAGGCCGGTGTCGATCAGGTCCTGCACGGGAGGCTCGGGCTCAGGCGCGGGGTTGCCCAGCTCGAAAGAGCCGGTCACGCTCCAGCCGGACCAGTTCAGATGGGTATCGCGCACGCGGACCCGCCAGTACCAGCGTTCATCCTGGCCCAGCTGCAGCACCTGCGCTGGCTGGCCCTGGAAGGGGTCCCAGGCCGAGCCCTTGCTGCCACCGGCCTGCAGCAGCTGCGCATAGCACTGGCGGCCGCCCTGGCGCTCGGCACCGCTGTCACCGTCTTCGTCCCACTTGTAGCCGCAGCTCCAGCGGTCACGCAGGCTGTTACCGCCTGCAATGATCGCGCCCGTCAGCTTGCCTCGCGCAGTGTTGGCCGCCACATTGGGGTAGAGGCGCTGGGGGTTGGCCAGCAGCTGGCCCAGCGGCAGGGTGGCGATGTCGGCATCCTTTTGCGTATTGGTGCGCACGCCGTTCAGGTAGGTCCAGTTTTCGCTGCGGGTGTCATTGCCCCAGACGTCGTAGACCGGCTGGCCGGCGGCAAATTGCGGGTCCTTGGAGACCTGCCACTGCGCTTCGTAGAGCGCTGGCCCGGCCACTGGGCGGTAGGCCAGCTGCAGACGGGCCGGATCGACCTTGCCCAGCTTGGCCTGGACCAGCTCCGGCTTCAGGGACCAGGCCTGGCTGGTGATGGCGATGCTGTCGTCCGGCGTGCTGCTGGTGGTGGCGGCGCCCAGGTCGTAGCGCTTCCAGGTCATGGCCGGGGTGGCGCTGCCAAAGCTGGCTTCCAAGGTGCCATAGCCAAAGCTGAGTTTGGTGTTGGCGATGACGTCCAGATCGCTGTCATCGCTTTGCTTGGCGCCTTCGAGCGCGCCACTGCCAGAGGCCACGTTCAGCCAGAGATGGCGGCTGTTCATCGAATTGCCGCGCTCATAGAAGTGCACATGGCCGTTCAGGTTGGCCGTGATGGCCCCGGTCGTGCGGCCATAGTCTTCCATCTGCGCAATGAAATCGCAGGTGGCCATTACCTCGCCCTGGCGCCATTTTTCGCTCAGGCAGGGGTGGTGGTTGAGCAGCACCATATAGGGCTTCTTGTCCACACGGGTCTGGGCCATCAGGCCGGTGAACCAGTTCAGGTGCTCCTGCATGTAGTCGGCGCGGAAGAGCCCGCGGCCGTTGTCATAGCTGCTCCATCCCCCGGTGTTGTGCATGGCCGAGGCGGGGTTGAAGTCGCTGCCGACAATGCGCATGCCCAGGTAGTCCAGCTGGTACCAGTGCAGCGGGTGCTTCTCCGAGCCATTGGCAGGCATGCGGTTGAAGTACTTGCGGTAGGTCTTGGCCCAGCTTTTTTCAGCGCCAGCGCTGGCTTGTTCTCCACCAAAATATTCGTGGTTGCCTGGCGCGGGAATCAGCGGCACGTAAGCGGTGATGGCGGCCAGCGGTCCGAAGAACTGGTCCTTCCAGTTGCTGCGTGTGCCGCCCGATCCGACCAGGTCACCCGGCACCATGAAGCCGGCCAGGTTCTGCGCGCATTGGGCGGCTACGCCTGCGCAGTCGTTGTTGATGATGCCCTGGGTGATGTTCTTGAGGCGGTTGGCCAGGCCATCCTGGGTGTCCGAGACTACGGCGAACTTGGCGCTGGCGACGCCATCGCCTTCGCGTGGCCAGGTCTTGAACTGGAAAGGGCCTGCCAGCTTGGGTGCTGCGCTGGTACCTGTCACCACCGCGTACTCATAGAGTGTGTTGGACTGCAGACCGGTGATGTCGGCAAAGAAGATGCTGCTGTCGGCAAAGTCGCCGACCGGGTTCTTGGCGGGCAGCAAGGTGTAAGGCCCCGTGCTGCCGGCCAGCCGCCACCAGATGGTGGGGGCGGATTCGCTGGTCTCGAGCATCACGGCCATGTGGTCGGGGCCGGGGTTTTGCAACGTGGGGCCGACGCTCAGTGCCGGTGCTGTGGCCGTGCTGGGCAGCCTCGCAGGATCAAAGGGCTTGGGCGGCTCGCTGCTGGTGCGGGTCAGCACCACATCATCGAGGCCCCAGTACCAATTGTTGTCGGTGTTCAGGTAGCTGAAGCGCAGGCTGACACTCTTGGCGCCGGCCGGGACGCTGAAGGCCAGGCTCTCGGCCTGGTTCAGCCGCGAGGCGCTGGTCTCATTCAACAGGGTCTGGACGCTGCTGTCATCAAAGACCGCCTCGACCCTGATGCTCTCCTTCTTCGTCGAGCCCATCTGGAAATGGTTGAGAAAGGCCAGCGTGTAGCTGCCGCCGCCCTGGACCGCAATGCCGGGGCTCTCCATCACGGTGCTGAAGTACTGACCGCTGGTGGGCCGCAGGCCATCCGATTCGGCCACGGCGATCTTGCCGCTGGCCTTGGTCAACTTGGCACGCTCACCGCCCGAGACCTGGGTGGTCCAGTAGCTGGGCGTGACGAACTTCCAGCCCAGCCAGGGCAGTTTGGCCGCGGTCGAGCGGCCGCTGGTGGCCACTGTCTCGGCATTCTCCAGCCGCAGCGTCCAGCCGGCGGGCGCTGCTGTGCCCAGGCCGGCAGGCGCATCGGCGCCCGCTGCATCAAAGTTCTCGCTGAACACCACCGTCTGGGCCAGCGCCAACCCGCTGATGGCCCAGAGCCCGGCGGCACACAGCTGCCGCACGCTTGCTATTTTCATGAAACCTCCTGCCTTCAAGGCCGATGTGGTGAAAGCATGTCTTCACCAGGAATTGCAAAAAATAACAAGATTGCATGAAACTACAATGACTCAGCCCAGAAAAAGCCCCGCTTGGCAGAGCGGGGCTGCACGGGGGAGGGCCGGTGTGGCGATCAGGCCAGCAGGGCCTGCGCAAATTCCTTGGCGCTGAAGGTCTCCAGGTCTTCGACCTTTTCGCCGACGCCGATGAAGTACACGGGGATGGGGCGCTCCTGCGCAATGGCCGCCAGCACGCCGCCCTTGGCCGTGCCATCGAGCTTGGTGACGATGAGGCCCGTCAGCTGCAGGGCATCGTCAAAGGCCCGCACCTGGTTGAGCGCGTTCTGGCCGGTGTTGCCATCGATGACCAGCAGCACTTCGTGCGGCGCGCTGCCATCGGCCTTGGTGACAACGCGCTTGATCTTCTTGAGCTCTTCCATCAGGTGCAACTGGGTGGGCAGGCGGCCGGCGGTATCCACCAGCACGACATCCTTGCTCCGGGCCTTGCCGGCGGTCACCGCATCAAAGCTGACGGCAGCGGGGTCGCCCCCTTCCTGGCTGATGATCTCGACCGTGTTGCGGGTGGCCCAGACACCGAGCTGCTCGCGCGCCGCAGCGCGGAAGGTGTCGGCCGCCGCCAGCAGCACGCTCTGGCCGGCATCGGCCAGGTGCTTGGTCAGTTTGCCGATCGAGGTGGTCTTGCCGGCGCCATTGACACCGGCCACCATGATGACCGTGGGGCTGTGCTCACCGATGACCAGCGGCTTTTCCAGCGGTGCCAGCAGGTCGGCCAGCGCGCTGGCCAGCAGTTCCTTGACGGCGGCCGGGTCGGTGGTCTTGCTGTCCTTGACGCGCTGCCTGAGGTCGTCCAGCAGGTGCTGGGTCGCCTTGACGCCGGTATCGGCCATCAGCAGGGCCTCTTCCAGCTCTTCGTAGAGCTGTTCGTCGATCTTGGTGCCGGTGAAAACCGTCGCAATGCTGGAGCCGGTTTTGCGCAGCCCGTTCTTCAGGCGGCCCATCCAGCTGTCGCGGCTGCTGGGAACCTCGGGTGCTATAGTGATAGGAGCTATCGGCGCCTGCGGGGCTTGTGCAGATGGGGTTTTTGTTACCGTTTCTGCAGCCGTGGGTGCCGGGGCTGCGGCCTTGCCGCCCATGCCCAGGCCACGCAGCCAGCCCGTCTTGGCGGGCTCCGCCGCCACAGGGGGGACAGGGGCCACCGGCGCACTGGGCACCTGGGGTGCGGGCGCCGGGGTGCCGGCCAGCGGAGCGGGCGCAGGCACTGGCTCGGCGGCGGAAGGGCTGGGGGCTGCGTCGGCAGCGGGAGATTTTTTCTTGAAAAAACTGAACATTGTGCGCTACGTAGAATCAGCCTATTTTATGAAACGTTCCACCATTTTGCTGGCCTTGATGGCCTCCCTGGGCGCTGGGGCTTCTTCAGCGCTGGCCGCGCCGCCGGTCTCCAGCGCTGCCATTGCCTCCAATTCTGCCGGTGCCCAGCAGTTCACCCTGTCCAACGGCATGGGCCTGATCGTACAGCCAGACAAGCGCGCGCCGACGGCCGTGCACATGGTCTGGGTGCGTGTGGGCTCGATGGACGAGGTCGATGGCCGCTCGGGCCTGGCCCATGCGCTGGAACACATGATGTTCAAGGGCACGGCCACGGTGGCGCCTGGCGATTTCTCGCGCAAGGTCGCGGCGCTGGGCGGGCAGGACAATGCCTTCACCAACCGCGACTACACCGGCTACTACCAGCAGATCCCGTCCGGCAAGCTCGAAGACGTGATGCGCCTGGAGTCGGACCGCTTTGCCAACAACCAGTGGCCTGACAGCGAGTTCAAGAAAGAGATCGAGGTCATCAAGGAAGAGCGCCGCATGCGCACCGATGACAACCCGCGTGCCAGCCTGATGGAGCAGCTCAATGCCGCGACCTGGCAGGCCTCGCCCTACCACCGCCCGGTGATTGGCTGGATGGGCGACCTCGATTCCATGCACCCCGATGATGCCCGTGCTTTCCATAAGGCCTGGTATGTGCCGGAGAACGCCGTCGTCGTCGTCGCCGGCGATGTCGATGTGGACAAGGTGCGTGCGCTGGCCGAAAAGTACTATGGCAGCATTCCCAGCCGTGCGCTGCCCGAGCGCAAGCCCCGGCCCGAGCCGCTGCAAAAGGGCGAGCGCCGTCTCGACTACAAGGCGCCTGCCGAGCAGGCCTATGTGGTGATGAGCTTCAAGGTGCCTGACCTGCGCAACCTGGTCGAGCCCAAGGACAGCGACAAGGATGCGATGGCGCTGTTGATGCTCGGGTCCGTCCTCAGCGGCTATGACGGCGCGCGCCTGGACCGGCAACTGACCCAGGGCGCCAACCGTGTGGCCGATGCCACCTTCAGCGGTGCCAGCGTGGTCAACCGGGGGCCTTCCACCTTCTTGCTGGGCGGTGTGCCATCGCAGGGCAAGACCGCCAAAGAGGTAGAGACGGCCTTGCGTGCCGAAGTGGCCCGGGTTGCCAGCGAAGGGGTGGGCGAGGCCGAACTGGAGCGGGTGCGCACGCAGTGGCAGGCCTCGACCGTCTATGAACGCGACTCGGTCTTTGGCCAGGCCAATGACCTGGGCTCCAACTGGGTGCTGGGCCTGCCGCTGGATGCCAATGACAAGCTGCTGGCGCTGATGAAAACGGTGACGGCTGCGCAGGTGCAATCGGTGGCAGCGCGCTATTTTGGCGATGACCAGATGACGGTCGCGACCCTGGTGCCCCAGCCGCTGACCGATGCGGACCGGGCCGCCCAGAAGCGCAGCGGCGCGGCGACCAAGGATGGTGCGGTGCACTGACCGGAACCCGGTGGCGGGTGCCGTGCTTGAGGCGCCCGCCACCGATTGTTTTTCTCAGGGCCTGCTGCCCATGGCAGGCGGCCCTGGCTAGCAGAGATACCCATGCGAACCTCTTTTTGCAAAACACTGGTCGGCGGCGCGGCAGCCTTGCTGGCCTCCCATTCGGCCTGGGCCTTGCTGCCCATCGAACACTGGACGCAGGACAGCGGCGCCCAGGTCTGGCTGGTCAACAGCCCCACCATCCCGATGGTGGATGTGCAGCTGAACTTTGATGCCGGCAGCCGGCGCGATCCGGCCAACCAGGCCGGCCTGGCCAGCGCTGCGGCCATGATGGCGTCCAAGGGTGTCAAAGCCCAGGGCAGTGCGCCTGCGCTGGACGAAAACGCTGTCGGCGAGGCCTGGGCCGATCTGGGTGCCAGCTTTGGCGCGGGTGCCAGCAGCGATGCGCTGACCTTTTCGCTGCGGTCGCTGACCGACAGCAGCCTGCTGAACCGTGCTGCCGACTTGGCGGCGCGCCAGATGGCCCAGCCCAGCTATGACGATGCTGTCTGGCAACGCGAGCGCGAGCGCTGGAATGCGGCGATCAAGGAGGGCAATACCCGCCCCGCCGTCGTCGCCGGCCGTGCCTTCAACAAGGCCGTGTTTGGCAGCCATCCTTATGGGCTGCGCGCCACCGAAGACACGCTGGCCCAGATCAGCCCGGCGGTGATGCAGCAGTACCTGGCGCGCTCGGTCGATGCCTGCCGCGCCAAGGTGACCCTGGTGGGCGCGTTGGACAAGGCCCAGGCCGATGCGCTGGTCAAGCGCCTGCTGGCCCAGATGCCGGCCACGCCCAAGGCGCAGTGCGCTGCACCGGCCGAGGTGCCCGCAGTGCAGCCGCTGGCCAAGGCCGATGACGTGAAAATCGCGTTTGACTCCGCCCAGGCCCAGGTGCTGTTGGGCCAGCCCGGCATCCGCCGCGCCGATCCGGATTTTCTGGCGGTCATGGTGGGCAACCATATTCTGGGCGGCGGCGGGTTTGCCTCGCGCCTGATGGAGGAGGTGCGCGAGAAGCGAGGCCTCGTGTATGGCGTGTATTCGACGTTCAACCCGGGGCTGGATGCCGGTGCCTTCCAGATCGGTCTGCAGACGCGGCCAGACCAGGCGGCCGAGGCGCTCAAGGTCACACGTGAGGTGCTGAGCCAGTTCATCGCCAAGGGCCCCACCGAGCAGGAGCTGCGCGATGCCAAGGACAACCTGATTGGCGGCTTTGCGCTGCGCGTGGACAGCAATGCCAAGCTGCTGGGCAATGTGACCAATATCGCCTGGAATGGCCTGCCGCTGGACTACCTGGACCACTGGACCGACCGCGTCGAGGCGCTCAGTGCGGACGATGTGCGCAAGGCCATGGCGCGCATGGTGCAGCCCGACAAGCAAGTGACCGTGGTGTTGGGAGCAAAACCATAATGGGACGCAGTGCCATCAAAAGCGAGAGTGCGCTGCGCGCGCTGGTGCAAAAAGCAGCCGCTGCTGCAGAGACCGCTGCCGACGCGGCGCCCGCCCGCAAGCGCGGCAACGCCGGGAATGCCTCCCGCGTCGCAGCATCTGCGGCCGGAGAGATCCGTATCATCGGCGGCCAATGGCGCCGCACCAAGCTGGCGGTGCTGACCCGCCCCGATCTGCGGCCAACGCCGGACCGTGTGCGCGAAACGCTGTTCAACTGGCTGGGCCAAGACCTGGCCGGCTGGCGCTGCCTGGATGCCTTTGCCGGCACCGGCGCGCTCGGGCTGGAGGCCGCTTCGCGCAACGCCAGCCAGGTGCGCATGGTCGAGTCCGATGTGCAACTGGCCGCGCAGATCAAGCAGCTGGCGCAAAAGCTGGGTGCCACACAGGTGGAGGTGAGCCGGGGCGACGCACTGGCAGCGCTGCAGGCCTACCAGGCGCACTGGGATCTGGTCTTTATCGACCCCCCGTTCTCCGGCCAGCTGTTTGTGCCGGCGCTCAAGGCGGCGCATGCAGCGGTGACCGCCCAGGGCTACATCTACCTGGAGGCGCCGGAGGCCTGGAGCGAGGAGGCCTTGGCCGCGCTCGGGCTGGTGTGCCATCGCTACCTGAAGGCAGGCGCCGTGCATGCGCACCTGTTGAAGAAAGCCGAGGCGCAGCAGGGCTAGAGCGGGAATGCCTGCGCGGTAGCAGGGCCGTGGCGGAATGGTTTATGCTGCACTGCAATGTGCCAGGGCTGTTGGCACGACGATGATGCTTTGCAGGAGACATACATGACATTGGCCATCTACCCAGGCACGTTCGACCCGATGACCCTGGGCCACGAGGATGTGGTGCGCAGGGCCTACCAGCTGTTCGGCAACGTGATCGTGGCCGTGGCCGAGGGCCACCACAAGAAGACCATGTTCACGCTCAAGGAGCGGATGGACATGGCGCGCGAGGCGGTCAAGCATTACCCCAGCGTACGGGTCGAGAGCTATTCAGGCCTGCTGCGCGATTTTGTTGTGGCCCAAGGCGGCAATGCGATCGTGCGCGGCTTGCGTGCAGTCACCGATTTCGACTACGAGTTCCAGCTGGCCGGCATGAACCGCTCGCTGATGCCCGATGTGGAAGCCGTGTTTCTGACCCCCAGCACCCGCTACCAGTTCATCAGCAGCACCTTTGTGCGCGAAATCGCGATGCTCAGCGGCGAGGTTGACAAGTTCGTCTCTCCTTATGTCGCGCAGGAGCTGCAGCGCAAGGTGACGCAGCGCCGGGCAGAAGAGGCCTGATCCGGCAGCGCTGGTCAGCCCTCGGAGGACTGCGCCAGTGCATGCACCGGCGCACTGTGCAGCGGGTGCGGGCGCCGCACAATCTCATGCACGTACCGCAGTTTTTCCAGAGCGCCTGCGGACAGCGCGAACGGATATGCATCCTGCTGGCCCAGGCTGCGGTTGAGGCTGTTGAGCAGCAGGGTGACCGGCACCCACTGCGCCACCATGTCTTCAAAACTGGGCGCTGGCTGGACAAACGGATCCCCCATCGACACCGAAGGGCTGCCCTCGGCCATCGTCATCCGCGTCTGGTAGCTCGCTGCGGTCTCCAGCACATCGACCATATGCAGATAATGTGCCCAGGATTCTGCCCAGTCTTCCCAGGGGTGGGCGCTGGCATAGGCACTGACGTGCTGGCCGCTCCACTGCATATAGCTGGGTGGGTTCGCATAGTAGTGCTGCAAAGACTGCGGATAGCTTTGGCGCTCGTCGCCAAACAGCTGGCGGAAGCTGTCCAGCTCTCCGCCATCGCGCACCAGCTTGTCCCAGAAGAAATGGCCCGATTCATGGCGCAGGTGCCCCAGCAAGGTGCGGTAGGGTTCGTGCAGCGCCACACGGCGGCGCACGCGTTCGTCGTCGTCGGCCTCGGCAATGTTGATGGTGATCAGACCGTTGGCATGGCCGGTGACCACAGGCTGGTCCGGCACATCGGCGAGGAACTGGTAATGGGGGGTCCAGCTGGGTTCATCAGGATGCAGGCCAAGGCGCGCCAACGTGTAGTAAAGCCGGCGTTTGGCGCTTTCTAGCTTTTGCCAGCGCAAGGTGTTGCCGCTGACGGAGAGATCAGGCAGCACCAGGGTTTGCCGGCAGGAGCTGCACAGGCTATGGGGCGCATCGGCCGGAATCGCAAAATTGCAGGCCTGGTACTGGTCCCGGTTGGCACACATGCGGTAGCGCTGGCCGCTGCTGCCCGCTCTTGAGGTGATTCGTTGCCACAAAGGGCCCGGCACGGGCGTGGGCGTATCGGAGTCGAGTGCAGCCATGGCCCCCACATCGTCGCAGTCAGGCAGATAGGCCAACGCTGCGCCGCAGTTGACACAGTGCACGCTCTCGAAAAAAACCAGTTGACCGCATTGGTCGCAATGGAACAGGCGCATCGGTCAAGCTTAACGCATCGCTGCGCGATTGACCATGACCAGCCAGTCAGACGATCGCTCGTGCACAGGCGAAAAAAAACCAGCGGGCCTGGGCCAGCTGGTTTTTGCAGTCGGGTCGCGAAGCTTACTGCTTGACGATCAGGCTGTTGCGCACTTCGGTCACGCCCTTCACGCCGCGAGCGATCTGGCCCGCGCGGTCCTTTTCCAGTTGGGACTTGGCGAAACCGGACAGTTGCACGATGCCGCCGTCCATGGTCTTCACATTGATCGAGCTGGCGGAGGTTTCCTTGTCTTCGGCCAGCTTGGCCTTGACAGCGGTGGTCACAGCGGAGCCGTCGATGTATTCACCCACGGTTTCCTGCTTGCGAGCCACGGAGCAGCCAGTGGCCATCACCAGGGTTGCACCAGCAAAAGCAGCGATAGCGATAGTACGGGAGAGTTTCATTTTTTGTTTCCTCGCAAAGTGTTGTTAGGGTGCTTGAAAATCGATCGGCATTTGCACCGCACTTATCCGTTATATGCCGACAGATACTTGAAATCAGTCGCGACGGCGGGTCGCCATGATGACCAGCGTGGCCAGTGCAGCACCGGCTGCCATCGCGATGGCCATCGACTTGCCCGGCTGGTCCGAGACATATTCGTTGGCACGCTCTTGTGCACGGTAGAACTGCTCACGGGCACGGTGCGACGAGTCAGCCGCCAGGCCAATGCCGCGCTCTGCCCAGTCTTGAGCGCGAGAGGCAATATGGTCGATCGAGTGGCTCTTTTCATGACCGTATTCATCGACAGCACGCTCGGCCTTGTTGGCAGCGGACTTGACCGCACGACGGGTGTTGTCGACAGCCTTTTCAGCGCCGTCCAGCACGTCATTGGCAGTGTCTTTTACTTTGTCCACAGCGTCTTTGGCAATTTTTTCGGTATCCATGAAATAGCCTCTTTCTATGATGTTCAATGAAGATGTTGCAGTGTACGTTGACCTGCGCGTACCGATTAAATGTATCTGGTGGTGAGCACAGGTTCAAGGGTTGTCAAAGCGCTACTTTTTCAACAATCCCATCAGGAACGACGCCACGGCCAACACGATAAAGATCACAAACAGAATCTTCGCAATGCCCACCGCGCTGGCCGCGATACCACCGAAGCCGAACACAGCGGCGATCAGGGCGATGACCAGAAAGACAACAGCGTAATGCAGCATATTTTTCTCCTCATGTTGTTTGCTGTGCAAGAAGGTGCGAGCAATGACTGCATTCTGGCTGCTGCCCGCAGGCCGTCTTGCCAGCAGGTGCGAAGAACAGGTGTAGGACGGTTCCCGCTGTCGCGTGCCCGCTGCGGCAACGCGGCAGCTGCGCAGCCGCATGCAGCAAGGGCCGCCTGTCGGCGGCCCCTGCGTGGACTGTGCTTTAGTGGAGGCGGCTTCTGGCGCCGCGGGGAAGGGGGCAAAAGGGCTGCCCACCCCATCAGTTCTGCGGCAGGTTGGCCGAGATGGTGGTTCCCTGCTGGGGCGCGGAGGCGATGTGCAGCCGTCCGCCGCTGGCTTCGATGCGGTGGCGCATGCCGGCCAGACCGTGCGAGTTGGGATGGGCCTGGCTGGGGTCGAAGCCCACGCCGTCATCGCGCACTTGCACGAAAACATGCTTGGGGTGGCTCTGCAGGCTGATGAGCACGTTGCGCGCCTGCGCGTATTTGGCAATGTTGGTGAGCGATTCCTGGATCAGGCGGTAGATGCTCAGTTGCATCGCTTCGGGCACATTGATCGGCTCGAGGCTCAGCTCGACGGCGACGTTGCTGCTTTCGGAGAACTCCTTGGCCAGAATCTCCAGCGACGCGGTCAAGCCCAGGTTGGACAGCGATGACGGGCGCAGGTTTTCGATGATGCGGCGCTTCAAGGCAATGCCGCTGTTGAGTGTCTCGATCAGGTGCTTGATACGTTCCTGCACATCGGGCGCTGCCATGTCGATCTTGGACTTGAGCCGCGCCACGTCGAGCTTGGCCGTGGTCAGCAACGCGCCCAGCTCGTCGTGCAGTTCGCGGGCCAGGTGGGCGCGCTCGTCTTCACGCACCTGCTGCAGGTGGGTGGCGAGCTCGCCCAACGTGGCCGTGCGCTGGCGCACCTGTTTCTCCAGCTGATCGCGCTCGTCTTCGAGCATGCGTTGCTCGCGCAGCATCAGACCGGTGAGGCGGTTCGATTGGCGCAGGTACAGGTAGAACGCCAGCAGGCCCACGACACTGACCATCGCGATTCCCAGCCGCGCCAGGGTCAGCGATTTCAGGATCTCGGCCTCGTTGTGCATGCGCCTCTCGTTGCTGTGGATCACCAGCTCATTGCTGAGCTTGCGCATGCTGTCCATCGTGGCCTGGGCTTCGGGGCTTTTGACCAGAAAGCGCCAGGCCTCTTCAAGCCCCTGACGGCGCAGCGAGATGCTGGTATCCATCTGGCTGAGGCGCTTGGCGACTTCCCGTCCCAGCATCGATGAGGTCTGCAGGTCTTCGGGGAACACGCTGTAGATGGCGCGCAGTTCATCGACGGCATTGTTGACGTTCGTGCAGGCCTGCTGGTAGGCCATGAGGTTGCTCTCTTCACCGCTGAGCAGGTAACCGCGTGCATGGGTTTCCGCATCCACCACCTGCTGCATCAGCTTGTCCAAGGTGGTGCGGGTCTGGTAGGTGACCGTGAGGTTCTGCAGCGAGTCATGGGACCGGTAATAACCAGCCTCGTTGATGCCGATCAGCACGGCAGCAGCCAAAAAGGCGGCTGGCAGACTGATCGCCCATTTGCGCAAGCGTGACCAACGCATGGAGCTTCCTTTTTTGATGGTTTTTGGTTTATGCGAGTGATAATAGAGCAAACTTCGGGCAGCGCTTGCGACTGGCAAGTGCTGCGGTTTGCGCTGCATGAGGGGAAATATGATTAAAGTTGGTATCGTCGATGATCACGCCATTGTGCGCTCGGGCCTCAAGCAATTTCTGGCCGAACATGTCGATCTGCGTGTCGTCGGAGAGGCGGCCAATGGACGGGAAGCCATCGATCTGGTGCGCAAGGAAGAGATCGACGTTCTGATCATGGATCTGTCGATGCCCGGGCAAAGCGGTATCGATGCGCTGGCGATGTTGCGCGCCAAGGCGCCCGACATGGGCATTCTGATCCTGAGCGGCTACCCTGAAGCCCACTATGCGATCAACCTGATCCGGCAAGGGGCCAGCGGCTACCTGAACAAGGAATGCGACCCGTCGGAGATTGTCGAGGCGCTGCGCACGATCTCGCTGGGCAAACGCTATCTGACGCCGGCCGTCGCCGACCTGTTGGCCCAGCAATTGCACCGCAAGGAGGATGCGCCTCCGCATGAGCAGCTGTCCGAGCGCGAGTTTCAGGTGTTCTTGAAGCTGGCCAAGGGTGAGACAGCGGGCAATATTGCCGACCAGCTGTCGCTCAGCGTCAAGACGGTGAGCACCTACCGCACGCGTTTGATGGAGAAGATGGGACTGGCGTCGAACAGCGACCTGACCTACTACGCATTGAAGAACGGTCTGATCGACTGAATGCGCCCACTTTCGCAAGACCAGCGGCCTGCCCAGGCCGCTTTTTTGTGATGGCCAGCAGGGCAACATCAGACGCTCACTGCAGCTGGGATGTGCGCTCAACGCAGTAGTCGATCAGCGCGTCAATATCTTCCGATTTGTCGAACACCCGGTTGGCGCCCAGCTGCGCGCAGCGCTCACGCATGCTCGGCGTCGCATAGTTGCTGAGAATCACCAGGTGCTGGTGTGGCGCCCGCTCCTGGAGCTTTTCGAGCACACCCAGGCCGCTGCCTTCCAGCAAAAAAATGTCGATCACGGCCAGATCCCAGTCGGTGGCCGGGTTGGTCAGCCAGGTCGTGGCGTCGGTTTCGGTGCTGGCATGCCCCACGGTCTCCACCTGTGCCAGATCCTCTAGTGTGGCTATCAGGTTGTCGCGGATGGTCTTGTTGTCTTCTACCAGATATGTTTTCAAACGGCGATGCATATACGGCTACACGGGTGTGTCTTACCGTAACGATGATAGCAACAAGCCGTGGTGAAACCATCGGTCTGAAAGGATGGCGTAAGTAGGACAAGACCTCGTAGGTTTAATATTTATCTATAATAATATATAAAAAACAAATAACAAAGCGGGATATCAATGGTCGGCCTGGCCGCAGACTGGGCACTGGGGGTTGCGGGCGACCTGCATGCTGCTCCATTCCATGTCCTTGAGCTCGAGCATCATCAGCCGCCCGTTCAGGCTGCGCCCCACGCCAGCCACGAGCTTGAGCGCCTCGGCGGCCTGCATCGTGCCAATGATGCCCACCAGCGGTGCAAACACCCCCATCGTGGAGCAGCTGGCCTCCTCGAACTGTTCGTCCGGGGAGAACAGGCAGGCGTAGCAGGCGGCGCCTTCGTGGCGCCTGTCGAATACGCTGATCTGGCCGTCAAAGCGGATCGCCGCCCCGCTCACCAGCGGTTTGCCCTGTGCCACACAGGCCGCATTGATGGCCTGGCGCGTGCGGTAGTTGTCCGTGCAGTCCAGCACCACGGTCGCACTGGCGACCAGGGCCTGCAGCCGCTCTTCACCGACACGCTCCTGCAGCGCCATGACCTGGACATGCGGATTGATCGCCTGCAGCGTGGCGGCGCAGGAGCTGACCTTGGACTGTCCCACGCGCTCGGTGGTATGGGCAATCTGGCGCTGCAAATTGGTCAGGTCGACGGTGTCGTCATCGACCAGGGTGATGCGTCCCACACCGGCTGAGGCCAGGTACATGGCCGCCGGGCTGCCCAGGCCGCCTGCGCCGATCACCACCGCGTGCGCGGCCAGAATGGCCTCCTGGCCTTCAATGCCGATCTCGTCCAGAAAAATATGGCGAGAGTAGCGCAAGAGTTGCTCATCGTTCATGGGGCTATTGTCTGAAAAAAACAAAGGCCGCAGCAGGAACTCTGCTGGCGGCCTTTTGATGCAGCTTAAAAACGGGCTTTACTTCTTGGGCTCCGTTGCCGGCAGCTTCGTGTCGTCGGTCGACGATTCGGGCTTGTCGGTAGCGCTGGTCTTCTCCTCGTCCTTTTTCTCGGCGGGGCGCTCGGTCTTGGTCTGGCTGACCTTCACCGGCTCACCCTTGAGCTGGTGCAGTGCCTGCTGCAGCTGGAAGTCCTTGTCCGAGCCGAACTCGGGCGGGCGGCGCTCGGAGGCGGGCTTCTTGCTCTCTTCGTCCAGGCGCTTCAACGCCGCTTCACGGGCTTTCTCGCGGGCCTCGTCCTTTACTTCAGGGCCCTGGCCGCTGGACAGGTGCTTTTCCAGATCTGCTTCGCGGGTGCGCAGCGCGGCAAACAGGTCGCCTTCTGCCGACTCGTCGACCATGATGTCCGGCACGATGCCCTTGGCCTGGATCGACTTGCCACTCGGGGTGTAGTAGCGCGCCGTCGTCAGCTTGATGCCGGTGTCCGGGCCCAGGGGACGCACGGTCTGCACCGAGCCCTTGCCGAAGGTCTGCGCGCCCATGATCGTGGCGCGCTTGTGGTCCTGCAGCGCGCCCGAGACGATCTCGGAGGCCGATGCCGAGCCTTCATTGACCAGCACCACCAGCGGAATGTTCTTGATCGCCGCAGGCAGCGACTTGATCGGATCGCTGCCACGGCGCGCATAGAACTCGGGCGAGGCGCGGAAGATCGCCTTGCTCTCGGCCAGCTGGCCGTCGGTGGTCACCACGGTCACATTCGGCTGCAGGAAGGCTGCCGAGATCGCCACGGCCGCGTCCAGCAGGCCACCGGGGTCATTGCGCAGGTCCAGCACCAGGCCCTTGAGGTTCGGGTCCTGCTTGTACAGGTCTTCGACCTTGCGTACAAAGTCATCGACCGTGCGTTCCTGGAACTGGGAGACGCGCACCCAGCCGTAGCCCGGCTCGATCATCTTGGCCTTGACGGACTGGGTCTTGATCTCGGTGCGGGTGATCGTCACCGGGAAGCTGCGGCTCTCGTCCTTGCGCAGAATCGTCAGCACCACCTTGGTGTTGGGCTCGCCACGCATGCGTTTGACCGCATCGTTGAGCGACAGTCCCTTGACTGCCGTGTCGTCGATCTTGGTGATCAGGTCGTTGGTCTTGAGGCCGGCCAGGTCAGCAGGCGAGCCTTCGATCGGGGAGACGATGCGGATCAGGCCGTCTTCCTGGGTGATCTCGATGCCGACACCGACGAACTTGCCGCTGGTGCCTTCCTGAAATTCACGGAACGACTTCTTGTCGAAGTACTGCGAGTGGGGATCGAGCCCGGACACCATGCCGGAGATGGCATCGGTGATGAGTTTCTTGTCATCGGCTGGCTCGACATAGTCGGTCTTGATCAGGCCGAAAACGGCCGACAGCTGCTGGATCTCTTCCAGCGGCATCGGCGACATCACGCCCCTTGCGACCGTCTGCAAGGAGACGGTCGTGAGCGCGCCAGCCACCACGCCCAGTGAAACCCAGCCGGCAATCTTCAATTTTTGGCCCATATGCTCACAACTTTCTATAGCGTGCCAATATACACCCAAGCGCCTGCGCCGGTGCGGCGCAGCAGCGCTTTTCGGGTGTTAAGACAAGTATTTACTTTCGCTAGCCGCCTACTGGCACCGGCAAGCGGCTGGCGCTGACACCGCCAGTAGCGGTACGCCTTCGGGCGGTTCAACGCTGCCCAAGAGCCTGTAGGGATCTGGCGCAGCGGCCTTGCCATGGGGCAGGCCGCTGTCATCGCCAGTGCGCAGCCGCCTGACTCGGATTACCGCTTGCAGCGCAGAGTTCCCCGCAGCCCGGCAGGCCCGCAGGTGGGCGGCGGGCCGCCCGGCGTTCAGGCCTTGCCTTGGGAGGCGACCGCAGCGGCGGCCTTGGCAGCGGCTTCGGCGTCACCCAGGTAGTAATGGCGCAGCGGCTTCAGGTTGGCGTCCAGCTCATAGACCAGCGGAATGCCGTTGGGGATGTTCAGGTTCACGATGTCGCTGTCGGAGACGCCATCGAGGTACTTGACCAGCGCACGGATGGAGTTGCCGTGGGCGGCAATCACCACACGCTCGCCCCGCTGGATGGCCGGTGCAATCGCTTCGTTCCAGAAAGGCACGACGCGCTCGACGGTGTCCTTGAGGCATTCAGTCAGTGGCACCTGGTCGGCAGCGCCGGCATAGCGGCGGTCGGCCTTTTCGCTGCGCGGATCGGCGGATTCCAGTGCAGGCGGGGGCGTGTCATAGCTGCGGCGCCAGACCAGCACTTGCTCGTCGCCAAACTTCTTCGCGGTTTCCGCCTTGTTCAAGCCCTGCAGCGCGCCGTAGTGGCGCTCATTGAGCTGCCAGCACTTTTGCACCGGCAGCCAGGTGCGGTCCATCTCGTCGAGGGTGTGCCACAAGGTGCGGATCGCGCGTTTGAGCACGCTGGTGTAGGCCACATCGAAGTCATAGCCTTCTGCCTTGAGCAGCTGGCCGGCTTGCTTGGCTTGCGCCACGCCGGTGTCGGTCAGGTCCACATCGGTCCAGCCGGTGAAGCGGTTTTCCAGGTTCCAGGTCGATTCACCATGGCGAATCAGGACAAGCTTGTACATGCAATCCTCGTGCAATAGTCAAAAAAGCGGTACGTGTCGCGGGCCGGTGGCGCCACAGGGCCTGGGGATCCCGCTGCATTCACAATGGCGCCGATTGTAGAGGCAGGCCTAAATCCCACGGCGCCTGCACAGCTTGGCGGTCCCGAATGGCCAGAAGCCGCATTCAGCGCGGCCAGAAACCTGCGCAGGCCTTCGGCGGTGACATTCCAGGGCATCAAAGGCTTTTATCGCGCAGCGGCATGGCCGCGCTTTTAGAATGCGAGGCTGTTTGAGCATTTTTGACAAGGGACTTGTGTGAACTTTCTGATCGACAACTGGTATCTGATCGTGCTGGTACTGGGCTCGGGCGCGATGCTGATGATGCCCGCCATGAAGAACATGGGCGGAGGCACGCTCAGCCCTGCCAACGCGGTGGCGCTGATCAACCGTGAGAAGGCCGTCGTGGTCGACGTGTCGGATGCGCAGGAATTCAGCGCCGGCCACATCAGCAATGCCAAGAATGTACCGCTGGACCAGCTCGAAGCCCAGCTACCCGCCGTCGTCAAGAACAAGGCCTTGCCGCTGATTCTGGTCTGCGCACAGGGCCAGCGCTCGCAGCGGGCCGTGGCCGTGGCCAAGAAGCTGGGCTACACCAATGTGCAGGCGCTGGCCGGTGGCATGAAAGGCTGGCGCGCCGCCAGCATGCCGCTGAAGAAGGCTTGATTTCGCACATTTTGGCCCCATCTACGGCCTTTAGACACCATTGACGGGTCAGCGCCCTCCCGGGCGCCGGGCTCCAGGACACTCTCATGCAAGCTGTAAAGATGTACACCACCGCCTACTGCCCTTATTGCACGCGTGCCAAGCAGGTGCTGCAAGCCAAGGGGGTCGCGCAGATTGAAGAGATCCGCATCGACAGCGATCCAGCGCAGCGTGCGGTGATGATGGAGACCACCGGCCGGCGCACCGTGCCGCAAATCTTCATTGGCGACACCCACGTGGGCGGCTGTGACGACCTGATAGCACTGGACCAGCGTGGTGGTCTCGTGCCACTGCTGCAATCCTGAGACCTTTCACTGCCTCGTGCATGCCCCTCCGGGCCGGAGCGGGCGCTTGCCGGCACTGTCAATTTGCCATTGCATAATGGCAGGCTGCATGCGAGGGGCGCACACAACGGGCGGCATCGCAGCTGCACTCCATTCCTTTTTCTAGCGAAAGACAGACAACCATGGCGGATCAAGAAAATCCCGTGTTCCAAATTCAACGCGTGTACCTGAAGGACGCGTCGCTGGAGCAGCCCAACTCGCCAGCCATTCTGCTGGAGCAGACCCAGCCCAGCGTGGACATCCAGCTGGGTGTGGAAGCCACCCCTGTGGCCGATGGCATTTTCGAAGTGGCCGTGACCGCCACCGTGCAGACCAAGATCGAAGACAAGACCGTGTTCCTGGTGGAAGCCAAGCAAGCCGGTATCTTCGAGATCCGTGGCATTCCTGACGACCAGATGGGTGCTGTGATCGGTGTGGCCTGCCCGCAGATCGTCTACCCTTACCTGCGCGGCAACGTCGCAGACATCGTGACCCGCGCCGGCTTCCCGCCTGTGCACCTGGCGGAAATCAACTTCCAGGCCATGTACGAGCAGCAACAAGCCCAGGCCAATGGCGCTGGCGCCGGTGCCGCACTGGCCCAGTAATTGCCGCTGTGTTGACAACGCAAGGGCCTTGCAGTCTAGGTTGCAAGGCCTTTGTTGTATCTGCCGGGGAGCCGGCCGCAGGCAGCGCCAGCATTTGAGTTGATGTAAGAGGGGGTGGCTATGAAGATCTTGGTGATGGGGGCGGGGGCCTGGGGAACGGCGTTGGCCATGCATGCGGCCGCACGCCACAGCGTGCAGTTGTGGGCCCGCGACACTCAGCAGGCCCGCCAGCTGCAAACCAGCCGCGAGAACCAGCGCTATTTGCCAGGCATCCGCTTGCCCGATGCTCTGCATGTAACCAGCGGCGATCTGCAGCCTCTGGTGGCCCAGGCCGAGCTGATTGTGCTGGGCACGCCGATGGCGGCGTTGCGCGGCGGCCTGACGATGCTGCGCGATTGCCAGGTGCCGGTGGCCTGGCTCAGCAAGGGTTTTGAAGCCGTGCCCCCGGGCGCGCCCGCCGGCAGCCATGGCTTGCTGGGCAATGAGGTCTGCGCCCAGGTGGCACCCGCGCTGCATGCCGGCGTGCTGAGCGGCCCCAGCTTTGCGCAGGAGGTGGCCCAGCACCAGCCCACGGCCTTGGTGGCAGCCAGCCGCCATGCCGATGTGCGCGATGCGCTGGTCGCGGCCTTCCATGGCGACAACCTGCGCGTCTATGCCAATGAGGACATCAGCGGGGTCGAAGTCGGTGGCGCCGTCAAGAACGTGCTGGCGATTGCCACCGGCCTCTGCGATGGCCTGAATTTGGGTCTGAATGCCCGCGCCGCCCTGGTGACGCGCGGTTTGGCCGAGATGACGCGCCTGGGCGTGGCGCTGGGCGCGCACACCGATACCTTCATGGGTCTGTCGGGCCTGGGCGATCTGGTGCTGACGGCCACAGGGGATCTGTCGCGCAACCGCAAGATCGGCCTGTTGCTGGCCCAGGGCCAGAGCCTGGAGCAGGCGGTGCAGTCGCTCGGCCATGTGGCCGAAGGGGTGTACAGTGCCCGCACGGTGCTGCAGCGCGCGCAGAAGCTGGGCGTGGAGATGCCGATCACGGCCGCCGTCGTCGCCTTGCTCGATGGCAGCCTGTCGGCCCCCGATGTGGTGCAGGCGCTGATGGGGCGCGAGCCCCGCGCCGAATAAAAACTCCCGGACTGCTCTTCAGGACTTGGCCAACAGTCCGATCAGCGCCGGCAGCATCGCATCGCCATGCCGGGCCTCGACCTGGTTCTGCAAGGTCGTGGCGGCCGCATCGGCAATCAGGCTCGCGGCTTCGGCATCGTGGGCCATCGTCGCGTAGTAGCTCAAATCCTTGGCCGCGTTGGCGATCGAGAACGCAATGCCCGAGGGGTCGTCCGCCAGGATGTAGGACTGCAGACGGTCCAGCGCCACACCTGCGCCGCCCCCTGCGGCCAGCACGCTGTGGAAGGCCTGCATGTCCATGCCCTGCTTGCGCGCGCAGGCGGTGGCCTCGGCCAGCAGGCTCATCTGGCCCACCGAGACAAAGTTGTGCAGCAGTTTCATGCGGTGGCCGTCGCCCAGCGCACCCACATGGGTCACCTGGCTGGTGAAGGTGGCCAGCACCGGCTGCACCTGGGCCAGCACGGCGGCATCGCCGCCGACCAGCAGATTGAGCTGGCCGTCGTGCGCCTGCTTGGAGGTCTTGGTCATCGGCGCATCGATGAACTGGCCGCCCGCAGCCTGCACCGCCTGCGCCATGCGCACCGTCGATGCGGGCACGGCGGTCGAGCAATCGATCACGACGGTGCCGGGGCGCAAGGCCGACAGCAGGCCCTGCGCGCCGGTCAGCACGGCTTCGACCTGGGGCGAGCCGGTCACGCAGAGGATGACGACGTCGCAGTGGCCGGCCAGCTCGGCCGGGGTCTGGCAGGTGCGGGTGCCCAGGCTCAGCAGCTCCGTCAGCGGCTGGTTGCCGGGGTGCTCCAGCACATAGAGTTGAAAGCCTTTGGCCGCGACGTTGCGGGCAATGCCGTGGCCCATCAGGCCGACCCCAATCAGGCCGACGACCGGCTGGGCAGTTTGCGATGGCATGGAAATCTCCTGGCGATGTGCACAAGTAAGCGATGTCCCGAGCGTACCGCAAGGCCTTTGGGCCATGGCGGCCGCATGCGTGGCCGCAGTCAACTTGGCGACCGGCTGCCGCGTCCCTCTGTGCCAGACCAGACAGACACAAGCCTCGTACCACCTGCGGGGCAGTACGAGGCCTGGCGGCGGCGGGGTGGCCCGCTATCAGCGTTGTGGGCGGCCCCGCTGGCGCCTGCGAGCCTGGGTCCACACCAGCGCGATCGTCAGCGCCGACAGGATTGCCATCGCCCAGTTGCCAAGGGTGGGCACCTTTTCCGGGGTGGGCTGGGGCTCTGGATCCAGCGGGATGACTTCGGTGGTGATCTCGGCCTCTGCCGTGGCCGTGCAGCCTGTGCTGGCGTCGCAGATCGCACCCGGGCCGGGCTCGATGGTGGCGACGCTCGCCAGGCTGCCCGATGCGGCCACCGTGCCGGAGAGGCCAAATACCAGCTCGCCGCCTGGAGGCAGGTCAAAGCTGAAAGGTGCGTTGCCCAGATCGCCGGGGCAGACCGCACCGTTGGCTGCGCTGCAGGACCAGGCTGCTTCGCTCAGGGCCGTGGGCATCTCGTTGCTGAGCGTCACCAGGCTGGCATCGGAGGGGCCCGGGTTGCGCACGGTGATCGTGTAGTTCGCCGTCTGTCCGGGGGTGTAGCTGGGCTTGTCGATGGTCTTCTGAATGGTCAATGAGGTTTCGCACATCAGGCTGTCTGACTTCAGGTGCGCCAGCAAGCCCGATCCCCAGCCACCATCGACCACGGAGAAGATCAGCGTGTTGAGACCGGTGACCCACTGGCCGTTGAGCGGGGCCGTCCCGCCAGTGCCAGGGGCGTAGCTCCCGATGGGCAGCGGTTGGAAAACACCGTTGATGGACACGCCGAGCATGCCGTCATCGGCATAGTAGTCCATGCTCAGCTTCAGCGCGCTCGGCGGAATGCCGGCAGGCAAGTTGAACTGCATGCGGTAGTAGTTGGTGACCAGCGGGTTGAACGGATAGGGGCGAGGGCGGGTCGTGGCGTTGGCCAGCGGCGAGATCCAGTTGGTCTGGCCACCCAGGGCGCTGCCCGACACCCAGTCGGCAGGTATCGCCGCAGTGTTGGGGACGGTGGTGGGTTTCCAAACCGCCGTGGGGCTGGGGCCGAGGGCGCCCGTCGGATCCGACTGGCTGGATGACACCCACCACTGCAGGTCCTCGCCGCCGTTGGGGACCAGCGCCCCCGCTTCAAAGTCATAACCGGTGTTCAGGATGGCATTGCTCGATTGGCAGCTGAACGTCGGAATATAGGGAACAGGCTGCGCGCTCACCCATTGGCAGGCCAACAAGGTGGCGGCCGTAGCCATCCATTTTGCAAACATATGAACTCTTTCTACAGTCGAAGGGAGGGTTTGAGTTTATTTGTATTGCAAAAATGGATTCAATAAAAAATACCAATAATATTAAGAACTGTATTTGTATGTAAATCACCGCTCAGCTACGCAAGATGTTTACAACGTTGCTAGCCGATTGTTGTGGAATACAAGTGAATACCCGCTGATCCCTGCCCGCACGCCGGCTGGCCCTGTGTCTGCATGCGAAGCCGTTTGTCTCCCCCGCTTCGCAGCAGCGGCTTAACTTGCATCAAGCTGTATGTATTTCCGCACGATGCAGATGTGTGCATGGAAAGCGACTGTGAATTGCGGCGCGGAGCAAGCGGCGCCCCGCGCTCCACGGTCTCAGCGCTGGCGCAGCTCGGCCAGCACTTCCAGCGCACGGTCGGTGCGCACATCGTTCTCGGCGGCCAGGCGCTTGGCGACCTGGTCAACCTCTGCACCGACGGCCCCTGCCACCAGCGCGATATTGCGCGCATGCAAGGCCATGTGGCCGCGCTGGATGCCTTCGGTGGCCAGCGCGCGCAAGGCGCCCAGATTCTGCGCCAGGCCCACGGCGGCAGCGATCTCGCCCAGCTCCTGGGCAGATTTGACGTCCATGATCTTCAGCGCCAGGCGGGCCAGCGGATGGGTCTTGGTGGCGCCACCGACCAGGCCCACCGGCATCGGCAGCTCAATGGTGCCGACCAGCGCGCCGGTTCCGTCTTTCTCCCAGGTGGTGAGCGAGGTGTAGCGCCCGTGGCGGCTGGCGTAGGCATGGGCGCCGGCCTCCACCGCACGCCAGTCGTTGCCGGTGGCAACGATGACCGGGTCGATGCCGTTCATGATGCCCTTGTTGTGGGTTGCGGCGCGGTAGGGGTCGATGGCGGCAAAGGTGTAGGCATCGAGCACGCCTTCGATGATTTCCTCGCCGCTGCGCTCGGCGGTCTTCAGGGTCTGGGGCGTCAGGCGCACGCGGGCGCGGGCCAGGCGCAGATCGGCCAGGTTGGACAGAATGCGCAGCCGCACCGAGCCGCCGGTGATCTGCTCGACCAGCGGCGAGACCGACTCGGCCATGGTGTTGACGGTGTTGGCGCCCATCGCATCGCGCACATCGACGATCAGGTGCATGACCACCATGGGGCCACGGGGTGAATCGGGGAACACATGGACCTCGATGTCCTTGCAGCCGCCGCCCAGGCCGATCAGCACCTTGTCGCGGCTGTTGGCCAGCTCCAGGATCTGGGCACGCGCCTGGTACAGCGCCAGCCGCACGCCATAGGGGTCCTGGATGCCGACGATCTGCACCTGGGCGCGCATCAGCGGCTGGGTGCTGGAGGTCTGAAACCCCCCGTCCTCGCGCGCCAGCTTGGCCATGTACGAGGCTGCGGCGATGATCGAGGGCTCTTCGACGGCCAGCGGCACCAGCACATCGCGGCCATTGACCTGGAAGTTGCCGGCCACGCCCAGCGGCAGCTCAAAGGTGCCGATCACGTTTTCGATCATGCCGTCGGCCACGCTGGAGGGCAGGGCACCGGGCTCGGTCAGCAGTGCGCGGTCTTCGTCGCTCAGCTGGCAGGCCTTGGCGATGACGTCCCAGCGCTGGGCGGGGCTGAGGGCGCGGAACTGCGGCAGGCGGGAATCGGTGGCCATGGTGTCTCCTGGTAATTTTTAAGGGGGATGCGATAGGTCCAGCCCGCAATCTATCTAAACTGTACCGCTATAGACAGGTACAGTTTGCCGGGACAGTGCTTCTGCAACGCAGCATCGCGGCCCCGGTTTTTTTCGCCTTGGAGCACCTATGCCCACCCCCTCTGGCCGCAAGGCCTCGATTGCGGAAAACCTGGCCGCCATGCTAGGCCGGCAGATTGCGGGCGGCGTGCTGCGCGCCGGTGACAAGCTGCCCTCCTTGCGCGCGCTGGCGCAGCTGCATGGCTATGCGAAGAACACCGTGGTGGCGGCCTTTGAGTTGCTGGTATCGCGCGGCCTGGTTGAGGCGCGGCGCGGCTCGGGCTTTTATGTGCTGGACCAGCGGCCGGTGGTGGCCGTGCCTGCAGGCGATGACAGCGCGCCACTGCAGCGCGCGATGGATGTGGTCTGGCTGATGCGCGAGCAACTCAAGACCCAGCCCGACGCGCTGGCGCTGGGCGATGGTTTTCCGCCCATCGGCTGGCTGGCCGATATGCGCCTGGACCGCTACCACCAGAAGGTGGTGCGCACAGGGCTGGGTGCGCTGTTCCGCTACGGCAGCCGCATGGGCTATGCGCCCTTGCGCGACAGCCTGGTGCGCAAGCTGGGCATGTTCGGCCTGAGCGTGACCTCCCAGCAGCTGCTGCTGACCCAGGGCGCCAATGACGCGCTCGACCTGGTCATCCGCCACTGGGTGACACCCGGCACCACCGTGCTGGTGGACGACCCCGGCTACTACCTGCTGTTTGGCAAGCTCAAGCTCGCTGGCGCGCGGGTGCTGGGCGTGCCGCGCCAGCCCGATGGCCCCGATGTGCAGGCGCTCGAGCGCCTGCTGCAGACCGAGCGCCCGCGGCTGTTCTTCACCCAATCGCTGGCGCACAACCCGACGGGTTCGGACCTGAGTGCCGCCAAGGCCTACCGCATCCTGCAACTGGCGGGCCAGCAGCAGATGCTGGTCGTTGAAAACGACCCGCTGGCCGATTTCAAACCGACCAAGGCCACGCGCCTGTCGGTGCTGGACCAGCTGGCGCGCACGATCTACATCGGCAGCTTTTCCAAGTCATTCTCTGCGGCGCTGCGGGTGGGTTTCATCGCCTGCCACCCCGATCTGGCCAGCGACCTGGCCGATCTGCGCAGCCTCATCCATGTGAGCGGCTCGGAGTACTGCGAGCGCATGGTCGATGTGATGCTGCGCGAGGGCCAGTATGAGCGGCACCTGGTGCGCCTGCGCGGGCGCCTGGGCCAGGCCACGGCGCAGGCGCTGGACTGGATGGACCGCCAGGGTTGCGAGGTGTTTGCGCGCAGCGCGCAGTCGCTCTACCTGTGGGCGGCCTTCCCCGGTTGCGAGGATTCGGCCCAACTGGCCAGCGAGTTGCTGGCCCGGCAGGTGACGATGGCGCCGGGCCGGGTGTTCAGCCTCGATAGCAGCCTGGTATCGCGCTGGTCACGCTGCAATGTCGGCGCCATGCAATCGCCGCGCCTGGACGCGGCGGTGGCGCAATGGCGCGCGGCGCCGCGCTGATCAGAGGCCGAGTTCCAGCGCCAGCAGTTCTTCGACGGTCTGGCGGCGGCGGATGAGACGCGCCTTGCCGTCTTCGACCAGCACCTCGGCGGCCAGCGGGCGGCTGTTGTAGTTGCTGGACATCGAGGCGCCGTAGGCACCGGTGTCGTGGATCACCAGCAGATCGCCCACCTGCGCATTACCGAGCGGACGGGGCAGCACCACGCCGGACTCGCCCTGGGTGAAGACATCGCCCGATTCACACAGCGGGCCGGCGACGACGGCTTCGCCCTGCGCAGGCAGCACACCGACGCCACGGCGCTGCACATGCATGCCGTGGTAGCTGCCGTACATCGACGGGCGCATCAGCTCGTTGAAGCCGGTATCGACCAGCACAAAGTGGTTGCTGCCGGCATCCTTGGTGGCGCGCACCGTGCCCAGCAGTACGCCCGATTCGGCCACCAGATAGCGGCCCGGCTCCAGCTCCAGCCCCAGGTGGTGGCCCACCAGCGCCTCGGCCTGCTTGCGCGCCGCATCCCAGAGGCCAAAGTAGTGCTGGGTGTCGATGGTGGCATCGCCCTCCTTGTAGGGGATGGACAGGCCGCCGCCGGCCGAGATGGCCTGCAGGCGGTGGCCGGCCGCGTGGGTGCGCTGCACCAGCTGCACCATCGCGCCGCAGACTTCCTGCAGGTGGCCGTAGTCCACGCCCGAGCCGATGTGCATGTGCAGACCCACCAGCTGCAGGCCGCGCTCGGCGATGACTGCCAGCGCCATCGTCAGGTCGCTGTGCCAAATGCCGTGCTTGCTGTGCTCGCCGCCGGTATTGGTCTTGTTGCTGTGGCCATGGCCGAAGCCGGGGTTGATGCGCAGCCAGACCGCATGGCCGGGCGATGCCTGGCCCAGCTGGTGCAGCATGTCGATGGAGCCGGCATTGACGGGGATTTTGTGCTCGACCACGGTGGCCAGGGTGGCCTCGTCCATCACATCAGCGGTGAACACGATGTCGGACGGCTCGCCAAAACCGCCCTGGTAGCCGGCCGCCAGCGCGCGCAGCACTTCGCCGCGCGAGACCGCATCGACCTTGACGCCTTGCGCACGCATCAGCTGCAGCACATGGATGTTGGAGCAGGCCTTTTGGGCAAAGCGCACCGTATCAAAAGCCTGCAGCTGTGCGATGCGCTGGCGGATGGTGTCCGCGTCATACACCCACAGCGGGGTGTTGAAGTCATCGGCCAGCTGCCACAGCAGATCGGGGGTAAAGGGGTTGCTCATAGTCGGTATGCCGGACGGCGTGGAATCAGGGAAACGGGGAATCGGGGGATAGGGGGGATGGGAGAAATCAGCTGCCCAGTGTGCCCGGGGTGAGGTATTTGGTCTAATGCTTATTTATCGGCATGTCATTCATAATGGATATGTCTTTGTCGTCGTGCCACCTCGCCATGCCCCGTTCGCCCAGCCCCGCTCCGTCCGCTTCCGATCCATCCCAGGAGCCCAGCCCATCAGCGACCCGGCTGCAGCACCGCCATATCGAGGTGTTCCGCGCCGTCATGCTGGCGGGCGGGGTGACCGGCGCGGCAGGCCTGCTGTTCAGCTCCCAGCCCACGGTGAGCCGCGATCTGGCGCGCATGGAGCAGCTGCTCGGCTACCCGCTGTTTGAGAGGGTGCAAGGCAGGCTGCGGCCCAATGCACGCGCGTTGGCGCTGTGGGAAGAAGTGCAGCGCAGCTGGCAGGGGCTGGACCGGGTCATCGACCGGGCAGTAGCACTGTCGCGCCCCCAAGCGGCGCGCATCAGCGTGCTGAGCATGCCCGCACTCAGCCATGCGCTGCTGCCGGCGGCGCTGGCGCGGATGCAGCAGGCGCAGGGGCCGGTCGCAGTCAGCGTCGCCACGCAGGAGGCCCCGCTGTTGCAGCAGTGGATGGCCGCCCAGCGCTATGACCTGGGCCTGACCGAGCACGGCGAGGCACCGGCTGGCACGCGTGCCATGGCCTTGCCGGCATTGGACGAGGTGGCGGTCCTGCCCGCCGGCCACCCGCTGGCGCGCAAGCGCGCCTTGCAGCCCGCTGACTTTGCGGGCCAGGCCTTTATCAGCCTGGCCGAGGGTGACCCCTACCGCACCCAGATCGACCAGGTGTTTGCCGATGCCGGCGTGGGCCGGCAGATGCTGCTGGAGACGCACAGCGCCGTGGCGGTCTGCGCGATGGTGCAAAACGGGCTGGGCCTGGCGATCGTGAACCCGTTCACCGCGCAGGCCTGCATGGGCCAGGGCCTGGTGCAGCGGCCACTGGCCTTTTCGATTCCATTCCGCACCCAGGTGCTGCTGCCGCTGCACCGGGCGGCGGTCCCGGAGGTCGATGCCTTGGTGACAGCGCTGGGCCAGGCGGCGGCCCAGCTGCCGACCTACAATGCGCAGCACGCCGGATCGCGCTGAGATACCGGTGGTCTGATCAGGAGAAATACCCCATGTCCCGTGCCCCGCTTCGCTCTCTCGCCCGGCCGCTGTGCGCCAGCGCGCTGTTGCTGGCGCTGCTGTCCGGTTGCGCCAGCACCGGCAGCCAGCCGCCCAGGACGGCCCAAGTGGCCCAGGCTGCGCCTCCGGTCCAGGTCAAGGTGTTCGTTGCGGCCATGTTCGAGATCGGTGCCAATACCGGCGACCGGGCCGGCGAGTTCCAGCACTGGTATGAGCGCTATTTCCGCGATGCCCAACCGATCCAGGTGCCGGGCGCGCTGGGGCCGGTGTTCTGCAATGCCGATGGCGTGTGCGGCAGCGTGCTGGGCATGGGCAAGGTCAATGCCTCGGCCTCGATCCAGGCCATCGTGCTGAACCCGCAGTTCAACTTTGACCAGGCCTACTATGTGATCAGCGGCGTGGCCGGCACCCCGCCATCGCGCGGCACCATTGGCGATGTGACCTGGGGCAGCTGGCTGGTCGACTACGACCTGGGCCACCGCTGGGCGCCGGAAGAGGGCCAGGCCGGCGCGCCGGTGTTCATGCCGCGCAAGGGCTATGAGGACTACCGCCGCTTTGCGCTGAATCCGGCCTTGACCCAGGCCGCCTATGCGATGACCCGCGCCGTGCCGCTGCAGGACAGCGAATCGGCCCAGCGCTACCGCATGCGCTACCCCGATGCCGCCGCCCGCCAGGCGCCCAGCGTGCATGTGGGCACGCATATGACCGGCGATACCTTCTTCCACGGCCCGGGCCTGTCCAGGGAGGCGCAGTACATCGCCAAGCTCTATGGTGCGGACGACTATGTCGCCACCGAGATGGAGGCCGCCGCCATTGCGCTGGTGCTCCAGCGCAGCCATGGGACCGACCGTATTCTGAGCCTGCGCGGCTCGGTCAATTTTGACCAGGGCAACCCGCAGGAAACGACCCAGGCCCACCTGGACCCCAAGCCCGGCGAAACCGCAGGCGGCTTTGCCGAAACGGTGGCCAATGTGGCAGCCGTGGGCGGCGTCTTTGTCGACACGGTCGTCAAGAACTGGCCGCAGTGGAAGGATGGCGTGCCGGCACAGCGCTGAGCTGAACCGCTACGCACAGCAGGCCCCCGCTTGGGGGCCTTTTTTGGGGCTTATTTCCAGGGCTGGCTCAGGATGGATGCCAGGCTCTTGACGCCATCGAAGTAGTTGCCCAGGCGCATGTTCTCGTTCTTGCTGTGCTGGTTGTTGTCGGCATTGACCATCGGCACGATCACAAACGGCACCTTCAGCGCCTGCACTGCAGCGCCGGTGGGCACTGTGCCGCCCATCATGCGGATCTGCACGGGTGCCTGGCCCCAGGCCTGCTGCATGCCCTGGCGCAGCCAGTCGCCAATGGGGGCGTTCAGGTCGGTGCGCACGGCGCTGGACGAGGCCGACACGCCGCCCATCTTCAGGCTCGCCATCTTGGGGTACTGGGCGCGCTGCTCGGCGCTGGGCTCGCCGTCAATCAGCGTGAAACCCTGGCCTTCGATATGGGTCTTGAGCAGCTGCAGCAGGCGCTCGGGCGGGGTCTCGGGGACGGTGCGCAGGTCCAGCTCGGCGATCGCCTGGGCGGGCACCACGGTGCGGGCCTTGGCGCCGACGTCCGCACTTTGCAGCCCGCGCACATTGAGCGAGGGGTACTGCATCGCTTCCTGGTAGTTGTTGCCCACCTTCTCGGTCTGGGCGATGCCCAGGCGCTTGCGCAGCGCGGTCTCGTCATCGGGCACGGCCTTCATCACCGCCTGGGTCTGCGCATCAAAGCGGATGCCGTCGTAGTAGCCCTTGACGAGCACGCGGCCATCGGGCGCCTTCATCGAGGCGAGCAGCTGCGCCATCGTGAACGCGGGGTTGGCGGCGTAGTTGCCATAGTGGCCGCTGTGCAGATCCTGGCTGGGGCCGTACACGGTCAGGGTGGCCTGGGCCACGCCCCGGTTGCCAAACACCAGGGTGGGGCGGTTGCTGGCATGCATCGGGCCATCGAGCACCAGCAGTGCATCGGCCTTCAGGGCCTCGAGGTTGGCGTCGATGACGCCGCCCAGCGATGGGGAGCCCTTTTCCTCTTCGGAGTCGAGCAGGATCTTGATATTGGTGCTGGGCGCCAGGCCCTGCTGCTGGAGCGCATCGATGGCGGCCATCAGCATGATGATGGGGGCCTTGTCATCGGACGACGAGCGGCCAAACACGCGCCACTCGGGGTTGGGCTGGGCGCCGTAGAGCTGCTCCAGTGCAATTTCTTTCCAGGCGCCATCGGCCTGGCGTTCCTTCAGCACCGGCTTCCAGGGGCTTTCCTGCTGCCATTCGGACGGGGTCACCGCCTGGCCATCCATATGGGCGTAGAACAGCACCGTCTTGGTGGCGCCGGGCACCGGGGGCAGGGTGGCCAGCACCATCGGCTTGCCCTGGTTGGGCAGCAGCTGGGTCTGGAAGCCGCGCTTGTCCAGCGCCGCCTTGAACCACTGCGCATTCTTCTCGATGTCGGCTGCCACGTTCGAGTCATTGGGCAAGGCCAGCACCTCGATCCATTCACGCAGGCTGGCGCTGCTGGCTTGTTGCACGGCGGCATCGGAGGGGGCGGCGGCCTGGGCCAGGCCGGCGGCGCACAGCGCGGCGGTGAGCAGGGTGAGGGTCGAGAACTTCATGCAAGGGCTCCGTCAGTCAAAGGAAAACAGGTTCAAGGCAATGGCCTGGAGTATCCCCGAGTGCGCGCTCACCCCCGGGCGCGCAGGCGGGCGCATTGTCGCCAGGGCGCCAATCGCTCAGTGGGCGCTGCGCAGGCGTTCGTACTGCGCGATCAGCCCGTCAAAGGACTGCTGCAGCGCCTGCAGCGGCGGCGCGCCATCGGGCCAGGCCTCCAGCTGTTGCAGTGCCAGCGCAGCCGCCTCCAGGGTCGAGAGCTGGCCTGCGCGGGGTGCCTTGCGGATGCGGTAGCCGGCTGGCGCGGTGTCCGTCAGCGCCAGGCGGGGCAACCGGGCCAGCAGCGGGTTGGCATAGAGCATCTTGCGGCTTTTGCGCCAGGTGCCGTCGATCAGCACCAGGCGCCGGACGGGTACTGGCGCGTCGCGGTCCGTCAGCGCCATCAGGGCGGCGGGCTGGTCGGGTGTCTGGGGGTAGAGCAACAGCGTTTGCTGGGGGGCTTCTGCGCCGGGCCAGGCGCCGTACAGCCATTGCTCCAGCTGTGCTGGGTCAAAGGCTTCGCCTACCTCCAGCCGGCTGCCCGGCAGGCACAGGTGCAGCAGGCGCGCAGTGCCCTTGGCTTCCTGCAGCTCCAGCGGGTGCTGCAGGACCAGCACCTGGGTAGCAGCCTGCAGCGGCTGCGCCAGCGCACAGATGCAGGCAGTTTGCGGACGGAGGCAGCGGGGGCATTGGGCGCGGCGCGGGGCAGAGGACACGGGAGCTGTAAGGGAGCAGACAGAGGGCTATTGTGCTGCAAGGACAAGGCGCCGCCGCTATGCTGGCGCCCCTATGACAGCGCACATGTCCTTTTCTGCCCGCATCGATATGGGCCAGCCTCTGGCCGGTGAGCAGCAGCGCCTGCGCCTGGCCCTGTCCGGCCCGGACCGGGTGCTGGAGGCGCAGGACGCGCCATCCTTGCGCGCCTTGCTGGATGCCGTGGAGCAGGCCGCGCGCGCCGGGGCCTTCTGCGTGGGCGGCCTGCGCTATGAAGCCGCCTCGGCGCTGAACCCCTATTTGCCGACCCAGGCAGCGCCCAGCGGCGAGCCCCTGGCCTGGTTTGCGGTGTGGGATGCGCCACCGGCTGACATGGCGCAGCTGCCCGAGGCCGAAGCGCCTGCCGTGCAACTGCAATGGCGCGGCACGCTGAGCCGCCCCCAGTTCGATGCGCAGATGGCGCGCATCCATGCCGATATCCGCAACGGCGCCTACTACCAGATCAACTACACCCAACAGCTGCAGGGCCACAGCGCCTTGCCCGGCGGCGGGGTGGACGGCGCCGCGCTGTTTGCCGCGTTGCAGCAGGCCCAGCCCGGCGGCTATGCACTGCATATCGACCGGGGCGATGAGCAGCTGCTGTCGGTATCGCCTGAACTGTTTTTTGACTGGCACCAACCGGCCAGCGGCGCGGGCGATATCTTGACCCGCCCGATGAAGGGCACGGCTGCACGGGGGAGCAGCCCCGCGCAGGACGAGGCCCAGGCCCAGGCCTTGCGCGCATCGGCCAAGGAGCGGGCCGAAAACGTGATGGTCGTCGACCTGCTGCGCAATGACCTGGCGCGCATTGCGCAACTGGGCAGCGTGCAGGTGCCGCAGCTGTTTGCGCTGCAGGCGCTGCCAACGGTATGGCAGATGACCTCGGACGTGCGGGCCAAGCTGCCCCAGGGCACCGGCCTGGCCGACGTGATGCAGGCCTTGTTCCCCTGCGGCTCGGTCACCGGCGCGCCCAAGCGGGCGGCGATGCAGGCGATTGCCGAGTTGGAGCTTGGGCCGCGCGGCTGGTACTGCGGCGCATTGGGCGTTGTGCGCTCCGATGGCGCAGGCGGCATACGCGCGACCTTCAACGTCCCCATCCGCACCGTGGCCTTGCGCGGCGCGCAGCTGCAATGCGGCATTGGCAGCGGCATCACCGCCGATGCCACCGCTGACGGCGAGTGGCGCGAGTGGCTGCACAAGCGTGCCTTTCTGGAGCGGGCCAGCATGCCCTTTGCGCTGATCGAAACCCTGGCGCTGGACGATGGCCAGTTGCGCCATGCTGCGCTGCACCTCGAGCGCATGGCCGCTGCGGCCGCGCATTTTGGCTACCGCTGGGATGGGGTGGCCGCGCAAGCGGCTTTGGACGGCCTGGCCCAAGCCCATCCGCAAGGCCTGTGGCGCCTGCGCCTGCTGCTCCATGCCCCGGGCAGCTTCCAGGCCGAGGCCTTTGCCTGTCCGCCATCGCCTGCGCAGGTCCGGCTGCAATGGGCGGCCGCGCCGCTGGCCGAGGCCCACGGCGAGTTTGTGCGCTTCAAGACCAGCCGCCGTGCGCACTACGAGCGCTGGGCGCCGCAGGACAGCAGCGTGTTTGACACCCTGCTGTGGAACGAGGCCGGCGAGATCACCGAGACCACCCGGGGCAATATCGCCATGCAGCTCGATGGCCGCTGGATCACGCCGGCGCTGCACTGCGGCCTGCTGCCCGGCGTGGGGCGCCGCCTGGCGCTGGAGGCGGGTCAGCTGGTGGAAGGCGTGGTGACGTTGAGCGATGTACCGCGTGTGCAAGCCTGGGCTTTTGTCAACAGCCTGCGCGGCTGGATACCGGCGCAGGTGCAGGGTGCGGTGCCGGTCTGGCCGCAGCCAGCGATGGAGCGCTGAGTCTGCCGGGGACCGTGCTTGCCGCGTGGCGGCATGCGGCTACCGCGACGAATGGGCCAGAGGCCAGGGGTTTTTGTGCTGCACGTTAGGATGGAGGCTGTTTAGCAACCCTTCGGAATGTATGCCCGACAACCCGGACCCTGAGCCTCTTCCGTGTGCGACCACGCTGTCGCTGTCCTTTAGTTCTTGCCCCAGTACACCGCTGACGGTGTCTCTGCCCGTTGAAGGGAGCGCCGCATGATCGAGCTGCTCTCGGACCCGCAGATCTGGATTGGTCTCATTACCCTGGTGGTGCTCGAGATCGTTCTGGGCATAGACAATCTCATCTTTATCGCGATCCTTGCCGACAAGTTGCCGCCCCACCAGCGGGACAAGGCACGTGTCATCGGCCTGTCCCTGGCCCTGGTGATGCGCCTGGGTCTGCTCACCGCCATCTCCTGGCTGGTGACCCTCACGCAACCGCTGTTTTCTGTTGGGCCGCTCAGTTTCTCCGGGCGCGATCTGATCTTGCTGCTGGGCGGTCTGTTCCTGCTGTTCAAGGCCACGACCGAGCTGCATGAGCGCATGGAAGGTGTGAGCCTGAGCAAGTCGAGCAGCACGGTCTACGCCAGCTTCTCGGCCGTGGTCGCGCAGATCGTGGTGCTCGATGCGGTTTTCTCGCTCGATGCCGTGATCACCGCCGTCGGCATGGTCAACAACCTGGGCGTGATGATGGCGGCGGTCGTCATCTCGATTGGTGTGATGCTGTTTGCCTCCAAGCCGCTGACCCGCTTTGTCAATGCGCACCCGACCATTGTCATCCTCTGCCTGAGCTTCCTGCTGATGATCGGCTTCAGCCTGGTGGCCGAAGGCCTGGGCTTCCATGTGCCCAAGGGTTATCTGTACGCTGCCATTGGTTTCTCGATCCTGATCGAGACCTTCAACCAGGTGTCCTCGCGCAACGCGATCCGCCATGAGCAGCGCGTGCCGCTGCGCGAGCGCACGGCGCTGAAAGTGCTGTCGCTGATGGCAGGCCGCAGCGGCCAGGGCCAGACCGAGCATGCGCAGAACGACCCGGGCGCTGCCGAGGCCGAACTGACCTTTGCGCCCGAAGAGCGCATCATGGTCAGCGGCGTGCTGTCGCTGGGTGACCGCAAGGTGCGCTCGATCATGACCCCCGTCTCGGATGTGGACTGGGTGGACCTGAGCGACGATGCCGAGGCCATCCAGCGTTCGCTCAACGACAACCCGCACAGCCACTTGCCGGTGTGCATGGGCCATGTGGACCAGCTCCAGGGTGTTGCCCGAGCCAAGGACATGCTGATGGACCTGATGCAGCATGGCGCCATCCAGCCGGCCACCATCCGCAAGCCGCTGATGGTGCCCGAAGGCGCCGGCGTGATCGCGCTGATCAACGACCTGCGCCAGTCCAAGGGCCATATGGTGATCGTGATCAACGAGTTCCATGTGATGAGCGGCGTCGTGACGCCGGTCGATGTGCTCGAAGCGATTGCCGGCGAGTTTCCCGACGAGGACGAGAGCTTCACGATCCAGGCGGTGGACGGCGAGCCCGACACCTGGATGGCCAGCGGCGCCGCCGATGTGCACATGGTGCAGCAGCTGCTGGGCTCCAATGAGCTGGTCTCGTCTGCCGATGCCTTCACCACCTTGGGCGGTCTGCTCACCGAGTTCAACGGGGCGCTGCCCCGGCAGGGCGATGTGGTGGTGATCGACGGCTGGCAGTTTGCCGTCACCGAGGCCACCGATGGCGTGATGCGCAAGATCCGCATCGAGAGGGAGAACAAGGGCCAGATGCCTGTGGAGCACTGAGCGCCGCATCTTCGCCTCGGCCCGCAATGAAAAAGGCCTGCCCTCTCGCAAGAGCCGGCAGGCCTTGTATATTTGGGGCCGCGAATGCGGCGGCCGCTGAATGCTGCTTACAGCGAGCCCTTGTAGTAAGCGCCCCGGTCCATGTCGACAATGTCCACGCTCAGCTGCACCAGCATGCCCTCGGGGTGGGGTGTGAACTCGCGCAGCACGGCGGCGATGCGGTCGGACAGGTCGCGCTTGGCCTCGGGCGTGCGGCCGGCCAGCAGGCGCAGCTCGGCATGCACAAAGCCGCGCAGCGCGGTGGGGTCGGCGCCAATGACGAACTGCTCGGTGCGCACGACGCGGCTCTTGAGGTCCTGCTCGTTTTGCACCTGGCCGCTGGCGATCACCGCAGCGTTGAGGGCATCGAGCAGATGGGCTTCGGGGAAGTTCTCGAGGTTGTTGGTGTATTCGATGACGAGATGCGGCATGGTGGTCTCCGTTGGAATAAAGGCAGGGTAATAAGGGGGCTTGGGCGGTAGCAGGGTCAGGCCTGGAGCGGCTCAGACGGGTGTGTACGACAGCCGCACATAGATGGGCGCAAAGGCTTCGGCCTGGGTGATCTCGATCAAGGTTTCCTTGGCCAGCTCTAGCAGCGCGATAAAGGTCACCACCAGCACGGTGCTGCCTTTCTCGGGCTCGAAGATGTCCTCGAACTCGACAAAGCGCCGGCCTTGCAGGCGCTTGAGAATGGCGCTCATGTACTCCCGCACCGAGAGCTCTTCGCGGGTGATCTTGTGGGTCTGCACCAGCTTGGCGCGCTTGAGGATGTCGCGCCAGGCCTCCTGCAGCTCGGACATCTCCACATCCGGAAAGCGCGGCTGCAGCGCCTGCTCGATGAAGACCTGGGCCTTGATGAAATCGCGCCCGTACTGCGGCACGGCGCCCAGCCCCTGGGCGGCCAGCTTCATCTGTTCGTACTCCAGCAGGCGGCGCACCAGCTCGGCGCGGGGGTCTTCGGCTTCTTCACCCTCGGCCTGCTTCTTGGGCGGCAGCAGCATGCGCGACTTGATCTCGATCAGCATCGCGGCCATCAGCAGGTATTCGGCGGCCAGCTCCAGGTTGCGGCTGCGGATCTCGTCCACATAGCTCAGGTACTGGCGGGTGACGCTCAGCATCGGAATGTCGAGGATGTTGAAGTTCTGCTTGCGGATCAGGTAGAGCAGCAAGTCCAGCGGGCCTTCAAAAGCCTCAAGAAACACCTCCAGCGCATCGGGCGGGATGTACAGGTCGGTGGGCATCGCGAACAGCGGCTCGCCGTACAGGCGGGCGAGCGCCACCTGGTCCACCACCTCGGGCATGGCAGCGGCACCTGCGGCGGGGCGTGTGTCGTCCTCAGCCGTGGTCAGGTTGCCGGGGGTTGCCATGCGCGGGGGCTATGCGGGATCGAAAGCCGCTGCGGAGCCAGGCGGCCGGCAGCGGGCAGGGCGATCAATCGTGGTTGGTTTGGTATACGTAAGGCTTTTGCGCCACACGTGCGGTCTGGTACTCGGCTTGCTGCTGGCGGTCCAGATCCTTGTCCCACAGCAGGGCGCGGCCTTCGCGCTGGCCTTGTTCCAGCTCGGGCTTGTCGGCCTTGAGCTTCAGCAGGAACTGGGTGGTGTCGGATTGGTAGTCGGGGCGGCGGAAGAAAGACATAGCGTATATTTACCTCTTGTGCCTGGATTCTACCGAACCTGACCATGTCCTTCCTTACCAAATTTGCAATCGCCGCTTCCGCGCTGGCCGTTTCCGTGTTTTTGGCGGGCTGCGACCAACAGCGCATCAAGGAACTGGAGGAGCACGTCTCGACCGAGCAGGACGTGCGCGACCGTTTTGGCGAGCCCAACCAGATCTGGGACGAGGCCGATGGCTCGCACACCTTGGAGTACACGCGCCAGCCCGCCGGTGCGCAGAACTACATGATCACCATTGGCACCGATGGCAAGATGAGCGCGCTGCGCCAGGTGCTGGCCCCGGCTTACTTTGCGAAGGTGCAGCCGGGCATGGACCAGCAGGAGATCCGCCGGCTGCTGGGCCAGCCGGCCAAGCGCACCAGCTACCCGCTGAAGAACGAGGCGGAATGGGACTGGGGCTGGATCGATCCGCCCAACACCAAGATGCTGTTCACCGTGGTGTTTGATGCCCAGGGCAAGGTGCTACGCAGCAACAGCACCCAGGTGCTGCCCAGCCGCTGAGCGCGGCCTGCATCCGCCGTGATAGGCCCCCAACTGTTGCGGATATGCCTCAGGACCTTCTGCAAAACTCCCTGCCGTGGTCTGAACGCGGGCTCGGGCGATCCCCTGCGTGGTCTTCCTTGTCAATAACTACGGCTATTGACCGCGAAAGACGCCTTGCGTCTCATCCCGATCCGCGCCCATCCCGCTTGGCGAGGGACTTGCAGAAGATCCTTTACCGTAACGGGCTGAAACTCTTTAAAATTCGGGTTTATACCTAGCATTACCCCTGCCAGGCTGCCCCGCGCACCATCCTTGTGCGGGCATGAAACTTGCTGTCCACCCGACATGTCCTCACCGCTATCCCGCCCCACCGCGCCCACGGGCCTGCCCGGCACCGTGGCCGTTGCCCCTGCTGCGCTGCCGGGGCCTGCCATGCGCCATGGCCGCTTTGAAGATGCCCAGGCGCTGTTCACCGGCTCGCTGTTTGTCTCGATCACCTTGGGCCTGTTTGCGCAGGCGGGTTTGCTGACGGGCAGCACCGCAGGGCTGGCGTTTTTGCTGCACTACGCCACGGGGCTGCCGTTTGGTGCGATTTTCTTCGCGATCAATCTGCCCTTTTACTGGTTTGCCTGGACGCGCATGGGGCCGGAGTTCACCGTCAAGACCTTTATCTCGGTGGCCATGCTGGCGCTGCTGGTCGATATCGGCCCGCGTTTCATCCATATCGACTACCTGAACCCGCTGTATGCCGCCATCGCCGGTGGCCTGCTGATGGGCACCGGCTGCCTCTTTTTGGCGCGCCACCGCTCCAGCCTGGGCGGCGCCACCATCGTGTCGCTCTACCTGCAGGACCGCTATGGCATCCGCGCCGGCAAGGTGCAGATGGTCATCGACTGCACGGTGGTGCTGCTGGCGCTGTGGGTCGTGCCATTCGAGCGCGTGGCCTACTCGGTGCTGGCCGCCGTCGTGATGAGCGTGTTCCTGTGGATCAGCCACCGGCCCGGTCGCTACGCCGGTAACTGAGCGCTCTCAAAACCGGGTGATTCAGGGCCCGTTGGGGATGGCGGTTTCTGCTGCCGCAGCAGGCCTGGCTGGCGGCATTGGAGGGGTAGGTGCGGGCGCTTGCGTTGCCAGCGGCTCGGTGGGCTGCGGCGGCGGGAAGGTTTCGCCCGGTCTGCGCTCCCGGTAGCGCACTGTTATTCCGCTGTTGTCCTGTTCTTCGCCTGTCGCCATGTCATAGGCCTTGCCTACACCTTTGCCCACCACCTTGGCGGTGCCCACCGCCGCATCGGCGGCCAGCCCCACCGCCGTGGCGGTCACGCTGACGGCGGCGGCTCCGACTGCCACAACGCTGCAGCCGCCCAGCAGCAGGGCCGAGGCGCAGTAAAAAGCCCCTGCGGCTACGGAGCGCAGGGGCTGCAAGAGGCGGCGGTCAGCGGCCATCCGGATCAATGGATGCGCATGCCTGGCTGCGCGCCAGGGAAGGGCTCCAGCACATAGATGCCAGGGTGGGCCTTCTCGTCGGCATGGCTGGCGGCCAGCACCATGCCTTCGGAGATGCCGAACTTCATCTTGCGGGGCGCCAGATTGGCGACCAGCACGGTGAGCTTGCCTTGCAGCTGCTCCGGCGTGTACATGCTGCTGATGCCGCTGAACACATTGCGGGTCTTGGGCTTGCCGTCTTCACCCTTTTCACCAACGTCCAGGGTCAGCTGCAGCAGCTTGGTCGAGCCTTCCACGGCCTTGCATTCGACAATCCTGGCAATGCGCAGGTCGATGCGGGCAAAGTCGTCGATGCCGATGGTCTCGGCCAGCGGCTCGCCGCCGGGGGCGTTCGGGTCCACCACGGCTTCGGCTTTCTTCTCGGCCTTCTTGGCCTTGGCAGGCGCTGCAGCGGCCGCCGCCTTTTCCTGGCTGGCAGGGGTTTCGAACAGCGCTTCGAGCTGCAGCGGGTCCACCCGTTGCATCAGGTGCTGGTAGACGCCGATCTGGTGGCCAGCGCCCAGCGGCTTGTCCACGTCGGCAAATTGCTCGGGCGGCACGATCAGGAAGTTCGCCACTTCGGCAGCCACACCCGGCAGGATCGGCTTGAGGTAGATGGTCAAGATGCGGAACGCTTCGATGCAGACCGTGCAGACATCGTGCAGACGCTGCTCCATGCCGTCCTTCTTGGCCAGCTCCCAGGGCTTGTTGGCATCGACATAGCTGTTGACCTTGTCGCACAGCTGCATGATCTCGCGGGCAGCGCGGGCGGTGTCGCGTGCCTCGTAGGCGGCCACAATCGCCTCCTTTTGCGCGCGCAGCACGGCCAGCAGTTCCTGGCCGTCGGCGCTCACCTCGCCCAGGCGTCCTTCAAAGCGCTTGCTGATAAAGCCGGCAGCGCGCGAGGCGATGTTCACGTACTTGCCGATCAGGTCGGAGTTAACGCGCAGCATGAAGTCTTCGGCGGTGAAGTCGACGTCTTCGTTCTTGCCGTTGAGCTTGGCGCCCAGGTAGTAGCGCAGCCACTCGGGGTTCATCTTGAGGGCCAGGTACTTGAGCGGATCGAGGCCGGTGCCACGGCTCTTGCTCATCTTCTCGCCGTTGTTCACGGTCAGGAAGCCATGCACGCAGATCTTGGTGGGGGTCTTGCGGCCGCTGAACTTCAGCATCGCCGGCCAGAACAGGGTGTGGAAGGTGATGATGTCCTTGCCGATGAAGTGGTACTGCTCCAGCGCCGGATCGGCCATGTAGGCGTCGTAGTCCTCGCCACGCTGGGCCAGCAGGTTCTTCAGCGAGGCCAGGTAGCCCACCGGCGCATCCAGCCAGACATAGAAGTACTTGCCTGGTGCATCCGGGATCTCGATGCCGAAGTAGGGCGCATCGCGCGAGATGTCCCAGTCGTCCAGGCCTTCGCTGGTCGAGCCATCGGGGTTGGTGCGCACGCCGAACCATTCCTTGATCTTGGCGGCCACCTCGGGCTGCACATGCTGGCCGTCCTGGGTCCACTGGGTCAGGAACTCGACCGCGCGCGGGTCGGACAGCTTGAAGAAGAAATGCTCCGAGCTCTTCATCACCGGCTTGGCACCAGAGAGCGCCGAGTAGGGGTTGACCAGGTCGGTGGGCGCATAGACGGAACTGCAGACTTCGCAGTTGTCGCCGTACTGGTCCTTGGCGTGGCAGCGCGGGCATTCGCCCTTGATGAAACGGTCAGGCAGGAACATGTTCTTCTCCGGGTCGAAGAACTGCTCGATGGTGCGCGTCTCGATAAAGCCGGCGGCCTTCAGGTCCAGGTAGATCTGCTTGGACAGCTCGTGGTTCTCGGGGCTGTCGGTATTGCTCCAGTTGTCAAAACCGATGTGGAAGCCGTCGAGGTACTGCTTGCGGCCGGCGGCGATGTCGGCGACAAACTGCTGTGGCGTCTTGCCGGCTTTTTCGGCGGCAATCATGATCGGCGCGCCATGGGCGTCATCGGCGCCGACAAAGTTGACCGCATTGCCCTGCATTCGCTGCGCACGCACCCAGGTATCGGCCTGGATGTATTCCATGATGTGACCGATGTGGAAGTTGCCGTTGGCATACGGCAGGGCGGTGGTGACGAAAATCTTTCGTTGAGACATAGGGTTGCGGAACTTTCTAATCACAGAGAGGACGCAGGCCGGTGGCCGTTGCGGATTCTGGTCACAGGGAGGGCGGCATGGCCAGCCCTCGCGCCCGCGGGCGCTCCAGAACCGGCCAATTCTAGGCGCTTACCGGGCCAGATGGCGCGACCAGGGGATTGGCAGGGCCTGCCGGCCGGCTGCCCCAGCCGAAAAAGGCGCAGACCTCGTCGCGCCGCGCCATCGTGTCGGCCCGGCCCAGCGCCATCAGCGCCCGGGTGTAGCCCGGCTCGAACAGCAGGTAGCTGGCCAGCGCAGCGCTGCCAACATTCTGGCTGTGCACCGACACGCCCATTGCACCCAGCAGCGCCCGCACCGGCGTGGGCAGCTCCTGCAGGTGCGCCAGCGCCAGCGCATGCAGCGACTGCGACGGCGTGATCACCAGCAGATCGAGCGGCCGCAGTGCGCTGCGGGCACGCTCGGCCTCGGGGATCAGGCTCAAGGTGTGGTTGATGCGCTGGGCCCGCTCCACATCGACCGACAGTGCATCGAGAAAGATCGTGGACAGTGCATGGCCGGCCACCTGGGCCAGCGACGGGAACGGCGGGTGCTCACCCTGGGGCAGGTTCAGCACCTCGTGCGAGCGGCCCACACCGACCACCACAATGCGCTGGGCGCCCAGGTGCACCGCAGGGGCGAGCGGCGCGGTCTGGCGCATCGCGCCGTCGCCCAGGTAGTTGTACTGGCCGCGCAGCATCAGCTCGGCGGGCGGGAAGATGAAGGGGATCGACGACGAGGCCATCAGGTGCTGGTGGCTGATGCGGTCCTGGATGGCGCGGCGCTGCGTGCGCGACCAGCTGGGGACATGGGGGCCGGCTTCGTAGAAGGTGATGTGCTCGCCGGTGGTGTAGCTCGATGCGGTGATGGCCAACGCCGACAGCGTGCCTTTGCGCAGCAAATGGGGGATTTTCTCCAGGGGCAGCTCGGCCTGCAGCAGCTCCAGCAGCGGGGCGTTGTCCAGCAGCGAGCGGGGTTTGCTGTGGTGCCAGCGGGTCAGCGCCCAGCCCAGGGTCAGCAGGCTGAGCCAGCGCGCCCCGCTGCGCATGACCCCAAAGGCATCGGCACGGTAGACCTGGCTGGTGGAAAAGTTGCGCCACACCCGCGAGAGGCGCTGCACCGCCAGGTCGAAATGCTCAGCGCCACAGGCCAGGCCGGCCGCATTGATCGCGCCGGCCGAGGTGCCTACTGCTATCGGGAAGGGCGTGGGCGCATGGTCGGCCCCGGCGTTCTGGCGCAGGCGCGACAGCGCCTGCAACACCCCCACCTGGTAGGCGGCGCGCGCGCCGCCCCCCGACAGCACGATGGCGGTGGCAGCGGAATGGGGGCTGTAGTGCAGAGCGGCAGACATGGGCAGCACCATAGCCGAAACGGGGGTGCTGCGCCAAGTGGCGCTGTCGCTGCGCTATCCGCAATGCCCCATCGTCAGGCTTTCGCCGCCGCCTTTTTCAGCAAGGTCGCCAGTTCCAGGTTCTGCAGCAGCACGATTTTCTGGTCACGGGCAAACGTGCGCGCGTTGTCACTGAGCTCGCCTTGCAGCAGTACATAGACGCTGGCGGCGCCCGCCTGGCTGGCGGCCTCATGCAGCGCGCGCAGCGGCTCGATGCCATGCACGCCGGCCTTGCTGCGCTTGGTTTGCACCAGGGTGGTCTGGCCGTTGCGCGCCAATTGCAGATCGGCGGCGCCTTGCTGCACCGGGGTGACGGTATAGCCTTCGGCCTGCCAGGCGCGGCTCAGCCAGGCTTGCAGGTCGCGGCTGGACAGGGCGCTGGCCTGCGCCAGCAGCGCCTGGCTGGCCGCCGCGCTGGGCTGGTTCCACTGGCGCTTGGCGGCCATGGCGCCGATCACGAAGAATGGCAGGCTGCCGGCTGCGCCGACAAAGCGGATGTCCTTGGGCAGCAGCGCCAGGCACAGCACCACGATGATGGCTCCGACCACCACACTGATCCACCACGACGAGCGCAGCAAGATCGCAAACACGGAGTTCTCGGCCATTTTCAGTTTCACGGGTGCAGGTCTTTCAAGAGGTGCAGGGGAAAAGCCCAGATTGTCGCTGGTTCGCAAGGGCAAGCGCGGTTCGCTAGACTTATTGCTGTCTCAGGAATAGAAAACACGATGACAGTGACCGAAACCGCGCTACTGGCCGCGCTGGCCAGCGTTCAAGACCCGCATACGGGCAAAGATTTTGTCAGCACGCGTGCCGTGCGCAACCTCCAGATCCATGGCGGCGATGTCGCCTTTGATGTGGAGATGGGCTACCCCGCCAAAAGCCTGGTGCCGCAGTTGCGCAGCCAGTTCGTGGCGGCTGCCAAGGCGGTGCCGGGCGTCGAAAACGTCTCGGTGACCATCAGCAACAAGGTGATCACGCATGCCGTGCAGCGCGGTGTGCCGCTGATCCCCGGTGTGAAGAACATCATTGCCGTGGCATCGGGCAAGGGTGGCGTGGGCAAGAGCACCACCACCGCCAACCTGGCGCTGGCGCTGGCGGCCGAGGGCGCAAGCGTCGGCGTGCTGGATGCCGATATCTACGGCCCCAGCCAGACGATGATGATGGGCGTGGACGGCAAGCCCGAGAGCAGCGATGGCAAGACCATGGAGCCCAAGCTCAACCATGGCGTGCAGGTGATGTCGATCGGCCTGCTGGTCGACCAGGACCAGGCGATGATCTGGCGCGGCCCGATGGCCGTGCAGGCGCTGGAGCAGATGCTGCGCCAGACCAACTGGGCCGGCCTCGACTACCTGCTGATCGACATGCCACCGGGCACCGGCGACATCCAGCTGACCCTGAGCCAGCGCGTGCCGCTGACCGGTGCGGTGATCGTCACCACGCCGCAGGACATCGCGTTGCTCGACGCGCGCAAGGGCATCAAGATGTTCGAGAAGGTGGGTGTGCCGCTCCTGGGCGTGATCGAGAACATGGCGATGCATGTCTGCACCCACTGCGGCCATGTGGAACATATCTTTGGCGCCGATGGCGGCAAGCATATGGCTGCCGACTACCAGCTCGACTACCTCGGTGCGCTGCCGCTGTCGATGCAGATCCGCGAGCAGGCGGACAGTGGTACCCCCACGGTGGTGGCGGCGCCTGACAGCGAAGTGGCGGCCATCTACAAGCAGGTGGCCCGCAGCATCGCGGTCAAGATCGCGCAGCAGGCCAAGGACTTCTCGTCGAAGTTCCCGACCATCTCCGTCAGCAGCAACACCTGATGAACCTGCTCGCTGCCATGCGCTATCTGGCCGCGCTCCATGCGCACGGCCATTTCGCAAGGGCAGCCCAGGCCTGCCATATCACCCAGCCGGCATTGTCCAACGCGCTGCGCGCGCTGGAGGCCGAGTTTGGCGTGGCCATCGTGCGGCGGGGCCGGGTGTTTGCCGGTTTCACGCCCGAGGGCGAGCAGGTGCTGCAGACCGGCCTGGAGATGCTGCAAAGCGAGGCGCGCCTGCGCCAGCGCCTGAGCGCCCAGGCAGGGCAGTTGCAAGGGCAGCTGCGCATGGCGGCCGTGCCCACGGCCATGCCGATGCTGCTGCGCTTTGCCAGCCTGCTGCGCCGCCAGCATCCGGGCCTGGTGCCGGTGCTGCATGCGATGAGTTCCCCCGATATTGAACGTGGCTTGGAAGAGCTGAGCCTGGACCTGGCGCTGGGCTACAGCGACCGCATCCGCCGCCCGCGCACCCATTGCGCGCCCCAGTACCAGGAACACTACTACCTGTTGCAAGCGGCGCCGCACCCGGCCTGTGTGGGCGATACCCTGCATGCCGCCGAGCCGCTGCGCTGGGCCCAGGCCGCGCAGCAGCCGCTGTGCCTGCTGACGCCCGACATGCACAACCGCCAGATCGTCGAGCGCAGCTTGTTGGCCGTCGGCGTGCTGGTGCAGCCTGCCATGGAGACCAATTCCGTCCAGGCCCTGCTGCAGGCGGTGGGCGAGGGCCAGGTGGCCAGCATCGTTCCGGGCGCCGTGTTGGCCACCGTGCGGCACACACCTGGCCTGCGCGCCTGGCCGCTGGTGGAGCCGGTGGTCGAGAGCGAGGTCGCCTTTCTCTACCAGCAATCGCAGCAGGGCATGCCCGCGATGGAGGCGGCGCGCGCGCTGATGGCGCAGGACGAATGGCAGCAGCAGTGCCTGCAGCATGCCGGCGCCTTGGCAGCGGCCCCGCCAGACCAAGCATAGTTTTGCGAATGCCGGCATTGCGGCATTGAATTTGACGCTGGCAGGGCAGCGGGTTGAAATGCAGGGCTGAGATCGTTAACACGTTCTAACCAGTCCTGCCATGCAAGAACAAAAAATCGCCTTCTACAAAGGCCCAGCCGGTGGCTGGGGTGCCTTGAACAGTGTCAAGAACACGCTGCTGCACCACGATATCGCCGTCAAGGGGGCCAAGACGCTGCTGTCGGCCAACCAGCCCGACGGCTTTGACTGCCCGGGCTGTGCCTGGCCCGACCGCAACCATGCCTCGACCTTCGAGTTCTGCGAGAACGGCGTCAAGGCCGTTGCCGCCGAGGCCACGGCCCGCCGTGCAGGCCCCGAGCTGTTTGCCCGCTACAGCGTGCGCGAGCTCGCCGAGCACAGCGATTTCTGGCTGGAGGACCAGGGCCGTCTGACGCACCCGATGGTCTACGATCCGGCCAGCGACCACTACCTCCCGATCGCCTGGGACGACGCCTTTGCGCTGATTGCCCGGCATCTGAACGCGCTGCCCAGCCCGGACCAGGCGGTGTTCTACACCTCGGGGCGGGCCAGCAACGAGGCGGCCTTCCTCTACCAGCTGTTTGTGCGCGAATACGGCACCAACAATTTCCCCGATTGCTCCAACATGTGCCACGAGCCCAGCGGCACGGCGATGCGCGAGCAGATCGGTGTGGGCAAGGGCACGGTGACCCTGGCGGATTTTGAAGAGGCCGATGCGATCTTCATCTTTGGCCAGAACCCGGGCACCAACCACCCGCGCATGCTCGGCGAGCTGCGCGAGGCGCACAAGCGCGGCGCGCGCATCGTCAGCTTCAATCCGTTGCGCGAACGCGGGCTGGAGCGCTTTGCCGACCCGCAGGACAAGCTGGAGATGGCGACCCTGGGCTCCACCCCCATCAGCACGCATTATTTTCAGCTGCGCGTGGGTGGCGACCTGGCGGCGCTGCGGGGCATGCTCAAGCATGTGCTGGAGCAGGAAGCGGCCCGGGGCGGTGTGCTGGACCATGGCTTTATTGCTGCACACACCACCGGCTTCGACGCGCTGGCGCAGAGCCTGCGCCAGGAAGACTGGTCACTGCTGGCGCAGGAATCGGGCCTGAGCGAGGCGCAGATGCGGGCGGCGGCCGATGTCTACCTGGGCGCGGACAAGGTGATTGCCTGCTGGGGCATGGGCATCACCCAGCATGCGCATTCAGTTGCCACGATCCAGATGATTCTGAACCTGCTGCTGCTGCGCGGCCATATCGGGCGGCCCGGGGCAGGGCCTTGTCCGGTGCGCGGCCACAGCAATGTGCAGGGCGACCGCAGCATGGGCATCTGGGAAAAGCCGCCTGCGGCCCTGCTGGACCGGCTGCAGGAGGTCTATGGCTTTGCGCCGCCCCGCGCGCACGGCATGGACACGGTGGAGGCCATTGCCAGCATGCGCGATGGCCGTGCCCAGGTGTTCTTTGCGCTGGGAGGCAATTTTGCCGCTGCCACGCCCGATACCTATGAGACCTGGAAAGGCCTGCAGCGCTGCGCGCTGACGGTGCAGGTCACCACCAAGCTCAACCGCAGCCATGTGGTGCATGGCCGCGAGGCGCTGCTGCTGCCCTGCCTGGGCCGCACCGAGATCGATCTGCAAAACGGCCAGCCCCAGGGCGTGACGGTCGAGGACTCGATGAGCATGGTGCACCTGTCGATGGGCATGAACCCACCGGCCTCGGCCCATCTGCTGTCGGAGCCGGCGATTGTGGCGCGCCTGGCCCATGCCACCCTGGGCGCGCGCAGCCGGGTGGACTGGCTGGCGCTGGCCGCCGATTACGCGCTGATCCGCGACGAGATCGCCAAGGTCTTTCCTGACTTTGCCGACTTCAACCAGCGTGTGGCCGTGCCCGGTGGCTTTCGGCTGCGCAACACCGCCAGCGAGCGCATCTGGGCCACGGCCAGTGGCAAGGCCAGCTTCCACGCCCATGCGGTGCCGGTGGCCACCCCCACGCACCGGGCGCGCGCACGCCTGCATGACCAGCGCGTGTTCACGTTGCTGACCACCCGCTCGCACGACCAGTACAACACCACGATCTATGGCATGGACGACCGCTACCGGGGCGTGTTTGGCCAGCGCCGGGTGGTATTCATCCATGCCGATGACATCCGCGATCTGGGCCTGGCCGATGGTGACTGGGTCAATATCCGCACCGTCTGGGACGATGGCCAGCAGCGCTGCGTGGAAGGCTTCAAGCTGGTGGCCTATGACATTCCGCGCGGCAACCTGGCGGCCTACTACCCGGAGACCAACCCGCTGGTGCCACTGTCGGCAGTGGCGGCACATGCGGGCACGCCGACGTCCAAATCCATTCCGGTGGTGCTGGAGCGAGGCCAGGCGCCGCAGTGATGGAGTGGCGCACCGCTCTGCCGGAGCTCTCGCCGCTGGCGCAGCGCATGGTGCAGGTCTTGGCGCAGGAGCAGCAGGCCCGCGCCGGGCAGGCGGTGGCGCTGGTGCGCATCGCCAAATGTCTGGATGCCCCTGCCAGCAGCGTGTTGCGCGAGCTGGCCATGCTCAACGGGCGCCTGCAGCAAGCCCAGCAACCCGCTTGGGTGGTGGCTGACGCATCGGAAGGGCGCTGGATGCTGGCTTTGACGGCCGCTGGCGCCGTGGCCGCGGCGCAGATCGCCGAGGCTTGACCAGCGTCTCGCAATGTCCGCTGGCCTGGGCGCCGTCTCAGCACTCAGGCAACGACCGCATTGCGCGCTTTGCGGGCCTGCTTGGTCTGGTACATCGCCAGGTCGGCTTGCTGTAGCGCACTGTCCGCATCGGTGTCCGGCGTCACCGCCACCAGGCCCACACTGGCACCCTGGTAGTTCAGGCTCACGCCCTGGCCCAGGCACAGGGCCTCGGCGCGGGTGCTGGCAAACAGGCGCGCCTGCGTTTCGTTGAGGGCCGGTGCGACGGGCTCGCTCAGAAACGGGCCCAGACCGGCAAAGGCGAATTCATCGCCGCCCTGGCGCGCAACCAGGTCCGAGCCGCGCATCGCTTCGCGCATCTGGTCGGCCAGCAGTTGCAAGAAGCGGTCACCCGCCTCATGGCCGTAGCCGTCGTTGATGGCCTTGAAGCCATCCATGTCGATCATGCCGACGAGCACATAGCGCTCCTGGCGGCGGGCTATGGCCTGCAGCTGGCCGAGCTGCTCGATCAATGCGCGGCGGTTGGGCAGGCCGGTCAACGCATCGGTGCGGGCCAGCCGTTGCAGCTCTTCGTTCTGCACCTGGATCTGGACCAGCAGCTGCTCGCGCTCGACCTGCTGGCCCAGGAACTGGGCAAACAGGCGCATGACATCCTGGGTGTCGCGCTGCAGCGGTTGGCGTTTCGCACTGGCACCGCACAGCGTGCCGTACAGCGCACCGTCCGACAGGTGCACGGGGGTGCTGGCGTAGGTCTGGATTCCCAGTGCCCGCGCGGCCTGCGAGTCGCCCCAGATCGTGCCCACATCATCGGTGTAGAGGCGGTTCTCATCGATGGCACGCTTGCACAGGGTGTCTTCCCAGGGCACGCTCAGGTTCTCGGGAATCTGCAGGCTCTGGGTATTGCGCGCGAACAGCACCTGCTGGACGCGCTGGCCCAGATCAATGCGGGTGAGGTAGGTGGATTCCAGACTGGTGACTTTTTGCAGCATCTCCAGCAGGGGGCGCGTCAGCTCCTCCAAACTGCGAGCTTTGGCAAAGGTCTGGCCCAATTGTGAAATCAAGGCTTGCATAGGGTTGGCTCGTTGAGAGAACGTTGTTTCATATCGTAACTCGCAATCGCCGTGTTGGGGATCATCTCTTTCAATGGAGCCATTGGAGGCCGTCTACGAAATCTCCGTTGCCTGGGGTGAGTGGCTGCCAGCGCGCGTTTCCGCGCGCAATTCCGGCCATGGCTGGGGGTAAACGCGCATCAGTTATGTTTGCTGCATGAAACACAACTTTTTTGCGCTGGGCTGGCGCCAATTGCTGCGCGACTGGCGCGCCGGTGAGCTGCGCCTGCTGTTGGTGGCGGTGGCGTTGGCCGTGGCGGCGCTGACGTCCGTGGGCTTTTTCTCCGACCGCCTGCAGGCAGGGCTGCAGCGCGATGCCAGCCAGCTGCTGGGCGGCGATGTCGTGGTGGTCAGCGACAACCGCACACCAGCGGCTTTCAGCGACAAGGCCCAGGCGCTGGGGCTGCAGGGCGTCACGACGGTGACCTTTCCAACGATGGCCCGCGCGGACGATGCCGATGGCGGTGAATCCCGCCTTGTTGGCCTCAAGGCGGTGCAGGCCGGCTACCCGTTGCGCGGCAGCCTGCGCACCGCAGCGGCTGCCGGCCAGCCCGATAGTGCCACCCGCGACCTTCCGGCGCCTGGCGAAGTCTGGGTGGACCCGAGCTTGCTGGAGGCGCTGGCGCTCAAGACCGGATCGGTGCTGTGGCTTGGAGACAAGCGCTTCACGATTGGCCGGGTGCTGACGATCGAGCCGGACCGGGGGGCGGGATTTCTGGGCTTTTCTCCGCGCGTGATGCTGGACTGGAGCGACCTGGCTGCCACCGGTCTGGTGCAGCCCGCCAGCCGTTTGCTGTACCGCTTTGCGGTGGCCGGTGAGCCCGCAGCAGCAGCGCAGTTTCTGCAATGGGCCGAGACCGAAGTGGCCCAGCCGCATACGCATGGCGTGCGCATCGAGTCGCTGCAAAGCGGCCGGCCCGAGATGGAGCAGACCCTGGAGCGGGCGCAGAAATTCCTGAACCTGGTGGCCTTGCTGGCCGCGCTGCTGTCGGCCGTGGCCGTGGCGCTGGCGGCGCGCACCTTTGCCAGTGCCCACCTCAACGGCGCGGCACTGCTGCGGGTGCTGGGCCTGGGCCAGCGCGCCATTGCCGGCGCCTATGTGGTCGAGTTCGTCATTGTCGGCCTGGCGGCCAGCCTGCTGGGCGTCGCGCTGGGCTATGCGATGCACTACCTGTTTGTCTGGCTGATGGCGGGCTTGCTGGCCGTGACCTTGCCCGCTGCCAGCGGCTGGCCCCTGGTGATGGGCGTGGGCATGGGCATGACCTTGCTGCTGGCCTTTGGCCTGCCACCGGTGCTGCAGCTGGCCCAGGTGCCACCGCTGCGCGTGCTGCGGCGTGACCTGGGTGCCCTGCGCCCGGCGTCGGCCTCGGTGCTGCTGCTGGGGGTGCTGGGTTTTGCGGCCCTGCTGCTGCTGGTCAGTGGCGATGCCAAGCTCGGCGGCATTGCGGTCGGTGGTTTTGCGATGGCCATCGTCCTGTTTGGCCTGCTCAGCGCGGCGGCGATTGCGCTGCTGCGCCGTGGGGTGAACGAGCGCACGGCGCCACGCTGGCTGTTGCTGGCCACCCGCCAGGTGGCCGCCCGGCCCTGGTTTGCCGTGGTCCAGGTCAGCAGCCTGGCCGTCGGCCTGATGGCCTTGGTGCTGCTGGTGCTGCTGCGCACCGACCTGATCCAGACCTGGCGGCAGACGACGCCGCCCGATGCAATGAACCGCTTTGTCATCAACATCCTGCCGGACCAGGCGGGCGCCTTCCAGCAGCGGCTGCGCCAGGCCGGCATCGACAAATGGGACTGGTACCCGATGGTGCGCGGCCGCCTCATCCAGATCAATGGTAAGGACGTGGGCCCGGGCGACTACAGCGAAGACCGCGCCAAGCGCCTGGTCGACCGCGAGTTCAACATCTCCCACAGCGATGTGCTGCAGGAGCACAACCAGATCGTGCAGGGCCGGTGGACGCCGGGCGAGGCGGGGGGCGTCAGTGTCGAAGAAGGTATTGCCGAAACGCTGGGCCTGAAAATCGGCGACCGCCTGCTGTTTGACATGGGCGGCGTGCAGCACGAGAGCAGGATCACCAGCCTGCGCAAGGTGGACTGGGGATCGATGCGCGCGAACTTCTTCGTGATGTACCCGGTCGCGAAGATGGATGATGTCGCCGTGACCTACCTGGCCGCCTACCGCGCGCCAGACGCCCCGGGCTTTGACAATGCGCTGGTGCGCGAGTTTCCCAACATCACCAACGTCGACCTGCGCGCCACCGTGGCCCAGCTCCAGCAGGTGCTCGGCCAGGTCATCCGCGCGGTGGAGTTCCTGTTCGGATTCACGCTGGCCGCAGGCCTGGTGGTGCTGTTTGCCGCGATCACCGCGACGCGCGAGGAGCGCGCCCGTGAGTACGCGATCATGCGGGCCGTGGGCGCACGCAGCCAGTTGCTGCAGCAGGTGCAACGGGCCGAGCTGGCCGGCGTCGGGCTGCTGGCCGGTGTGCTGGCCAGCGTGGTGGCCATGGCCATTGGCTGGGCGCTGGCCCGGTTCGTGTTCGACTTTGTCTGGGTGCCACGCTGGTGGGTGCCGCTGGCCGGCGGTGCCAGCGGTGCGTTGCTGGCGCTGGTGGCCGGCTGGTGGGGCCTGCGCGAGGTGCTGCGCCGCCCGGTCGTCGTGACCTTGCGCGAGGCCGTGTGACGCCGTCCAAAAGCGGTAATATCGCGGGCCCGGTAGCACGGGCGCTGTACTGGCACAGCGCCCGCTCCCCCGATGGTCTGCCCCCGTGTACCCTGAGAGCCCGTTATGCAAATCGAAGAAAAACCCCCCTTTGACACCCCGTTCGAATGGATCGGTGGCGAGGAAAAAGTGCGGGCGCTGGTGGACCGTTTCTATGACCTGATGGACCTGGAGCCCGGCTACCAGGAACTGCGCCAGGCCCATGGCAGCAGCCTGCAGGATGCGCGCGACAAGCTGTTCTGGTTTCTCTGCGGCTGGCTGGGCGGCCCTGACCACTACCAGCAGCGCTTTGGCCACCCGCGCCTGCGCATGCGCCATATGCCGTTCTCGATCGGCATCCTGGAGCGCGACCAGTGGCTGGCCTGCATGGACCAGGCCATGGGCGATGTCGGGGTGGACGAGAAACTGCGCAGCCGCCTAGGCCAGAGCTTTTTCCAGACCGCCGACTGGATGCGCAACCGCTGACAAGGCCCGCTCCACCGAGATGCCTGCGCGGGTGGGTGCTGATCCCCGCGCTGTGGCGGCGAGCCCGCAGCCCAATACCTGATTTCTTGACATCTGTCATGCAGAAGGTTCACAAAATGCAACGGCCACCCTGGTTTGCATTCCCTATTGGGGTCCCGCGACGCTTTGGCCCATAATCAGGCCACTAAAAACAATGAGGGTGGATGAGGGTTATGAATACCAATTTGATGGTGGTCTCGGCGCTGGCCGCCGCCGTGCTGGTCTGGGGCGTGCTGGTCTACAACCGCTTGATGACCTTGCGCAACCGCACCAGCAATGCGCTGGCGCAGATCGATGTGCAGCTCAAGCGGCGCTATGACCTGGTGCCCAACCTGGTGGCGGTCGCCAAGAAATACCTGGAGCATGAGTCCCAGACCTTGGAGGCGGTGATCCGCGCGCGCGGCCAGGCCCAGGCAGCGGCCAGTGCGCTGCGTGCCGCGCCCGGCAAGCCCGAGGTGGCCGAGGCGATGGTGGCTGCGGAGGGCGCGCTGGGGGGCGCGCTGGGCCGGCTGATGGTGCTGACCGAGAGCTATCCTGATCTGAAGGCCGATGACACGATGCGCTCGCTGAGCGAAGAGCTGGGCAGCACCGAAAACCGCATCGGCTATGCGCGCCAGGCCTATAACGACCAGGTGCTGGAATTCAACAACGCCTCCCGCGCCTTCCCGGCGATTGTCGTGGCCTCGATCCTCGGCTTCCATGCGATGCCGATGCTGCAGTCGACGCAAAGCGCCCAGGAACGCGAAGCCGTTCGTGTGCAGTTCTAAGGGCCATGGCCCGGTGCGCTGCCAAGCCGTAGCCGCCACCGCATGAAATTCTGGGATTTCCAAACCAGCGCAAGGCGCCGCACCTGGGGCCTGCTGGCCGCCTTTGCGCTGCTGGTGCTGGGCATTGCCGTGGGTGTGCACCTGGTGCTGGCGCTGGTGTTCTGGATGCCTGCGCTGGTGGCGGTGGCTTTCAGCCCACTGCGGCTGGAGCAGGTGGCGGTGCACTACCCGGCCGGTTTTCTGGCCACCAATATCGGCATTGTCACGTTGATGGTGCTGGGCGGCGCCTGGATCAAGCGCAGTAACCTGCGCGAGGGCGGGCTGCACCTGGCCAGGCAACTGGGCGCGCGGGCGCTGCGCCCCTCGGTATCGCATGCCGAGCAGCAGTACCAAAACATCGTTGACGAGCTTTGCATTGCCGCCGGCGCCCGGCGTCCCCAGGCCATGGTGCTGCCGCGTGACCTGTCACTGAACGCCTTTGCCGCCGCCTGGGAGGCCGACGATGCGGTGATCGTCGTGTCGATGGGTGCGCTGGAGTACCTCAGCCGCGATGAGCTTCAGGCGGTAGTGGCGCATGAGCTGTCCCATCTGCACGAGGGCGATACCCGGCTCAACATGGAGTTGGCCGGCTATGTGTTCGGGCTGGAGATGCTGTTCAACTACGGGCGCGATTGGGTCGAGCGCGGCGTGTCGCTGTTTGGCAGGCCGTTGATGGCCGTAGGCTGGCTGGGCTGGTTGGCGGCGCAGGCGCTCAAGGCGGCGGTATCGCGCCAGCGCGAGTACCTGGCCGATGCCCGGGCCGTGCAGTGGACGCGCAACCCCGATGGCCTGGGCCGCGTACTGCGCAAGGCGCTGTGGCAGCAGGACTACCCGATGCAGGCCGGTGCGCTGCAATCCCGGGGCGGGGCAGCCGGCGCCTATGCGCCTCTGGTGGAGCACATGCTGCTGGTGGAGGTGCACAGCACCGAAGAGATGCACGACTTCTGGCACCTGGGCGGCGCGCGCTGGCTGGCCAGCCATCCCCGCCTGGAAGAGCGTATCGCCCGCATCTATGGCGAAGAAGATGCGCGCGAGGCGCTGCCGCTGCAGGACCCGGACAAGCGCTGGGTGAACCCCTTCACGGCCCCTTTGCCGCTGGGCAAGCCCGAGGCATCCTGAAAACGCGCGGTCAGCGCTTGGGCTTGGCGCTGCGGTACTGCGCCGCCCAGGATGCCACCTGCTGGGCCACCGGGTCAGGGGCGGGCACGGCGGCGGCCTGCCCGGCCAGTGCCTGCATCTCCAGCAGCGCATCGGCCACGTTGACGGCACTGGCCGTCATCGTGGCGGCACGCAGCAGCACCACCAGTGCGCCGGCGCCGCCTTCGGCCGGGCGCGCCTGCACAAAGGCCAGCACCTCGTTTTTCTGCACCAGCCAGCTGTGCACCCGGCCTTTGAGCACCGGCATGCGCCCGGGCGAGCCCAGGCCCTTGCCATGCACCACGCGCACGCAGCGCAGCCCCTGGCGTTGGGACTGGCGGATGAACGTACCCAGCGCCTGGCGCGCCTCGTCGGTGCGCAGACCATGCAGATCGATCTGGCGCTGGATGGTCCAGTGCCCGGCACGCAGCTTGTGGACCACATCGCGGCCAATGCCTTTGCGTCTGAAGCTCAACTGGTCATCGGTATCGAGCAGGGTGCTGGCGTCGAACTCGTCGCTCATCGCTTCGAGCAGCACGCGTTTTTCATCAGCCCAGTGTTGCAGCGGCAGCGGATCGGGCAGCGCCATCTCGGCGTGGATCTGGCCACTGCTGGGCAGCGGGCGCACGGCGCCCACGGTCTGCCGGAACAGCAGGCGGTCGCGTTCGGTCTGGCGCAGCGCCTGTTGGCGGGCGGCTTCCTGCAGCTGGCGCTGGGCCGCCTGCTCGGCCTGCAAGGCCGTCAGCGCCTTGCGCAGCTGCTTGAGCTCGCGCAACGATGAAGCGCCTCGGGCTTTGTCCTGTTTACTCACATCTCACCTTCCTCGGCCATCGACAGTGCTGCTCCGTACGCGTCGGCTCACAGCAGAAAGATTGTGCGCCAGAATCTTGCTTGTGCGGTGAAGTTCCCATCCTTCTATCGTAATTCGGATGCAAGAGACTTGTTTTAATCAAAAATATCTGAAATAATTCATTGCACAAAAAATCATATAAGACTTTTCTTGTTTTATCCAATGAGAACAAGATTTAATTTTGTATGTAGTAGTTTATTAGGTTGGGTGCTTGATTAAAGTATAAATTCCCAGTAATCAACAATGCGATATGAAAAATGTATTGCAAAAATAAATAAAATATTCATAAATCACAAATTAATTTATCTGGGGTATATGGGTTTTACAAAATTTTAAAATGATCTATGTGTATTTAATTTGTTGTGAGTGTGAAATAGTATACTAATCAATAGTGACTAAATTTATATTTGCATAATTGTATATTGAGGGTATATGTTCGAACAGCCAAGAACTGGGCAATTTACTCAGGGGACAATTTTTTCGTGTGCTTATGCGGAGAATTATCTAAAAAATAAAGTTTATGGACTTGTTATTACTGCTCGATGCGACGCTGCGCAAGAAAAGGTCCCTGTGTACTCCTATGTTCCGGTGGTTTCATTGGCGACTTGGATGCTAAGAGACGGAGCCATCATCATGTTCGAGCGTATACTGGCAGATTTGGATAATACATTTAGTTTGATTTTGAAGGCAGTCGATTTGTCTCCTTCGCTTTTGAAGGTGCATCCATTGGATGATATTTTTAAAACTCATTTTCTTCCAATGGAAACTGATAAGGCAAAAAAATCTCATTTTTTGAAATTCGAAAAAAATTTAAATACATATAAGCAGGTTGTTTTATTTAAAGAGAAAATTGATGATGCTGAAGTGATTAAAGATGCTTTGAAGATATTTGAGAAAACGGTTGAGGGGTTGTTGAAAGAGTTGTCGGGAAATAGGTTGAGTGGATATTATTTACTGCGTGGCGTTAAAAGCTTGGATGCAGATGATGAAACCGATTTTATAGTTCTGCTCCGTGAAGTTCATCATATTCCGGGTAGTATTGCGAGAAAAATAATTGATGGCTGCGCTCCAAGTGATATTTTAGATATGAAGAGAGCTGACTTAATTTGTCCTAGGTTTATTGATTCAGATGATTTTTCTCTTCCAATTGGTAAAATTACCTCGCCATGGATTGAGCACATAATGCAGTGTTTTTCTATGCTGTTCGCTAGAATTGGCGTAAAAGATATTGATCATAAAGATGTGAAAAAATCTTTAATCAAAATAGGTCTTGGAGCATGAAATGAAGTTTTTATATCTGGATGAATTCTCGGCGAGAGAGCTTGTTTTGGAGAGAACTCTTCAATCGGCGGAGTTTCCTATAGGAAAAAGTTTAGCGCAATTTGTTAAAAATGGGTTGAAAGAAATAGTTCTTGGTGCACGCGTTGCTGGTGTGGCTTCTTCGAACGGCAGTTATATCATTTACTCAGGGAAAAATACAGATAATTATATTGTTTTTGATTATGAGGAGGCGCGAGATCTGTTGCAGCTGGATGATAATGGATTCTTGTTGGTGTTGCAAAAGACTTTAAGGTTTGCGATTAAGCTTTGGGATGGTAATAAGCCGAGTGCTCATGAGCTGGTATTGGCGAATGGGAAGGCGGTTGTCTTTCCGTATCCAATAGGGATGCAAACGGATTTAAGAGTCGCTATTGAGCGAAATCCAGATGAAAAGCGACGAGCTAAGCGGGAAACAGGGCTTGCACTTTTAGTTTATAAATTTTCTAATGGTGCTGGCAATGGTGTTAGCGAGGAAGTCAGAACTACAAATTTTCGAAGATCACTTGAGGAGCGCGTTGGAGCATATGAATATGCGTCACAAGTAATCGCTGCAGTAAACAAAGTTGCACAGCCTGGCGAAAAAGCTTTGGCAGTAACTTCGCTCGAGAATGATCGTCGAAGCCATGCTGCTTATGAAGCCGGTTTGAATGCCTGGATGCCACTATTAACACAGAAGCAACAAGATTTTGTCAAAAGTCGTTTAACTGTGCCGCATCGAATTGAAGGACCCGCAGGAACAGGAAAGACCTTGAGTTTGGTCCTCAAATGTCTTAAAACTCTGGAGATGGCTCGTGATGACGATAAAGATCATCGTAGCCTTTTTGTTGCTCATAGTGAAGCTACGAAAAAAGCAATTGAGAATCTATTTAGTATAAATGATGAGCATGGATTTTTTACTCCAATATCCCATGAGTTCACCAAAAGACAAGAAGTACGTGTAGCCACTTTGCAAAGTCTTTGTTCAAGACTGTTGCACCAAGATATTTCTGAAACTGAGCTTGTGGATAAAGATGCGTATGAGTCAAAAATGGTGCAGGGACTATATGCTGCTGAAGCTGTAGACTTTGCGATGCAAAGAGAATTAGCGTCGCATAAACCATATTTGTCTAACGAATTTATTGACTTTCTGTCAAAAACAGAAAAATGGGTTGTTGCTGATATGCTTCAGCATGAAATAAGCGTGCAAATTAAAGGACGTGCGGGACAAAATATCGAGAATTATAAAAAACTTGCTCGACTAAAAAATGGCTTTCCATTAGTGACTGATGGCGATAAGATATTTGTATTTCTTATGCATGAGAAATATCAAGCTGAGTTGGAGAACTCAAATCAGTATGATACAGATGATGTGGTTTTGAGTGCAATGTCGCAACTTACAACGCCAATTTGGCGACGTAGAAGAGTTCGAGAAGGTTATGACAGTATTTTCGTAGATGAAACTCATCTCTTTAATGTAAATGAGCTTTCAATATTTCATCGATTGACTAGGGCTGAGAATTCGCAACCTATTGCATATTCGGTTGATCGATCTCAAGCACTGGGAGATCGTGGATGGACTGATTCCTCATTTGAGCATGCTTTTGATCCCAATTCAATAGCTGGAGATCCTTTGTCAACGGATGTTAAATCTATATTTCGTTGTTCGCCAGATATTGTGAATTTAGCATTTTCAGTAACAGCATCAGGTGCAACCTTGTTCACTGATTTTCACAATCCCATGGTTGCTGCACAAAGTATTTTTACTGCAGAAGAGGAAAGAAAATGCGAGAAACCGACTGCTTTGATGTACGCCTCTGATGAGCTCATGATGGATGCGGCATTTTCACGCGCAGAGGCAATTGTTAAAGCAATTGGCGGAACTAAAGCGGACGTTGCTGTTATTGCTTTTGGAAATGAGCTTTTTGGTTTATTGCAAAGTAGAGCTAGAACTTTGGGTAAACCGGTGGAGGTCATTAAAAGTCGTGGGGACTTAGATGCCGTAAATAAGGCAAAAGTATCCGGGCGTTTTGTATTAACTGCCCCCGAATATGTCGGGGGGCTGGAGTTTAGCGCAGTCGTATTGGTTGGAGTGGATGGTGGGAGAGTGCCGCCTAGAGACGGGGGAGCGTACCAAGATAGTCAAAATTATCTTAATTATGCTTCTCATCAGCGTGTATATGTAGCATTAACACGTGCTAAATATAGAGTGGAAATATTGGGGGCACGTCCTCGTGGTCTGAGTCCGGTATTTTCAAGTGCCGTAGCTTCGGAGCTTCTGACTGTGAATGAAGTATGATCTGGTATAGTCTTTAATAATTAAAAATTATTTATCTAATACATCAGTGATATCTGTGTTGGCATGGTTTTGGCTGCTGCTCGCATCGTTATTATTTTTTGATCAATGATACAGATTGGACGACTTAGGTGGTTTAATTTTATAACTGAGGGTGTGTGTTGAGGTTTTTTGCCTGCGGTGGCGCCTCGTGCTTTGTCCTGTTTACTCACATCTCACCTTCCTCGGCCATCGACAGTGCAGCCCCGGGGCCCACAATGATATGGTCCAGCACACGCACATCGACCAGGGACAGGGCGGCCCGCAGGCTCTGCGTCAGTTGCCTGTCTGCCTGGCTGGGCGTGACCTGGCCGCTGGGGTGATTGTGCGCCAATATGACGGCGCCAGCGTGGTGGTGCAGCGCCCGTATGACCACTTCGCGGGGGTAGACGCAGGCCTGGCCCAGGGTGCCCCGGAACAATTCCTCCAGCGCAATCAGCTGGTGCTGGCTGTCGAGAAACAGCACGGCAAACACCTCATGCTGCTTGTGGGCCAGGTGCAGCTGCACATAGGCTTTGACGGTGGCGGCACTGTCCAGCAGCCGGCGTTGTTGCAACTGCTGGGCCATCGCGCGGCGGGCCAGCTCCAGCACCGCGATCAGTTCAGCGCGCTTGGCAGGCCCCAGGCCCTTGACCTGGGAGAGCTCGGCGCTGCTGGCCTGCAGCAGGCCATTGATGCTGCCAAAGCTGCCAACACTGCCAAGAGCATCGGGCTGGCGCGGCGCCAGCAGCTCGGCCGCCCATTGCAGCACGCTTTTGCCGGCCATGCCGGTGCGCAGCAGGATGGCCAGCAGCTCGGCATCGGTGAGCGTGCCGGCACCTTTGGCGAGCAGTTTCTCGCGCGGCTGGCAGTCGGCGGGGAGGTCTTTGAGGGGCATGCAGTCCTTTCAATCGGGCTGGCCTGGCCCCGGGGGCGCGCCAGACGGGCGGGGCAGGGGCGGGGCATGCCATGCGCAGGCAGGGGCAAGGCAGCAACGATGGGTGTTCACGGGCACTCCTGGCGGTTCGCTGTCGGCCGGTGGCCTTTTGTCCGGGCAAAACCCCCCATTTGGTCGGGTTCTGCCGGGCATCTTTTGATATAGGTTGCATGCAGGGGTTTCACCCTACAACCTACAATACACCCCAGTTTATAGGGATTTGCATGACTACTCCGATGGCCCCCGTGACGCCGCTGCCTGTTGATGCGCCAGTGGTACAACCCGGATCGTTTCTGACCTTGCACTACCGCCTGGCTGGTCCGGCGGGCGATGTGATCAACACCTTTGAAGGCAAGCCCGCGACCCTGTCGCTGGGCATGGGCGAGCTCTCGCCTGCGGTCGAAAACCTGCTGCTGGGTCTGCCCGAGGGCACGCATGCGACCTTCCACGTGCCCGCTGGCGAAGCCTTTGGCGAGCGCAACCCCGAGATGGTGCAATGGGTGGCACGGCGCCTGCTCAATGAGCTGGGCGATCCGATGGAGCAGTACACGCTGGGCGATGTGGTGCAGTTCCCCACGCCTGATGGTGCCAGCACCTACGCCGGTGTGGCGATGCAGGTGCGCGACGATGGCGCCGTGCAATTCGACTTCAACCACCCGCTGGCCAGCCAGCCGGTGACCTTTGAAGTCCAGCTGATCGGAGTGCTCTGAGCATGTTGCGGCCCCAGGAAATCGTATTGGCTGAGCCGCGCGGCTTTTGCGCCGGTGTGGACCGGGCGATCGAGATCGTCGAGCGCGCGATCGAAAAGTTTGGCGCGCCCATCTATGTGCGCCACGAGATCGTGCACAACACCTATGTGGTCAACGACCTCAAGTCCAAGGGTGCGATCTTCATCGAAGAGCTCGATGACGTGCCCCCGGGCGCGACCTTGATCTTCTCGGCCCATGGCGTGAGCAAGGCCGTGCAGCTGGAGGCCGAGCGCCGCGGCTTCAGCATCTTCGATGCCACCTGCCCGCTGGTGACCAAGGTCCATGTGGAAGTGGCCAAGCTGGCCAAGGAGGGTTATGAGTTCATCATGATCGGCCACAAGGGGCATCCAGAGGTCGAGGGTACGATGGGCCAGCTGTCCGAAGGTATCCACCTGGTCGAAGAAGTGGGCGATGTGGCCCATGTCAACCCCGGCCAGACCGACAAACTGGCGGTGGTGACGCAGACCACGCTGAGCGTGGACGATGCCGCCGAGATCACTGCGGCCGTCAAGCGGCGCTTTCCGCAGATCCGCGAGCCCAAGCAGCAGGACATTTGCTACGCGACGCAGAACCGCCAGGATGCCGTCAAGGTGATGAGCAGCCAGGTGGATCTCGTCATCGTCGTGGGCAGCCCCACCAGCTCCAACAGCAACCGCCTGCGCGAGCTGGCCGTCAAGCTGGGCACGCCGGGCTATATGGTGGACAACGCCGACGAGCTCAAGCCCGAATGGTTTGACGGCATCGCCCGCGTGGGCCTGACCGCGGGCGCCTCGGCCCCCGAGGTGCTGGTCAAGCAGGTGATCGAGCGCATCAAGGTGCTGGGTGCCACATCAGTGCGCAAGATGGATGGCATCGAGGAGACGGTGAAGTTTCCGCTGCCCAAGGGCCTGAAAATCGATGTCGGCGGGCTGGAGATTTCTGCACGATCTCCGGAGACGGGTCGCTGAACAAGGCCTGGTGGCCTGGCGGCTCGTCCACTTCCCTTTGATCGCGGTGGGCGGCGCCCACCTCACTCCCCTTTCATGGGCAGGCCTCGGCGCTGCCCCACCCCAAGAGGTTATTCATGCTTGATATTTTGTTGCTTCGCAAAGACCTGGACTCGGTCATCGCCCGCTTGCAGACCCGCAAGAGCCCCCAGCAGTTTCTGAATGTCGAGGCCTTCAAGGCGCTGGAAGCCGAGCGCAAGACCATCCAGACCCGCACCGAAGAGCTGCAGGCCAAGCGCAACCAGCTGTCCAAGCAAATCGGCATGCTGATGGGCAAGGGCGAGAAGGACGCTGCCGAAGCCGCCAAGGCCGATGTGGCCGCGATGAAGACCGAGCTGGAGCAATCGGCCACGCGTCTGGATGAACTGCAGGCCGAGCTGCAGGCCATGCTGGTGGCCGTGCCCAACCTGCCGCACGAGAGTGTGCCGGTGGGCGAGGACGAGTCGGCCAATGTTGAAGTGCGCCGCTGGGGCACGCCCCGCAGCTTTGATTTCGAGATCAAGGACCATGTCGATGTGGGCACGCCACTGGGCCTGGACTTTGAGGCCGGTGTCAAGCTGACTGGCTCGCGCTTCACGGTGATGAAGGGCCCGATCGCCCGCCTGCACCGCGCGCTGGCGCAGTTCATGATCGACCTGCAGACCGAGCAGCATGGCTACACCGAGTGCTATGTGCCCTACATCGTCAATAGCGACTCGCTCAAGGGCACGGGCCAGCTGCCCAAGTTTGAGCAGGACCTGTTCGCCGCCAACAAGGGCGGCCAGGATGCCGAGCCGGTGCCCGACACCGCAGCGCTCTACCTGATCCCGACCTCGGAAGTGCCGCTGACCAACCTGGTGCGCGACGAAGTGCTGAGCGAAGACCAGTTGCCGATCAAGCTGACGGCGCACAGCCCCTGCTTCCGCTCGGAAGCGGGCTCGGCCGGCCGCGACACGCGCGGTCTGATCCGCCAGCACCAGTTTGACAAGGTCGAGATGGTGCAGGTGGTGCACCCGGACAAGAGCTACGAGGCGCTGGAAGAGATGACGCGCCATGCCGAAGATGTGCTGCAGCGCCTGGGCCTGCCATACCGCGTGCTGGCACTGTCGACCGGTGACATGGGCTTTGGCGCTGCCAAGACGTATGACCTCGAAGTCTGGCTGCCCGCGCAGAACACCTACCGCGAAATCAGCTCGGTGAGCAACTGCGAAGCCTTCCAGGCCCGGCGCATGCAGGCCCGCTTCAAGAACGCGCAAGGCAAAAACGAGCTGGTCCACACCTTGAACGGCTCGGGCCTGGCCGTGGGCCGCACCTTGGTGGCCGTGCTGGAGAACTACCAGAATGCCGACGGCTCGGTGACCGTGCCCGAAGCGCTGCAACCCTACCTGGGCGGCGTGGCCGTGCTGAAGGTCTAAGCGTTCAGGCCCTGCGTTCTACCAAGCCGGTGCAGCGATGCACCGGCTTTTTTGATGGGGCCGGCTCATGCCAGCGCCAGGCGCGCCTCTCCCCAGACGGGCATGTAGAACAGGCGCGGGCGCGGCAGCTGGGCCGTCCAGGCGCTGTAGGTGCGCGCGGCGATCTGGTGCAGCTGGCGGATATGCCTGGGCAATTGCGCCAGGATCTGCGCCCGGCTTTGCACGGCAGGGCCTGCAGCGCTGCGCAGCTCGGGCGCGCCTTCGTCGCACCAGTCGCGCACGCTCTGAGCGGTGACCTCCAGATGGCCCTGGAAAGCCCAGTGCGGCCCATGCACAAAGCCCTTGTTCAGGCAGTGGCGGCCGTACATGCTGCGGCGGGCGCCGTGCGGAATCTCAAAGCTGTCGTAGTGCCAGTTGAAGAGGGTGGCCTCGGCGGGCAGGTCCATGCAAGCCTGCGCGTCGGGGGTGATCCAGACACGGCTCCAGCCGATATTGGCGCAGGGGTTGCGCCATACGCGGGCCCCCATCGCGCGGGCCAGCATCTGCGCGCCAAAGCAGTGGCCGAGCACGGGCACCTCCGCCGCCAGGGCACTTTGCAGCAGGCAGCGTTCCTGCTCGATCCAGCGCAGCTGCTCATTGGCACAGTGGTTGCTGCCGAGCACGACGATGCCCCGGTAGTCGCGCGCCCGCATGGCCGCGATGCCCTTGTCGCAGGGCGTGATCAATGCATAGGGGATGCCTTGCTGCTGCAGGTGCGCGAGCAGCACGCCCGGGCCCTGCGAGGTTTCATGCTGGAGGATGGCGACAGGTTTCATGGAGGGTGGCTTGCGCTTCAAGCCCTGGGTGGAGAGGCCCCCACTGTAGAAAGCCCGGCATTGAGCGCATGTCTAGACTGTGCGGCCCGCCATCAAGATGGCATCAAGCTGCTGCCAACCTGCGTTGTGGTCTTTCACGGCGCCGCTGCAGTGCGCCGGGCTCCTCTCTATGATCGGCAGCAGGTGGCCCCCAGCACGCGCCAGCACCCTGCCGGGCCGCAGCGATGGGCCCCAGCCATGTACAGAAAGCTGAGGTAAAGCATGTCGGATCAACCGTACCAACCGCCCAAGGTCTGGACCTGGGACAAAGGCAATGGAGGCGCCTTCGCCCATATCAACCGCCCCGAAGCGGGCGCCACGCACGACCAGGTACTGCCGGTGGGTGAGCACCCCTTGCAGCTGTATTCGCTGGGAACGCCCAATGGCGTCAAGGTGACGATCATGCTCGAAGAGCTGCTGGAGCTGGGCATTGCCGAGGCCGAGTACGACGCCTGGCTGATCAATATCGGCGAGGGTGACCAGTTTGGCAGCGGCTTTGTCGAGGTCAACCCGAACTCCAAGATCCCCGCGCTGCTGGACCGCAGTGGCAGCACGCCCGTGCGGGTGTTCGAGTCGGGCTCCATCCTGCTGCACCTGGCCGAGAAGTTTGGCCAGTTCCTGCCCAAGGAGGCAGCGGCCCGCACCGAGGTGCTGAACTGGCTGTTCTGGCAGGTGGGCAGCGCGGCGTTTCTGGGTGGCGGCTTTGGCCACTTCTATGCCTATGCGCCCGAGAAGATGGCCTACCCGATCAACCGCTATGCGATGGAAGTCAAGCGCCAGCTCGATGTGCTCGACCGCCAGCTCGCCGAGCACCGCTTTATCGCTGGACAGGACTACAGCATTGCCGACATGGCTGCCTGGCCCTGGTATGGCGCGCTGCTGAACAACGAGGTCTACAACGCGGCCGAGTTCCTGGATGTCCAGTCCTACCAGCATGTGCGCCGCTGGACCGATGAGATCGCGCAGCGCCCTGCGGTGCAACGCGGCAAGCGGGTCAACCGCATCCGGGGCGATGCACCGATGCCCGAGCGGCACAGTGCAGCAGACTTTGAGCGCTGACGCTTAGGCGGCCGGACTGCCGCGCGCTGACGCGCAGCGCTGCCCGGCGGTCTGCCGATCAGGCGCGCCAGAAGTACCAGCCCGCCAGCAGCAGAACCAGTACTACGGCGAAAACCGCCGTCCAGGCGCCCGAGCTGCGCACCCGGCCCGGCTCATGGTCCGGTGCCATCCACGCTGCAGCAGCGGGTGCGGCCGGCGTGCTGCCGGGGCTCGTGGCGGCATTGGGCTGCGGCAACCACTGCTGGGGGTCGCCGGATTCGATGCGGTCCTTGGCTTCTTTCAAGCCGATGCCGGTGGCATCCTTGAGCAGCTTGATGGCGACGATCTTGTCGCCCCGCGCCAGCGCCGCTTCAATCGCGGGGCGCAATGCCTCTGCACCGCCGGGCAGCTCCCGTCCATCGTCGCCATCGAGCTGCGTCTCCAATGCGCTCTTGGCCTCCGCCAGGCCCATGCCGGTAGCTTCGCGCAGCCGCTTGATCGCGGCGATCTTGTCGTTATTGCGCCAGAGAGCGGCGATAGGGGCAGGGATAGGCGTGGACATGGCGGGTCTCGGCAGAGGGTGGAACAGCAGTCTTTGTACCCATTTTGCGCTGCGGCGGGCATAGGACAAGGGCTGACATCGCAGCCTCCGGGATCAGCCCCTCAACCGGGTGTCCAGCCCTTGGGCACGCGCGGCTTGTCGATGCCTGCCAGGCCGCAGAGCACATCGGCCATGCCGGAGAAATCGAGGCCGCCGTGCTGGCTGGCGCGGGCCAGGCTGTAGGACTCATGCACCGCAGCGGCCACCGGCATCGGCACCTTGCTCGCATGGGCGGCGGCGATGACCAGCGACATGTCCTTGTGGGCCAGGTCGATCGTGAAGCCCGGCGTGGTGTCGCCCAGCAGCACCTTGTTGGCAAAGTTCATGCGCAGCTGGCCATTGGTGGCCGAGGTGCCCAGCAGCACCTGCAAGGTCTTGCCGATGTCCAGGCCAAAGCGCTGCGACAACGCCAGCGCCTCTGCATTCACCTGGGTCAGGGTGACGGCCAGGTAGTTGTTGACCAGCTTGGTGCGCCCGCCCGTGCCCACCGGGCCGCAGTGGTGGGTGGTAGTGCCCATCGCGTTCAGCAGGGGTTGCACGCGGGCCAGGTCGGCATCGCTGGCGCCGACCATGAAGAGCGATTCCCCCCGGTCGGCATGTTCGGCCAGCCGGCCCACCGGCGCATCCACCATCGACAGGCCCTTGGCAGCGGCCTGCTGCGCCAGCCGGTCGGTGGCCAGCGGATCGATGGTGCTCATGTCCATCAGGATGCTGCCGGGCTGGGCATGTGCAAAGATGCCGCCCTCGCCCAGCGCCGTTTGCTCCACCTCCACCGAGGACGGCAGCATCGTGACGATGATGCTGCAGTCGCGCGCCAGTTCGGGCACCTGGGCACTTTGCGCACCCATCGCGACCAGGTCCTTGACGGCCGTCTGGTTCAGGTCATGGACGACCAGTGCGAAACCCTTCTTGACGAGGTTGGCAGCCATGGGCTTGCCCATGCGGCCCAGGCCGATAAAACCGATCTTGTCTGCCATGCATGTCTCCTTGTTGGTATGCGTCCATGATGGCAGGCGCGGGGCCCTGGCCCCTGTCAAACACAGGACATCAGCCCGGCAGCGCAAAAGCGGCCAGCACCGCCAGCACCGCAGCGGCTGCCGGGTTGTGGCTGCCATCGCGGCGGTGGGCCACGGCCATCGGGCGCATCAGGCGGGGCCAGAGATGGCGCACCTGCACGCCGGGCAGCTGCAGCTGGTCTTCGACCTCTTCGAACGGCAGGATGACCGCGCTCTGGCTGGCCGCGGCCAGGCTTTTGAGGGCGCCGGGGTAGCTCAGGGTCAGAAAGGGCCGGGGGTGGTGGCCCGCCTGCCCGAACCAGCCGGCGATCAGCCCATGCATTTGTGTGGCTGGTGCAAACGAGGCCCAGCGCTTGCCGGCCAGCCAGTCCGGCGTTACCCGCTTGGGCGCCTTCCAGGCGGCGGGCAGCAGCACCACCATCGGGTCATTGCGCCAGGGTGTCAGCACGATCTCGGCGCTGCTGGGCTGGGGGCTGGCCACAATGGCCACATCCAGCGAGCCGGTGCGCAGGCGCTGCATCGCATCGGCCGAACCCACCGCTTCGAGCTTGACCTCCACCCCCGGGCTGCGGCTGCTCAGCTGTTCGAGCATCATCGGCAGCAAGCGGGTGCTGACCCCTGCCGACACGCCCACCTTGACCAGTCCTTCGCGGCCGCTGGCACGGCGCTGCACCAGGTCGATCAGCTCATCGCTGGCGTCGAGCAGCTTGCGGCCATGGGCCACCAGCAGCTCGCCCGCCGCCGTGAGCACCGCCTGGCGCCGGCCGCGCACCAGCAAGGCCGTGTCCATGCGCGTTTCCAGCTCCTTGATATGCAGGCTGATGGCCGGTGGCGACAGGTGCAGCGCCTGCGCGGCCGCCGCAAAGGTGCCCAGGTCGGCAATGGCGACCAGGGTCTGCACCTGGTCGAGGTTGAGGTTGCGCATCAGTTTTTCTGAAGTGAATGCATAGGAAATTCAACTTTACAGAAGTCTGGCCGGCGCCGAGCATCGGTGGCCATGCAAAACCCTCGACCACTGCCTGAACCCTTGCCCCATCCGCCACCGCCAGCGGCCCCGCTGCCGCGCAGCTGGCTGGCCCGGCGCTGGCATGGCTGGCTGAATCTATGCCAGCGCGCCGAGCGCCGCATCAGCGAGAACTTCCGGGTACCACCAGGCGGAGGCTAGGACTGCGTACCGCTTCTCCATGGCGCCAACTCCCAGCGGTCACCTTCGAATGCCAGCCGGTGCGTCAAGGCCAGCGCATCGAGCAGTACCTCATCGTGCGAGACGACGACCAGGCAGCCAGGGTAGCTGCGCAGCATCTGCTCCAGCGCTTGCAGCGCCGGCAGGTCCAGGTGGTTGTCGGGCTCGTCCAGCAGCAAAAGCTGCGCGGGCGCATCGCGGTACAGCGCGCAGGCCATGGCGGCTTTGAGCCGTTCGCCACCGCTCAGCTCGCCGCTGGGCTGCAGAATGCAGCGCGCATCCAGCCCCAGCTGCGCCAGGCGCATGCGCAGTACGCCTTCCGGCGTCTGCTGGTTGCCTTGCTGCAGCTGGGCCAGCAGGCTGCGCGCGGGGTCGAGCAGGCTTTGCTGCTGGTCCAGCATGGCCCAGGGCACATGCAGCTGGCGCTGGCCCGCGCCGGGTGCCAGCTGGCCGGCGAGGATCTGCAGCAGGCTGCTTTTGCCGCAGCCGTTGGGCCCGGTGATGGCCAGGCGCTGGCCTGCACGCAGCTGCAGGTTCAGCGGCTGCCTGCCCGCCAGGCGGGGGGACTGCAGGTCCTGCAGCTCGGCGACGAGGGCATCGCTGCTGCGGCCTTGCTCAAAGGCCTCGGGCGGCAGCTGCCAGTGGATGGGGCCGGCCTGCCAGTCGATCGCCCGGGCCGCTTCGCTGACGCGGGCGTTCAAGGCATCGCGGGCAGCGGCATGCTGGGCTACGAGCTTGCCCGAGCTGGCCTCGGCGCGCTGCTTGGCGCGGCCCAGCAGGATCTTGGCCTGGTTGGCCTGCTTGCCCTGTTGGTGGCCTCTGGCCTGTTTGCGTTGCTGGCGCTCCTGCTGGCCCTGCAGCGCTTGCTCGCTGCGCTTGCGCTCAAGCTTGCTGCGGGCCAGCGCATCCGCCGCATGCTGCGCGCGCTGCTGCTGCGCCTGCTGGTAGCCGCCAAAGGAGCCGCTGTACATGCGCAGCCCCTGGCTGCTCAGCTCGGCGATCACCTCCATCTGGGCGAGCAGGCGCCGGTCATGGCTGATCAGCAGCAGGCCGCCGGGCCAGTGCTGCAGGCGCTGCGCCAGTGCGGCGCGGCCAGCGGCATCCAGGTGGTTGCTGGGCTCGTCCAGAATCAGAAAATCGGCCTGGGCCAGTTGCGCGCCCAACAGCGCCACGCGCATCGCCTGGCCGCCGCTCAAGGTGTGGGCCGGGGTCTCGGCAGGCAGCGCGGGCAAGCCGCTGTCCTGCAGCAGGGTCTGGAACTGCTGGCGCAGATCCCAGCGCTCTGCCAGCAGCGCAAAGTCCTGCGGGTCGCTGCTGCCTTGCTCGATGCGCTGCAACGCTGCCAGCGCAGGTGCCAGGCCAGCCAGCTCGGCAATGCTTTGCGCGGGGTGCTGCACCAGCAGGTTCTGCGCCAGGTAATGGATGCGGCCTGCACGGCTGATGCGGCCGCTGGTGGGCTCGAGCGCGCCAGCCAGCAGCTGGGCCAGCACCGTTTTGCCCACGCCATTGCGGCCGACCAGCGCGGTGTGCTGGCGGTCAAAGCGGGCGTGGAGATCGGAGAAAAGCTGCCGGCCTTGCGGCAGCGAATAGGAGACGCCATGCAGCGTCAAATGCGTGTCTGTCATACCACCCGTGCGATTCATCGATGCCGAACATCCCCGAGCCATGGCTGGTGAGCCTGCAGCTTTGGCCATCGTGAGAGATAGGGCAGCCGCTGCGATCAAGGGGCGGGACGTGGGGCCGTCAGCAAGACGGCAGCATCAATAGCGCATGGGTAGAAGACCTCGCACAGGTAAGAAAGCAGCCCATTGTAGGCCGCATGGCGCAGCGGTCAAGAGCCGCCGCTGCCTGACCCTCAGCCCATCATCGATGCAAAAGCCTGCTGGTAGTGCTGCAGCTTGTGCGGGAAATGGGCCGCGCCGGTGTCGAACACCCAGTGCTCGATGGCGGGCGCGGCTGCCAGCCCCAGGCTGTGGAGCTGGTGCAGGGCATCGAGCTGGGTTTTGAAGCCATGCAGCATGGGGCCGTTGACGTCCTCATCGGAGTGGATGCCGGTGTCCAGAATGCTGGGCGCGATCGCCACGCTGCGCGCACCGCGCAGGTGGCCGACCCGCAATGCGCAGGCCACCGCAGCGGCACTGGTCGCGGGGCTCCAGTCTTCGGGATGGCCCATGCCGATCACCAGGATGGCGGGGGCCTGCACGGCGCCTGCTGGGGGTGTGATCAATAGCGTCTCCAACGGTTGGGCGCGGAACGCGCCATCGCGCCGGGCCTGGGCCAGCTGGCCGCCCAGGGCGGCATCCAGGTGGGCCAGGCCGCCTGCCATGGGCTGGTGGTCCACTTCATGCGTGAACATGCAGGCGCAGGACAGATCCACCTGCGCGCCAGTGGCATCGACCGTCACCAGCTCCAGCCGCACCCCTCGGTACTGCCCGATATCGCTACGTTCTACTGCTGCTGCCATTGGGGGTATCTCCTGTCAGAGGGGGTTGCGCGGCGGCTGCATGCCGCCCAAGGTGTCGGCCATCCTAACAAGCGCATCAACCGGCTGCCGTCAAAGGGCCTCCGGCTTTGGCGTCTTGCTGCGCCAGCTGCTCTTGCAGCAGCTCGACAAAGGCGCGCACCTTCACCGGGCGAAAGCGCGCGGCGGGAAACACGGCATGGATGCCCCCCGAGGGCAGTTTCCAATCCGGCAGCACCTGCAGCAGCCGGCCGCTGTGCAGGTCATCGGCGACGGCATAGTCGGGCAGCACCGACAGGCCTGCGCCGTGGCGCACCGCCTCGCGCACGGCCATCGTGGCGTTGAGCGACAGCACCGACGGCATGCTGACGTTCTGGCGCTCCAGAGCCGTGCGCGAAAAGCTCCAGTGCAGCGGATCGCGCAGCGCGGTGTTGGCCACAAAGGGCAGGGCGGCCAGTTGCTGCGGCTCCTCCATGCTGGCCAGCTGTGGCTTCCAGGCAGGCGAAGCCACCAGCAACTGGCGAAAGCTGCCGATCTGGCGCGCCTGCAGGTGCAGCTCGGTCAGCCAGCCCACGCGGATGGCCAGCTCCACCTGCCCGTCCATCAGGTCCAGCGACTGGTCGCTGAGCGAGGCGTCGACCTTGCACTGCGGGTAGCGGCGGCAGAAGGCGGTGATGGCCGGCACGATGGCCGCAATGCCGTAATCGAGCGGTGCCGTCAGCCGCAAGGTGCCCGTGGGCGCCTCGGCCCCCTGGGCCAGCTCGTCAAAGGCGTCGGCTGCTTCCTTGAGGATCAGCGCGCAGCGCTGGTAGAAGGCCTGGCCCGCATCGGTGGGCACCACCTTGCGGGTGCTGCGCGTCAGCAGGCTGGTGCGGAAGTCGGCCTCCAGCCGTGCCACCTGCTGGCTGACCACCGCCTTGGTGATGCCCAGGCGCGCGGCGGCGGCGGTGAAGCTGCCGGTTTCCACCACGGCACTGAAATAGGCCAAGCGCTTGAGGTTGGAGAAGTGGCCCATCGCCGCATCATCAAGATTGTTTGCTTTTTGCATACGAGTTATCTATTTGATTGCGGTTTATTTGTCAATTCAAATTGACTACTATGGCGCCATCGCATTCGATAAGCAATGGATATGAAACGCCTCTATTACCTCTTTGATCCTCTTTGCGGCTGGTGCTATGGCGCAGGACCGGTGCTGGAAAGCCTGGCGCAGCAAGGCGGCGAGCAGCTGCAATTGCTGCCCAGCGGACTTTTCTCGGGCGAAGGCGCCCGCCCGATGGACGAGGCCTTTGCCGCCTATGCCTGGAGCAATGACCAGCGCATCGAGCGCCTGACCGGCCAGCCTTTCAGCCAGCGCTACCGCAGCGAGGTGCTCGAGAAGCCGCAACAGATGTTTGACAGCGGCCCCGCCACGGTGGCGCTGACGGCCGTGCACCTGACGGCACCAGAGCGCGAGGCCGAGGCGCTCAAGGCCATCCAGCATGCGCGCTATGTGGATGGGCTGGACAACACGGCCATTCCCGTGCTGCTCGATCTGCTGCGGGGCCTGGGCCTGAACGACGCTGCCGCCCGGCTGGCGCAACCCGATGCCGCGCTGATGGACGCCAACAACGCCCGAATGGCCCAGGCCCGGCAGCTGATGCGCCAGCTGGGCGCCCAGGGTGTGCCCAGCTTTGTGCTGGAGCGCGATGGCCAGCGCCAGCTGCTGAACGCCAGCGCCGCTTTCTCCAACCCCCAGGCCTTTGTGGCGCAGTGCCTGGCTGCCTGAATCTGTACGGAGGCTCTCAATGACCACCCGCAACCTGGACACCATTCGTGCCACCTATGAAGGCAGCCCCGAGGACAACGCCCGCCATTTGATGGCGGCGCTGGCGCCCGATGTGCGCTGGATCGAGGCGGCCGGATCGCCCTATGCCGGCGAGTATGTGGGCGCCGCGCAGATCGTGGAGGGTGTGTTTGCGCGGCTGGGCAGCGACTGGGCGGACTTCCGCGTCCATGTGCACAGCTACCTGGCCGATGGCGACCGGGTGGCCGCCTTTGGCCGCTACACCGGCACCCACCGCGCCAGCGGCCGGGCGATGGAGGCGGGCTTTTCGCACCTGTACCAGCTGCGCGGTGGCCAGATCATCCGCATGGAGCAGGTGGTGGACAGCGCTGCGATGCGCCAGGCGATGCAGCCATGACGGCCATGCAGACGCCGGACGAACTGCGCCAGTTGCAGGGGCTGGCGGCCCAGTTGCAAGCGGGTGACTGGCATGCCGCCCACGATGGCGTGCAGCGCATTCCCGGCCTGCTGGCCGCCTGGTTGCACGGCATCGTGCATTTGCAGGAAGGCGATCTGGAAGACGCCGAAAACTGGTACGAGCGCGCCGGCAAGCGTTTTCGCCAGCGCGAAAGCCTGGCGCAGGAACTGGCCCAGTTCCACGCAGCCCTGGCGCAAGCGATGGCAGAGGGGGCTGCTGCCGGAGCCTGAATCACCGGGTTGCAGCCTGGCCTGCGCCCACCTTTGTTGAATCCCTTTTTGAAAGCAAACCAGACCATGAAACAACGCTACTACACCCTGTCCGCCTGTGCGCTGGCCGCTGCCTTGTTGGTGGGCTGTGAGCGCAGCAGCACCCAGCAGGCGCCCGCTGCGCCGGCCGCCAGCGCGCCTGCGGCCCCCGCGCCGGCCGATACCCAACAGGCGACCCTGACCACCGAGGTCTTCAATCCTGGCGAACAAGCGATCTTTGCCGTCTCCTCGGTGCTGGTGCAGGGCAAGACCGAGGCGGTGCTGATCGATGCGCAGTTCTCGGCCGAGCAGGCGCGCAAGCTGGCCGACAAGATCAAGGCCAGCGGCAAGCGCCTGACGACCATCTACATCAGCCATGGCGACCCGGACTTCTACTTTGGTCTGGACACCTTGCAAGCCGCGTTCCCAGACGCCAGGATTGTGGCGACCCCGCAGACCATTGCCCATATCGAGGCCACGAAGGACGAGAAGCTCAAGGTCTGGGGCCCGAAGCTGGGCGAGAACGCGCCCAAGCAGCTGGTGGTGCCCCAGCCGCTGCAGGGCGACAGCCTGCAGGTGGATGGCCAGGCCTTGCAGCTGATTGGCCTGGACGGCCCTACGCCGGACCGCACGGTGGTCTGGATTCCGTCGATCAAGACGGTGGCCGGTGGCATCCCGGTGATGGCCGGTGAGCATGTCTGGATGGCCGATACCCAGACGCCGCAGTCGCACAGCGACTGGCTGGCGACGCTGGCGCGCATCAAGGCGCTGGGCCCCGATGTGGTGATCCCCGGCCACTTTGCCGGCACGATGCCAGCGGGCACGGCGGCCGTGGACTTTACCGCCGATTACATCCGCGCCTTTGACGAAGAAACGGCCAAGGCCAAGGACGGCGCTGCACTGGAAGCGGCAATGAAGCAGCGCTTTCCCCACCTGGGCGGTCTGGAAGGCCTGGCGCTGAGCGCCAAGGTGGCCAAGGGCGAGATGCAGTGGCATTGATGAGGGGCTGATACGGCCCACAGCACGGCACCCCGGCGGGATCGGCTATCCCCGCTGGGGTGCATTGTTTTTTGCCTACAATGCGTGTTTTGGCTGGAATCTCCAGCCCCCTTTGGCGTGCGCGCCCGATTCCAGGCCTTTTTCCGTTGTTTGTTAATGCAGCACATTCGTAATTTTTCCATCATTGCCCATATTGACCATGGCAAGTCGACCTTGGCGGACCGCCTGATCCAATATTGCGGAGGCCTGGCCGAGCGCGACATGGAGGCACAGGTGCTGGACTCGATGGACATCGAGAAAGAGCGCGGTATCACCATCAAGGCGCAGACGGCGGCCCTGCACTACAAGGCCAAGGACGGCCAGGTCTACAACCTGAACCTGATCGACACCCCCGGCCACGTGGACTTCTCCTATGAAGTCTCGCGTTCGCTGTCGGCCTGCGAAGGTGCGCTGCTGGTGGTCGATGCGTCGCAAGGCGTTGAAGCCCAGACGGTGGCCAATTGCTACACCGCGCTGGACCTGGGCGTGGAAGTGTTCGCGGTGCTCAACAAGATGGATCTGCCCAATGCAGACCCGGACAATGCCAAGGCCGAGATCGAAGATGTGATCGGCATTGATGCCAGCGACGCGATTCCCTGCTCGGCCAAGACCGGCATGGGCATTGAAGACATTCTGGAAGCCGTGGTGGCCAAGGTGCCGCCACCCAAGGGCGAGCCCGAAGCGCCCCTGCGCGCGATGATCGTGGACAGCTGGTTTGACCCCTATGTGGGCGTCGTGATGCTGGTGCGCGTGGTCGATGGCCAGCTCAAGAAGAACGAGCGCTTCAAGATGATGGCCACCGGCGCGGCCTATGAAGCCAACAGCCTGGGCGTGTTCACGCCCGCCAATGAGCCGCGCGATGTGCTCAAGGCCGGAGAGGTGGGCTACATCATTGCCGGCATCAAGGAGCTGAAGGCCGCCAAGGTGGGTGACACGATCACGTTGGAAAAGAAGCTGCCCAACAACCTGGGCCCCGCCAGCGCGCCGCTGCCGGGCTTCAAGGAAGTCAAATCCCAAGTGTTCGCAGGTCTCTACCCGACCGAGGCCTCCGAATACGACCAGCTGCGTGACGCGCTGGAAAAACTGCAGCTCAACGATGCAGCACTGCATTACGAGCCCGAGGTGTCGCAGGCACTGGGCTTTGGCTTCCGCTGCGGCTTCCTGGGCCTGCTGCACATGGAAATCGTGCAGGAGCGCCTGGAGCGCGAGTTCGACCAGGACTTGATCACCACCGCGCCCAGCGTGGTCTACCAGGTGCTCAAGGCCGATGGCGAACTCATCGATGTGGAAAACCCCTCGAAGATGCCCGATGCCGGCCGTCTGGAAGAGGTGCGGGAACCGATTGTGACCGTGCACCTCTATATGCCCCAGGACTATGTAGGCCCGGTGATGACCCTGGCCAACCAGAAGCGCGGCGTACAGATGGACATGGCCTACCACGGCCGCCAGGTGATGCTCACCTACGAAATGCCGCTGGGCGAAATCGTGCTGGACTTCTTTGACAAGCTCAAATCGGTCTCGCGCGGCTATGCCTCGATGGACTACGAGTTCAAGGAATACCGGGCCTCCGACGTGGTCAAGGTCGACATTCTGCTCAACGGCGAGAAGGTGGACGCGCTGTCCATCATCGTGCACCGTTCGCAGTCGGTCTACCGGGGCCGTGCGGTGGTGGCCAAGATGCGCGAAATCATCAGCCGCCAGATGTTCGACGTGGCGATCCAGGCGGCCATTGGTGCCAACATCATCGCCCGCGAAACCGTCAAGGCGATGCGCAAGAACGTGCTGGCCAAGTGCTATGGTGGCGACATCACGCGTAAGCGCAAGCTGCTGGAAAAGCAGAAGGCCGGCAAGAAGCGCATGAAGCAGATCGGCTCGGTCGAAGTGCCCCAAGAGGCGTTCCTGGCGATTCTGCAAGTGGACGATTAAGAAGAGAAGAAGCCAAAAGCAAAGCTATGCAACTCCTGACAACACTGATTCTGGCCGCCTTTGTGGCCTATATGGGCGCCTGGTACAGCGGCGCCATCGAAGGCAATTTTGCACTGCTGCTGTTTTTGGCCACGGTGATCACCGGCGCCTACTGGCTGGCGGAGCGCTTTTACTTCTTCCCCCGGCGCCAGGCGGCTGCCGCGCAGCTGGAAGTGTCGGCGGCCGAGCGGCGCCGGCAGCTCGATGCCCAGGGGATCGACAAGGTCGATGGCATCGACGTGCAAGAGGGCAAGACGCGCCTGCTGATGCAGCCCTGGTGGCTGGACTGGACCGCAGGCCTGTTCCCGGTGATCGCCGTGGTCTTCATCCTGCGCTCCTTCCTGTTCGAGCCGTTCAAGATCCCGTCGGGCTCGATGATCCCGACCTTGCAGGTGGGCGACCTGATCCTGGTCAACAAGTTCACCTATGGCGTGCGCCTGCCGGTGATCAACAAGAAGATCACCGAGGGCACGGCGCCCAAGCGCGGTGATGTGATGGTGTTCCGCTACCCGCCGCAGCCCAGCATGGACTACATCAAGCGTGTGGTGGGCGTGCCCGGTGACGAGGTGGCCTACATCAACAAGCGCCTGACGATCAATGGCAAGGTGGTGCCGACGACCAACCAGCCCGATTATTTCGAGCAGGATGCGATGCGCTACTTCAAGCAGATCGAGGAGCAGCTGGGTGACAAGACGCACCGCGCCATCATCAACCCGGATGTGCCCAATTTTGTCCAGGGCGTGACGGATTTCAAGTACAAGGACAACTGCCGCTACAGCGTCGAAGGCGTGACCTGCAAGGTGCCTGAAGGCCATTACTTCATGATGGGCGACAACCGCGACAACTCGCTCGATTCCCGTTACTGGGGCTTTGTGCCGGATGCCAACATTGTGGGCCGGGCCTTCTTTGTCTGGATGAATTTCGGTAACATCAAGCGTATCGGACCGTTTAACTAAAAAAGTTTTCTAAGAGGGATTGGCTATGCAGACTATGAAACAAGCACCAAGGCACCGCCAGCGCGGCATGTCGTTCATCGGTGTGGTGCTCTGGGGTTTCATCATCGTGGCCTTGGCCATTGTGGGCAGCAAGGCCGTCCCGATCGTGATCGAGAACATGAACATCAAGAAGGCCGCGGTCAAGGCCGCGCGCCAGGGCACTACGGTGCAGGAAGTGCGCGCCATCTATGAGCGCTCGCAGGCCATTGATGACATGACCTCGGTCAATGCCAATGATCTGGAAGTGACCAAGGACACGGACGGCAAGATTGTGGTGTCGTACAGCTACGAGCGCGATATCCCGCTGTACGGTCCGGCCTATCTGGTCTTCCGTTTTAACGATAGTGTGAAGTAGGTGGAATCAGAACTCAGCCGATTGCAGGAACGCCTGCAGTATTCCTTTGCGAACGGTGCGTTGCTGCAGCGAGCGGTAACGCACCGTAGTTTTTGTGCGGATCACAATGAGCGCCTGGAGTTTCTGGGTGACTCGGTGCTGGGCCTGGCGGTATCGACGATGCTGTTCCAGAAGCTCAAGGGCACCCCGGAAGGCGAGCTCTCGCGCATGCGGGCCAACCTGGTCAAGCAGGACACCTTGCACCAGATTGCGCTGCGCCTGCAGCTGGCCAAGGTGCTGCGTCTGGGGGAGGGCGAGTCCAAATCGGGCGGACGCGAGCGTCCTTCGATTCTGGCCGATGCGGTCGAGGCGATTATTGGAGCGGTTTACTTGGATGCCGGCTATACGCAGGCCGAGGCGATCGTGCATCATCTCTATGAGCGTGTCGAGATCTCGCAGCACATGCCCGCCGCGTCCAAGGATGCCAAGACGGCGTTGCAGGAGTGGCTGCAGGCACGCAAGAAATCGGTGCCGGAGTATGTGGTGACCGGCACCACCGGTGCTGCGCATGCGCAGACTTTCCATGTCGACTGTGTGGTGCCGGCCTTCCAGGCCCGCAGCGGAGGCGCTGGCGCATCGCGCCGCGCGGCCGAGCAGGCGGCAGCCGCCATCATGTTGCAACAACTGCAGACCCAGCATCGCTAAGCTTTTATGACCTCGAAAAAATCTCCTTCTCCAAGCGCTGCTGGCCAAGCCCCTGCAGAGCTGCTGCCTTCGGGCCAGACCCTCTCCGACCTGGACGCGATGCTGGCCGCCGCCAAGCCCGGTGCGACCGTGGCGCGCGTCAGCGCCCCCGATGCCGGCCAGGCCGAGGCGCCTGCCGCGCCAACCGGCCCCCAGCGCTGCGGCCTGATCGCCATCGTTGGCAAGCCCAATGTGGGCAAGTCCACGTTGATGAATGCGCTGGTCGGCCAGAAGATCTCGATCACCTCGCGCAAGGCGCAGACCACACGCCACCGCATCACCGGTATCCGCACGCAGGACAACACCCAGTTCGTGTTTGTCGATACGCCCGGCTTCCAGACCCGCCATTCGCGCGCGTTGAACAAGTCGCTCAACAAGACGGTGATGGGTGCCATCGGTGATGTGGACCTGATCCTGTTCGTCGTCGAAGCGGGCAGCTTTACGCTGGCCGATGCCAAGGTGCTGTCGCTGTTCAAGCCCGGCATTCCGACCTTGCTGATCGCCAACAAGCTCGACACCGTGCACCGCCGCCACGAGATTGCGCCCTGGCTGCGTGACATGCAGGAGCGCCACCCCTTTGCCGAGTTCGTACCGATGTCGGCCAAGAACAAGGGCGATATCGAGCGCCTGTTCGGCATCTGCGAAAAATACCTGCCCGAGCAGGCTTGGTTCTACGGTCCCGAAGAGCTGACCGACCGCAGCGAGAAGTTCCTGGCGTCCGAGACGGTGCGCGAAAAGCTCTTCCGCTTTACCGGCGATGAGCTGCCCTACACCTCGACCGTTGTCATCGACAAGTTCGACGAAGAGCCCAGCAAGACACATGGCCGCTTCATGCGCATTGCCGCGACCATCGTCGTCGAGCGCGATGGCCACAAGGCGATGGTGATTGGCGAGAAGGGTGAAAAGCTCAAGCGCATCAGCACCGAAGCGCGCCAGGAGCTGGAAAAGCTGCTGGACGCCAAGGTGTTCCTGGAGGTCTGGGTCAAGGTCAAGTCCGGCTGGGCCGATGACGAGGCCCGGGTCAAGTCCTTCGGCTACGAATAAGCACAACCCTGGCGCACCGTCTGCTATGCACGGGTTGCGCGCCCCGTGCGTGATACCGACCTCTTCTGTGGCCCCGCGCGGGCCACGCAATGCAACCCCCTGAGCCATGGCTGTCAAGCGCGTCAACGAGGAACCGGCCTATATCCTGCACCGGTATGACTGGAGTGAATCCAGCCTGGTGCTGGAGTGCTTTACCCGCCACCGGGGGCGCGTGGCGCTGGTTGCCAAGGGCGTCAAGAAACCCACTTCCAACTTTCGTCCGGTGCTGCTGGCCTTGCAGCCGCTGCGCCTGTCCTGGGGCATCGCGGGCGAGGGCGGCTCGGACATCCACACGCTCAAAAGTGCTGAATGGGTGGGCGGCCACACGATGCCGGTGGGCGGTGGCCTGCTGTCGGGCCTCTACCTCAATGAGCTGCTGATGCGGCTGCTGGCGCGCGAGGACCCTTTTGCCAACCTGTTCGACATCTATGCCGGTGTGGTGCGCGTGCTGGCCACCGACCATGGCGATGTGCTCGAACCCGTGCTGCGCGCCTTCGAGCTGCTGCTGCTGCGCGAGCTGGGGCTGCTGCCCTCGCTGGCGGCGCAGACGCTGTCGCTGCAGCCGCTCCAACCCGCCACGCGCTATGTGCTGGTGCCCGATGCCGGCCTGCGCGAGGCCCATGGACAGGACAGGGCAGGCCTGACCGGTGCACAATGGGAAGCCCTGGAGGAAGCGCTGTCGGCGGCAAATCCCTATCCGGCTGTTCTGAGGGCTTGCGTGTTGTGTGCCGGCGAGTTAAAAGTTCAGTTGCGTACGCTGCTGCAACACCACTGTGGTCAGCCGGTATTGCGTACGCGCCAGTTGATGATGGATATCCAATCGCTATGACTACCCCCGTGAAAACTGCCCTGTCTATCAACCTCAACAAGGTGGCACTGGTACGTAACACCCGCCACCTGGAGATTCCCAGCGTGACGCGTGCGGCACGGCTGTGCCTGGAAGCGGGCGCGCAGGGGATCACCGTGCACCCCCGGCCGGACGAGCGCCACATCCGCCCCGGCGATGTGGAAAAGCTCGCGGGCGTGATCGCCACCTGGCCGGTCAAGCGCGAGTACAACATCGAAGGCAATCCCTTCCAGAATCTGATGGACTATGTGCGCAAGTACCGTCCGCACCAGGCCACCTTTGTGCCCGATGGCGAGGACCAGTTCACCAGCGACCATGGCTGGAGCTTTCCGCAGGATGCCGAGCGCCTCAAGCCGCTGATTGACGAGTGCAAGGCCTTGGGTGTGCGCGTGAGCCTGTTCATGGACCCGATCCCGGAGCAGATGGCCGCTGCCAAGGCTGTGGGCGCCGACCGGGTCGAGCTGTACACCGAGCCGTATGCGGCCGCCTTTGGCACGCCCGAGCAAAGCACGCAGCTGGCGCGCTACGTGGCAGCCGCCAAGGCCGCGCAGGCGGTGGGCCTGGGCGTCAATGCCGGCCATGACCTGAGCCTGCGCAACCTGACCCCCTTTGTGACCCATGTGCCCCAGGTGCTGGAAGTGTCGATCGGCCACGCCTTTGTGACCGATGCGCTGGAGATGGGTTACGCCGAGGCTGTGCGTGCCTACCGCCGCTCGCTCGACGCCCGCGCCGATGGCGTGCTGCTGTAACCGCCCGCCCAGGTCTGTGACAGCATGATTTACGGTATTGGCACCGACATCTGTGATATCCGCCGCATCCGTGCGACCCTGGAGCGCCAGGGCGAGCGCTTTGCCCACAAGGTGCTGGCCGAGGGGGAGCTGGCTGTCTGGCGCCGCCGCAGCGAGCGCTGGCCCGACCGGGGCGTGCGCTACATGGCGACGCGCTTTTCGGCCAAGGAGGCCTTCAGCAAGGCCGTGGGCCTGGGCATGCGCATGCCGATGACCTGGCGCCACTGCGAGGTCATCAACCTGCCCAGCGGCAAGCCCGGCATCCGGCTGCATGGCGAGCTGGCCGCCTGGTTCGAGGCGCAAGGCCTGACGGCGCATATCACCGTGACCGACGAGGTCGACTACGCCGCCAGCTTTTGCGTGGTCGAGAAGCTCTGATTTCCGATCCTCCGGGCCCTGCCAGGGCCCGTTTCTGACTCTTTCGCATCCATCCATGCACGCTCCTCTGATCATTGATATCGCCGGCACGGCCCTGACCGATGCCGACCGCGCCCGTCTCGCACACCCGCTGGTGGGCGGCATCATCCTGTTTGCCCGCAACTGGGAGAGCCGCTCGGCGCTGGTGCAGCTGTGCGCGCAGATCAAGGCCATCAAGCCCGACCTGCTGATCTGTGTGGACCACGAGGGCGGGCGCGTGCAGCGTTTTCGCACCGATGGCTTCACACACCTGCCATCGATGCGGCATTTCGGCCAGATGTGGATGGACGACGGCCAGGGCAGCCGCAAACGTGAGGGCAGCGGTGCGATGCGGGCGATGAATGCCGCCACCGCTGCCGGCTATGTGCTGGGCGCCGAGCTGCGGGCCTGCGCGGTGGATTTCAGCTTCACGCCGGTGCTGGATCTGGACTACGGCGAAAGCTCGGTCATCGGTGACCGCAGCTTTCACCGCGACCCGCGAGTGGTGGCGATGCTGGCCAAGAGCCTGATGCATGGCCTGCTGCAGGCCGGCATGGGCAACTGCGGCAAGCATTTCCCCGGCCATGGCTTTGTCAAGGCGGATTCGCATGTTGCCATCCCCGTCGATGGGCGCAGCTTGAGCGCCATCCTCGCCGAGGATGCCGCGCCTTACCCCTGGCTGAGCAGCGTGCTGACGGCGGTGATGCCCGCCCATGTCATCTACCCCAAGGTGGACAAGCGCCCGGCCGGCTTCAGCGAGAAATGGCTCAAGGACGTATTGCGCACGCGCCTGCGCTATGACGGTGCGATCTTCAGCGATGACCTGAGTATGGAAGGCGCGCGCCGCATCAATGGCAGCGTGATCAGCTATACCGAGGCCGCGCTGGCCGCGTTGTCTGCCGGCTGCGACATGGTGCTGCTGTGCAACCAGAGCCTGGGCCTGGGCGCCCATGTGGACGAGTTGCTCGACGGCATGGACGATGCGCTGCGCAGCGGCCGCTGGCAGCCGGACGAAGATTCGGAATCGCGCCGCCTGGCGCTGCTGCCCGAGACGGTGCCCCAGCCCTGGGATGAGCTGATGCGCCAGCCGGCCTACCAGGACGCGCTGGACCTGCTGGGCTGAACCGCTTTTTGACGGAGGCGGCGGTTTAAGCCTCGCCTCAGCCCCGTCCTCTAGATTGCTCTCATCCCCTAGCTGGCAGAGAGCGATGCCCCTTCACCACCCTTTGCGCCGTGTGGCGCTGGCCGGCCGCGAGGCCCTGGCGCTGACCCGGCCGTATTTTGTTTCCGAGGACAAGGTCCGCGCCTGGGGCCTGCTGGCCGCCATCGTCGCGCTTAACCTGGCGGCCGTGTTCATGCTGGTGCAGATCAACAGCTGGAACCGGGTGTTCTACGATGCGCTGCAGAACAAGCAGGCCGATGTGTTCTGGCACCAGCTCTGGCGCTTTCTGTGGCTGGCGCTGGTCTACATCGTCATTGCAGTCTACAAGTTCTACCTCACCCAGCTGCTGCAGTGGCACTGGCGCCGCTGGCTGACCGAGCACCTGCAAGGCCGCTGGCTGGCCCACAAGGCCTTCTACCGCATGGAGCTGGGCCGCTACAGCGGCAGCCAGCAGATGCCGGACAACCCCGACCAGCGCATCCAGGAAGACATCAACCTGTTCAGCAGCTACACTGTGGCGCTCAGCATGGGGCTGCTCAACGCCCTGGTCACCTTTGTCAGCTTTGTCGGCATCCTCTGGGGGCTGAGCGCGGCGATGGATCTGGATCTGCCTGCCATGCTGGGCGGCGGCAGCCTGCATATTCCCGGCTTTATGGTCTGGATGGCCGTCGTGTACTGCCTGGTCGGCAGCGCGGTATCGCTGTGGCTGGGCAAGCCGCAGGTGGGTCTGAATATCCAGCAACAGCGCCTGGAGGCCAACTACCGCCACCACATGGTCCGGGTGCGTGAGCATGCCGAAGCCATCGCGATGGATGGCGGAGAGCGGGTAGAGGGCGAGCAGCTGCGCCTGCGCTTTGGCGATGTGCTGGGCAACTACCTGCTGCTGATCCGCCAGCAAAAGAAGCTCGCCTGGTTCACCAATTTCTTTGGCCAGGCCGCCGTGGTGTTTCCCTTCATCATTGCCGCGCCGCGCTTTTTCAGCGGTGCCATTCAGCTGGGCCAGCTGATGCAGATTGCCTCGGCATTCAACCAGGTGCAGGACGCGCTCAGCTGGATCGTCAACAACTACAGCGATATAGCGGCCTGGCGAGCCACCACGCGGCGGCTGGCGAGCTTTGACGCCGGTCTGCGCGCCCAGGCCCAAGCCCAGGGCCCGACGCTGGAGGCCGCTGGCCATCTGCAAACCCAGGGGCTGCAGGTAGCGCTGCCCGATGGCCGGGTGGTGATCGACAATGCGGCATTGCAGCTGGCGGCCGGCGAGGACGTGCTGATCAGCGGACGCTCGGGCAGCGGCAAATCCACGTTGCTGCGCAGCCTGGCCGGCATTTGGCCGTTTGCGCATGGACGGGTGCAGCGGCCGATGGACAGCATGTTCATTGCGCAGCGCCCTTATTTCCCCGATGGCAGCCTGCGCCAGGCCCTGGCCTACCCGCAGCCCGCTGCGGACTATGACGATGCCCAGCTGCAGGCAGCCTTGCGCGCCGCGCAGCTGGCACCGTTGGTGGAGCGGCTGGATGAGACTGCCGCCTGGAACGCCATGCTCTCGGGCGGGGAGCAGCAGCGCCTGGCGATTGCACGGGTGCTGCTCCAACGCCCGGCCTGGGTGTTTGCCGACGAGGCCACCAGCGCGCTGGACCAGGCGACCGAGGCCGAGGTCTATGCGGCGCTGGTAGCGCTGGTGCGTGCGCGCGGCGGATCGCTGGTGTCCGTGGCCCACCGCGACAGCGTGCAGGCCTTCCACAGCGGGCGCTGGCAGCTCGATGCGGCGCAGCGTGCGGTGCGGCCCGGGACGGGCACGCGCTAGTCCGTGCCCTGGGCCGCCGCAAGGCGACCCGGCTGCGGCGGACCAAAAAAATGCCTGCACGGGGCAGGCATTCGTCAGCGATGGCTGGTGGAGGCGGGGTCAGGCGACGGCGCCGACACCCAGCAGGGCGATCACCAGGAAGATCACCGTGATGGCGATGAAGATGAAGAAAAGGATCTTCGCGATTCCGGCGGCGCCAGAGGCTACACCGGTAAAGCCGAACACACCGGCCAGCAACGAGATCACCGCAAAAATAATGGCCCACTTAAGCATCGAACACCTCCTGTTGTCATGTGATGGTTGATCTTAAGCAGGGGGGCGAATCAGCGCCGTGGGCCGAAGAGGCAAGTACCGGTAGGCTGGCGCTGACAGCCGCCTGGAATGCGCGGTGTCACGGTACAGCGGGCGTATCGGCTGGCGCAGCCGGGCTGGCCTCTGGCGGCTGCTGGGGCGGGGGATCATCGGTCCAGCGACGCACCACCTTCTGGAAGATGTGGGTGTTGGGGATTTGCAGCACCACGCTTTGGCTGCGGTCCGCCACAAAATCTTCGAGTGTCGTGTAGAGCATGTTGATATCGACCACCCGGCCCTTGGCACCGGGCTTGTCCAGACCGTCCAGCACCTCGATGTAGTCGCCCAGCCGGTAGGGCCGCACGGTGAAGATCAGCACCGCGCAGAAGAAGTTGGACAGCACGCTCCAGGCAGCGAAGAAGGCCACGGCGCCGACCGCGGCAAAGCCGGAGAACGCCGTCCACAGCACGGTGGCGCTGACCCCCAGGCGCTCCAGAATCAACAGGCAGGTGCCGCCAATGATGAGCCAGCGCACCAAGCCCTTGACGGGCACGGCCAGCTCCAGCGGCCAGTGGTAGTGCTGGGCCACGCGGGTGATGAGCTTGCGGGTGACGTAGTTGAGCGTGATGGCCAGCAGCAGGATCAAGGTGATCTGTATCGCAGGCACGATGATGTCCACCCATTCGGTGGCCCATTCGGGAATCAGGAGTTTGAGTCGGTTCATGGCGGGAGCAGGGCGCGCAACGGGCGCCAGATGGGCCCGTGGTGGGGGATGCGCTGATTATCGATGACGATGGAGCGGGCTTCAGGCCAGCGGCAGCTGGCTTTGCTGGGCGCGGCAGGCTTCGTCATGCCAGTCGACCAGGGCCTGGATGTCCATGCCCATGCGGGACTGGCCCAGCTGCGCAATGAACTGGCAGGCGCTGTACCGCGCTGCCTGCTGGTCGTAGACATGCGTCCATTCAGCGCGTGCTGCCAGTTGGCTGGCAGCCACCGGCCAGCGCCGCACCTGCGGGCTGGGGCCGGACAGGCCCATGCGCCAGGGCTTGCCGGTCACGCGGGCGCGAAAGCACTGCTGCTGCAGGCACAGGCGCTGGTAGACCGGATCGACCTGCAACGCAGAGAACAGATCCTGCACCGCGCTGTCGCCGGGCCGCAAGGCCTCGTGGGTGACGATGATGCGCAGCCCCTTGGGCGTGCTGTAGACGCGCAGACCCCATTCGGGGTGCTGCTGGCTGAAGGCGGTGACCCGCTCCAGCGCCAACTGCCGGGGATCGGCGCTGCCGGCCTGTTTTTGGCGCAGGTTCAACCAGCGCCGCAGCCACAGCACCAGGACCACGGCCCCGCCCGCCAGCACCGCCATCGCGGGCAGCACGCCACCCTGCGCAAAGACGACGAAGCCCACCGCCAGCGCCAAGACAGCTGCGGCCAGCAGCGGTGCCGCACTGGGTGGCTGGGGTTGCGGCGGGAAGTCCATGTCGGCGATGGCGACATCGGGGGTGTTGAGGCAGTGCGCGCCGTAGCTGTTGCGCGTCATCACGGTCTGGCCGCGCTGGCCCAGGATCTCTTCCCGGATGGGGGTCTGGCCATTCAGGCCATATTCACCGAGCCGTTCCATGCGCTGAAAGCTGGCATCCAGATGGCGCAGTTGCGGGGCGCTGAGCACCTGGTCGAGCGCAGCCTGGGCGCGCTGTTGGGCATGGGCTTGTGCGGCTTCGGGGCTGTGGTCGGACCAGCCCCAGCGCTGCACGGTGGCGCCATGGCGCGGGCTGGTTTCATGTCGCAGGCGTGCTTGCGCCCAGTAACGGGGTATCTGCATGCAGGCCAGTATATCGGCGGCGGCAAGCCAAGAAAAAAGCGGCACAGGCTCTGGGCAGAGCCTGTGCCGCTGGGCGCTGCTGGCAGGCCAGGGGCCTGCCGCGCGCTTTATTGCTCCCGGCGCAGCGCGGGGAACAGGATGATGTCGCGGATGCTGGCGCTGTCGGTCAGCAGCATCATGAAGCGGTCGATACCGATGCCGCAGCCGCCGGTGGGTGGCATGCCGTACTCGAGCGCGCGCACAAAGTCGTGGTCGTAGTACATGGCTTCGTCATCGCCGCCATCTTTGGCAGCGACCTGGGCGTTGAAGCGCGCGGCCTGGTCTTCGGCATCGTTCAGCTCGGAGAAGCCGTTGCCGAACTCGCGGCCGGTGATGTAGAGCTCAAAGCGCTCGGTCACTTCGGGGCGGTCATCGTTGGCGCGGGCCAGCGGGCTGATCTCGGTCGGGTGCTCCATGATGAAGGTGGGGTTCCAGAGCTTGTCCTCGACCACTTCCTCAAAGTACAGCACCTGCAGGCTGGCCAGGGTGCGGCCTGCCAGCTTGTCCTTCTCTTCCTTCATGCCCAGCTTCTTCAAGGCATTGGTGAGCCATTCGCGGTTGCCCACGTTCTCGCCGGCATCGGTGTACTTGACGATGGCTTCGGTGATGGTCAGGCGCTCGAAGGGCTGGGTCAGGTCCACCGGCTTGCCGCCATAGCTCAACTCCAAGGTGCCCACGGCCTTCATCGCGGCGTCGCGGATCAGCGCTTCGGTGTAGTCCATCACATCGCGGTAGTTCCAGTAGGCCGCGTAGAACTCCATCATCGTGAACTCAGGGTTGTGGCGTACCGACACCCCTTCGTTGCGGAAGTTGCGGTTGATCTCGAACACGCGCTCGAAGCCACCGACGATCAGGCGCTTGAGGTAGAGCTCCGGAGCGATGCGCAGGTACATCTCCTGGTCGAGCGCATTGTGGTGGGTGATGAAGGGCTTGGCATTGGCGCCACCGGGGATCGGGTGCAGCATCGGGGTCTCGACTTCGAGAAAGCCGTGCTCGACCATGAACTCGCGGATGCCGGAGACCGCCTTGGAGCGGGCCACAAAGCGCTTGCGTGCGTCTTCGTCGGTCATCAGGTCGACATAGCGCTGGCGCACCTTCTGCTCCAGATCGGCCATGCCGTGGAACTTGTCGGGCATGGGGCGCAGGCTCTTGGTGAGCATGCGGATCTTGGTCACCTTGATCGACAGCTCGCCGGTCTTGGTCTTCATCAGCTGGCCTTCGGCGCCGATGATGTCGCCCAGATCCCATTTCTTGAAATCGGCGTACAGCTCCTCGCCCACCGCATCGCGGGTGACGTAGAGCTGGATACGGCCGGTGGCATCCTGCACGGTGGCAAAGCTGGCCTTGCCCATCACGCGCTTGAGCATCATGCGGCCGCCGACGCTGACCGTCAGTGCGGCAGCGTCCAGGTCGGCGGCGTCCTGCTCGGCGTGGGCCGCAATCAGATCGGCTGCGCGGTCGGCGGGCTTGAAGTCGTTGGGAAAAGCCACACCTTTGCCTTGGCGCTGTGCTTCGCGCAGGGCTTTGAGTTTTTCGCGGCGCTCGGCAATCAGTTGGTTTTCGTCGTGCGCAACCGGCGCGGTCTCGGGAGTGGTGTGGTTTTCAGACATGAAGAGGCCAGCATTGCGCTGGTAAACGGCCAAAACCTGTCATTTTAAGATTTTTAGCGTGCCCTGTGCCGGCAAAAGCCGTAGTGTCCGACTGCTGCACCGCTTTTCGTCCCTGGCACGCTGGGGGATTTGGTGGCACGGGACCTGGCCGCGGCCCTAGAATAACAGCTTGAAGCCCTTTGCCATTGGTCTGTCAGCTTCGTTTTTAATAGCAAATTTCGCATTCTCGGGATCGCTCCCGATTGGAAAACACCGATGCTTTTTCAAATCCTGTCCCTGCTGCTCAATATTGCAGGTGGTCTGCTGACCGGTGCCTGCCTGCTGCGCTGGTATATGCAGTACCAGCGCGTCTCCTTCAACAACCCGCTGGGGCAGCTGGTGCTGGCGCTGACCAGCTGGATGGTGCTGCCGCTGCGCAGGATAACCAAGGGCTTGCCCGGCGGCGACTGGGCCAGCATCCTGGGCGCCTGGTTGGTGCAGGTGGTCCAGTTTGTGCTGCTGTGGCTGGCGGCGGGGGGGCTGTCATCGCTGCTGTCGGTGCTGGTGGTCGCCACCATTGGCGTGGCCAATATCGGCATCTCCACGATGGTGGTGGTCACGCTGGTGCATGCGGTGCTGTCCTGGCTGTCGTCGGGCAACGCGGTGATGAATGCCGTGTTCTACCAGCTGACCGCGCCGCTGCTGCGCCCGCTGCGCAAGATCATTCCGCTGGTTGGCGGTGTGGACCTGTCGCCCATCGTGCTGCTGGTGGGTTTGCAGATCATCTCCATTATGCTGGCCCACCTGCAGTCGCGGCTGCTGCTGGCTGTGTGATCTGACACTTGTGGGGCGCAAGCCCGGACGCGAAAAAACCGCCTAGGGCGGTTTTTTTGTGGGGGTAGCGGCCCTGAGTAGGCCGCTGGGGTATCGGGGCCGATCAGGCCACGGCGTCAGCGGGCAGGCGCTGCAGCATGGCCAGGCTGCTGGCGATGCGGTCACGCAGCTCGCGGCGGTCAACGATCATGTCCACGCCGCCCTTTTGTTGCAGGAACTCGGCGCGCTGGAAGCCCTCCGGCAGCTTCACGCGCACGGTGTTCTCGATCACGCGCGGGCCGGCAAAGCCGATCAGCGCCTTGGGCTCGGCCATGACGATGTCGCCCATGAAGGCAAAACCGGCGGACACGCCGCCCATCGTGGGGTCGGTCAGCACGCTGATATAGGGCAGGCCCTTCTTGGCAAAGCGGGTCAGCGCGGCATTGGTCTTGGCCATCTGCATCAGGCTGAGCAGGCCTTCCTGCATGCGCGCACCACCGGTGGCGGTGAAGCACACGAACGGCACCTTTTGCTCGATGGCGGTTTCGACGCCGCGCACAAAGCGCTCGCCGACGACCGAACCCATCGAGCCGCCCATGAATTCAAACTCGAAGCAGGCGACCACCAGGTTGACGCTCTTGACCGAGCCCCCCATTACCACCAGCGCATCGGTCTCGCCGGTGTTTTCCAGCGCTTCCTTGAGGCGCTCTGGGTACTTGCGGCTGTCCTTGAACTTCAGCGCATCGACGGGCAGCACTTCCTGGCCAATCTCGTAGCGGCCTTCGGCGTCCAGAAACTGGTTCAGGCGCGCGCGCGCCGACATGCGGTGGTGGTGGCTGCACTTGGGGCAGACATTGAAGTTGTGCTCCAGGTCGGCCTTGTACAGCACGGCTTCGCAGGCTGGACACTTGATCCACAGACCTTCGGGCATCTGGCGACGCTCGGCCGGGTCGGTGTGCTGGATCTTGGCGGGTAACAGTTTCTCTAGCCAGGACATGGTTGTTTTCCTTTGCTCTCGCACTCGTCGGGCTGCGCACGGCGCAGCCCAGGAGGCGCATTATGCGTCAAGCGCCTTGCGGATGCCACGCAAAAAATCGGAGACCAGCGCCACGACTTTCTCGTGCGGCTGGTTTTCGATCAGCTGGATGATGCGGGTGCCGATCACCACGGCATCGGCCACCTTGCCGATGGCCTGGGCCGTCTGCGCATCGCGAATGCCAAAGCCTACGCCCACAGGGATATGCACATGCTGGCGGATTTGCGGCAGCATCGCTTCGACGGCGCCGGTATCGAGCGTGCCCGCACCGGTAACGCCCTTGAGCGAGACGTAGTACACATAGCCGCTGGCCACGCGCGCCACTTGCTGCATGCGCTCCGGCGTCGAGGTGGGCGCCAGCAGGAAGATCAGGTCCATGCCATGCGCACGCAGATCGGCCGCAAAGGCTTCGCATTCTTCGGGCGGGTAGTCTACCACCAGCAGGCCATCGACTCCGGCGGCAGCGGCATCGCGCACAAAAGCGCCTTTGCCGTGCACCTGTTCGTAGCGCTCGACCGGGTTGGCATAACCCATCAGCACCACCGGCGTGGTGTTGTCCTTCACGCGGAACTCGGCCACCATCGCCAGCACCTGCTTCATGCCAATGCCCAGCGACAGGGCCTTCTCCCCGGCTTTCTGGATGACGATGCCGTCGGCCATCGGGTCCGAGAAGGGCACGCCCAACTCGATCACGTTGGCGCCCGCATCGACCATGCCGTGCATCAGCGCAGGTGTGATGTCGGCAAACGGAAAGCCGGCGGTGACATAAGGAATCAAGGCCTTGCGGCCGGCCAGCTTCAGCTGGTCAAAAGTAGCGGCGATACGGCTCATTTGGTGTAGCTCCCCTTGACGGCCACGCCGCGGCTGGAGGGTTGGGCATAAAAGTCGACGCCCGAGAGATCGGCCACCGTGCCAATGTCCTTGTCGCCCCGGCCCGACAGGCTCACGAGGATGGACTGGTCCTGGCGCATGGTCTTGGCCAGCTTCATCGCATAGGCCACGGCGTGGCTGGATTCCAGCGCCGGGATGATGCCTTCGGTGTGGCACAGGTAGTGGAAGGCATCGAGCGCCTCCTGGTCGGTGATGCCGACATACTGGGCACGGCCGATTTCCTGCAACCAGGCATGCTCGGGGCCGACGCCGGGGTAGTCCAGGCCGGCGCTGATGGAATGGGTCTCGGTGATCTGGCCGTTGTCGTCCTGCAGGATATAGGTGCGGTTGCCATGCAGCACACCGGAGGATCCCCGCTGCAGCGATGCGGAGTGCTTGCCGCTGTCCAGGCCTTCGCCAGCCGCTTCGACGCCTATCAGGCGCGTGTTCTCATAGGGGATATAGGGGTAGAAGATACCCATGGCATTGCTGCCGCCCCCGACGCAGGCAATCACTGCATCGGGTTGCTCAGCGGCCATGTTCTGTTCCTTGAACAGCGCCGGCATCTGGGACAGGCACTCGTTGCCGATCACGCTCTGGAAATCGCGCACCATCATCGGGTAGGGGTGGGGGCCGGCCACGGTGCCGATGATGTAGAAGGTGTTGTCCACATTCGCCACCCAGTCGCGCATGGCCTCGTTGAGCGCGTCCTTCAAGGTCTTGCTGCCCGACTCGACCGGCACCACGGTGGCGCCCAGCAGCTTCATGCGGTAGACGTTGGGGCTTTGGCGGCGCACGTCTTCGCTGCCCATGTAGACCACGCATTCGAGGCCATAGCGGGCGCAGATGGTGGCAGTGGCCACACCGTGCTGGCCGGCGCCGGTCTCGGCAATGATGCGCGGCTTGCCCATGCGCTTGGCCAGCATGGCCTGGCCGATCACATTGTTGATCTTGTGGGCACCGGTGTGGTTGAGGTCCTCGCGCTTGAGGTAGATCTGCGCGCCACCCATCTCGCGCGACATGCGCGCTGCGTGGTAGACGGGCGAGGGGCGGCCGACATAGTGGGCCAGCTCGTACTGGAATTCGCGCAGGAACTCCGGATCGTTCTGGTACTTGTCATAGGCCTCGCGCAGCTCGACCAGGGCGTGGGTCAGGGTTTCGCTGGCAAAGCTGCCGCCATAGGGGCCGAAATGGCCCGCAGTATCGGGTTGCTGGTATTCAAACATGGAAGGGATTCTTGGCAAGTAGTGTGTCAGCGGCACGCACGGCTGCGACAAACTGTTGGATTTTTTCGGCGTCCTTGGTGCCCTTGATGGCCTTGCCATCGGCACCGGTCCTCTCAACGCCGGAGCTCACATCCACCGCGAGCGAGAGGCAGCGCGGTCTGACTTGCACAATGCCATCGGTCACGTTTGCAGGCGTGAGTCCACCAGACAAAACGAGATGAGAGGCTACGTTTGTTGGAAGCAGTGACCAATTGAATGCTTTGCCGCCACCGCCGAACCCCTCGACATGGGCGTCGAGCAGGATGGCCTTGGCGTGTGAATATCGATGGGCATATTCTACGAGGTCGAACTGCACCGCAGCGTCGCCAAGGGGTATGCGTGCGGCGCGCAAAAAGCTGCGCTCGCCGCCGCCGGTCGATGCCAGGCATTGCTCCGGGGTCTCATCCCCATGGAACTGCGCGATCGCGCCGGGCACCTTGCCGCAGGCGGCCATCACCTGGGCAGGCGGTTCATTGACAAACAGCAGCACTGGCGTTACAAAGGCCGGCAGGCGGCGCGCCAGCTCGGCGGCGCGCTCGGCGGTCACGGCCCGGGGGCTGGCGGGGTAGAGCACAAAGCCAATGGCATCCGCCCCGGCGGCCACGGCCGCGTCCACGTCCTGTTCACGCGTCAGGCCACAGATCTTGATGCGGGTGCGGCCCGCAGTTGCTTGCATCGCAGTCAATGGAACTCCTTGTTCAGGCAAACCAGTCAAAAGAAATGGCCTCGGTGGGCAGGCCCCAGTGCGCATCGTACTGGGGGCCCAGAAAGTACAGGCCGTCGGGCGAGAAAGTGGGAGCAGCGGTCTCGCGGCTGCGGGCCTGCAGCACCTCCTGCATCCATTGCGGCGGCTTGGTGCCCTGGCCAATCACGACCAGACAGCCCATGATGTTGCGGATCATGTGGTGCAGAAAGGCGCTGCCCTGGAAGTCAAAGCGCCAGTAGCACGAAGGCACCCCGTCGCGGGAGGCACTAGGGCGTTGGGCGCTGCGGCCAATGTGGATCGCATACAAGGTCTTGACCGGCGACTTGGCCTGGCAGCCGGCAGCGCGAAACGACGAGAAATCGTGCTCGCCCAGCAGGTACTGCACCGCGCGCTCCATGGCCTGCAGGTCGAGCGGCTGGAACACCCAGCCGACCCGGCCAGCCTCGACGCTGGGGCGCACCGGCGACTGCAGCAAGGCATAGCCATAGCGGCGCGATGTGGCGCAGGCCCGGCTGTGAAACGCGTCCGGCACGGTCCGCGCCCACTGGACGGCGATGTCCTTGGGCAGAAAGGTGTTGGTGCCGCGCACCCAGGAGGCCTCGGTGCGTTCCACAGGGGCGTCAAAATGCACCACCTGCATGAGGCCGTGCACACCGGCATCGGTGCGGCCTGCGCAAATGGTGGAGATGGGGGAGGCGGCAAAGCGGCTCAGCGCCGCTTCGAGATGGTCTTGGACAGTGTTGCCGCTGGGCTGGCTTTGCCAGCCCTGGTAGGCCTGTCCGTTATAGGTGATGCCCAGGGCGATTCGCATGGCGCCATCATAAAGCGGCTGGCGCACCCGGCCATGAAAAAGCCCCGCAGAGCGGGGCTTGCCGGAGAGGGCCTGCCGCTCAGCGGCTTTGGTCCAGCAGGCGCTGGGCCTGGGCCTTGACCGTGGCGCTGGACGATTCAGCCATGACTTCCTCGGCCAGTGAACGGGCGCCTTCCTTGTCGCCGATGGCCAGGAATTCCTGGGCCAGGGTCAGCTTGGTGGCCAGCGGGTCGCTGTCATCGATCTCCAGACCGGCCATGTCATCGGCCAAGGTGACCGGATGCGTATGGTCTGGCTCGCCGGAGCCGGGCAGATCCAGCGACAGTGAGGTCATGTCGAAGTCCATCGTCGGCATGCTCTTGTCGCTGATGGGCATCTGCGCGGTGCTCTGGCTGTCGAAGTCGCTCAGCTGGAAGTCCAGTGCTCCGGGCTGGGTCTCCAGACTCTGGGCGGCGCTGTGGCTGGCGCTGGGCGACAGCTCCGACGGAATGCTCAGCGCTTCGGCCAGCTGGCGGTCAAAGTCTTCCATCGACAGCGCGGGCTTGCCAGCGGCAGGCGCCAATGCCTCGAAGGCCAGACCGGCATCGGCTGCAGGCGCTGCAACCGGGGCTGCAGGTGCTGCCGCTTGGAACTGAGAGGCCGCATCCGGGGTTTCGGTCAGCTGGCTGCTCATCGCGAAATCCAGACCGGTGGACGGGCTGAATGCGCTGGCAGGGCTGCTGGACGGTGCGATCGCAGTGGGTGGCAGCGTGTTCTCGAACGGGATCGGTTCGGCGCGCGCAGCAGCGGCAGCGGCGGCCAGCGCGGCAGGCGTGGCGATCTCGGTAGCAGACGGCACCGCAGCGGTGTTGTTCTGGTAGACCGGGTTGGCGGCGTCCAGCTCCTGGCCGAGCGCGGCAATGCGCAGCCAGTCAGGGCCGGCGCCACCCGTGATCTGGCGGGCATCCTTGGCAATGCTCTCCAGCGCCAGGCGGTCCTTGCGCTTGGCATAGATCTCGGCCAGCTTTGCATGCAGGGCGCTGCGGGTCGGGCTGGTGCGCAGCGCTTCCTTGAGGATTTCCTCGGCCTGCAGATCACGGCCATAGGCCAGATAGACATCGGCCTCGGCCACCGGGTCCACATCGCCAGCGTCGAGCTGGCTGGGCGTGTAGGCGAGCGAGGAGTTGCCGGTGGTCATCGCGCTTACCGAGGTGTCGATGTGCTGGCCGCCGCTGGCGCCAAAGAACGAGTCCTGGGCCAGGCTGCTCTCGAGCACGGAATCGGTGGCCGCGTGGACCCCTTCCTTGCGCTTTTTGTTGCGGTACCACAGGCCGCCCAGCAGCGCCAGGATGGCCAGGCCGCCCGCTGCTGGCAGCAGCGGGTTGTCCAGCAGCTCATCGACAAAGCTGGGCTCTTCGACGGGCGCAGGTGCTGGTGCAGGCGCGGGCTTGGGGGCAGGGGCAGGAGCCGGTGCAGGCGCTGCAGAGTCGCTGGCAGCCGCAGCAGGCGCGGGCGCGGTGGCTGCTGGGGTGGCAGGTGCTGCCGGTGCTCCCGGTGCAGGCGCGGATGCAGCAGGGGCCGGAGCCCCAGGCGTGGCAGCAGGCGCTGCAGCCGCAGCGGTCGTGCCCGCAGCAGGGACAGTCGCCGAACCGGCGGGCTTGCTGTCTGCGGGCGCAGCAGCGGATGCCCCGGCGGCGGCAGAGCCTGCAGCGGCTTGCTTGAGCTTGTTCAGCTCCTCGATGTTCTTGTTCAGCTCGGAGGTGCGCTCCTGGGCGGCATTGGCCTGCTGGGCACTGGCAACGCTCGCTTCTGCGGACTTGGTGCCCTTGGCGGCTTCCTTGCTGAGCTTGAGCTGGTCCGGTGCTACGCTCTGGGGCTTCTTGTCGTCGACCGAGGCTTCCACCTTGCCGCTGGCGGCACGGGTATCGGTGGCGACCTGGGCCGGTGCTGCCTTGGCGGCGAGCTGGCTGCGGTAGCTGTTGAAATCGCGGCTTTGTGCGGCCACCATCTGGCGTGCCTGGCGTGGCGAGACGGCCCGGGCCTGTTCGGCCGATGGCATCGTCAGGGTTACGCCGGCCTTCATGCGGTTGACGTTGCCGCCAACAAAGGCATGGGGGTTGCTTTGGACCACCGCAATCAGCATCTGGTCCAGCGAGATATCGGCGGGCTTGTTCTGGGCCGCAATGCGGCCTAGCGTGTCACCCCGCTGGGTGCGCACGGAGTCGCCGCCGGTGTTGTTGCTGGAGGTGGCAGGAACATTGGCGCGCGCCGGGGCCGCAGGGCGCGGTGCGGCGGCGGTGCGTGCGGCCGGCGCAGGTGCTGGCGTGGCAGAGGCCAGCGGCTCCTCGATCACCCGCACGGGAGGCGTGGGCGGGCGGGCAGCTGGCGCGGCGGCAGCGCTGAGCTGCGGGGCCACGGTGACGGCTGGTTCAGACTTGCGCAGGTTGGGTGGATCGAACAGCATCGTGTAGCTGCGCACCACTTGGCCGGAGTTCCAATTGGCGTCGATCACATAGTCGACAAAGGGGTCGTTGACGGGGCGCTGGGTAGTCAGCACGATGACGGCCGTGCCATTGGCTCGGCGCTGCAGCTGGGCGCGCACGGCGCTGGCGGTGCCTGAGTAGTCCATGCCCTGGGTGCGGAACACGGCCGACGAGGCCGTCTTGACCTGCAAGGTGTCGGCCTCGGCGTCCGTGATCTGCGGCACTTCGATTTCCGCGCGCAGCGGTTCGCCCAGTGCAGATTTCACATTGATCTTGCCCAGCGCGAGTGCTGATGCTTCCCCTGTGTACAGGCCAAAGGCTGCCATGGCGGCGGCAAGCGCAGTGATTTTCCAGCGATGCATAGTGCTATTTGATTGAATAGTAGAAGCGTGCGGGGTTGTTTTTGTACCCATGAGAAAGCCCTCCCCCTAAGACGCGAAATCGGTAATTATCAGTAAAAAGAACCTTAACAGTAATGTCTTGGGGTGACAAGTTAAGGAGCGGGCTTGCCTTTTGATAGGCAGCCTGGGCTGGCCCCGGCCTGCATGAATGTTGTGCTGGAGCAACTTTTCAGAGAGCGGCGCCTGCACACCCCGATCCCTCGGCCCTGGGCCCGATCACCAGAAAAAACACCTTCCGGCTGCATCGGGCAGATCCGGAAGGTGTGGTGTGGGTTGGCGGGGAATCAGCCGGCCATCAAGCGGCGAGCAGGATGCGCAGCATGCGGCGCAGGGGCTCGGCAGCGCCCCAGAGCAGCTGGTCGCCGATCACAAAGGCCGACAGGTACTCGGGGCCCATGTTCAGCTTGCGCACACGGCCGACAGCGACTTCCAGGCCGCCGGTCACGGCTGCGGGGGTCAGCTCCTTGACCGTCACGGCACGCTCGTTGGGCACCCATTTGACCCAGTCGTTGCCGCCCTTGATCAGCGCTTCGATCTCGGCGAGCGGCAGGTCCTTGTTCAGCTTCAGGGTCAGCGCCAGGCTGTGGCAACGCATCGCGCCAATGCGCACGCACAGGCCATCGACGGGGATCGGGGCGTCTGTGCCCAGGATCTTGTTGACCTCGGCCTGGCCCTTCCACTCTTCCTTGGACTGGCCGTTGTCGAGCTGGGCATCGATCCAGGGAATCAGGCCGCCGGCCAATGGTGCGCCGAAGAATTCGGTGGGCACATCGCTGCGGATGGTCTGCGCGACCTTGCGGTCGATGTCCAGAATGGCCGAAGCGGGCGTGGCCAGCTCATCGGCCACGGCGGCATGGACGACGCCCATGCCCTTGAGCAGTTCACGCATGTGGTTGGCACCGCCGCCGGACGCAGCCTGGTAGGTCATCGACGAGACCCATTCGACCAGACCGGCGTTGAACAGGCCCGACAGGCCCATCAGCAAGATGGAGTTGGTGCAGTTGCCGCCGATCCAGTTCTTGCCGCCTGCGGCCAGCTTGCGCTGGATCAGTGCGTCATTGACAGGGTCCAGCACGATGACGGCGTCGTCTTGCATGCGCAGCGACGAGGCGGCATCGATCCAGTGGCCGTTCCAGCCGGCAGCGCGGATCTTGGGGAAGACTTCCTTGGTGTAGTCGCCGCCTTGGCAGGTGATGATGATGTCGCACTTGGACAGCTCGGCGATGTCATTGGCATCCTTGAGCTGGGTGTGCACGGTGGCCATCGCCGGTGCCTTGCCGCCGGCGTTGGAGGTCGAGAAAAACACCGGCTCGATCAGCGCGAAGTCACCCTCGGCCTGCATGCGGTCCATCAACACCGAGCCGACCATGCCGCGCCAGCCCACCAAACCTACCAATTGCTTGCTCATAAAACGCCCTTGTCTACCTAAACGAAAGGAAATGCCACGGGGGCTGAGGGCCTGGCTCGTCGGCCAGTGGGAGGCGCACGACGAACCAGGCTGGATCAGCCGGTAATCTTCGTGGTGGTTGTGAATGTGTATGCGCGCGCAGCCATACCCGCCTCAATGGGGGTGATGGTGTTCAGCCAAGAAATAGGGCGGTGCGCAGACATGGGAAGCTATTCTAGCGCCAATTTTTAAAACCTGTGCAAGAAATTTTATAAATTTCGAGTGCTGGCGCATCGAAGCGCATGCATATATGACATTAAAAACTATTTTTCGACCATTTATGGTTTTTTAATTCGTCGAAATGACCAAAGTCGAAAGCGAGCCGTGCTTCTGTCGTCGTTTTGGTGCTGAATCGGGGCAGGGGTTTGCGCGGTGGATGCGGATCGTTCTTGCGCCGGCGCAAAAAAGCGACCCGCAGGTCGCTGTCAGAGATGCAAGCTGAAGACCGCTGCTTACAGCGCGGCCACCACGGCATCGCCCATCTGCTGGGTGCCGACCTTGGTCGTGCCTTCGCTGTAGATGTCGGGCGTGCGCAGGCCCTGGGCCAGCACCTTTTGCACAGCGGCCTCGATCTTCTGGGCAGCGGCTTCCTGGCCCAGGCTGAAGCGCAGCATCATCGCCGCCGACAGGATGGTGGCCAGCGGGTTGGCGACGCCCTTGCCGGCGATGTCCGGTGCCGAGCCGTGGCTGGGCTCATACAGGCCTTGCTTCTTGTCGTTCAGGCTGGCCGAGGGCAGCATGCCGATCGAGCCGGTCAGCATCGAGGCTTCGTCGCTCAGGATGTCACCAAACATATTGCCGGTGACGACGACGTCGAAACGCTTGGGTTCCTTGACCAGCTGCATCGCGGCGTTGTCGACATACATGTGGTCCAGCTGCACATCGGGGTACTGCTTGCCCACTTCGGTCATCACGTCCTTCCACAGCTGGAAGGTCTCCAGCACATTGGCCTTGTCGACGCTGGTCACGCGCTTGCTGCGCTTTTGCGCGGCCTGGAAGGCCACATGGCCGATGCGCTCGATTTCGGGGCGGGTGTAGCGCATCGTGTCGAACGCTTCTTCGGCGCCGGGGAAGTGGCCGTCCGGTGCGCTGCGGCGGCCGCGTGGCTGGCCGAAGTAGATGTCGCCCGTCAGCTCGCGGATGATCAGGATATCGAGACCGGACACCAGCTCAGGCTTGAGGCTGGAGGCGTGGGTCAGCTCCTTGTAGCAGATCGCGGGGCGGAAGTTGGCAAACAGGCCCAGCGCCTTGCGCAGGCCCAGAATCGCTTGCTCGGGGCGCAGTGCGCGCTCGAGCGTGTCGTACTTCCAGTCGCCCACGGCGCCAAACAGGATCGCGTCCGATGCCTGGGCCAGCTCCAGCGTGGCGGGTGGCAGCGGGTGGCCGGAGGCCTCATAGGCGGCGCCACCGACGGGTGCGCTTTGCAGGTGCAGGTCCAGCTTCAGGGCGTCGAGCACCTTGACGGCTTCTGCAACGATTTCTGGACCAATGCCGTCTCCGGGCAATACAGCGATTTTCATGGTTTTTTCTCAGTCAGGATGGCAGGGCCGCGCCCGGTGGGGCGCAGCGGGGATGGCGGTGAACCGCCTCTCGCGGCGCTCAGGCCTTGGCTTGCACCAGGCTGTGCGCCAGCCAGGGCTTGGTCGCCAGGCGGTTGGCTTCATAGGCCTGGATCTTGTCCTTGTGGCGCAGGGTCAGGCCAATGTCGTCAAAGCCGTTGAGCAGGCAGTACTTGCGGAAGGCGATCACATCGAAGGGGATGGTTTCGCCGCCGGGACGCAGGATGACCTGCTGGTCCAGGTCGATGGTCAGGCTGTAGCCGGGGTGCACTGCGACTTCGTTGAACAGCATGTCGATCGTGGCCTCGGGCAGCACGATGGGCAGCAGGCCGTTCTTGAAGCAGTTGTTGAAGAAGATGTCGGCAAAGCTGGGCGCCAGAATGGCGCGGAAGCCAAACTGGTCCAGCGCCCAGGGGGCGTGCTCACGGCTGGAGCCGCAGCCAAAGTTCTTGCGGGCGATCAGGATGCTGGCACCCTGGTAGCGCTGCTGGTTGAGCACGAAGTCCGGGTTGGGCTTGCGCGCCGACTCGGGCACGCCAGGCTGGCCGGGCTGGTCCAGATAGCGCCATTCGTCAAACGCATTGACGCCAAAGCCGGTCTTCTTGATCGACTTGAGAAACTGCTTGGGAATGATGGCGTCGGTGTCGACGTTCTCGCGGTCCATGGGTGCCACGAGGCCGGTGTGGATGGTGAATTTCTGCATGTTCTAGCCTTTGGGCTGTCCGCATTCATGGACTGAGCGCGGGCAGCGGTATGAGTGATGGTTTAGCGTGCTGCGCGAGAGATGGCGTTGCCCGCCCCCTGCACATCCTGGCCAATGCCGTGGACGGTGTTGCAGCCCGACAGCAGCGCGGCGAGCACGATGGTGATGAAGGCAAAACGGGTTTTCATCGCAGGGCTCCTGGGGTCATGCAAAACGGCGGATATCCACAAAGTGGCCGTGTACCGCAGCGGCTGCAGCCATCGCGGGGCTGACCAAGTGGGTGCGGCCACCGGCGCCCTGGCGGCCTTCAAAGTTGCGGTTGCTGGTCGATGCACAGCGCTCGCCGGGCTCCAGGCGGTCGGCGTTCATCGCCAGGCACATCGAGCAACCGGGCTCGCGCCACTCAAAACCGGCGGCGGTGAAGATCTGGTCCAGGCCTTCGGCCTCGGCCTGGGCCTTGACCAGGCCCGATCCGGGAACCACCATCGCGAGCTTCACATTCTTGGCCACTTTCTGGCCCAGCTTCTTGATGACGGCTGCGGCTTCGCGCATGTCCTCGATGCGGCTGTTGGTGCAGCTGCCGATGAACACCTTGTCGACGAAGATGTCGTTGATCGGCTTGCCTGGCTCCAGGTTCATGTAGGTCAGTGCCCGCTCGATGGCGCCGCGCTTGTTCGGGTCCTTTTCCTTGTCTGGATCGGGTACGGTCGCATCGACGCCCAGCACCATCTCGGGGCTGGTGCCCCAGGTGACCTGCGGAACGATGTCTTCGGCGCGCAAGGTGACCACGGTGTCGAACTTGGCATCGACATCGGAGTGCAAGGTCTTCCAGTAGCTGACGGCCTGGTCCCATTCCACGCCGGTGGGCGCCAGCGGGCGGCCCTTGACATAGTCGATGGTCTTGCTGTCCACGGCCACGAGGCCGGCGCGGGCACCAGCTTCAATCGCCATGTTGCAGACCGTCATGCGGCCTTCGATGGACAGGTCACGGATGGCCGAGCCGGCGAACTCGATCGTGTAGCCGGTGCCGCCTGCGGTGCCGATGCGGCCGATGATGGCCAGCACAATGTCCTTGGCGGTCACGCCGGGGGCCACCTTGCCATCGACCTTGATCAGCATGTTCTTGGCCTTTTTGGCCAGCAGGGTCTGGGTGGCCATCACGTGCTCGACCTCGGAGGTGCCGATGCCGTGGGCCAGCGCGCCGAAGGCGCCATGGGTGCTGGTGTGGCTGTCGCCGCAGACGACGGTCATGCCGGGCAGGGTGGCGCCTTGCTCAGGCCCCATCACGTGGACGATGCCCTGGCCCTTGTCCATGAACGGGAAGAAGGCGGCTGCGCCGAATTCGCCGATGTTGTCGTTCAAGGTGACGATCTGCTCCTTGCTGATCGGGTCCTCGATGCCGTCATAGCCGCGCTCCCAGCCGGTGGTGGGGGTGTTGTGGTCGGCGGTGGCGACCACCGAGCTGACACGCCAGAGCTTGCGGCCCGCCATGCGCAGCCCTTCGAACGCCTGGGGGCTGGTGACTTCGTGCACCAGATGGCGGTCGATATACAGCACGGCAGTGCCATCCTCTTCGGTGTGGATGGTGTGCTCGTCAAAAATCTTGTCGTAGAGGGTGCGTCCGGTCATCGTGGTTCTCTTTGGGTCAAGGGTCTCATCAAGGGGCTAATACGAAATATCAGAGATGGGCAAAGGTCTGCAGGTGTGCGGCCATGTCGGCGTCCTGCTGCTCGGCGGCCTGGGTCGCGTCGGCGGGCCGGGGGCTCAGGTGCTCGACCAGCAGGCGGGCAGTCACCGGCAGCGCCTCAAAATCGCGGGCCATCAGGCGCAGCTCGCGGTGCGCCCAGGCGTCGGCCAGGCGGATGCCGCGCAGGTTGCCCACGCCGTGCATCAATGCAAAGGCGCGGTCCGGCAGCAGGCCTATGCCCAGGCCGTTGTCGATCATGCGGCACATGGCATCCAGGCTGGTGACCTGGATGCGCTGGCGCAGTGGCCGGCGCAGCTGGGCCGATGCCGTGCGCATCGCCTGGCTGATGCTGCTGCCCGATTGCAGGCCGACGATGTCCCACTCCAGCGCTTCTTCAAAGCTGATCGTGTTGCGCTGGGCCAGCGCATGGTCCAGTGGTACGACCAGCATCAGGTGGTCGCTGCGGTAGGGGCGCGACTGCAGATCAAGCTCGGCGGTGTTGGCGACGGCATCGGGGTTGCAGATGCCCAGATCGGCCGTGCCTTCGTGCACGGCCTGGATCACCTGCGCGCTCAGGTGCTCCTGCAGGTCGATCTTGATTTGGCTGTGCGCGCGCGCAAAGCGGCCCAGGTCCTCTGGCAGAAACTGCACAATTGCGGAAATATTGGCATGGATGCGCACATGGCCGCGCACGCCATCGGCGTACTCACTCAGCTCGCCTTGCATGCGCTCCAGCCCGAACAGCACATTGCGGGCATGGTGCAGCAGGCTCTCTCCGGCCGGCGTCAAGGTGACGCCCCGGCTGTGGCGGTACAGCAGCTGGGTGTCGACGGCCGTTTCCAGGTCCGACAGCCGCTTGCTGACAGCCGACGCTGCAATGAACTCCCGCTCCGCCGCCCGGCCAATGCTGCCCAGCTCGCACACCGCCACAAACAGCTGGAGCGAGGTCAGGTCAATGCGGCGCGCAAAACTGCGCTCTGAGCTTTTCATGGCGGGGAGGTATCGTGTTTTTAGAAATCAGCAGCCATTTTATAGGCAAATAGCGCAACTGGTATCGCGAATGACGATGGCTGATGTGTCATTTGCATGAAAACGTAGCCAGGCCCCCCAACCACGATTTTTCGCCAGCGGGTGCGGAAGATGTTCGTTTTTGTAAAGCCTTGACCCCATTCGGCAGGCCTACAGCGATTGAGCAGACATCGCAAGCAGCGATGCTCTAGAAACGGAATGACCGATGTTTTCTCGCTCCCCTTCTTCTGGCCTGTTCAATGCGCGTTCTGGTGGCCTGGCGGCCATTGCCATCGCGGTGGCCGCGTTGCTGGCCGGCTGCTCGCCAGATGCCGGGCAGAGCGCGCCGCCCGCTGAAGTGCAGCTGGCGGCGCCGGCTGCACCTGCACCGGCAGCGCCGATGGCGGCGCGCTCCGCGGGCAAGATGGCCAGCATGGAGATGGCGCCCGCCGCCGATATGGCCATGGGGCAGGGCGGTGCGGCCGCGCCCAGCGCGCGCTTTTTGGCGATCAGCCACCGCATCCAGGTGGAGACGCCTGCTGCCGATCTGGCGGGGCTGTGGGAAGAGGTCAAGGCGCGCTGCGAGCGGCTGGACTGCTATGTCGAGGGCTCGCAACTGCGGCGCGAAACCCCGCAGTCGGCCGCCGAGGCCATGCTGGCGATGCGGGTCAGCCCCCAGGACTTTGCTGCGCTGACCTCGTCGCTGGGCGCCGGCGCCCGGGTGCTCAACCACCAGACCACGACCGAGGACAAGACCTATGAGGTGGTGGACGTGGAGGCGCAAATCAAGAACCGGACCGAATACCGCGACAGCCTGCGCGCGCTGATGCTGGAGAAGAATGTCAAACGCAGCCTGCAGGATCTGATGGCCATCCGCGATACGCTCTCGCAGGTGCAGGCCGAGATCGATGCGGCCAACACCCACCGTGCGCTGCTGCAGCGCGATACTGCCAAGCAGTTTGTGCAGATGCGGTTCCAGCCCGCACGCGCCATCGCCAGTGGCACCTACAGCCCCTGGCAGCAAACCTGGCAACGCAGCTGGGATGGCCTGACGCGCAGCGTGCAGTCACTGATTCTGACTGCCGCGCAAGCGCTGCCCTGGTTGCTGGCGCTGGCCCTGGTGGTGCTGCTGCCGCTGCGCTTCGCCATCCGGCGCTGGATGCGCCGCAGCGCTGCCCGGGCGCAGGCTGCAAACCAGGACTGAGGCGCGCAACGGCCATGAAAAAAGCACCAGCGAGGCTGGTGCTTGCACAAGAGACGCCGCATCGGAGAGACGCGGCGTTTTGCTTGATCAGGTGAACAGGTTCTTCAGGCGGTCGGCCCAGGACTGGTTATTGGGCGTGTGCTTGGCGCCGCCCTTTTTCAGCGACTCATCGAGCTCCTTGAGCAGCTTGCGCTGGTGCTCGGTGAGCTTGACGGGCGTCTCGACGACGATGTGCACATACAAGTCACCGGGGTAGCTGGCGCGCACGCCCTTGATGCCCTTGCCGCGCAGGCGGAACTGCTTGCCGGTCTGGGTGCCCTCGGGGATGTCGATCGCAGCCTTGCCGCTCAAGGTGGGCACTTCAATCTCGCCGCCCAAGGCGGCAGTGACCATGCTGACGGGCACCTCGCAGTGCAGGTCATCACCATCGCGCTCGAACACCTCGTGCTTGCGCACGCGGATCTCGATGTACAGGTCGCCGGGCGGGCCGCCATTCTGGCCGGGTTCGCCGTCGCCGGTCGAGCGGATGCGCATGCCGTCGTCGATACCGGCGGGGATGCTCACTTCCAAGGTCTTTTGCGACTTGGTGCGGCCCTGGCCGTGGCAGCTGGTGCAAGGCTCAGGAATGATCTTGCCGGTGCCTCGGCAGTGCGGGCAGGTTTGCTGCACCGCGAAAAAGCCCTGGCGCATCTGGACCTGGCCGCTGCCGTGGCAGGTGCTGCAGGTCTTGACCTGGGTGCCGGGCTTGGCGCCGCTGCCGTGGCAGGTGTCGCACTCGTCCCAGGAGGGAATCTTGATTTGCGCGTTCTTGCCTGCAGCCGCCTCTTCAAGGCTGATGTCCATCGCGTAGGACAGGTCGTTACCCCGGTAGACCTGGGGGCCACCACCACCACGGCGCCCGCCGCCGAACATTTCGCCAAAGATGTCGCCAAACGATTCGGCAAAACCACCAAAGCCCTCGCCGCCCATGCCCGAACGCATATTGGGGTCGACACCGGCGTGCCCGTACTGGTCGTAGGCACTGCGCTTCTGGCTGTCGGAGAGCATTTCGTAGGCTTCTTTGCACTCCTTGAACTTCTCTTCCGCTTCCTTGGCCTTGTCGCCCTGGTTGCGGTCGGGGTGGTATTTCATGGCCATCTTGCGGTAGGCCGTCTTGATGTCGACTTCCGTGGCGGATTTGCTCACGCCGAGGACTTCGTAGTAATCGCGTTTGGACATGGTGTTCTTCAATTCTGTGGGTAATTAACCAGCGGCGTTCAGGTACGCCCGGGCATGTGTGCCCACAAAGCTGCGGCCGGGATTGTCGCCGTCAATCCATTGCTGCGGTGGAAATAGCTCAAACAACCCCACCTTGAACAGCGTGGGGATCGCCATCTTCAGCTCTGCTTCGACGGCACCGCGCTCGCCGGCATTGTAGAGAGCGATGTTGTAGAGCATCGTGGCCACGGTGCCGGTCTGCACCCGGCTGCCGTCCTTGAGCGTGACGGCGGGCAGGTCTGCCGCGCCATCGGTGATCTTCTGGTTGACACGGCTGAGCTCTGCAACATGCAGTGCGTCGGTCGCAGGTGCTGTGGTAGATGTCATCGTGTGCCTTTGGATGCTTGCATGAATGAGAGACGGGGTCTGCGTTGACCCGGCCGCGGTTGCGGGCGGCCGGGGAAAGAGCGATGCTGCAGAAAAGCCATGCCGGAGTGCGGCGATGCGAACTCCGGCATGGGTGCTTGGCAGCGGCTGGCTCCAGGCTCGTCGGAAGGCGTTTAGTCCTTCTTCACTTCCTTGACTTCGGCATCGACGACGTTGTCATCGGCTGCCGCAGCACCGGCTGCGCCACCCGCTGCTGCACCGGCGGCGCCCGCCTGTGCGGCCTGGGCGTCGGCATACACCTTCTCGCCCAGCTTCTGGCTGGCGGTCATCAAGGCCGTGGTCTTGGCTTCGATGGCGTCCTTGTCCTCGGTCTTCAGCGCTTCTTCCAGCGCCTGCACTGCGGTGTCGATGGCCGACTTCTCAGCGGCATCGAGCTTGTCGCCATGCTCGCCCAGGCTCTTCTTGACGCTGTGCACGGCAGCTTCGCCCTGGTTGCGCGCCTGCACCAGCTCCAGCTTCTTCTTGTCGTCGGCCGCGTTCAGCTCGGCGTCCTTGACCATCTTCTGGATCTCGTCCTCGGACAGACCGGAGCTGGCCTTGATGGTGATCTTGTTTTCCTTGCCGGTGCCCTTGTCCTTGGCAGAAACGTTCAAGATACCGTTGGCATCGATGTCGAAGGTCACCTCGATCTGTGGCGTGCCACGGGGTGCAGCAGGGATGCCTTCGAGGTTGAACTCACCCAGCAGCTTGTTGGCGCTGGCGATTTCACGCTCACCCTGGAACACCTTGATGGTCACCGCAGGCTGGTTGTCCTCGGCGGTCGAGTAGGTCTGCGCGAACTTGGTCGGGATCGTCGTGTTCTTCGTGATCATCTTGGTCATCACGCCGCCCAGGGTTTCGATACCCAGGGACAGTGGCGTCACGTCCAGCAGCAGCACGTCGGAGCGGTCACCGCCCAGCACCTGGCCCTGCACGGCAGCGCCCACGGCCACGGCTTCGTCAGGGTTCACGTCCTTACGGGGATCCTTGCCGAAGAATTCCTTGACCTTCTCCTGCACCTTGGGCATACGGCTCATGCCGCCCACCAGGATCACGTCGTCGATATCGGAGACAGCGATACCAGCGTCCTTGATCGCGGTGCGGCAAGGGGCGATGGTGCGCTCGATCAGCTCGTCCACCAGGCTTTCGAGCTTGGCACGGGTGAGCTTGATGTTCAGGTGCTTGGGACCTGACGCGTCAGCGGTGATGTAGGGCAGATTGATGTCGGTCGCCGCCGAGCTGGACAGCTCGATCTTGGCCTTTTCAGCCGCTTCCTTCAGGCGCTGCAGGGCCAGCACGTCCTTGGACAGGTCCACGCCTTGCTCTTTCTTGAACTCGGCAATGATGTATTCGATCACGCGTTGGTCGAAGTCTTCGCCGCCCAGGAAGGTGTCGCCATTGGTCGACAGCACTTCGAACTGCTTTTCGCCGTCCACATCGGCAATTTCGATGATGGACACGTCAAAGGTACCGCCGCCCAGGTCATACACGGCGATCTTGCGGTCACCCTTGCCGCCCTTGTCCAGGCCGAAGGCCAGGGCTGCAGCGGTAGGCTCGTTGATGATGCGCTTGACTTCCAGCCCGGCGATGCGGCCAGCGTCCTTGGTGGCCTGGCGCTGTGCGTCGTTGAAGTACGCAGGCACGGTGATCACGGCTTCGGTGACGGGCTCGCCCAGGAAGTCCTCGGCCGTCTTCTTCATCTTGCGCAGCACTTCTGCGGAGATCTGTGGCGGGGCCAGCTTCTGGTCGCGCACTTGCACCCAGGCGTCGCCGTTGTCGGCCTTGACGATCTGGAACGGCATCAGGTCGATGTCCTTTTGCACTTCCTTCTCGTCGAACTTGCGGCCGATCAGACGCTTGGCAGCGTAAATCGTGTTCTTGGGGTTGGTGACGGCCTGGCGCTTGGCAGAAGCGCCCACCAGGATTTCACCGTCTTCCTGGTATGCAACGATCGACGGCGTGGTGCGTGCACCTTCGCTGTTTTCGATCACACGGGTGGTGTTGCCTTCCATCACGGCCACGCAGCTGTTGGTCGTGCCCAAATCAATACCGATAATCTTTCCCATTTCTCTACTCCTGTATTCTTGAGGCGGCGTTGCGCCCTAATTGACTGTTATTTGTGGCTTTTTTGGTGTTGTTCAAGTGCGCAACGCAAAAAAGCCGGGAGGTGCGTTTTATTGTGGTGCGGCAACGGTCACCAGGGCCGGACGCAGCACGCGCTCGGCAATGGCATACCCCTTTTGCAGCACCGCCACCACGGTGTTGGGATCCTGGGCCGCGGGGACGGCAGAGATCGCCTGGTGGTGGTGGGGATCGAACTTGTCGCCGGCCGCCGGGTTGATGGCAACCACCTTGTTGCGTTCCAGCGCGGAGACGAGCTGGCGCAAGGTGGCATCCGAGCCTTCGCGCAGTTGCTCGGGGCTGGCATTCTGGATCGCCAATGCGGCGTCCAGGCTGTCGATCACCGGCAACAGGCTTTCGGCAAAGCTTTCAACGCCGAACTTGCGGGCCTTGGCCACTTCATCATCGGCGCGGCGGCGGGCGTTCTCGACTTCGGCCTTGGCGCGCAGGTACTGGTCGGCCAGTTCGGCATTCTTGGCCTTCAACTCCGCCAGCTCTGCTTCCAGTTGCGACTGGTTGGCAGCGGCAGCGGCTTCCAGCTCTTCGGCGGACATGGGATTTTGGCCTTCGGGGTGGAGCTTGTCTGACATGGTGCTGTTCGTATTTCGTTAACAAAAAGGACTCTTGTGGCCGCACCTGGGGGCATTTCCTTGCTTTTCAAGGGGCTTATTTGCGGTTCGGGCCGGAGCCCTCGCTCCCGGGTGCCTTGGAGACTGCCGGGGCCCGTGTTTATAAACCATGTTTGACGGTTTTTGAATTGGTTTGTATAATCCCTGGTTTCCCTTGCCACACCGTGCTGCGTTCTTTGCGAAAAGGCGCACTAGCGGGTGGCGCAATCCACAAGGAGTTTGCATGCGTCACTATGAGATCGTGCTGCTGATCCACCCCGATCAGAGCGAACAAGTTCCAGCTATGCTGGAGCGTTACAAAGGCATGATTACCGCCGGCGGCGGTAAGATCCACCGCGTTGAAGACTGGGGCCGCCGTCAACTGGCCTACATGATCAACAAGCTGGCCAAGGCCCACTATCTGTGCCTGAATATCGAAGCCGACCAGGCTGTGATGGCTGAACTGGAACACGCGTTCAAGTTCAACGACGCTGTGCTGCGCCAACTGACTGTGCAGAAGAAGAAGGCTGAAACCGCTCCTTCCGCCATGATGAAGACCGTGGAACGCGAAGAAGCGCGCAAGGCCAACCAGGCTGAGCACGCCGCTGCAGAGCGTTAATCACACAGGAGGTGGAGAACCGCGTACTTGTCACCGCCGTCATCGCTGAAATCAAGATTTTGCGATACACGCCGGCCGGGCTACCTGCTGTAGATGTCGTGCTGGAGCACCGCTCCACCCAGACCGAAGCAGCCCAACCCCGACAAGTCAATGCCGTGCTCAAGGCGGTTGCCTTTGGTGCACTGGCAGAGCGAATCGCTCGGCAGGCTGTAGGGAGCACCTGGACATTCCAGGGTTTTCTGGCCACACCGCGCAACAGCAAATCGCTGGTTCTGCACATCCAGGATATTCAACAAGATACTTATTGAGAGGTCCGAAAATGGCCACGTTCAAGAAATTCAACAAAGACAAGCGCCCAAAGCGCAACACCCAGTCGCTGCTGTTCAAGCGCAAGCGTTTCTGCCGCTTCACCGTGGCTGGCGTCGAAGAAATCGACTACAAGGATGTCGACACCCTGCGTGACTTCGTTGCTGAAAACGGCAAGATCATCCCAGCACGTCTGACCGGCACCCGTGCCATCTACCAACGTCAGTTGAACACTGCCATCAAGCGCGCTCGCTTCCTGGCCATGGTTCCTTACTCTGACCAACACAAGATCTAAGGAGCACGAACATGCAAATCATTCTGCTCGACAAGGTCGTGAACCTGGGCAACCTGGGTGAAATCGTCAAGGTCAAGGACGGCTACGCACGTAATTTCCTGATCCCTTCGGGCCGCGCACGCCGCGCTACCGAAGCTGCCAAGGCTGAGTTCGAAGCCAAGCGCGCTGAGCTGGAAAAGGCTGCTGCTGAGAAGCTGGCTGCTGCACAAGCCCAAGGCGAGAAGCTGGCCGGCCAGACCGTGAAGCTGACCCAAAAGGCAGGTGTCGATGGCCGTCTGTTCGGCTCCGTCACCAACCACGACATCGCTGATGAACTGGGCAAGATGGGCTTCCAAGTGGTCAAGTCGCAAGTGCGTCTGCCTAACGGTCCTATCAAGACCGTGAGCGAGACCGCTGTGGAAGTGGCTCTGCACACCGACGTGGTGGTGGAAGTGACCGTGTCCGTCTACGGCGAACACGTGTAATTTCTCACGCTTTGCGTTGGAAGCCGCCTTCGGGCGGCTTTTTCGTTCCCGGCCGCAGCGTCTCGCCGGGATGCGGGTTTTGCGCACCGCTGCCAGCCTTGCGCGGCATCTGCGCTATTCTTGTGGATTGCTGGCTGCCAAGCTGGCGTTTGCTCATTTGGATTCCCCATGTCAGAGACCTTTCCTCCCCTGGATGACGCTGCCTTCATCACCCCCGACAAGCAGGTGGCACAGCTGCGCATACCGCCGCATTCGATCGAATCGGAGTCCAGCGTGCTCGGTGGCCTGCTGCTGGACAACAATGCCTGGGACCGCGTCGGCGATGTGCTGGCCGAGGACAACTTCTACCGCCATGAGCACAAGCTGATCTTTGCGGCGATGGCCAGCATGATCAATGCCGGCAAGCCCGCCGATGTGATCACGGTCTATGAGCACCTGCAAAGCATCGGCAAGGCCGAGGAAGTGGGCGGGCTGGCCTACCTGAACCAGCTGGCCCAGTATGTGCCCAGCGCCACCAATATCCGCCGCTATGGCGAGATCGTGCGCGAGCGCTCGATTCTGCGCAAGCTCGTCACCGCCAGCGACGAGATCGCCACCAATGCCTTCAACCAGCAGGGCAAGACGGTGGACCGCATTCTGGACGAAGCCGAGCAGAAGATCTTTGCCATCGGCGAAGAAGGCTCGCGCATGAAGCAGGGCTTCCAGTCGCTGGACAACCTGGTCGTGGACTTGCTCGACCGGGTGCAGGAGATGGCGGACAACCCGGTCGACGTGACGGGTGTGCCCACCGGCTTTGCCGACCTGGACCGCATGACCAGTGGCCTGCAGGCTGGTGACCTGGTGGTGCTGGCGGCGCGCCCTTCGATGGGCAAGACCTCGTTTGCGGTGAACATTGCCGAGCATGTGGCGCTCAACGAAGGCCTGCCAGTGGCCATCTTCTCGATGGAAATGGGCGCCGCCCAACTGGCGGTGCGTATCGTGGGCTCGATCGGCCGGGTGAACCAGGGCAATCTGCGTACCGGCAAGCTGACCGATGAAGAGTGGCCGCGGCTGTCCGAGGCCATCGAGCGGCTGCGCACCGTCTCGCTGCACATCGATGAGACCCCGGGCCTGACGCCGTCGGAGCTGCGTGCCAACTCGCGCCGCCTGGCCCGCCAGTGCGGCAAGCTCGGCCTGATCGTCGTCGACTACCTGCAGCTGATGAGTGGCTCGGGCTCCGCGGCCAGCTCGGACAACCGGGCGACCGAGCTGGGTGAGATCTCGCGGGGTTTGAAGATGCTGGCCAAGGAGCTGCAATGCCCGGTGATTGCGCTGTCGCAGCTCAACCGCTCGGTGGAGCAGCGCACCGACAAGCGCCCGATGATGTCCGACTTGCGGGAATCGGGCGCCATCGAACAGGACGCGGACATCATCATGTTCATCTACCGCGACGACTACTACAACAAAGAGAGCAACGAGCCCAATGTGGCCGAGGTCATCATCGGCAAGCAGCGTAACGGCCCGACCGGCACGGTCAAGCTGTTCTTCCAGAAGAACCAGACCCGCTTTGAAAACCTGGCGGTGGGCGGCGACGACTATTGATGCCGGGCAGGGCCGGGCAGGCTGGCGCAGCGCTCAGTCCTGCTGCCCCTGGCTTTGCTGGATCACCCACTGCTCAAAGGCCTGCAGCGCCGGCGAAGGCTCGCGGTAGGTCGGGTAGCTGAACCAGTAGCTCTGCGTGCCCGGCAAGGTCTGGGTATGGGCGGGAATCACCTGGCCGGCGTCCAGCGCGGTTTGCACCAGCACCTCAGGCACCAGGCCCACGCCCAGGCCGGCGGCAGCGGCCATGATGACCATCGAGAACAGCTCATAGCGCGGACCGCGCGAGGCCTGTACCGAGTAATCCCAGCCCAGGCCGCTGTACCAGTCGCGCCAGGCGGCGGGGCGGCTTTCCAGGCCGATGTGCACCAGCTGCTGCCAGTCCTCCTGCGTGGCCAGCGCATGCTGCGCCGCAAAGGCGGGGCTGCAGATGGGGATGCAGGCACCATCGCGGGCAATGCGCTGGCCCTGGGTCTTGGACCAGAGGCCGTCGCCCGAGTAGATGGCGCCGTCAAAGCCGCTTTCCTCGAACGCAAACGGCTCGGAGCGCACCGACAGGTGGACGTGGATGTCCGGGTGCTGCTGCGCAAAGGCCGGCAGGCGCGGCACCAGCCACTGCGTGGCAAAGCTGGAGACGACGGCCAGGTGGATCGCATAGCCCTGCGCGCGGCTGTTGGCGATCTCTTGCGTATCGCGCTCCAGGCCATTGAGGTGCACGCGCACGCGCTGCGCATATCGTTTACCCGCATCCGTCAGCATGACGCGGCGTTTGTGGCGCACAAAAAGCGGCACGCCCAGCCGGTCCTCCAGCGCCGCCACATGGCGGCTGACGGCACTGGCGGTCAACGCTAACTCATTGGCAGCGCGGGAGAAATTGCCGTGCCGGGCCGAGGCTTCAAAAGCCATCAACAGGCCGATATTGGGAATCGCGTTGCGCATGGATGGAGACTTTGTTCAAAAAACGCACTATGTCTCACCATTTTCTCATTTTGTTGTTCCTGATAGTTCACATAGTATTTTTAAGTTCGGCACTTCAGCCCGCGCGCCGTGCTTGCTGACTGCCGCATGCCCCGATGTGCAGCCCTGTCACCGGCGGGGTGTACCAAGGGCTGTGCCTGCGTTTGTGCCTGCCGCGCCTTAAGCTGCAGGGCAGCGCCCCCCATCATGGTCCGGGCCCGCCGAGTGGACCGGACAGTTTCTGTTGTGATAGTGAATAGGAAAGACGAGCGATGACGCAATCCACCCAACGTTTGAACGATATCCTGAAGGCGCTTGCGCTCGACTTGAAGCCATTGGCAGGCCAGGACATCACCAGCCGCTCGCCTGCCGATGGCGCCACCCTGGCCGTGTTGAAGGCCCACAGCGCGCAGCAGGCGCAGGACGCCATCGCCGCAGCCCACCAGGCCTACCTGCAGTGGCGCACCGTGCCCGCACCGGTGCGTGGTGAGCTGGTGCGCCGCTTTGGCCAGACGCTGCGCCAGCACAAGGCCGCGCTGGGCGCGCTGGTGTCGATCGAGGCGGGCAAGATCACCTCCGAAGGCCTGGGCGAAGTCCAGGAAATGATCGATATCTGCGACTTTGCCGTTGGCCTGTCGCGCCAGCTCCATGGCCTGACGATTGCCAGCGAGCGCCCCGGCCACCGCATGATGGAAACCTGGCACCCGATGGGCGTCGTGGGCATCATCTCGGCCTTCAACTTCCCGGTGGCCGTCTGGTGCTGGAACAGCGCGCTGGCGCTGGTCTGCGGCGACGCGGTGGTCTGGAAGCCTTCCGAGAAGACCCCGCTGACCGCCGTCGCCTGCCAGCACCTGCTGGAGCAGACCATTGCCGCCTTCAACCAGGAGCAGCCCGGCGCCGTGCCGGCCGGCCTGGCCCAGCTGCTGATTGGTGCCCGTGAAGTGGGCGAGGTGCTGGTGGACAGCCCCCTGGTGCCCGTGGTCAGCGCCACCGGTTCGACCCGCATGGGCCGCCAGGTCGGCGTCAAGGTCGCCGAGCGCTTTGGCCGTTCCATCCTGGAGCTGGGTGGCAACAACGCGATGATCGTCACACCGTCGGCCGACCTGGAACTGGCCGCCCGCGCCATCACCTTTGCGGCGGTGGGTACCGCTGGCCAGCGTTGCACCACATTGCGCCGCCTGATCGTGCACAAATCGGTGGCCGACCAGCTGGTGGCCCGCCTGGAAAAGATCTATGGCAGCGTCACCGTCGGTGACCCGCTGACCGACGGCACCCTGGTGGGTCCGCTGATCGACAAGGCCTCGTTCGACGGCATGCAGGCCGCACTGGCCCAGGCCAAGGAAGAGGGCGGCACCGTCATCGGCGGCCAGCGCGAGCGCGAAGACCTGGGCCAGGACGCCTACTACGTGCGTCCCGCGCTGGTGAAGATGCCTGCGCAGACCAAGGTGATGGAGCACGAAACCTTCGCCCCGATCCTGTACATCGTCACCTACGAAGGCAGCGCCGACGATGCGATCGCCGTGCAGAACGCCGTGCCCCAGGGCCTGTCGTCGGCCATCTTCACCAGCGACCTGCGCGACGCCGAGCGCTTCATGTCGCCGGCCGGCAGTGACTGCGGCATTGCCAACGTCAATATCGGCACCTCGGGTGCGGAAATCGGTGGCGCCTTCGGCGGCGAGAAGGAAACCGGCGGTGGCCGCGAATCCGGCTCGGACGCCTGGAAGGGCTATATGCGTCGTGCCACCAACACCATCAACTACAGTGGCGCGCTGCCACTGGCGCAAGGCGTACGCTTTGACGTTTGATGGGCGGGCAGCTGCCGTCCGGCACAGCGGGCATGCAGCCCGCTGCCCGGGCTGGCAGCGCTCCCAACCGGGGCGGCCGCTGCGCCGCCGGGTATGTGCTGCCAGCGCAGGCCACTGATATGCCTGTGCCTGGTGCGGCCTCCCGCCCAGACAGGGGCTCGGCGCTCCTGCCTCCTACCACTCCAGCATCCGCCAAGGGCTGGCCTGCCACTGCTGCAGGCCAGCCCTTGGTGCATCCGATGCTGCCGTTTTTTGCGGCGCTGCGCAGCCTTTTGCTGCGCTGGCGCAATGTGTACCCTGGCCAGATGCGGTCCAATCCCCCGCTTCTGGCGCATCGATGACAAGACCAAGGAGACAAGACATGGCAGACAAGCAACAAGCACGCACCGGTGGCCAGCTGGTGGTGGACCAGCTGCTGATCCACGGCGTGCAGCAGATTTTCACGGTGCCGGGCGAGAGCTTTCTGGCGGTGCTCGATGCGCTTTATGACGCGCCCATCGAAACGACGATCTGCCGCCAGGAAGGCGGCGCCGCGATGATGGCCGAAGCGCAAGGCAAGCTCACCGGCCAGCCCGGGATCTGCATGGTCACGCGGGGGCCTGGCGCGACGAACGCCTCGGCCGGGCTGCATATCGCGATGCAGGACTCGACCCCAATGATCCTCTTCGTTGGCCAGATCGAGCGCTCGGCGCGCGGGCGCGAGGCCTTCCAGGAGCTGGACTACCGCGCCGTGTTTGGCAGCATGGTCAAGTGGGCCACAGAGATCGATGATGCGGCGCGCATCCCCGAGACGATTGCCCGCGCGTTTGCAGTGGCCACCAGCGGCCGCCCCGGCCCGGTGGTGATTGCGCTGCCCGAGGACATGCTGCGCGATGCCGTCATGGTGCCCGATGCCCGCCGCTACCAGCCCGCGCCCGCGCACGCCGCCGATGCCGATGTGGCCGCCGTGGTGGCCCAGCTGGCGGCGGCACAAAACCCCATCATCATTGCTGGTGGCTCGCGCTGGAGCGCGCAGGCCCATGCGGATATCGCCGCCTTTGCCGCGGCCCATGCGGTGCCGGTGGCCTGCTCGTTCCGCCGCCAGATGGTGTTTCCCGCGCTGCACGGCAACTATGCCGGCGATGTGGGGCTGGGCGTCAATCCCAAGCTGATCGAGCGCATCAAGCAGGCCGATCTGGTGCTGCTGCTGGGCGGCCGCATGTCCGAGGTGCCATCGCAGGGCTACAGCCTGCTGGGTATTCCGGCCAGCAGCGGCCAGCGGCTCATCCATGTGCATCCGGATCCGGACGAGCTGGGCCGGGTCTACCAGGCCGACCAGGCGGTCGTGGCCGCGCCCGACTCCTTCTGCGCGGCGCTGGCCCGCCAGCCCGCCGCTGCCCCGCGCCCCGAGCGCCAGGCGCTGGTGCAGCAGGCCCATGCCGACTACCTGGCCTGGAGCAACCCCGCGCCGATCCAGGTGCCCGGCGCGCTGCAGATGGGCCAGCTGATGGCCCATGTGCGCGAGGTGCTGCCGGCCGATACGGTCTGGTGCAATGGCGCTGGCAACTTTGCCACCTGGGTGCACCGCTTCTGGCCGTTTACCCACTACGGCAGCCAGCTGGCCCCCACCAGCGGCAGCATGGGCTATGGTCTGCCGGCCGCTGTGGGCGCCAAACGGCTGAACAAGCAGCGCAGTGTCGTCTGCATTGCCGGCGATGGCGACTTTCTGATGCATGGCCAGGAGTTTGCAACCGCCGTGCAGTACCAGCTGCCCGTCATCGTGCTGCTGATCGACAACGGCATGTACGGCACCATCCGCATGCACCAGGAGCGCGACTATCCGAACCGGGTCAGCGCGACCGAGCTGCGCAACCCCGACTTTGTCGCCTATGCCAAGGCCTTTGGCGGCAATGCGGCCCTGGTCGAGAAGACCGAAGACTTTGCACCTGCGCTGGCTGCCATGCGCAGCTGGGCTGAACAGCACCAGTTGCCGGTGATCCTGCACTGCAAGCTCGATCCGCAGGCCATCACTCCGGCCCGCAGCCTGGACCAGATCCGCGGCACCGGCGTTTAAGCGCCGGCCGAACGCAAAAAAAGGCACCGAGCTAAAACTCGGTGCCTTTTTGTTGGGCTTTTGGCCTGGGCGTTGGCGGAGACTGTGACGCCTCCGCTGCAGCTTAGATAGGCTTACAGCACATCGCTGGCAAAGTCTGCCAGGCGCGAGCGCTCACCCCGTGCCAAGGTGATGTGGCCGCTGTGGGGCCAGCCCTTGAAGCGGTCCACCACATAGGTGAGGCCCGAGGAGCCTTCGGTCAGGTAGGGCGTATCGATCTGCGCCAGATTGCCCATGCAGATGATCTTGGTGCCGGGGCCGGCGCGGGTGATCAAGGTCTTCATCTGCTTGGGTGTCAGGTTCTGTGCCTCGTCAATGATCACGTACTTGTTCAGGAACGTGCGGCCGCGCATGAAGTTCATGCTCTTGATCTTGATGCGGCTGCGGATCAGGTCATTGGTGGCAGAGCGCCCCCACTCACCCGGGTTGCCGCCGTCGCCCTTGGCCAGGAACTCCAGGTTGTCGTCCAGCGCGCCCATCCAGGGGCCCATCTTCTCTTCTTCGGTGCCTGGCAGAAAGCCGATGTCCTCGCCCACGCTGACAGTGGCACGGGTCATGATGATCTCGGTGTAGCGGCGCTCGTCCAGTACCTGGTTCAGACCTGCGGCCAAGGCCATCAAGGTCTTGCCGGTACCCGCCGTACCGGCCAGCGTGACAAAGTCCACATCCGGGTCCATCAGCAGGTTCATCGCGAAGTTCTGCTCGCGGTTGCGTGTGGTCACGCCCCACACATTGTTCTTCTGGTGGCCGTAGTCCTTCAAGGTCTCCAGCACGGCGGTCTTGTCGCGGATCTCGATCACACGGGCGAACAGGCTGTTCTCGCCAGGTGCCTCGTAGTAGACGAACTGGTTGATGTGCAACTGCTGGGTGATGGCGCCGCTGATGCGGTAGCAGGTGGAAGCGCCCGATTGCCAGCTCTCGACCTTCTTGCCGACCTTGGCCCAGAAATCCAGCGGCAGCTGCAGCATGCCGGTGTAGAGCAGGTCGCCGTCTTCCAAGGTCTTGTCGTTCTGGTAGTCCTCTGCCTCCAGGCCCAGCGCACGCGCCTTGACGCGCATGTTGATGTCCTTGGAGACGAGCACCACAGGGCGGTCCGGATGGCGCTGGCGCAGTGCCTCCACGACGCCGAGGATCTGGTTGTCTGCCTTGCCCTGGGGCAGGCTCTCGGGCAGTTGGTAAGTCAGCGGCTCGGTCTGGAAGAACAGGCAGCCGCTGGCGCCCTTCTGGCCGGTGGCATCGAGGCGAATGCCCTGGGCCAGATGGGCCTCCTGGCTGGCGACCAGTGCATCGAGTGTGCGGCTGGCCTGGCGGCCATTGCGGGCCACTTCGGTCATGCCCTTCTTGTGGCCATCGAGCTCTTCGAGCACGATCATTGGCAGGTAGATGTCGTGCTCTTCGAAGCGGAACAGGCTGCTGGGGTCATGCAGCAGCACATTGGTGTCGAGCACGAAAAGCTTGGCCTTGTCGCTGCGCGGCTTGGCGGCCTTGGCAGGCTTGCTGGCCGGCACGGGGCTGGATTCCGCCACGGCAGGGTTGCGCGCAGCTTGCGCAGGCTTGGCGGCAGCTGGCGCCTTGGCGTTTGCGGCCACCGGCGCAGGGGCGTGCACCGGGGCAGCAGCGGCCGCCCCTTTCTTGCTGCGGCTGCCGGCCTTGGGCGCGGCAGCGGCTTGTGCGCGGCGGGGTGCGGGCGCAGGGGCCACGGCGGCGGGCGCCGGGTCCAGGTCAAAAAGATCGTCGTCTTGTTCATCGCGCGCAGCGGCGGCGGATGCACGGGATTTGGCGTTGGTCTTGGCGGAAAAGTCACCAGCGGCAAGCTGGCTGCCACGGCGGGTAGGTGCGGGAGGCAAGGGCATGGAGCTCGGGGCCTTTATCTAAACACTCGCCAAATGGGCGAACTCACTCCGAACGCCTGCCACCCGGATGCAAAAAAGGCCATCTCGCAAGCAAGACAGCCTTTTTCATGGGGGATGACAGAACAATCCGGACTCACATACATATGGAGCCCATTATGCACATTCTGGACGTCTCGGAACCAGCAATCGCCGTCAGCGATAGCGGCACCTGGCCAGAAAGACGGAAACAGCAACGGCGCGCATCCGCAGATCGCGCGCCGCCGCACTGGTTCTGCCTGGCAGAAGGACTTAGGCAGCCTTCTTTTGCGCGGCCTTCATCGATTTGACGGCCTTGAGCACTTCTTCGACGTGGCCCAGTACCTTCAGACCGCGCCATTCCTGCACCAGCAGGCCATCAGGGCCGACCAGGAAGGTCGAGCGTTCGATGCCCTTGACCTTCTTGCCGTACATGATCTTGTTCTTGACGACGCCGAACATGTGGCACAGCTTTTCTTCGGTATCAGCGATCAGCTCGAACGGCAGCTCGAGCTTCTCCTTGAAGTCGTCGTGCGACTTCATGTTGTCGCGCGACACGCCGAAGACGGCTGCACCGGCCTTGACGAAGTCCGCGTACTTGTCGCGGAACTGCATGGCTTCGGTAGTGCAACCGGGGGTGTTATCCTTGGGGTAGAAGTACAGCACCAGAATTTGCCCCTGATGCGACGTGTTGGAGACCTTCAGGCCTCCGGTCGCTTGTGCTTCAAATTCTGGCAAGGGTTTGTTGACAACAACAGCCATAGCTCTCTATTTTCTCCGGAGTAATCGCAAAAAGGCCGCAGGAATCAAAGTATTCATCTAGTTGTTATTCAGGCCCGCGGCCGCAAGCGAGTATTTTAACCCGAATCGAAATATTTATCGAGCCCCCCTGATAAACACAGGCTATCGATTGTGGTTATAGCGCAGGTGCCTCTACGAGGGCGGCCAGTAACACCTTGCGTCCTTCACCCGCCAATACGTTGTAGGTACGGCACGCAGCGGGCGTATCCATCGTCTCGAAGCCGATACGTTTTGCAATCAGTGGAGCCAGCCAAGCCGGCGAAGGAAAACGTAACCGATTGCCACTGCCGAAAATGATCGTTTCCACATCGGCTTCTGCGAGCTGGGCGAAATGGGCAGGCCCCAGGTCTTCGAAGCGTGTGCAGTCCCAGGCTTGCAGGCTACCGCTGGAGCTGACGACGAGGCTGTGCGTGTAGGACTGCTTGTCCACCGCCAGCCAGCCCGGGCCGTAGCCTGTGATGGTCAAGGTGTCGGATTTGTCGGGCTGGAACTTCATGGCGCGGGCTTTCGGCAAACAGGGGGCAAACACGGGGCAGGGCGCGCTGCGGCAGGCACAGGGAGCCACTACAGGGCGATCAACGCAAGGATCTGTGGTCAAATTATAGTTTTCACCTAGTTGGATTGTGGGTTCGAGGTGTTGGCATGGTTGCCCACCGGCTGCAATCCCTTGTTTTCAGAGGTAGTGGTTTCTGTCATGAAGACGATTCAAAAATCCGCCAAGCTGGCCAATGTGTGTTACGACATTCGAGGGCCGATCATGGACGCGGCGAAGCGGATGGAGGACGAAGGACAGAAGATCACCAAGCTCAACATCGGCAACCTGGCGGTGTTCGGCTTCGATGCCCCTGAAGAGGTGCAGCAGGACATGATCCGCAACCTGCCCAATTCGGCAGGCTACTCGGACAGCAAGGGCATCTTTGCGGCGCGCAAGGCGGTGATGCACGAAACCCAGCGCCTGGGCATCAAGGGCGTGGGTCTGGACGACATCTACCTGGGCAACGGCGCGTCCGAGCTGATCAGCCTGGCCACCAATGCCTTGCTCGATACCGGCGACGAGATGCTGCTGCCGGCCCCCGATTACCCGTTGTGGACGGCTGCCACCAGCCTGTCCGGCGGCACACCGGTGCACTACATGTGCGACGAAGAAAACGGCTGGATGCCCAACCTGGCCGACATCCGCGCCAAGATCACGCCCCGCACCAAGGGCATCGTCGTCATCAACCCCAACAACCCCACGGGCGCGCTGTACTCCGACGCACTGCTGCGCGACATCGTGCAGATCGCGCGTGAGCATGGCCTGGTCATCTTTGCCGATGAGGTCTATGACAAGGTGCTGTACGAAGACGCCAAGCACACGCCGATGGCCTCGCTGTCGCAGGATGTGCTGACCATCACCTTCAATTCGCTGTCCAAGGCCTACCGCAGCTGCGGCTACCGCGCCGGCTGGATGGTGATCTCCGGCGACAAGAGTGGCGCTGCCGACTACATCGAGGGCCTGAACATGCTCTCGAACATGCGCCTGTGCGCCAATGTGCCGGGCCAGTGGGCCGTGCAGACCGCGCTGGGCGGGCACCAGAGCATCGACGAGCTGGTGCAAGAGGGCGGGCGCCTGCGCAAGCAGCGCGACCTGGCCTGGGAGCTGATCAATGCCATCCCCGGTGTCAGCTGTGTCAAGCCCCAGGGCGCGCTGTACATGTTCCCCAAGCTCGACCCTGCGATCTACCCGATCGAGGACGACCAGGAGTTTTTCCTGCAGGTGCTCAAGGAGACCCGCGTGATGCTGGTCCAGGGCACCGGCTTCAACTGGCCACGGCCTGACCACTTCCGCATCGTGTTCCTGCCCCATGAGGCGGACCTGCGCGAAGCGATCAACCGCCTGGCCGCTTTCCTGGCCAAGTACCGCCTTCGCCATGGAACCGATCAGCTGGCGCAGGCCCATAAGGCCGATATCAAGCTGGTCAAGACCAAGGCAGAAAAATCCGCCGCCTGAGTCGACCCCTTCCCTGTCTGACAACAACGGGCGTCCGGCTGGGCGCCTTGTTGGTTATTCAACGTATCCAAGAGAATTTATGAAACCGATCCAAGTAGGCTTGTTGGGCATCGGCACCGTCGGTAGCGGTGTGTTCAACGTGTTGCAACGTAACCATGACGAAATTCGCCGCCGCGCGGGCCGCGATATTGCCGTGACCATGGTGGCCGACCTGGACGAAACCCGTGCCCGTGCCGTGGTGGGTGACCAGGTGGCCGTGGTCAAGGACGCCCGCGAGGTCATCGCCCATCCCGATATCGATGTGGTCATCGAGTTGATCGGCGGCTACGGCGTGGCCAAGACGCTGGTGCTGGAGGCGATTGCCGCTGGCAAGCATGTGGTGACGGCCAACAAGGCCTTGCTGGCGGTGCATGGCTCCGAGATTTTCAAGGCTGCCGCCGACAAGGGCGTGATGGTCGCCTACGAAGCGGCCGTGGCAGGCGGCATCCCGATCATCAAGGCGCTGCGCGAAGGCCTGACCGCCAACCAGATCCAGTGGATCGCCGGCATCATCAACGGCACCACCAACTTCATCCTGTCCGAGATGCGCGACAAGGGCCTGGACTTTGACGTGGTGCTGAAAGAAGCGCAACGCCTGGGCTATGCCGAGGCCGACCCGACCTTCGATATCGAAGGCGTCGATGCTGCCCACAAGGCCACGTTGATGAGCGCCATCGCCTTTGGTGTGCCCGTGCAATTCGACAAGGCCTACGTCGAGGGCATCACCAAGCTGTCGTCGATCGATATCCGCTACGCCGAGCAGCTGGGCTACCGCATCAAACTGCTGGGCATCACCAAGCGCACCGACAAGGGTATCGAGCTGCGCGTGCATCCGTCGCTGGTGCCCGCCAAGCGCCTGATCGCCAACGTGGAAGGCGCGATGAATGCGGTGGTGGTGCATGGCGATGCTGTCGGCACGACCCTGTACTACGGCAAGGGCGCGGGCTCCGAGCCCACCGCCTCGGCCGTGATTGCCGACCTGGTCGACATCGCCCGCCTGGAAGGCGCCGATGTGGCCCACCGCGTGCCGCCGCTGGCCTTCCAAAGCAGCACCCTGCGCGAAGCGGGCCAGGAGCTGCCGGTGCTGCCGATGGCCGACATCACCACCAGCTACTACCTGCGCATGCGGGTTGCCGATGAGGCGGGCGTGCTGGCCAAGGTCACCGGCCTGCTGGCGGGTGCGGGCATCAGCATCGATGCCGTGCTGCAGCGCGAAGCCGATGAAATCGGTGGTGAGGGCTCGACCCAGACCGACCTGATCATCCTGACGCACGAGACGCGCGAAGGCGACATGGACAAGGCGCTGGCGCAAATCCAGGGCCTGCCGACCGTGCTGGCGCCGATCACCCGTATCCGCAAGGAAGAGTTGAACTAGACCTGCAGTGCGACGCTGCGGCCGCAAGGCCTGGCGTCTGCCGCTCCCTGAACCGCCTGTGGCCTCTCCGGCCCTGGCGGTTCTCTTTTTTCTGCCTCCCGCTGCCGTAGCGGAACGCGCATCATTCTGTTACTTGTCGGTTTGTTTACATCATTATTTTTATAAATAATTGCCGCTCACAAATGCAGTGCCTCGGGCCCGGTCCCGCAGACGCTGTCCATCGATAACAAAAGGAAGTTGCACTATGTCGGAGACCGACAAGAAATGGATGGCGCTTGCCAAGCGCTGGGGGGTGTTGTTCGGGATTCCGTTGCTGATGCTGGCCATCGGCGTCTGGCAGTGGTCGCGGGCGGATACGCCGGTCTCCGATGTGGGCGCGCAGATCGCCGAGTACCAGCAGGTGGTGCGCCAGCTCGAGGCGATCGAGGCCGAAAAACCGGGGCGCCGCGCAACGGTGCGGGACAGCGAGGGCAAGGAGCACCCGGTCTGGAAGGTAAAGAACGACTACCTGATGGCCATCAAGGACCTGCAAAACCAGGGTTTGAATGTCACTACCCGTAACTTGCAGCCGGTGCTGGCGGGCTGCACCATCGCGTTCAGCGTGTTGGCGCTGCTGTGGTCGGTACTGGGCATGGTCTACCAGCGGGGCATGGGCGCCAAGGCGATGCAGTCGCGCGAGCAGCTGCTCGCCACGTTCCAGAAGGGCCGCAAGCTCCTGCCCACCTATATGGTGGTCATGGTGCTGCTGCTGTTTGGTGCAGCCATCCCGCTGCTGGTCTACGAGATGATGCCTATCCTCCGCCACCGCAACTACAGCAAGGGTGACATGAAGCTGATGTTCATCCTCGGCGGCCTGGCGCTGTTCCTGCTGTACTCGGGCTGCAAGGTGCTCGTCGATGTCTGGAAAGCTTCGCGCAAGCCGCTGGAGAACGAGCCCATCGACGTGATGGGCCAGACCGTCAGCCGCCAGCAGGCGCCCGAGCTGTGGGCCTTTGTCGACAGCGTGGCGGCCAAGACCGGCGCAGGCCTGCCCGATACCTTGGTGGTGGGTTTGAACGAGGGCTTTTTTGTGACCGAGCATCCGGTGCAACTGGCCAGCGGCGCCTTGCTGCCCCAGGGGCGGGTGTTGTATTTGCCGTTGCCGTACCTGGCCTTTCTCAATGCCGGCGAAGTTGCGGCGGTGATCGGCCACGAACTGGGTCACTTCATCGGCGAAGACACGCTCTACAGCCAGCGCTTCTCGCCGATCTACAGCGCCACCATCCACCACCTGGTGGCCATCAGTGGCGGCGAGCGTTATGAGGAGTCCTGGATGGACATCCTGCGCCGGCCTGCCACCTTGTTTGGCGAGATGTTTCTCGACAGCTTCCACGAAGCGGTGCGCTACTGGAGCCGCAAGCGCGAGCTGGCCGCCGATGCCGTGGGCGCGCAGGTGGTCAGCCCGCAGGCCGTTGCTTCTTCGCTGCTGCGCATCAGCGCACTGGCTCCGCTGGTGGAGGAGGCGTTGCAGGCCAATTGGGACCGGGGTGAGACGGTCGAAGGCGGTGTGCTGGGCCATGTGCGCCAGCTGGTCGCTGCCAAGGGCATGACCGACCCCAGCGAGCACCTGGACCAGCGCCAGGCCCACCCCACCGACACCCATCCCGAGTTGGCCGAGCGCCTGGCGGCGCTGGGAGTGCCCGTCAGTCCCGAACTGCTGGCCCGCGCGATGGACGCCCAGGGCAGCCCGCTGCTGCAGGAGTTTGGGCTGGAGCAGGGCGCGCCTGCGGCTGGCAGCCGCACCTTGGCCGGCGCGGTGGCGCCCGCTGCCGTGGTCGATATGAATGCCGCATTGCAAAACGAGCTCAGCAGTGCGGCAGCGGCCAACCGCAGCGCCAAGCTGGTGGAGCTGCGCGAGATCGCGGCCCTGGCGACGCCCGAGACGGTGATCCATGAGCGCTCGGTCTTCATGATGGGTTTGTTCTGCTTTCTGGCCCTGGCCTGCTTTGGCGGGGCGGTGGCCTTGTTCATCGCGGGCCTGCATACCGCCATTGGTGCCGGGGTGCTGGCCGGTGGTGTTGTCTGCCTGTGGGTCGCGCGGCTGTTCTGGCGCGATGGCCAGAGCCCGGCGATGGTGCTGCAGCCCGCGGGTGTGCGCCTTTTCAACGCGCAGCAGTTGCTGCCCTGGTCGGCGATCGATGACTTTCAATTCAACCAGGCCAACCATATGCTCACCGTCATCATGGCCCTGGAGCCCGGAGTGCAGCCGCCTGCCATGGGTGTGGGCAAGCGCCGCGCCCAGTTCCAGAAGAAAAAGCAGCGGGTCGTGGTGATGCTCAAGGGCGTCAAGAAGATGAAGAACCAGGCTTTTGCCGAGCTGCTGGTGAACCAGTGGCGCGCCTACTACGCCCGCCAGGACCTGGCGCGCATGGGTGAGCAGGCCTGACCGCCGTTTCTTGACGCCGCCAAGCCTCGGACCTGGTCCGGGGCTTTTTTATGCCTGCGGCGGCCATCGGTGTTGCAGCCTGGCCGCTGCTACCGGCTGCTGTGCCCCACATTCCTGCGCAAGCTGTGCCGGTACTGGTGACTGCAGGATAATAGGTGGTTGCTCCTTGCCCGCGAGCGGGCTGTGTCCACTTATTTCGCACCCTCCATGCTGTATCTCTCCACGCGCGGCCATGCCGAACAAAAACGTTTTTGCGACATTTTGCTCGAGGGCCTGGCGCCCGATGGCGGTCTGTACATGCCGGTGCAGTACCCGCAGATTGACGATGCCAAGCTGACCGCGTTGCGCGAGACGCTCCGCAATCAGGGCTATGCCGCACTGGCGTTCGAGATCCTGTCGCTGTACATCGACGACATCCCGGCCGAGGACCTGCGCGCGCTGTGCAACAAGACCTATACCGAGGCGGTGTTCGGCACGGCGGCGATTGTGCCAGTGCGCCAGCTCGAAGGCCAGCTGATGATCGAGGCGCTCTCCAATGGGCCCACCTTGGCCTTCAAGGACATGGCCATGCAGCTGCTGGGCAACCTGTTCGAGTACGAACTGGCGCGCCGTGGCGAGGAGCTCAATATCCTGGGTGCCACCAGTGGCGACACCGGCAGCGCGGCGGAATACGCGATGCGCGGCAAAAAGGGCGTGCGTGTGTTCATGACCAGCCCGCACGGCCGCATGAGCCCCTTCCAGCAGGCACAGATGTTCAGCCTGCAGGACGAGAACATCCACAACATCGCCATCGAAGGCGTTTTTGACGACTGCCAGGACATCGTCAAGGCGGTCAGCAATGACCACGCCTTCAAGGCGCAGTACAAGATCGGCACCGTCAACTCGATCAACTGGGCGCGCCTGCTGGCCCAGGTGGTCTACTACTTTGCCGGCTACCTGCAGGTCACCACCCAGAACAGCGAGAAGGTGAGCTTCACGGTGCCAAGCGGCAATTTCGGCAATGTCTGCGCCGGCCATGTGGCGCGCCAGATGGGCCTGCCGATTGCCAAGCTGGTGGTGGCCACCAACGAAAACGACGTTTTGGACGAATTCTTCCGCACCGGTGTCTACCAGGTGCGGGGCGCTGCCCACACCTTCGAGACCTCCAGCCCGTCGATGGACATCTCCAAGGCCAGCAACTTCGAGCGCTTTGTGTTCGACCTGGTCGGCCGCGATGGCGCCCGCCTGCAGCAGCTGTTCTCGCAGGGCGTGGCCCAAGAGGGCCGCTTTGACCTGCAGGCCGATCCGGCCTTCAAGGATGCGGCGGGCCGCTATGGCTTTGTCAGCGGCAAGAGCAGCCATGCCGACCGCCTGGCCACCATCCAGGACACCTACCAGCGCCTGGGCCAGATGATCGACACCCACACCGCCGACGGCGTGAAGGTGGCGCGTGAGCACCTGGGGGCCGAGCCGATGATCGTGCTGGAAACTGCGTTGCCGATCAAGTTCGCCGCGACCATCGAAGAGGCGCTGGGCCGCCTGCCCGAACGCCCCGCCAAGTTCGACGGCATCGAAGCGCTGCCCAAGCGCGTGGTGGTGATGCCTGCCGATGTGGACCAGGTCAAGGCCTATATCCAGGACCACTGCCGCTGAGCAGGCTGCGCTTTTGCTGCCGCCGCGTGCCTGGGTGCCGGGCGGGCCGTGGGATCATCAAGGAGGGTCGGTATGCAGGTGGTGTGTTTTGCGGGCTATTCCGGCAGTGGCAAGACGACCTTGATCGAGCAGGTCATCCCGGTGCTGATCGCGCAGGGCCAGCGGGTGTCGGTCATCAAGCATGCCCACCACCGCTTTGACATCGACACGCCCGGCAAGGACACCTGGCGCCACCGCCAGGCGGGCGCTTACGAGGTGCTGGCCGCCTCCGACCAGCGCGTGGTGCTGATGCGCGAGCTGCCCCGGACACAGGAGCCCGATGTGCATGCGCTGATCGCCCAGCTCGACCGCCAGGTGGACTGGGTGCTGGTGGAAGGCTTCAAGGACTGTGACCTGCCCAAGCTGGAGGTGCTGGCCAATGCGCCGGAAGCCAGTGGCAAGGCGCCGCTCTACCCGCAGGATGCGGCCGTGCAGGCCGTGGTGCTGTCGGCGGCCCGGCAACTGCTGCCCGCCACGGTGTTGCCGCAGCTGCCCCGCGATGCGCCCGGCGCCGTGGCACAGTGGCTGCTGGCACACCGCGCCCGCTTTGCCTATACGCCGCCCTGTGTCTTTGCGATCGACAGTGCCGGCTGAGCGGGCCGTATCGATGTTCGGCCTGCCTGAAGGCGGCCGCCAACCCAAGGAATGATTGAGATGAACAGCCAGCCCCGTCCCCCGTTGAAATCGCTCGATGCCGCGCTGGCCGAGCTGCTGGCGCATGCCCAGCCGCTGGAAGGCCATGAGCTGCTGAATACCTTTGATGCCGACGGCCGCGTGCTGACGCAGGACCTGGTCGCTGCGCTGCAGGTGCCGCCTTTCGACAACAGCGCGATGGATGGTTATGCGCTGCGCGCCGCCGACCTGAGCGGGCCAGAACAGGCCTTGCCGGTCAGCCAGCGCATCGCGGCAGGCAACCTCGGCCCGCCGCTGGCTGCCGGCACCGCCGCCCGTATCTTTACCGGGGCGGCCGTGCCAGAGGGCGCCGATGCGGTGGTGATGCAGGAAGAGTGCAGCGTGCTGGACGATGGCCGGGTGCAGGTCCATGCGTCGGTCAAAGCAGGGCAGAACATCCGCAAAAGCGGCGAGGACATGCAACTGGGCAGCACGGTGCTGACTGCCGGCACGCGCCTGGGCCCTGCCGAGCTGGGCCTGGCCGCCAGCATGGGCTGTGCCCGCTTGCCGCTGGCGCGCCGCCCGCGCGTGGCCCTGTTCTCCACCGGTGATGAGCTCGTCATGCCCGGCGATGTGGCACCCCAGGACCTGCCCGCCGGCAGCATCTACAACAGCAACCGCTTCTTCTTGCGTGCCATGCTGCAGCGCCTGGGCTGCGAAGTGCGTGACATGGGCATCGTGCCCGACAGCTACGAGGCGACGGTGGCAGCACTGCAGGATGCGGCGCAGCACAGCGACCTGGTGCTGACCAGCGGGGGCGTGTCCGTTGGTGAGGAAGACCATGTCAAGCCGGCCGTGCAAGCGCTGGGCAGCCTCGATCTGTGGGCGATCGCGATCAAGCCGGGCAAACCCTTTGCCTATGGACGCGTGGGCCAGACCCATGTCATCGGCCTGCCGGGCAACCCGGTCTCCAGCTTGGTGACCTTTGCATTGCTGGTCCGGCCATTCCTGCTGCGGTTGCAAGGCGTGCGGGCTGTGGCACCGCAGGCGGTGGACATGCGCGCCGACTTTGACTGGCCACGTGCCGACAAGCGCCGCGAGTTCTTGCGGGTGCGCATCAATGCGCAAGGGGGGCTGGACCGGTTTGCCAACCAGGGCTCGGGCGTGCTGACCTCGGCCGTCTGGGCCGATGGCCTGGTCGACAACCCGCCCGGCCAGACGATTGCGCATGGCGACACGGTGCGCTTTGTGCCCTTTGCCCAGCTGCTGGGCTGAGCCCAGGCCTGCCCACAGGGAGAACGCGATGACCATGAAAACCGTACAGCTGCGCTATTTTGCAAGTATCCGCGAGGCCATTGGCAGCGGCAGCGAGGCTTTTGTCACCGGCGCCAGCACCGTCGCCGAGCTGCGCGAGGCCCTGCTGGCGCGGGGCGAGCCCTATGCCAGCTGCCTGGCCCGGGGGCGCGCTGTTCGCACCGCCGTCAACCAGGTGCTCAGCGACGAAAGCGCGGTACTGGAAGCGGGTGCCGAGGTGGCGTTTTTTCCGCCGGTGACCGGCGGTTAAGAAACCTTAAGCAGCGCCATCTTCTGCGGGGCTGGGCAGCAGCAACTCGGGCGCTTTCCATTCCAGCAGTTCGGACAGGCGCAGTACCACCCAGCGGGCTTCCTCGGCGCTGATGCCGGCGTCCGGTGTCTGCAGACCGCTGTAGATGGTCTGCAAAATGGCGCTCTCCGACGGCGCGCTTTGGTGGTAGAGGATCTGCGCCTGCTCGACCAGCATCTGCGCCAGGTCTTCGCAGAGCTCATAGCGCTGGGCGATCTCGTCGAGCGGCTGGCGCAGGCGCTGGTTGCGGCCCTGGGACAGGGCGATGAAGGAATCAGGGACAAAGATCTGGCTGCCGTCTTGCATGGGTGTCCGTGTGGTGGGTGGTGGGCGCGCCGGCGCGTTCTTAGGGCGTGAAACGCTTTTCAAAACGGGCCACGTCCTCCAGCAGTTCGAAGGTCACGACCTGGCCCATCTTCTGATCGCTCTCTCGGCAGGCGGCATAGACGCTGGTCTTGCCGACCAGGTCCATCGCGGGAATGTCGATGATCGCGTAAGGGTAGGGCACGAACACATGGTGCTCGAACACGATACGGTGCTGGTTGCGCGGATTGGGGTAGAGCAGGAAGCCGTGGGCCTGCAGGGTCTGACTGGGCATGGAAACCATCCAAATAAAAAACGGGCCTTGCACCATGGCGGGCCGGGAGCGGACCAGGGAATCTGTCCAAGCCATGCCGGGTGCAAAAGCATTAGTGTGCCGCAATCGCAAAGCGGCCGTCGCCTGCGCTGGTTTGTGCAAGGCGCCGGATGGCCGTGCTAGGCTTGGGTCCTGTTGCCTTTTTTGCCGAGACGCTGCCATGCTGCACACCCATATCGCCGTACAGACCGCTGACTTTGATGTGAGCGAGGAGTTGCGGCTGCTGCGCGCCGCCGATGGCCGCATCGGCGCGGTCTGCAGCTTTGTCGGCACCGTGCGCGACCGCAATGCCGGCAGCCAGGTGGCGGCTATGGAGCTGGAGCACTACCCCGGCATGACGGAAAAATCGATTGCCCAGATGGTCGAGGCCGCCAGCCAGCGCTTTGACATCTTTGGCGCCCGCGTCATCCACCGCGTGGGGCTGCTGGCGCCAGGTGACCAGATTGTGCTGGTTGCCGTCTCCTCCGCGCACCGGGGCGAGAGCTTCCAGGCCTGCGAGTTCTTGATGGACTACCTCAAGACCGAGGCGCCGTTCTGGAAGAAGGAAGACACGCCCGAGGGCGCACGCTGGGTCGATGCCCGCGTCAGCGATGAGGCCGCGATGGCGCGCTGGGGGTGGCCCCAGCGCTGACAGCGACCGGCCTGTTTGCGCCGGTCTTGACCGGGCGCAAGCAATTGGGGGCACATTGCTGCTGCAATGGATGCGGGGAGCGGGGCTGCCATGGGTACCGTTGCTGCCGTAGGAGCAGGCGTACAGCATCTGGCGATGCGCGCTGGCACGACCTATATGTGCGGCGAGGTTCTTGAAAATTCGAGGTCCAGCGCAAAATATTCCCCAGTAACAATTGTTGAGTGGGAACATTCATGCGAATTGACAAACTGACAACCAAATTTCAAGAAGCGCTGGCCGACGCCCAATCGTTGGCCCTGGGCAATGACAATGCCTATATCGAACCGGTCCATGTGCTGGCGGCCATGCTGCGCCAGCCCGATGGCCCCAAATCGCTGCTGGCGCGCGCAGGCGCCAATGCCACGGCGATGAGCACAGCGGCAGAAAACGCGATCAAGCGCCTGCCGCAGGTGCAAGGCCAGGACCAGGTCACCGTGGGTCCCGATCTGCAGCGCGTGCTGCAGGCCACCGAGAAGGAGGCCATCAAGCGTGGCGACCAGTTCTATGCCAGCGAGCTGTTTTTGCTCGCGCTCACCGATGACAAGGGGGAGGCGGGCCGCATCGTCAAGGAAGGGGGCCTGAGCCGCAAGGCGCTGGAAGCGGCGATCGACGCCGTGCGCGGCGGCCAGGCCATGGACAGCGCCGATGGCGAGAGCCAGCGCGAAGCCCTGAAGAAATACACCTTGGACCTGACCGAGCGCGCCAAGCTGGGCAAGCTCGACCCGGTCATTGGCCGCGATGACGAGATCCGCCGCACCATCCAGGTGCTGCAGCGCCGCAGCAAGAACAATCCGGTGCTGATCGGTGAGCCTGGCGTGGGCAAGACGGCCATCGTCGAAGGCCTGGCCCAGCGCATTGTGGCCGGTGAAGTGCCGGACACCTTGCGCGACAAGAAGGTGCTGGTGCTGGACATGGCCGGTCTGCTGGCCGGTGCCAAGTACCGGGGCGATTTCGAAGAGCGCCTCAAATCCGTGCTCAAGGAAGTCGCGCAGGAAGAGGGCCGGGTGATTCTCTTCATCGACGAGATCCACACGATGGTGGGCGCCGGCAAGGCCGATGGCGCGATGGATGCGGGCAATATGCTCAAGCCTGCGCTGTCGCGTGGCGAGCTGCACTGCATTGGCGCCACCACCCTGGACGAGTACCGCAAATACATCGAGAAGGATGCGGCGCTGGAGCGGCGCTTCCAGAAGGTGCTGGTCAATGAGCCCTCGGTGGAAGACACCATTGCGATCCTGCGCGGCCTGCAGGAAAAGTACGAGGCCCACCATGGTGTGGACATCACCGACCCGGCCATCGTGGCGGCGGCCGAGCTGTCTGCACGTTATATCACCGACCGCTTCCTGCCCGACAAGGCGATCGACCTGATCGACGAGGCTGCGGCCAAGATCAAGATCGAGATCGACTCCAAGCCCGAGGTCATGGACAAGCTCGAGCGCCGCATGATCCAGCTCAAGATCGAGCGTGAGGCGATGAAGAAGGAAAAGGACGAGGCCTCGCAAAAGCGCCTGTCGCTGATCGAAGAGGACTTGTCCAAGATCGAGCGCGAATACGCCGACATGGAAGAGATCTGGAAAGCCGAGAAGGCCGACGCGATGGGCTCGGAGCAGCTGCGCAAGGAGCTGGACCAAGTGCGTTTCCAGATTCAGGAAGCCACCCGCAGCGGTGACTTCAACAAGGTCGCCGAGTTGCAATACGGCAAGCTGCCCGCGCTGGAAAAGCAGCTGGCTGAAGTACAGGCCGATGAGAAGAGCGAAGGGGCCAAGGACAAGGGCCACAAGCTGCTGCGCACGCAGGTGGGTGCCGAAGAGATTGCCGAAGTGGTCAGCCGCGCCACGGGGATTCCTGTGTCGAAGATGATGCAGGGCGAGCGTGACAAGCTGCTGCGCATGGAAGACAAGCTCCATGAGCGCGTGGTGGGCCAGGACGAGGCGATCTCCGCCGTCTCCAACGCGATCCGCCGTTCGCGCTCTGGCCTGTCCGATCCGAACCGCCCCACCGGCTCCTTCCTCTTCCTGGGCCCCACCGGCGTGGGCAAGACCGAGCTGTGCAAGGCGCTGGCGGGCTTCCTGTTTGACAGCGAAGACCACCTGATCCGCATCGACATGAGCGAGTTCATGGAAAAGCACTCGGTCTCGCGCCTCATCGGCGCGCCTCCGGGGTATGTGGGCTATGACGAAGGCGGTTACCTGACCGAGGCCGTGCGCCGCAAGCCTTACAGCGTGATCTTGCTCGACGAGGTGGAAAAGGCCCATCCGGATGTGTTCAATATCCTGCTGCAGGTGCTGGACGACGGCCGCCTGACCGATGGCCAGGGCCGCACGGTGGACTTCAAGAACACCGTCATCGTGATGACCAGCAATATCGGCTCGCAACTGATCCAGGCGATGGTCGGCGAATCGTATGAGGATGTAAAAGACGCGGTCTGGGGGGAACTGAAAAACCATTTCCGTCCCGAATTCCTCAACCGCATCGATGAGACCGTGGTGTTCCATGGCCTCGACGCCCAGCACATCGAGTCGATTGCACGCATCCAGCTGAAGCAACTCGAAAATCGCCTGGCGAAGATGGACCTGCATCTGCAGGTCTCCGATGCGGCGATGGCGGAACTGGCCAAGGTGGGCTTCGATCCGGTGTTTGGTGCCCGGCCGCTCAAGCGGGCGATCCAGCAGCGCATCGAGAATCCGTTGTCCCGGCTGCTGCTCGAAGGGGTTTACCCGCCCAAGAGCAATATCCCGGTGACCGTGGATCCGGTGCAGGCACCTGGCGAGTTCCATTTTGGCAAGGCGCAAGTGCAGTAATGTGCTGAGTGAGGGGCCATGCATAACCATGCATAACCATGCATGGCCCAGCATCTTTACGCTGCGATATGCTTGTTGACAGTGCGGCGGGCTTGAAAAAGCCCGGCATCGGCATAACATGGATAGCATGCGCTGTCATACGGCGATGAAAGGAAGTGCGTTGAACGAGTTGTTGGCAACTGTGGTGAGCTGGACTTTGCGAATTGCGATGGTGCTGGCGGGTCTGGTGTTTTTTGCCAGTCTGATGGTGGTGGCCGCGATCGCCGCCATGCTGTGGGCCGTGCGCCTGCTGTGGGCCAAGGTCACCGGCAAGCCTGTGGTGCCGTTCGCGTTCAAGATGAACCCCGCCTCGGGCTGGACCACGGTCTACCGCAGCACGGCGCGCTGGTCGGCCAACAAGGGCGCGCGCGCCGCTGAGCCCGCTGCCAGCCCTGCGGGCATGCGCGCTTCCGTGATCGATGTCACGGACGTGGAGCCCCGCGAAATCCGTTCACAGCACTGACTGACCTGATGCAGGTGTTGGCCTGCTGGTGTGCAAAGCCCGGTTGTGCCTGATGCAGACCGGGTTTTTTTATGGGGCCAAGCTATGGATGTGAGCGAGTTGCACAGCCGCTTTGAGGCCATGCGTGCGGCCAGCCGCGCGCAGGCCGATACGCCGCTGCTGCTGCGGCGCGAGCGCTTGCTGCGCCTGCAAAAGCTGTTGCAGGACAACGAAGCGAGGCTGTGCGCCAGTGTGCAGGCCGATTTTGGCCAGCGCTCGGCCCGGGTGACCACGTTGACGGAGCTGCTGCCGCTGCACAGCCAGTTGCGGCAGGCAGTGGGCGCACTGCGGCGCTGGGCCGCGCCCCGGCCCGAGGCCACGCCCTGGCATTTCTGGCCCGCGCGCGCCTGGGTGCAGGCCATGCCGCTGGGGGTTGTGGGGGTGATTGCCCCTTGGAACTACCCGTTGCTGCTGTCGTTGGGCCCGCTGGTGAGCGCGCTGGCGGCCGGCAACCGCGTGATCCTCAAGCCCAGCGAGTACACCCCGGAGACCATGCACCTGCTCGCCGAGCTGGTGCCCAGCTATTTTGCCGATGACGAGGTGGCCTTGCTCGCGGGGGATGCCGGGGCCTCCGCCGAGCTGGCTGCGTTGCCGCTGGACCACCTGCTGTTTACCGGCTCGGCCGCTACCGGCCGCAAGGTGGCGCTGGCCGCCGCCAACCAGCTGGTGCCCACGACCTTGGAGTTGGGCGGCAAATCGCCCTGCCTGCTGGAGCAAAGCTGCGATATCCAGGATGCGGCGCGCAAGATTGCCCATGCCAAGCTGCTCAATGCCGGCCAGACCTGCATTGCGCCAGATTATGTGTTGCTGCCGCGCGGCAGCTCTGCCGCCTTTGTCGAGGCCTATGCCCAGGCGGTGCAGCACATGTACCCGCAGCAGCAAGGCAATCCCGATTACACCTCGGTCATCCATGCCGCCCATGCAAGCCGCTTGTTGGGCATGCTGGCCCAAGCCGAGCAGGCGGGTGCCCAGGTGATCCGGCTCGAAAGTGGCGGAGCAGAGGTCTCCCAAAGCCGCATCGGCGATGGCATCAGCCGCCAGCTGGTGCCGTCACTGGTGCTGGGCGTCAGCGCGCAGATGCAGCTGATGCAGGAGGAGATCTTTGGGCCGGTGCTGCCGGTGCTGCAGTACGACGACCGCGAGGAAGCAGTGGCCGCGATCAACCAGGGCGAGATACCGCTGGCGCTGTACTGGTTTGGCCAGGACCGCCGCCAGGGCCGGGAGGTGGCCCAGCGCGTGCGCGCCGCTGGCATGTGCATGAACGACTGCCTGCTGCAGTTTGCCCATGGCGGGCTGCCGTTTGGCGGATGGGGCAGGAGCGGTTGGGGTGCACTGCATGGCTACCATGGATTCATGCGCTTTTCGCATGCCAAACCTGTCTTGCGTCAAGGCGGCTGGTCGGCCGCTGCCTGGCTGTACCCGCCTTATGGCAGGCGCTTTGATCTGCTGGTGCGTTGGCTGAGCCGCAGCTTTATGCGCTAAGCCGTTGATGGATATGGGGTGTTGAGGTTCGGGTAAACGCCTAGCGCAAATGCAGCCATTTGCAAACCCCTGCACAAATTGACCTACAAGCGGGTTGTGGGGCTACCCAAATGATGTCAGGAGTGAGACAATGGCGGGCTTTCGCGCACCATATCTCTGCAGCGCGCTGTTCACGCGCTGACTCTTCCATATGCCCTTAAAAAAGCCCTCAGCAGTGCCTTGTTGCCTGCTGATGCTGCGTGAGCCATGGTGTGTTGCAGGTGGGAGGATGTTGAGCCTCAGGGTGCTCCATCCCCACTTGACACCCGGCCGGGCGTGATGGTCGCAGTGTACGACGAGATATGCGTGCTTTTTGGTTAATTCATTGATTTTTGTTTTCGGTTATCCATGTCTGAAACTATCCAGGTTCGTCCCGCAACTCTCCGTGATGCCAAAGCCATTGCCCAAATCCATGCCGCCGCTTCGGTGGAGAGCTATCGCGGCGTTTTGCCCGATGACCAGCTGAAGTCCATCTCTTCCGTCGAAAAGCGCCAGGCTTACTGGCGCGAAGCCATCGAATACTGCGAGCCGCAGGTGCAAGTGGCCGTTGAAAACGACAAGATCGTCGGTTTCATCGGTTTTGACCGTTCGCGCGATGCCAAGACCCGTCCCACCACTGGTGAGATCTGGGCGATCTATGCAGCCCCCACCCACTGGGACCAGGGTGTGGGCGTGGCGCTGTGGGATGCGGCGCGTGATGGCCTGTCCGAAGAAGGCTGCACCTCGGTGACCGCCTGGGTGCCGCTGCGCAACGAGCGCGCGCTGCGTTTCCATGAGTCTGCCGGTTTCAAGCGCGAGATGTCGACCGCCAAGACGGCGACCGTCGGTGCCATCAAGATCGAAGAAGTGCGCATGCAGCGCTCGTTGATGAACCGCTGATCCTTGCTGGCCAGGCATGCACCGGCGCTGCGTTGGCAGGGCGGTGATGCCTCGCTCTCAAGAGGCCGTCCTGGACGGCCTCTTTGTTTTTTCCCCCTTGGCAGCTGGCGCCGCGCTGGTCTGCCCCAGAAAGCATTTGTATGACCACTGCCCAGCCAGAGAGTTTTCCCACCATCCACTGGGAGGAAGGCGGCGAGTCCCGCAGCGCGCGCTGGCGCAGCGAGCGGGGCGCTGCCGCTGCCACCCGCGTGGTGCTGGCCGATGACACCCTGCCCGCCGATGTGGCCTACCGCATGGCCTGCGAAGGCACGGGGCTGTTGTGGCGTGGTGACTTTCAAAATGCGCGCATGCTGCTGCAGTCGCTGACACGCCGGCTGGACAAGACCGGTGAGCGCAAGGCCAAGAAAAAGCCTGCCGCCCCTGCGGTGGCTGGCATGCCCACGCCGCAGCTGGCATTGCCCTTCCACCAGCAGCGCCAGTTGCAGGCGCAGCGCGCCCGCGTGCTGTCGATGGTGCTGATCGAGCTGGATCCGCAGTACACCATCCACCTGCGCCGAGCGCCACAGGTGCAGGCCGCATGCGTTGATGCCTGGGGCGCGCCTGAGGGCGATGTGGCCCAGGTGGTGTCCTTGCGCGAACTGCAGGCGCTGGTGGGCGCCCATGAGTGGCGCAAGAAGGGAGTGGAAATCCCCGCGCTGGCCAAGCTGGCACCCAAGGCCTATGACCGCATCCATCCGCACTATGGTGTGTTTTCACCGGTGCGGGGGGAGTATGTGGACCTGATTGCCCAGGCGCCGCTGCCGACCGCACTGGCCAAGCAATCGCTGGCCTATGACATCGGCACCGGGACCGGCGTGATCGCTGCCGTCCTGGCGCGCCGAGGCATCCAGAAAGTGCTGGCCACTGACACTGATCCGCGTGCATTGGCCTGCGCCAAGGAGAACCTGGAACGCCTGGGGGTGGACACGCGTGTGGAGCTGGCGCAGACCGATCTGTTCCCCGAAGGCAAGGCGGCTCTCGTGGTCTGCAACCCGCCTTGGGTGCCCGCCAAGCCCAGCGCGCCGGTCGAGCGTGCGGTCTATGACGAAGGCAGCCGCATGCTGCGTGGCTTTCTGGCAGGCGTGTCGGCACACCTGGTGCCGGGGGGCGAGGCCTGGCTGATCCTGTCCGATTTTGCCGAGCACCTGGGCCTGCGCAGCCGCGAGGAGCTGCTCACCTGGATCTCCCAAGCCGGCTTGCAAGTGGTGGGCAAAAACCATATCCGCCCCCGCCACCCCAAGGCCCAGGATGCCGCCAACCCGCTGCACCAGGCCCGGGCGGCCGAGATGACCACGCTGTGGCGCCTGCAGGTGGCCTGGTGATCTGCCGGATGATGCCAGTGGCCCCATCCTTGGGCGCTTGCTGAACGGGGCCAGCCATGCGCTTGTTGCTTGCGCCCATGGAGGGCCTGCTCGATTTCGTGCTGCGCGACGTGCTCACCAGCATTGGCGGTGCCGACCGCTGCGTCTCGGAGTTCATCCGCATTACCGGCAGCTTGCTGCCCGACAAGGTCTACCTGCGCACGATGCCGGAGTTGCACAACGGCAGCCGTACTGCTGCGGGCACACCGGTGCGCGCCCAGCTGCTGGGCAGTGATGCCGCCAGCATGGCGGCCAATGCCGTGCAGCTGGCGGCGCTGTCGCCCGAGGGCATTGACCTGAATTTTGGCTGTCCGGCCAAGGTGGTCAACCGCCATGGTGGCGGTGCCGCGTTGCTGCAAGACCCGGCCGCCATCCATGCGGTGGTCAGCGCCGTGCGCGGGGCCGTGCCTGCGGCCATGCCGGTGTCGGCCAAGATGCGCCTGGGCTTCAACGACCGGGCGCTGATGCTGGACTGCGCCTTGGCGATGCAGGAGGCGGGTGCCTGCGAGCTGGTCGTGCATGGCCGCACCAAGCTCGATGGCTACCGCCCGCCTGCTTACTGGGACCAGATTGCCCGGATCCGCGAGGCCGTGCGTATCCCCGTCGTGGCCAATGGCGAGATCTGGACCGTGGAAGACGCGTTGCGCTGCCAGGCCGAATCCGGTTGCCAGGACCTGATGCTGGGCCGTGGCATTGTGGCTGACCCGGGCCTGGCCTGGCGCATCCGCAAAGCGGTTGCCGAGCGTGATGGCCAGCCGCTGCCCGCCGGTCTGCGCGATGTGCAGTGGCCGGACCTGCTGCCGGCGTTGCTGCGCTTTTGGCACCTGGTCTGCGAGGACCTGGAGCCGCGCCAGCGCGCCGGCCGCTTGAAGCAATGGCTGAATCTGATGCGCCGGGCCTTTCCTGAAGCCGAGGACGCCTACCAGCATGTGCGGGTGATGACGGACCAGGCGGCGATCACCGTCTGGCTGGAAGGCTTGCAGCTGCACGCCTCGACGGGCGTGGCTGCTTAGAGCAAGGAATCGGGCGTGAAGGGGCTGATGATCTTGAGCATCAGCCGCAGTGGCAGGCTGGCATCCGGCTCGGTGGTCTGGTCCTTCAGGCGGCTGTTTTGCGGTGCCTGCCACACCAGGTCGCCATCTTTCAGCACCACATGCCAGGCGGCGCTCTCCAGCCCTTTTTCAATCATGTCTGCCGCCTGGGCAGACAGCTTGCGGCTGCGCACCAGCACCGCGATCTCGGTGTTCTGCAACTTCGAGCGCTGGTCCAGGTTCATCGATCCGACGACCAGCAGTTGGCCATCGAGGACCAGCACCTTGCTGTGCAGCATGACGCGGCGCCCTTCGCGGAAGCTGTTCTGCCCGCTGCCCAGGCCAAAGGCGGCGCGCAGGTCACTCTCGTCGCTGACCAGTTCATACAGCTCGACACCATCACGCAGCAGGTTTTCGCGGTGGCGGGCATAGCCGATGTGTGCAATCGGCGCGTCGTTGGAGGACAGCGAGTTGGTCAGAATGCGCACCCGCACGCCGCGCTGCACCGCATCCTTGAAGGCCTGGCGCATCGTTTCACCGGGCACGAAATACGGCGAGACGATCAGCAAATCCTTTTTGGCATAGCCCAGCAGCTGCACCAGGCCATCCACCACCGAGTCTGCGCTGGGGCTGTGGCCGGGGTTGCGGGTTTCGGCCAGCACGCGCAGTTGTGCCAGGCGCTTGTTCTCCAGCACGCCCGGTGCGGCGCTCAGCGGGTTGGTCTGGCCATCGGAATCGACTGACGGTATCTTGCTGGGGGCGTCCGCCATCACCACCGAGTGGGCCCAGACCAGCGGAACACTGCGCAGGTCCATCGGCTGCATATCCCAGGCACGTTCACGCTGCTCTTCGGAGATGGCGCCGCCCGGGCGCGGTTCGCCATCCGGCGGGGAAGGCAGTGCGCCGCCGGTCGCCGCGCGCGCTGCCGGCGTAGAAGGGCTGTCGGCTGCATCGTTGTCGCCGCCTTTGCTGGGCCGGGCCAACAAGGTCTTCTGCATGTCCTCCAGCTCCTGTTTGCTGATGAGCGACTGCACCGGGTAGGCGCGCTCATTGTTCCAGTAGGTGTCGAAACTGCTGGACAGGTCCTGTACCGCCTGTCCCACGACGAGGACATCGGTGTCGAGGAAATTGGAGCTTTCGTCGTTGTCGAAATAGGCATCGCCGAGATTGCGCCCGCCCATGATGCCCATCGTGTTGTCGGCAAGGAACAGCTTGTTGTGCATGCGCTGCTGCGCGCGCTGGAAATCGGTGGCTGCATTCCACATGCGGCTGATCGGCGAGTCGCGGTCGCCGGGCAGCGGATTGAACATGCGCATCTCGATATTGGGCTCGAAGGCGAGCCGCATCACCTGGGCGTTGCGCCCGGTGCCGTGGAAGTCATCGAGCAGCACGCGCACGCGCACGCCCCTGCGCGCTGCGTTCACCACCCCTTCGAGCAAACGCGCGGTGCTGGCGTCGGCGTGGATCGCGTAGTACTGGACATCCAGCGTGTACTTGGCGCCTTGCACCAAGGCCAGCCGCGCGCCGTAGGCCGCTTGCGCACCGGCCAGAATCTCAAAACCCGAGGCGCCAGCGCCTGCCTTGCTTTCCGCCTTCTGGCGCTGCTGGCTGATCTGCACCAGCGGGCTGCTGGCCGCCGGGGGCTGGGCTGATGACGCGGGCCGATCCACCTGGGCCGGCAGCTTGCTGGCGCATGCGCTGAGCAGAAAGCTGGTGCACACCCATACCAGCCCGGACCGCAGCTTGCGCCATGATGAACTCGGGACAGAACTTGACGGGGACAGGGTGGAGGTCGGCAGAGCTATCGGCATGGCAGCAGGGTTCAATCAGTGGGCTGGCGCTATTGTGCGTGAGCGGCGGCCATTGCGGGTGCCGCCGCTGTGCTTTGGCGGCGCTGTCGTACAGCGGCAGGCGGCTGGGGCGTCGTGGCGCCGCAACGTGTTGGTACCGGTGCGTGGATCCCCAGCAGGGTTTGTGCCCAGGTGATTTCTGCAAGCATCTCGCTAGGATTGCAGAAAACATCAGAAATCTTATTTGCAATAGCCAAGAGGAGGGCTGCTGATGCACCGATCACTGCGTTTTTACACCATCGCCCTGGTGCTGGCGGCCATCGCGATGCCACCCGCCCATGCCTGGGCAGCGCGCTCCAAAAAGACCGAGGCAACGCAGGCGCCCAAGAAGCCGGCCAAAGTCAAGGTCAAGCGCCAGCGCAGCAGCAGTGCTGAAACCCCGGCCGAGCGCGACCGCCGCCTGCTGCGCGAATGCAAGGGGCTGCCCAATGCGGGCGCCTGCCTTGGCTACGCCAGCCGCTGACACCACCCGCTGACACCACCCGCTGACACCAGCGGTGGCAGGTCGCTGCCAAGCCTGGTCGCACGCCTGGACGGCCTGGGGTTTGGCAAGCGCCAACCTTCGGTTTGCCGGGCCGAGTCAGCGGCGCTGCAGCAGGCCTGACTCAGAAAGCCCCATGGCCCTGTACACGGGCCAGCACGCGCCAGTCGGCGCCCAAGGGCTCGATGGAGCGGATGTCCAAGGCCGGCGCCTGGTCCAGCTGCTGCAGTGCCATGCCGGCAAACGCGGGCAGTCCCTGGCCGACCAGCTTGGGCGCCAGGTAGAACAGGCATTCATCGACCAGGCCCGCCTGCAGCAGCGCGCCATTCAGGATGCCACCCGCTTCCACATGCAGTTCGTTGACTTCACGCTTACCCAGGTCTTGCATCAAGGCCGCCAGGTCGATGCGGGCGTTGGAATCTGCTGAGGCTTGACCCGGCAGTCGCACGATGGTCGCGCCAGCAGCCTCCAGTGCGGCCTGGCGGGCGCTGTCGTCGCTGCGGGTGTAGATCAGCACCTCGCGTTGCGCCGCAAAGATGCGGGCCTGCGCAGGCGTGCGCAACTGGCTGTCGAGCACCACCAGCCGGGGCTGGCGCGGGGTGTCCACACAGCGCACATCCAGCGCCGGGTCATCGGCCAGCACCGTGCCGACGCCGGTCAGGATCGCGCAAGCCCTGGCCCGCCAATGGTGGCCATTGGCCCGGGCGGCCTCGCCGGTAATCCACTGGCTGCTGCCATTGGGCAACGCGGTGGCACCGTCGAGCGACATCGCCGCCTTGAGCCGCACCCAGGGTTGCCTGCGCACCATGCGGCTGAAAAAGCCAATGTTCAGCTCGCGCGAGGCCTCCCCGCCGTCTTGCGGCGCACACACCACCACCTCGACCCCGGCAGCCCGCAAACGGGCAAAGCCATTGCCGGCGACCAGCGGGTTCGGGTCCGTGATGGCACCTACGACCTTGGCGATACCGGCTGCAGCCAGCGCTTCACAGCAAGGACCCGTGCGGCCATGGTGGGCACAGGGCTCCAACGTGACATAGGCGGTGGCACCCACGCTGCTGTGGCCCCGGGCAGCGGCATCGCGCAAGGCCATGATTTCTGCATGGGGCCCACCGGCACGCTGGGTGTGGCCCTGGCCGATGACCTGGCCATCGGCAGCCACCAGCACGCAACCGACGCGGGGATTGGGGGAGGTAATGAACAGGGCGCTGGCAGCCAGGTCCAGCGCGGTTTGCATCGATTGATCAGTCATGGAGCTTTGTCGCAATAGGGGCCATACCTAGACGCGTGGCAGTCAACGGCAGGCCGGCTTGGCGATTATCGGCGCAAGACCGCGCCAGCGCTGCATGGCCTGATTTTCAACGCGAGCGAATTTAATTTTTCAATGGAAAGAGGGCTTTACGCGGTGGCATGAAATATAAATAATCAAAACCATGAATTCAATAGTTTTCATTAATTTATGGAGATATCGATGTTTGCGCAGACATCGGGGGCTGACCGCTGTTGAGCTGATGGTCGTCATCAGCCTGTTGGCGATTATCGCGGGGCTGGCCGCGCCCAGTTTCAGCGGCCTGCTGCAGCGCTGGCGCGTGCAGCAGTCTCTGGAGGCCCTGCATTCGGCGATCCATCTTGCGCGCTCCGAGGCGGTCAAACGCAGTGGGCGGATCGCGTTGCAGCGCATCGCCGCCAGCGCGCACTGCCAGGCGCGCGCACGAACCAACGATTGGAGCTGTGGCTGGCAGGTCTGTGCGCATGAGCTGGGCCAGCAGCAATGTGCGCCGGATGCCCTGGTCCTTCAGCGTTATGAGGTGCCGCCAGGTCTGCAGGTGCAGCGCAGCAGCTTGGGGGAGGGCATCCGCTTTGACCGCTGGGGCATGCCGGTGGCGGGTTTCAGCTTTTCGCTGCTCCCCCAGGGCAAAGGCCTGGAGGATGCCGCGGCCAAAGGGCTGTGCACCAGCCGAGGCGGCCGCGTGCGGGTTGCCGACAGGCCGCCCTGTCCTGTACGGGGCTGAAAGGGCGCCTGCCTATGTTCATGCCATCCCATCCCCAAGCCTCCTTCTCGCGCGGCATCAGCTTGCTGGAGTCGATGGTGGCCATCGTGGTCCTGGTCCTCGGGGTGTTGGCGATGCTGGGGATGCAGTTGCGCACGCTTGCAGATACGCAGACCAGTACCCGGCGCGTGCAGGCCCTCCGCTTGATCGAAGACCTGGGTGAACGCATACGTGCCAACCCCCATGCCTGGGACCAGCTGGACCGCTACGTCAGCGACTGGCAGGACGCGGCGGCGGCGCCTCCGGCCTCTGCATGCAGCGCCCGGCCCTGCAGCGCTGCGGAGCTGGCGGACCACGAACTGGCGCAGTGGCGGCTGCAGGTGGCACGCAGCCTGCCGCTGGGGCAGTCCCGGATTTTTCTGGCACCGGGCGAAAACCAGGCAGCCAACCGGCGCCAACTGGGCGTGATGATCCGCTGGGCCGAGAGCTCGCATGCCATGCCGGGCTCGCCCGACCCCGCGCCGTACCGCAACCCGGTCGATAGCACCCGAAGTGTCGGCGAAGGAGCCCGCGCCGACGCGGTAGCGGAACGCGGCGGCGAGGTGGTCTGCCAGGATGACGATGGTGATCTGCGCTACACCTGCCATTTGCAGTACCTGGCCCTGAACGCACGCTGTGCGGTGGAGCGCATGGGCAGCAACGTGCACTACCACTGCGGGGGGATTTGATATGCCGCGCCACATCCCTCCGGCCGGGGCCTTTGCGCTGACTTCCGCGCCGTGCCGCTTAACGGAGAGCAGGCAGCAAGGCTTCAGTCTGGTCGAGCTGATGGTGGGCATGGCGCTGGGCTTGCTGGTGATCGCCGCTGCCAGCATGGCCATGCTGGCTTCCCGCAGCCTGTCGCTGACCGTCAGCGATGCCAGCCACTTGCAGCAGCAGGCCAGCTATGCGTTGCGCATCATCGGGCTGCAACTGCGCCAGGCGGGCGGTTTGTACCTCAACCTGAACCTGCCCGCCGGCGCCGGTGCATCGGTCAGCGCCGCACTGGCGCCAGCGGCTTTCGAGACCACGGCACCAGCCTCAGGCAGCGCCCGTGGCTATGCCCCTCAAACGGATGCGCTGCGCGGCAGCCATAACAGCCTGGTGACCGGCTACCGGCGCTACAAGGAGCCGGTCTTTGCCCAGCCCGGCTTGGCTGCGCAAGCGCGCAACTGCCTGGGCGGGCCGGTGGATGCCAGTGCCGATCAGCGGCTGGAATCGTACTTCAGGCTGCGCGGCCATGTGCTGCGTTGTGGCGGCAACGATACCGCTGCGTCGCCCCAGCCGCTGGTCGACAACGTAGCGGCCTTTGAGCTGCGCTATTTGCGCATGCAGGCAGCGGGCATGGCGCAGCCGCAGCTCCAGTATGTGAATGCGCAGCAGGCGGGCCGCGACTGGTCGGAGGTGGTGGCGGTGGAAGTGTGCCTGGTGCTCTTTGGCAGCCGGCCCACCTCGTTGCCGGCAGGCAGCGGTTATACCGGTTGCGATGGCGAATGGGTGGCCGTCGCCGATCTGCCGGGGCCGCGCAAACAGCGGATGCACCGCGTCTTTCGCAACCTGTTCCAGTTGCGCAGCCAGGGCAGCCTATGAGACGCCCTCACTACCTTCATCCTGTCAGCCTTGCGCAGCACGCACGGGGTGCCGCGTTGCTGACCGTGCTGGTCTTCAGCATGCTGTCGATGCTGCTGGCCTTGTGGGCGGCGCGGACCGCCTGGTATGGCGAACTGGTGGTCGGCAACGATGCCGATTACCAGCGGGCCTTTGAAGCTGCAGAAGCCTTGCTGTTGGACGCCGAACTCGATATTCGCGGAGAGCGGGCCGATGGCCGACCCTGTGCTTATGGCGGCCTGCCTCATGGGGCGGCAGCCAGTGTGTGCCGCAGCGGGGGCACCACCAAGGTACCGGTGGAGAACGCCGACCTGCCTGCCTTCTTGGCAACACTCAGTGCCCAGCCGCAACGCTGCATCGATGCGCTCTGTGCCAAGCGCGTCGGGCGCCAGGATATATGGAATGCGCCTGCCGCAGGTACGCCGGCCCGGCAAGCCGGCGAGCAGGATTTGTTTGCGCTGATACGCGCTGGCACGGGCGCACGCTATGGCCAGTACACCGGCGCGCAGCTGGGCGATGCAGACCGGCCGGCCCATCCCATTCTGGCTGAGCGGGATGACGCACAGGCCGGTGCCTGGTACTGGATCGAGGTCATCCCCTATATCGATAGCCAACCCGGTTTGATCAGCAATGCGCCTGCGCAGCAGCTCGAACTGGTGGGCCTGTCTCCGCATGTGGTCTACCGCATCACCGCCGCCGCCTTTGGCCGCAAGCCGGACAGCTTGGTGGTACTGGAGCAAAGCTACGCCCGGCCCCGGCGCAAAGACTGAGAGGCAGCTATGAATGGCAAGCACACCGGCAGGGTTTCACGCCGCAACTCCACCAGCGCTCGGAGCCTGGCACTGGCGTGGGCGGTTCTGGTACCGGCTGCGGCCGCGTCATTGGAGCTGGCCACCGAGCCTGCCGGTGGCGCCAGCGCCGTCGTGGCACCGAATGTCATTGTCTCCGTCGATGACTCGGCCGCGATGCAGCGCCGCATGGGCAGCACCGAGCCCGGTCTGGCCAGCATCACCGCCCCCGATGGCGAAGGCATCTGGGACACGCGCGCGCAGCGCATCGCCGTGCTGCGCCATGCGCTCAAGGACGTATTGGGCGATCACCAGCAACTGCACGATGGCGCGATACGCCTGGCCTGGCAGGCGATGTGGAACCATGGCGCAGCGCCCGGCGGCGGGCCGGCGGGCATGGTGCACGGCCAGCGCCGCCGGTCTGGCGCCAGCTCGGTCAACAGCCCGCGTCTGGCCAGCAATGGCATGCAGGCGCTGCAGGGCCGGCATCGCCAGCATGCTCTGGCCTTTGCCGACTCGCTCCGTACCGGCCACAGCAGCGACCTGCACCACCTGTTCGGCCAGGCCGATGCGTACCTGCGCAGGCCGCTGAGCCCGCAAGGCCCCTGGTCCAGCCAACCGGGCGCTGGCACTGCTGCCAGCAGTAGCTACCTGGGCTGCCGCCGCAACTACCACATTGTGCTGGCCGGCAGCCGCTGGGATGGCCCGGCCACCGGCGGCGCGCAAGACGACCACAGCCGCGCAAAAGTCCTGCCCGATGGCCAGGTCTATGGCGGTGGCAGTGCCGCGCAAAGGGCCGCCACCCGGCTTTACAGCGATGCGGTGCCCAGCACCTTGGCGGACTGGGCTTTCCACAGCTGGGCCGACCCTTTGCAGCGCGCAGGCCTGAGCGGCAGCCTGTTGCCTGAAGCCGGTTACCGCCATGCGCCGCGCAGCGAGCGTTTTGCCGATGGCCTTGGCCCGCCTGCCGAGCTGGAACGCTACTGGAACCCCCGCTACAACCCCGCCAGCTGGCCCCATATGCAGACCTATACGGTTGGCATTGGACGGGAGGCCAGCACCTGGCCCGGCGCGCCCCACATCCTGGCACCTGCGCAGCACATGCCATTGGGCTATGACGGCAGCTTTGCAGCGCTGGCCAAAGGGGAGGCCGTCTGGCCCGATATGCATGCGCAAGGCGAGGGCGTGCGCGCGCTGGATCTGTGGCATGCGGCCCTCAATGGGCGAGGGCGATTTTATGCAGCAACCGAGGCGCCCGACGTGGCAGCAGCGCTGCGCCGAATCTTCGCAGAGATACAGGCCCAGAACACGGGCGGCGCGCAGCGCGCCGCGGCTGCCAGCACAGGCGCTGCCAGCGCCAGCCAGGCCATTGCGCAGGATGCCCTGTTGTTCACGGCCAGCTACGACCCGGGCCGTGCCTGGGCTGGCGCCATTCAGGCCCAGGCGATGGCCAGCGATGGCCGCTTGCAGCCGGCACCCGGCTGGGGCGGGCAGACAACGGCTGACAAGCTCGATGCGATTGCCTGGCAGCAGCGCCTGGTGCTGACTTGGGGCGATGTGCAGCAGCGCGGCGTGCCTTTTCGCTGGGCTGCGGATGACCGCTACTTGAGTGCGGCGCACAAGCTGGCCCTGCAAGGTCACGCCGATGGCGAGCAGGGCCAGGCCAGCGGCGAGCAGCGGCTGAACTACCTGCGGGGCGAGCGCCGGCATGAGGCCCAGCACGGCGGCCGCCTGCGCAACCGGCATTCGCGCCAAGGCGATATCGTGCATTCGCAGATCTGGTACCTGGGCAAGCCTTCTGCGCGCCATACCGACGCGGGCTATCTCGACTTTGTGCTGCGCCACCAGCACCGCTTGCCGATGCTCTATGTCGGTGGCAATGACGGCATGCTGCACGGCTTCTCGGCCCGCAGCGGCGAAGAAAAGATCGCCTATGTGCCCCGGGGCGTGATCCCCGGTCTGCGTGCTTTGACCAGCCCAGGCTACGATGGCCAGCACCGCTATTGGGTCGATGGCTCGCCATTGGCTGGGGATGCCAACCTGGGCAGAACCAGCAGTCCGCGCTGGCGCACTTTGCTGGCGGGCACCTTGGGTGCCGGTGGCAAAGGCTATTTTGTGCTGGATGTCACCGAGCCCGAGACCGGGTTTGCCGAGGCGCAAGCCGCCGGTCTGGTGCTGATGGACCGCAGCTGGCATGCGACGGAATCCGCACCGCGCTGCGATGCGGAGACGGGCGCGGCATCGCAGGCTTGCACACAGCTGGCCGAGGCCTTTGCCGATATCGGCCATATCACTGCCAGCCCCTCCCGCGACGACATCGACCCGCAGCGCACGACGCAAATCGCCCCGCTCAACAACGGCCGCTGGGCGCTGGTGCTGGGCAATGGCTACAACAGCACCAACGGCAGGCCGGTGCTGCTGATCCAGTACCTCGACGGCGCGCAAGAGCTGCTGCGTTTGGTGGCGACCGGGGCCACCACGGCGCAGGCCTGCAGGCAGCAGGCCGCGCCGCAGGCGGCGTGCCGCTTTGTGCAAGACAACGGCCTGTCCGCGCCCAGGCTGGTCGATATCAATGGCGATGGCCGGCCCGATGTGGTCTACGCCGGTGACAACCAGGGCAATCTCTGGAAGTTTCTGATCAGCGCCGACAACGATGCTGCCTGGGGTGTGGCGCAGTGGGGCGCGCTGGCGGCAACGACCAGCAACCAGGGCACAGCGGGCGTACCGCTCTACCAGGCCCGGGGCGGCACGCGCAGCGCGCCCGGGCAGCGCAGCCGGCCCCAGCCCATCAGCACTGCGCCCCTGGTGCGCAGCAACGACCGCCTGCGCACGCTGCAGCAGGCGGGCGGCCAGCGCCAGGTGCCCGTCGGCGGCTTGATGGTGGCCTTTGGCACCGGCCGCAATGCCAGCCGCCAGGACCCGCAGGATAACAGTGTGCAAAGCCTCTATGCCGTGCTCGATACCAGCCGCTACAAGAGGGTGGGCGAGCGCGGTGAGCGGGTCGAGGTCTGCGCCTCGGCCGCCGATGCGCAATGCCAGTCGGCACTGGGCAGCGATGCCGATCTGCCCAGCCCGGTGGCGCCAAGCCAGTTGCTGCAGCGGCGCATCCATCCCAACCCCGCCAATGCCCGCAGCAGTGACCGCCGCCAGTTCTGGGCGATGGACGAAAGCGAAGGCGCCGATGCGCTGGATTGGAACCAGCACCGAGGCTGGTACCTTGATCTGCCCGAAGCAGGCGAGCGCCTGCTGCAGCCCTTGGGTTTTTACAGCGGCAGCAACCTGCTGGCAGTGATCAGCGAGGTGCCCGCGCATGCCCGTGATGGCGACCCTGGCCCGGAGCGTTGCGAGCCGGTGGAAGGCACTGCCGCACGCCAGTATTTCAGCCTGGTCAATGCCATCGATGGCTCGCGGCCGCGCTTGCAGCTGCTGGATGCCGATGGCGATGGGGTGTTTGATGCGCAGTCCGACGGCCGGGCATCGCGCATGTCGCTGGGCGCCGGCCCGCATGCGATGCTGCGCGTGCGCGATGATGAGGGGCAGCAGCGCATCCGCCTCGACGGCGAATCGCTGCGTGATCTGCCCGAAGTGCCGATCCGGCCCACCTGGCGCCAGGCGCGATGAAAAGGGCCGGCATGCAGATTCGGTCCTCCCCGGCCAACGCGGGCTTGACCCTGGTGGAGCTGATGGTTGTCGTGGCCATCATCGGCATCCTGAATGCGGTGGCCTTGCCCAACTACAGCGAATATGTGCGCCGGGGGCACCGCACCGACGCACGAACGGGTCTATTCCAGGCTGCGCAATGGCTGGAGCGCGCTGCCACTGCCAATGGTGTCTATCCGCTGGAGCTGCCCGCCGCGCTGACCTGGCAGGACCTGCCGGACAAGCGCTACACCATTGGTTTTGCCGAAGGCAACAGCGCTGCCCGTTATACGCTGGTGGCAACTCGTAAACCGGGGGCGCAGCAGCGGGACCGCTGTGGCAACTACACCTTGACGCAGGATGGGCGGCAAGGCAATCTGCAGCTGGCGCAAGGCAGCAGCACGGCGGAATGCTGGCGCTGATGCGCGGATTGCATAGGTCAGAAGAGGCTGCAGATGCAGACGCTTACTGCGCGCTCCAGCGGTCGTTCCAGCTGCGCAGCTCCTGCATGTCGCGCCGGTCTTTCTTCGTGGGGCGGCCGGCCTGCAGGCTGTTGGCAGGCTCGGGCGCCAGGCGGCGCTGCTCGCTGAGCACTTCGCGCTGGCGGATGCTGTCGGCGGTCTCCTCGTACATCTGCTGGGCTACCGGGGCGGGGCCGCGGGTAGCGGCCATGCCCAGCACGGCGACGGTGCGCGGAGTCTGCGCCTGCAGCAGCTCGACCGTGTCCTGCGCGCGCACTTCCTTGGAGGGTTTGGCGACGGTGCCATTGACCTTCACATGGCCCTTGTGGATGGCCTCGACCGCAATGGCGCGGGTCTTGTAAAAGCGGGCGCACCACAGCCATTTGTCGATGCGCATCGTGGGTGTCTGGTCGGTCTCAGTGTGGGCCATCTTCGGCAGGTGGTTGGACATTCGGTTTGAACTCTACTACAGCATCAAAACCTTGGATATGGCCATGGTGCAGGCGGTTGTGCAACGACAGGCGCGCGCCCAGCGCCGTCACAATGGAGTGACAGATCGCCAAGCCCAGGCCCGAGCCGTCGCGCAGGTTGCCGGTGACAAAGGGTTCGGTCAGCCGCGCCTGCATCTCCGCGCTGACCCCGGGGCCCCAGTCGCTGATGCGCAAGCTGGCAGCCGGGCCTTGCTGCGTCAGCTGCAGCAGCAGTGGCGCATCGGGTGGCGAGTGCTGGATGGCATTGTGCAAAAGGTTGCGCACCAGCTCGCGCAGCATCCAGGGGTGGGCGGCCAGCAGCACCTCATCGCTTTGCAGCTCGAACTGCAGGTTCTTGTCGGCCAGCAGCGGAGACAGCTCGATCACCATGTCCCGCACGATGGCTGTCAGGTCGACGGTCTGCGTGTGTTCGGACTGGTGCAACTGCTCGACCTTGGCGAGCGACAGCATCTGGTTGGCCAGCAAGGTGGCGCGGTCCACGGTGGCGGCGATCTCGCTGAGCGCCTGCTCGGGCTCCACATCGCCGCGCTGGGCCGACTGCACCTGCACCTTCAGCACCGCCAGCGGCGTGCGCAGCTGGTGCGAGGCATCACGCACAAAGCGCTTCTGGTGCTGCACCAGGTGCGACAGCCGCGCCATCACCCGGTTGGTGGCATCGACCAGGGGCAGCACTTCCGAAGGGGTGGCAGCCGGGGTTTTGAGTGGCTGCAATGCATGGTCGCTGCGCGCATTGAGCTGGTCGCTCAGCTGCAGAATCGGCAAGGTGGCACGCCGCACCACCACCACCACGACAACGGCAATGCAGCCAAACAGCAAGGCCTGCTGCACCAGGGTGCCCCAGAGCATGTCGCGGGCCAGCGATTCGCGGATCTCCAGGGTCTCTGCCACCTGGATCAAGGCCATGCCCCGGCCCGTGGCGCTGGCCACCGGCTGCAGCAGCGCGGCCATGCGCACCGGCATGCCCCGGAACTCGGCATTGTAGAAATCAACGAGCGCGGCGTAGGGTGGCTGCTGGGCGATGCGCCCGCGCCAGATCGGCAGCTCGGCAAAGCCGCCAATCAGCTCCCCGCTCATGTTGGAGACGCGGTAGAACAGCCGCGACTGGTTGTCAGCCTCGAAGGCCTCCAGCGCCGAATAGGGCACGGCCGAATCGACAATCGCCAGGTCGTCGTAACCGGCGACGGTCAGTTGCTCGCCAATCACCTTGGCCGATGCCAGCAGGCTGCGGTCGTAAGCGGTGTTGATGGCCTGCAGCGACTGCCGGTAGAGGCTGCTGGTGTTGTAGATGATGAACACCACAACGGGCAGCAAGATGCCCAGCAGCAGGTTGCGGCGCAGCGAGCGTATGCGCGGCGGCTGGGACCGGCCCGGGGCCTTGCTGCTGTCAGGCGCCATCGGCGGCACCAGGCTTGAGCAGGTAGCCCAGGCCGCGCAGGGTCATCAGCTGCATGTTTGTCGGCGCCAGCTTTTTGCGCAGGCGGTAGGCCACTACCTCGACCGCCTCCAGCTGCACATCGGTCTCGCCCGCAAAGACGGCGCTGAACAAGCGCTCCTTGGTCACCGCCTGGCCCATGGGCTGGCTCAGCACGCGCAGAAAAGCCACTTCGCGCGGCGTCAGTTCAAACAGATGGCCGCGCCAGTAAAACGATTCGGACGCCTTGTCATAGCGCAGCGCCATGCCGGGCGCCACAGCCGGTGCTGCGGGCTCGGCCACCAACGGCTGCGCGCGCCGCACCAGCGCGCGGATGCGCGCTTCCAGCTCGTCCAGGTCAAAGGGCTTGGCCAGGTAGTCATCGGCACCCGAGTTCAGGCCCAGAATGCGGTCGCCGACGGTGCCACGCGCAGTCAGGATCAGGGTGGGGGCGGCCAGGCCTTCGCTGCGCGCCTGGGCAATGATCTCCAGCCCGTCCATCGTCGGCAAGCTCAGGTCCAGCACCACCACATCGGGCGCGAGCTTGCGCCAGGCCGGCAGCGCCGCACCGCCATCGGTAATGGGCGTGACCTCCATGCCCCGCCGGCGCAAGGTGCGCTGCAAGGTGGTCTGCATCGTGGGGTCGTCTTCGATCAGCAAGAGGTGCATGGCGGGAGTGTGCACCAATTCCTCGGCGCCTCCAGACTCGGTGTTTTCCCTAGCTCTGGACCGCCTGGCTGACAGCCATTTGACAGCTAGGGCCGCGATGATTCAGGCACTAACAACACGATCAGGAGACAACCATGCGCCGTGATGCATTCCTCAAATCCATGCTTGCGCTGGCCGCTGCCGGCAGCCTGCCGATGCAGGCCTTTGCTGCCACCAATGTCAAGATGCTGCTGCCCGCCAACCCTGGTGGCGGCTGGGACACGACCGGCCGTGCGCTGGGCAAGGCATTGCAGGATGCCGGCGTCGCTGGCACCGTGACCTATGACAACAAGGGCGGCGCCGCAGGCGCCATCGGCTTGGCGCAGTTCGTCAATGGCAGCAAGGGCGATCCGAACGCGATGATGGTCATGGGCGCCGTCATGCTGGGCGGCATCATCACCGGCAAGCCACCGGTGGACCTGAACCAGGCCACGCCGCTGGCGCGCCTGACCAGCGAATACAACGTCTTCGTGCTGCCCGCCAACTCGCCCTACAAGAGCATGGCCGAAGTGGTCGCCCAGCTCAAGAAGGACCCTGGCTCGATCAAGTGGGGCGGCGGCTCGCGCGGCTCGACCGAGCACATTGCTGCGGCGATGATTGCCCGTGCCGTGGGTGTGGACCCGGCCAAGATCAACTATGTCGCCTTCCGGGGCGGCGGTGAGGCGATTGCTGCCGTGCTGGGTGGCAATGTCACCATCGGCGGCAGCGGCTTCAGCGAGTTTGCCGAGTACATCGCCACCGGCAAGATGCGCCCGATCGCCGTTACCTCGGCCCAGCGCCTGGAAGGCTCGACCGTGCCCACGCTCAAGGAGCAGGGCATTGATGTGGAAATCGGCAACTGGCGCGGCGTCTATGGCGCGCCCGGCATTTCGGCTGACCAGCGCGCGCAGCTGATCGCGATGCTGGAAAAAGCCACCAAGAGCGCCAGCTGGGCCGAGTCGATGAAGAAGAACGACTGGACCTCGGCCTGGCTCGCCGGTGATGCCTTCAGCCAGTTCGTCACCGCCGAGTTCGCCAATCTCAAGGACACCATGACCCGCGCTGGCATGGTCTAAGCGCAGCCGGCATGGCCGCTGGCGGCCATGCGCTGCGCATTGCGCTTCCCTTTGCCATCTGTCTGAGGCACCGGCCTGGCCCGGTGCCCGGCTGGGCTGTTGCCGCCTGATCGGTGGCGCGGGGCGGCGCCGTCATCTTTTCAGGAGTTTCGATATGAGCAACACCGCAGATTCTTCGGGGCCCGGCGCCAACGGCGCCGCCGCGCCTGCGCCGGAGGCTTTCGAGCATGCGCACACGCCGCGCACCACCTCGCAGCTGCTGGTCGGCATAGCGGTCCTGGTGATCGCCGGCCTGCTGTCCTGGGGTGCTTTGCACATCCCCTCGCAAGCGGGCTACAGCGGCGTGGGGCCTGATTTTCTGCCCTGGCTGTCTGCCAGCGTGCTGGGCCTGTGCGGCATCTGGCTGTGCTGGGAGGCGCTGACCGGCGGCTTCCACCACCTCGATGCCCCCGATGGCGCCCAGCATGGTGACTGGGGCGCGCTCACCTGGGTCTGCGCGGGGCTGATCAGCAGCGCGGCGCTGATCACTACGTTGGGCTTCATCCTCAGCTGCAGCCTGTGCTATGTGCTGGCCACGCAAGGGCTGCGCCGCGCAACCGGCCAAACGCAGGCGGGCTCGTTCAAGACCATGGGCAAGGACCTGGTGACGGGTCTGCTGATTTCTGCGCCCGTGTTCTGGGCCTTTACCCAATTCCTGGCAATCAACTTGCCCGGACTGACCGAGACAGGGTGGCTGTGATGGATATTTTCAATGCACTGATCCAAGGCTTCATGACGGCGGCCACGCCGGTGAACCTGCTCTGGGCCCTGGTGGGCTGCGCGTTGGGCACGGCGGTGGGCGTGCTGCCCGGCATCGGCCCTGCGGTGGCGGTGGCGATGCTGCTGCCGATCACGGCCAAGGTCGAGGTGACCGCCTCGATGATCTTCTTTGCCGGCATCTACTACGGCGCCATGTATGGCGGCTCGACCACCTCAATCCTGCTCAACACCCCCGGTGAGACGGCGAGCATGGTAACGGCGATGGAGGGCAACAAGATGGCCAAGAGCGGGCGCGCCGGTGCGGCGCTGGCGACCTCGGCCATCGGCTCCTTTGTGGCCGGTACGATTGCGACCGTGGTGGTGACCTTGTTCGCACCGACGGTGGCCGAGTTTGCCGTGCGCCTGGGCCCGCCCGAGTACTTCATGCTGATGGTGCTGGCCTTTACCACCGTCAGTGCGGTGCTGGGCAAGAGCAGCCTGCGCGGATTGACCGCCTTGTTCCTGGGCCTGGCCGTGGGTTGCATCGGCATGGACCAGATCACCGGCGCCGCGCGCTACACGATGGGCAAGCCCGAGCTGCTCGATGGCATCGACATTGTGCTGGTCGCCGTGGGCCTGTTTGCTGTGGCCGAGGTGCTGTACTTTGCGCTCTACGAAGCCAAGACCCGCGATACGCAAAACAAAATGGGCCGCGTGCACATGACGCGCCGCGACTGGAAGCGCTCGGTACCCGCCTGGATCCGTGGCACGGTCATCGGCACGCCGTTTGGCTGTATCCCTGCGGGCGGCACCGAGATCCCGACCTTTCTGAGCTATGCGGCCGAGAAAAAACTGGCCAAGGGCGATGACAAGGCCGAGTTCGGCAGCACCGGCGCCATCGAAGGCGTGGCCGGCCCTGAAGCGGCCAACAATGCGACGGTGACGGCGGCACTGATCCCGCTGCTGACCCTGGGCATTCCCACCAGCAACACCACCGCGGTGCTGCTGGGTGCGTTCCAGAACTACGGCATCAACCCCGGCCCCCAGCTGTTCACCAGCTCGGCAGCGCTGGTGTGGGCGCTGATTGCCTCGCTCTACATCGGCAATGTGATGCTGCTGGTGCTGAACCTGCCGATGGTCGGCATGTGGGTCAAGCTGCTGAAGATCCCCAAGCCGCAGCTCTATGCCGGCATCCTGATTTTCGCCACTGTCGGCGCCTATGGCATGCGCCAGAGCACCTTCGATCTGTTCCTGCTGCTGGGCATTGGCGTGCTGGGCGTGGTGATGCGGCGCTTTGACTTCCCCACCGCCCCTGTCGTGGTGGGCATGATCCTGGGCCCGCTGGCCGAGGCCCAGATGCGCAATGCGGTCGCCATCGGCGAGGGCAGCTGGACCATCTTCCTGCAGCGCCCGATGTCGCTGACCCTGATCATCATCGTGCTGGCGGTGCTGATCGTCCCCCGGGTTCTGAAGTGGATGGGCAACAAAAAGGCGCTGCAGGCTGCAGCGGCCTGATGCCCGGCACCTCAACCGGTCCTTCTCTTGGCACCCTGCGGGGTGCCTTTTTTATGCCTTTGCCATGCGCGTTGTTCCCGTGCTGCAACACTGTATTGCCCATTTGCGGGCTAGGCAGTGGCGGTGCCATGGCCTACCATTTGCAGATTACCAACTGGTGCTGCCAAGGCAGCGTGGAAACGGCCTGCGTTCATGGATTTCATTGTTGCCCTGGTGCGCGAATACGGTGTTGGCATCGTGTTTCTCAATGTGCTGATCGAGCAGTTGGGCGCGCCCATTCCCGCATATCCGGTGCTGATGGTCACCGGTGCCATCCACGGCGGTTCGCTGCCGCAGCAGTTGCTGCTGATCGCGGTGGCGGTGTTGGCGGCCTTGATCGCAGATGGCGTCTGGTATGCGATGGGGCGGCGCTACGGCAGGCGGGTGCTGGCGCGGGTCTGCAAGATTTCGCTGTCGCCCGATTCCTGCGTGCAGAACACCGAATCGCTCTACGGCCGCTGGGGCGCCAAGTCGCTGCTGATCGCCAAGTTTGTGCCCGGCTTTGCGTCGATTGCCAGCGCGCTGGCTGGCGCCGTAGGCACCACGCCGAGCCGCTTTGTGCTGTTCGATGGCCTGGGCGCCTTGCTCTGGGTGGGCTCGGCAGTGCTGCTGGGCGGGCTGTTCAGCTCCACGGTCGAGGACCTGTTGGCCGTGCTCGCGCAGCTGGGCCAGTGGGGTTTGCTGCTGCTGGGCCTCGTGTTTGCCATCTTCATTGCGCGCCGCTGGTGGAGCCGCCGCCAGGTGATCCGCTCGCTGCGGATGGAGCGGCTCACCGTCGATGAGCTCAATGACATGCTCGGTGGCGATGATCTGCCCGTCATCCTCGATGTGCGTGCCGGCACGGCGTTCGAGGCATCGCACATCCCCGGCGCGCATTCCTATGACCCGCATGACAAGGGCGCGCGGCTGCCGGCCATCGACCCCGAGGCCTCGGTGATCATCTACTGCGCCTGCCCCAATGAGGTATCGGCTGCCCGCATGGCCCAGCTGCTGCGCCGCGCTGGCATCCAGCGGGTGCGGCCGCTGCTGGGCGGTATCGATGCCTGGGTCGATGCGGGCTACCAGGTGCAGGGCAGCAGCGCCGCACCTGCGTGACAGCTTTCAAGGCCGGGTTTTACAGGCAGAGAAAAGCCAGTGCTGCAATGGCCGTGGGCAGCAAGGCGCCCAGCAACAGACCGCCAATGCTGATGGTGGCATTGCTGAAGCCGTGCTTGAGCAGGGCCACACCGGCGGGGTTGGGGGCATTGGCAATCACCGTCAGGCCACCACCAGCGACGGCACCGGCCATCAGCATGTACTTGGCCGCGTCGCTCATGCCTTCGATCTGCGAGCCCAGGTAGGTCAGTGCCGCGTTGTCGGTGATGGCGGTCAGGCCCAGCGCCCCAAAGAACAGCACCAGCGGTGCCATGCTGGCCACCAGCGGCTGCAGCCACCAGCTTTGCAGGCCGCCCAGCACCACCAGGCCGGCCAGGAAAAAGCCCACCAGCAGTGCCTCCTTGAGGATCAGCGGGCTTTGGTATTTGGCATAGGCATGGGTGTAGCCCAGAAACAGCAGAAACACGCCCAGGAACAGCACCGGGTGGTGGGCCAGCACCACCACCGCCGCCAGCAGGGCCGCATGCACGGCCACCACACCCAGCGGCATGGCCGGCTGCGCATCGTCGCTGGGCGGTGCTGCTGCCAGATGGCCGCGCATGCACCAGGCAGCAATGCTGGCGTTGACCAGCACCGCAATCACCGCTTTCCAGCCAAACTGGCTCAGCATGAAGGCGCTGTCCCAGCCCCAGGTGGCCGCCACCATCAGCACCGGCGGGGCGGCATAAGAGGTGAGCGTGCCGCCAATCGAGATGTTGACGAAGAGCACGCCCAGCGCCAGGTACTTGAGGCGGGTGGGCATGCGCGGGGTAAAGACCAGCGGGGCCAGGGTCAGTGCGGCAATGGTCATCGCTGCTGGCTCGGTGATCAGCGAGCCCATCAGCGGCACGGCGGCCAGGCCCAGCCAGGCCAGGCTCAGGGCGGTGGGCAGCGGCGTGGCGCTGGCCAGTGCGGCCAAGCTGCGCTGCACCGTCATCACGATGGGGCGGGACGCCGCCATCACCATGACGACAAAGACGAACAGGGGTTCGGTGTAATTGCGCGACTCGGCGTAGTCAATGGCCTGAGAGGGCCCGCTGGCAAAGGCCATGACACCGATCAGCACCATGGCCCAGAAGCCGAAGACGATCTCGACCTCGCCCAGCAGATGGAAGACACCCGCGTGGCGCGGGTAGCGGTGTGACAGGCGCTCGAATTGCTTGGCAAGAAAGGTGTGGGCCAGCGCGATGGCAAAGATGCCAGCGGCCAGGTGCTCGATCGCAAACATGAAGGTGCTCCGATGCGAAGCATGCAAGCGTTTGCAGGCGGCGGGGCGTGCACGTGGGTGGCAGCGGCCGCAGGCAAAAGTGTGCAGGCAACAGGGTTCCAGCGAGGCGGCCCGACCTTCGCTCACAACCTGCCGCTACACCCTATGTGACGACACCCAAGCCCTCCATTTTACAAAAAAATAATCAGTTATGGGTTTTCAATGTCTTTTTGCAGACGCGCAACACGGTCTCAGGCCGGCGGGTGGCGGCGCTTGCTGCGCAGCCACCAGGCCGCGATCAACGAGAACAGCACGATCACCCCGACCAGCAGCCAGAAGCCCAACGGATCCTGGCTGAGCGGAATGCCGCCCACATTCATGCCAAACAGGCCGGCCATCATGTTCACCGGCAGGGCCAGCACGGTGATCATCGTCAAGGTGTAGAGCGAGCGGTTGGTGTCTTCGTTGATGCCGGCGGCAATCTCTTCCTGCAACAGCTTGATGCGCTCTTCGAGCGACTGCATATCGCGCAGGAAGACGGAGAACTCCTCGCTGGCCGCACGCAGCGCATGCAGGTCTTCATCCAGCATCCACTGCGGCGGCGTCTGCAGCAGGCGGAACATGGCCGAAGGCTCAGGCGCCAGCAGGCGCTTCAGCCGCACCAGCAGGCGGCGCAGCGCGCCCAGCTGGCGCGGCTGCATGCGCGTGCGCCCGCCCAGCATGGTGTCCTCGATCTGGTCAACGCGGTGGGTCACATCGCGCACGATGCGCACCAGCACATCGGCCTGGGCGCGCAGCAGGCGCTCCAGCAGCTGCGGGCTGGAGCCGGGCGTGTCGCCCTGGCGAATCTGCTGGCGCAGCGCATCGACCGAGCGCAGCGGGTGGGCGCGCGCCGATATCACCCATTGCGGCGAGGCCTGGATCCACATCGTGTGGATGTCGCTGGACTCGAACTGGAAGTCGAAATCGATGTCGTTGATGACGGCGAGCAGCGCATCATCCATGCGCTCGATACGGGTCGAGGCCAGGCCATCGCGCAGCGCCTCGAAGTACTGCTCATCGAGCGCCGCATACTGCTGCAGCCAGCGCAGGCAGTGGGCATGGGAGAGGTTGAAATGCAGCCAGATAAAGCCCGTGCTGTTGGGCGGCGCGGCCAGCCAGGCCTGCGCTTGCCCGGCATTCAGCGCGGTGGCGGGGCCATGGCCGTCGAAGGCATAGCCCCAGATCAGGCCGCTGTTGTCGTGGGGGGAGACCAGCGGGAGCGGGTCGGGCTCCCGCGGCAGGGGTTCGTTCAAGATAGCACTCCGGGGACGGGCGGTTGCCCCTCGCCAAACCCGGTATTTTTGGCCGCTATCGTGACTTTTTCATGACAAAGCCATGACGCGCCCCGGGCGCACTCAGTCGGGCATCGAGCAGTGGCCGCCGCTGGCGTGCTGGCCCGAGCCCGCAGCGATCAACGGGGCCTCGTAGCGCAGGTCAACGGGCTGGCTGTGCACATAATCCCAGGCGATGAAGGCGACCAGCAGCACCCAGAACGTGCTGCGCAAAACGGTGGTGTTCATATGCGGCTCCTGCGCTTAAAAACCAAAATGGCGGCGAATGCGCAGCCCGAAGATCGTGCCGGCAAAGGCCAGCGGCACCCAGATCCAGCCATGGATGCTGCCGGTGCTGATGCCCGAGAGCATCGCGCCGACATTGCAGCCGAAGGCCAGGCGCGAGCTATAGCCCAGCACCAGGCCAGCGGCCAGGGCCACCAGCCATTGCGTGCCGGTCAGCGCCTTGGCGGCGGCGGGCTTGCCGGCAGCCATCCACAGCGCACCGGCCAGAATGCCGATGTTGGTGATGCTGGTGATGTCCAGCAGCACGGTCTCGTGCAGACGCTGGGCATTGCCCGGCTGGCTCCAGAACCAGTTGCCTGCCAGGTCCACGATGCCGGTGCCATTGGCGACCTTGGCGGCCCAGAGGCCAAAGCCATAGACGACGCCCCATGGCTGGCCGGCAATCACCAGGTTCAGGGTCGCGAAGATGGCCAGGCCGATCGCGCCCATCACCCACTTGCGCTGCCACAGGCCGGGCATGCTGCGCTGCTGCGCCGCATGGGCCCTGGCGCAATAGGCCTGGACCGCAAACCCGATGACGGCCAGCGCCGCCAAGGTGGCAAGCAGCGCAGGCAGCCAGCCCCAGGTGCTGACCAGGCCCACGGCCGGCATGCGGCCCAGGTCCAGCCACCAGCCCAGGTGCAGCGATCCCAAAAAGCTGCCGATGGCAAACATCGGCAGGATGGCCGTGTTCATCGGGATGCCCATGCCCGCCTTGTACAAGGTGCCGCTGCCGCAGCCATCGGCAATCTGCATGCACAGGCCAAACACAAAGGCCCCCACCAGCAGGCTGATGCTGGGCGGGCCCAGCGCGGCCGTCAGCTCAGGGTAGTGGCCCAGCAGCGGCATGGCCATGGCGGCAGCCAGCGCCAGCAGCAGCAACTGGCCAAATACGCCGCGCGGGTCCTTGTCCTCAACCAGCATGCGCCAGCCGGTGGTAAAGCCAAAGCGCTGGCCGGCCAGGATGGCACCCAGGCCGATACCGACCAGGAACAGCGCCGCCTGGCGCAGCGATACCGACCACAGCAGCCAGCCAAAAAAGGCCGCCATCAGGATCGACAGGGGAAGTCGTTTCATCACGATCACCGTTGAGAGTCAATACAACAAAAAGCTGCCAGCACCTTTGCGGGAGTGCTGGCAGCCGAAGCACCGGGTCAGGCTTACTTGAACTTGCGCTGCCACCATTGCTTGGCGTCATAGGCCAGCGATTCGGCGCGCCCGGGCTGGTTCTCCATCGCCGGGGCACCGGGCTGCTGGGTCCAGTCCACCATCGAGCCGGCGTACAGCTTGACGTTGGGCAGGCCGGCCATCTCGCTCAGGCCAAACCAGTCGGTGGCGGCCCAGTGGCCGGTATTGCAAAAGGCGACGGTGTCCTGGCCGTCCTTGCGGCTGACCTTCTCGGCGATCTGCCGGGCGGTGGCCTGGTCCACAAACTGGGCCGTGCCCTTGACAAACCACTGGTTGAAATCCAGCTGCTGCGCGCCGGGCAGGGTGCCCGAGAGCTTGGCCGCTGGCGCCCGGGTCTTGCCCTGGTAGAAGGCATCGGGGCGGGAATCGACCAGCGCGGCATTGCTCAAATCCACATGGGAGCGCACCTGGTCGCGCGTGGCGATCAGGCTCTCGTCCAGCACGGGCTGGTAGCTGCTGGCCTGCACCTGGGGCGCCTCGGTGCTGACCGGCTTGCCGTCGGCCACCCAGGTCTTCATGCCCCCGTTGACGATGGACAGCTCCTTCAGACCCAGCACCTTCAGGCTCCAGTAGACCCGTGCCATCGCGCCAAAATCGGTGGCATCGGCGCCAGTGGATACGACCACGGCATGCGTGGCCGGGGTCAAGCCCAGCGACTGCACCAAGGCCGTGAGCTTGGGCAGATCGGGCAGCTCCCCGGGGTTGGTGGCAGGGCCGCGCCACTTGCTATAGGGCGCATTGAGCGCGCCGGGGATATGGCCTTCGGCATAGAGCTTGGGCTCGCGGATATCGATGACGACAGGCGCAGCAGCGCCTTGCTGGGCGCTGGCCAGCTCGGCCGGGCTCAAGAGCGGTTGCGCGGCATGGGCTGCCGTGAGCCAGCTGCTGGCCAACAGGGCGCTGGCCACAGCCAGATGGCGAAAGGTTGTCATGGCAATAGCTTGTAGAGGCAAATCAATGGGCTCTATTGTCCCGCGATTGCGGTCTGCGGGCAGGTTGTGCGCAGATTGAATATATGGCGGTAAGGTTATATATCCTGAGGGAATAAAGGCCGCGCTGCCTGCCTGGTTTGTCTATACCCAGAGCCCGGCGCGGAAGCCGCGTGCCGCGTAATAGGACTGCACGCCATTGTGGTAGCTGAACACGCGCTCATAGCGCCGGTCGCCAAACAGCGCGCCCCCAAGGCGGCGCATCTCCTGGGGCGTGGCCAGCCAGCTCGAGGTCTTGCAGTCAAACGCGCCCAGGGTCTGCAGATGGCGGTACTGCAGCTCGTCGAGCAATTGCACACCCATCGCATCGGCCATGCCCTGCGCGCTGCCGGCGGGCCTGTTTTCCTTGCGTGCGGCCAGTGCCTGCTCGTCAAAGCAGAGGCTGCGCCGGCCGCTGGGGCTTTCGGCGGCGCAGTCGGCAAACAGCAGCTGGCCGCTGGCAGTGTCCTGCAAGATGACGTCAGGCTCGCCGCCGGTGGCCTCCATCCGGGCCAGCGCTTGGTGGGCGGCCGTGTTCCTGTCCAGGCGTTGCAGCACCTGTGCCCATGCCAGTAGGGGGTGGCGCGGCATATGGGCCTCAAAGCGTGCCTGCAGCAGGGCCATCAATGCCTGCAGTTCGGTCTTGTTCATGGCGTTCAAATCCTTGTCAAGCGGCTGCCACTTTTGCGCACTTCTACAATCGGCGCAAGCTTTTTGAAGGATTACCCAACGGCGGCACCTGCCGCCGCGCTGCATTATGGATATTGTTGTCAACGAAGAACTCAAGGCCTACATCGACCCGCTGACCCCTGACGAGCATGCCTCGCTGGAGCGCAGCATCCTGGCCGAAGGCTGCCGCGATGCGCTGGTGCTCTGGGGCAATGTGCTGGTCGACGGCCACAACCGCTACGGCATCTGCCAAAAGCATGGCCTGCCTTTCAACACGGTGCAGAACACCCAGTTCCAGTCGATGGAGGATGTCTACCTGTGGATGATCGACCAGCACCTGGGGCGGCGCAGCGTGTCGGATTTTCAGCGTGGCGTATTGGCGCTGCGCAAGCGCGAGATTCTGGAGCACCGCAAGCTGGAGAAGGCCCACCCGGTGGCTGCACAGCCGGCCGAAGGCGAGGCGCCAGCGGTCAGCAACGCCGACGAGGCTTTCTCGCCGGTCGATGCCGCCGAGCTGGAAAAGGTAGCCACCCGCGAGGCCATCGCCAAGGCGGCCCGGCTGTCGAGCAGCCAGGTAGCACAGATCGAGAAGATCCAGAAAAGCGCCGCGCCGGCGCTGGTCGAGGCCTTGAAGGCCGGCGATATCTCCATCAATGCTGCTGCCGTGGTGGCCAGCCTGCCGCATGACGAGCAGCAGGCCGCTGCCCAAGGCGGCAAGGATGGCTTGAAGCAGGTGGTCAAGCAGGTGCGCGAGGCCAAGCGCAAGCCCAAGGAGGAGGCCCCCGAAGCCCAGGAACCGGCCAGCGCACCCTCGGCCGCGCATGGCGCCGAAGCGGTGGATGCCGCGCTGGACAAGGCCCAGCAGCAGATCAGCGACCTGCGCGCCCGCGTGCAGGAGCTGGAACTGGAAAACGCCCAGCTGCGCCTGCAGCTGGCGGCAGCGTCGTCGCAGGATCTGCCGGTCCCCGACGAGGCCTGATCGAGGCTTTCTGCCTTTCGCCCTCCGCCTTTAATCCAGCGGCGGGCGCTTGGCCGGCTTGGGCAGCAGCCGCTGGCGGGAACGCTGCGCACGGGGCCGCGCAGCGTCGGCACGCTGGCAGGCCAGGCGGTATTGCAGCAGGCTGGCCTCGGCCGCCTGCACCAGCGCAAGCGGCAGGCGCTGTGCCTCGGGCATCGGGTGCGGGGCGCTCGCGGGCAGGTCGCACTGGTCCATCAACAGCGCCAGGCCCTGGCCCACATGCGCGGCCGTGTAGACATGGAACTGCCCGGCCTCCACCGCCTGTACCACCCGCTCGGCCAGCATCAGATGGCGCTGGTTGCGCGCGGGGATCAGCACGCCGTGGCTGCCATCCAGGCCCTGCTCGGCACACAGGTCAAACCAGCCTTCGATCTTTTCATTGAGGCCGCCCACGGGCAGTACCTCGCCATGCTGGTTGAGCGCGCCGGTGACGGCAATGCTCTGGCGCAGCGGCAGGCCCGACAGCGATGACAGCAGCGCATAGAGCTCGGCGCAGCTGGCCGAGTCACCTTCGACACCACTGTATTCCTGCTCGAACACGACCGAGGCATTGAGCGCGAGTGGCGCCAGATGGCCAAACAGGGCCGTCAGATAGCCTTGCAAAATCAGCACGCCCTTGTCGTGGATGGGGCCGGACATGGCCACCTCGCGCTCGATGTTCATCACGCCTTCCTGGCCGGCATGGGTGCGTGCACTGATGCGCACCGGCAGGCCAAAACGGTGGTCGCCGGTGTCGATCTGCGACATGCCATTGATCTGGCCGACCTGGCTGCCGGCAAAGGAGATCAGGTGCTCGCCGTCGCTGACCGCCGCATGCAGGTCCTGCTCCATCGCGTTGTGGCGCAGCCGCTGCGCGGCCAGCGCGGCTTCCACATCGGCAGCCTGCACCAGACGGTCCTGCCCTGAGCGCCGGGCGCGCTGCGCGCTCTCCAGCAGCAAGGCTTCGAGCTGGTTCAAGCGGCCGCTTTGGCGCTGCTGGTCATCGGCCTCGCGGTGGGATTGCTCCAGCAGCCGGGCGACCGCGCCGGCATCGCAATGCGGCATCTGGTAGAGCTTGCAGCGCTGCGCCATCAGTGCGGCGGTGGCGCGGTAGGTGGCGGCCGAGGCCTTGAACTGCTCGGCAAAATCGACCTTGACCCGAAAGCGCCGCGCCATGTCGGGGTCGCTCTCCTGCAGCTGGTAGTAGGCCTCTTCGGAGCCAACCAGCACCAGCTTGAAGTTCAGCGGCAGCAGCTCGGGCAGCATCGCGCCACTGCTGCTGGGGCCTTGCGCGGCATGGGCATCCTCGATGCGCAGCTGGCGCGTGCGCAGCACCCGGCGCAGCGCCTGCCAGCTGTCCTCGTCGCCCAGCAGGTCGCGCAGGTGCAGCATCAAAAAGCCGCCATCGGCACGCAGCACGCTGCCCGCGCGGATGCAGGAGAAATCGCTGCGGCGCTCGTCCTCCTCGGGCGGGTCGATGGTGCCAAACAGGTTGCGCAGGCTGGGCTGGTCCTCCAGCACCACGGGGGCATGGGCCTCGCCATGGTGGTCGACGATCAGGTTGAGCTGGCTGAGCGCGCGCAGCGCCTTGCGCTTGGCCTCCAGCAAGGCGCGGGCATCGTCACGCGCATCCTGGCTTTCGCCTTCGCCCTCGATGCTGTCGGTCTGGTCGAGCAGCGCATCGGCATCCTGCGCAATGCTGCCCGGCACCCACAGCGCCATGTTCTTGAGCCACTCGGCCTGCATCTGCGACAGCCAGCGCTGCAACGTGGCTGCATGCTCGGCGCTGGGGGTCAGGCCATCGAGCACCTGCGCCGATGCGGCTTGCCACAGCGGCGTGGCCAAGGATTGGTAGAACAGGTTCAGCGCCGCATCGCGCGCCATCTGTGCCTGCCGCACCTGGCCCCGGAACTGTGCCAGCTGCACGCGCAGCTGGTATTCCAGGTCTTCGGCGGGTGCTGCAGTGCCGGGGGCCTCTGCGGCGTCCTCGCCTTCTCCGGGCGCCAGCAGCAGTGCAGGGTCGGCCTCGGTATCTGCCTGGGGCGGGGTGGCATTTTCCAGCACAGGCGGCTGCCCTTGCTGCACACCCGCCGCAGGCGGGCCGGCATCCGGGCCGGTGGGGTCGCCAGGCGCGTTGTCCTGGCTGTCCACCACCAGCTGGCCTTCCTCGCGGCGAATGCGCAGGCCGGCGCCCTGCGCCCAGTCGTGCAGCGTGCCAAACGCGGCTTCTTCCGCCTGGCGGGCCTGGTTGTACAGCTGCTCGATCTGGCTGCGGTGCTGCGCTTGCTGCACGGCTTTGTCGAGCTGCTCGGGCAGCTTGTCCACCATGGCCTCGATGCGGCGGCGCAGGCTGCGGCCCTGGCCGGCGGGCAGGCGCAGCGCCTGGGGGCGCTCGGGCACGGCGAAGTTGTGCACAAAGGCGATATCTTGCGCAGCGGGGCGGCGTTGCGCCTCGGCCTGCATGGCTTGGCGCAGCAGCGATGTGCGGCCGCTGCCTTCCTCGCCCAGCACAAACAGGTGGTAGTCGGGCGGGTCCATCGCCAGGCCAAACTCGGCCGCCGCCTGCGCGCGTTGCTGGCCGATCCAGGAGAAGGGCTCGTGCACCAGCTCGGCGGTGCTGGCAAAGCCCAGTTGGGCCGGGTCAATGCGCAGGCGCAGTTGGTCGGCCTGCAGCAGCTCGGCGCACAGCAGCGGGTTGGCAGGTGGGGAAGGGGTCAATGGCGTGTCGGACAAGGGGATATTTTTCTGGAGGGTCTCAGGCGCGCGGGGCGCCCGGGGCCTTGTGGGTGGGTCGAGGGGTGCCTGGGCAAAGCGCAAGCGGGGCTAGAGCGCCAGCCGCATGATGTGCTGCGGGCCGTAGCCGCCATCCAGGTACAGCTCGCCGGTGTCTTCAAAGCCGCACTGGCGGTACAGCGGTATCGCGGCGGCATTCTTGCAGTTCACCGTCAGGAACACCGCAGCGGCGGCCAGGCCTTGCGCCCGCAGGTAGTCGGGCAGCGCCTGCAGGCTGCGCTTGGCCAGGCCCTTGCCCTGAAAACGCTGGTCGATGAAGAAGCTGCGCAGGCCCACGCTGTCCGCCGGCGCAAAGGGGTAGTGCTGCGCATAGTCCTGGTCGATCAGGAAAAAGCCGGCGATCTGCCCGTCATCGCCAATCAGATGGGCGCCGAGCCGGGGATGCAGCTCGGCCAGGGTCTGCGCGATCGGGGCGACAAAGGGCCGCTGCGCCTCGTGCAGCGACAGGCCCAGCACGCGCTCGCGCTGCTCGGGCCGGTAAGGGGAGAGGAGGGTCATCGTGGTGCGGTCTCTGGCAGCGTGGTGCGGGGGCGGCTCAGCGGGGCTGGGATGGCGCCGTGCCGGTGTCCCAGCCTTGCAGGTGCTGCAGGGCCAGTTCGCGCAGCGCCTGGATCCAGCGGGGCTGGTCGTTCAAACAGGCAATGTAGTCGAACTGCTGGCCGCCTGCATGCACGAAGGCTTCGCGCACCTCCTGGTTGATCTCTTCGAGCGTTTCCAGGCAATCGGCGGGAAAGCCCGGGCACATGACCTGCACATGGCGCAGGCCTTGCTGGGCCAGCGCGATCAGGCTCGGCTCGGTATAGGGCTCCAGCCATTTGGCCTTGCCAAAGCGCGACTGAAAGGTAAGCATGTACTCGCTATCGGCTAGGCCCAGCTCGGCGGCCAGCAGGCGGGCCGTCTCCTGCGAGTGCTGCTGGTAAGGGTCGCCCAGGCGTACATTGCGCTCGGGGATGCCGTGAAAGCTCATCACCAGCTTGGGCGCGCGGCCGTCCAGCTGCCACTGCTTGCGCACGCTCTGGGCCAGTGCCTGGATATAGCCGGGATCGCGGTGGTAGCTGCGCACAAAGCGGATCTCGGGGATGTCGCGCGCGCTGGCGCACCACGCATTGACTGCATCGACGACGCTGGCGGTGGTGGTGGCCGAGTACTGCGGGTACAGCGGCAGCACCAGCACGCGGCGCACGCCTTCGGCCTTGAAGGCATCGAGCTGGCTCGCGATCGAGGGGTTGCCGTAGCGCATCGCTGGCCGCACCAGCACCTGGTGGCCCGCTTCGCCGAGGGTGCCGCGCAGCAGCTTGGCCTGCTTCTCCGTCCAGACGGCCAGCGGCGAGCCCTCGGGCATCCAGACGCTGCGGTACTTGGCGGCCGACTTGGCCGGGCGGGTGCGCAGGATCACCCCGTGCAGCAGCGGCTTCCAGACCAGCGGCGGAATCTCGACGACGCGCTGGTCGCTCAGGAACTCGGCCAGGTAGCGGCGCGTGGCTGCCGTGGTGGGCGCATCCGGTGTGCCCAGGTTGCACAGCAGGATGCCGGTTCTGTCAGGAAGGGATTGGCCAAGAGGCTCGGGTCGGAAGCGTGAAACCATGGCTGGGATTGTCGCAGCTTGGCAGCAGGCCCCGGCGCATACCCCTGGCCGCAGCGGGCCTGCGCGCCTTTGTCCGACACCGGACCGCTGGGGCGCGCTGGCCCGCAGCGATCCGCTATGCTTGGCGCCATGCTCGATCTCTCCCGAATCCGTGCCATCAGCCTTGATCTGGATGACACCCTCTGGCCGGTGCTGCCGACCCTGAAGGCGGCCGAAGCCGCGCAGCACGCATTTTTGCTGGCCCATGCACCGGCGACCGCTGCCTTGCTGCAGGACGCGGCCGAGGCCCAGCGCATCCGCCAGTCGGTGCGCGATGACTTTGTGCACCTGTCGCATGACATGACGCATTTCCGCCAGCAGTTCATCCGCCGCGCGCTGCAGCAAAGCGGTGGCGATGAGGCGCTGGTCGAGGCCGTATTTGCCCAGTTCTTTGCCGCCCGCAACCGGGTGACCTGGTTTGCCGAGGTCGAAGACGCGCTGGCCTGGCTGTCCTCGCGCTACCCGCTGGTCGCCGTCTCCAACGGCAATGCCCAGCTGGACCTGGTGGGTCTGTCGCCCTGGTTTGTGGCCAGCACCAGCGCGCGTGAGGTGGGCGTGGCCAAGCCCGACCCGCGCATTTTTACAGCCGCTTCCGAGCGCGCCGGTATCGATCTGCCCGCCTTCTTGCATGTGGGCGATGACGCCGAGCTGGATGTGCAAGGCGCCTTGGCCTGCGGCATGCAGGCCGCCTGGGTGCAGCGCCAGGAGCTGGACCACCACCAGCGCACCGAGGCAGGCCTGGCCTTGCGCTGGCCGTTGAGCAGCCCCCCGCCCCAGGCGCTGGTGCGCAATCTGACCGAGTTGTGTGAGCTGCTGGGGCGGCCCACTGACTGACAGACCGGCATCGCCAGCGCGCTGATTGCTGCACCCACTGCAGCTATCAACTGTATGGTGCGCTATTTATCAGTAGCCGTGCAGGCTCTAAGCTGGCGCCATCGACAAAACCGCAAGGAGTGATGCATGGCGCAAGTGATTCGTTTGGCAGCGGCCGGTGGCCCGGAATGCATGCAAATGCAGCAGTGGGAAGTGGCCGCACCCGGCCCGGGTGAGGTCTTGCTGGCGCAGCAGGCAGTCGGTGTGAACCCGCTCGATGTGCTGCAGCGCAAAGGTATTGCGCCCATCCCGCTGCCCTCGAGCCTGGGACTGGAAGGCGCAGGCACCGTGCTGGCGCTCGGCGCCGGCGTGAGCCAGTTTGCCGTCGGCGACCGGGTGGCCTATGCCACCGGCCCGCTGGGCGCCTATGCCAATGAACGCCTCTACCCGGCCGAGCGCCTGGTCAAGCTGCCCGATGGCATCAGTGCCGAGCAGGCCGCCGCCGTGCTGTTCAAAGGCATTACCGCGCAGTACCTGCTGACGAGCACCTATGCCGTCGGCCCCGGCACTATCGTGCTGCTCTATGGCGCATCGGGCGGAGTGGGGCAGTTGATGGCCTCCTGGGCCAAGCATTGGGGCGCCACCGTCATTGGCGTCGTCTCGAAACCGCAAAGCCAGGCACGGGCGCTGGCCGCCGGTTGCGACCAGGCACTGGTGTTCGATCCCCAGACCCTGGCCGCGCAGCTGCGCGATGCCACCGGCGGCCGCATGGCCGATGTGGTCTATGACGGCCTGGGCAAGCTGTCGTTTGCCGCATCGCTGGACTGCCTGCGACCCCGCGGCCTGATGGTGTCCTTTGGCGCGACCACCGGTGCACCGCCCGCCATCGACATGGCCACGCTCAACGCCAAGGGCTCGCTCTACATCACCCGCCCCTCGCTGGCCGCGCATACCGCGACCGCGGCCGAGTACCAGCAGCGCGCCAGCGCCGTGCTGCAGGCGGTGGAGCAGGGCATCATCCAACCAGCCATTGGGCGCCGCTATGCACTGGAGGAAGTGGCTGCCGCGCATGCCGATCTGGAGGCGGGGCAGACCCAGGGGGCGGTGGTGCTGCTGCCTTGATGCCAAGCCGCTGCGGCGGCGGCATCGCCGCATCGTCCACCGTGTCTTGGCCTATAGTGCGGACACCAGCCACTCCGCCCCACCACCATGCCCCTGCTCGACAGCCAACACGCCGATGAACTCAGCGCCTTGCTGGCGGTGTTCGATGCCGGGTCCTTTGTCGCGGCGGCCGCGCAGCTGCAGCGCCACCCAACGGTGCTGTCGCGCCGGCTGAGTGCGCTGGAGGCACGGTTGGGGATTCGCTTGCTGGAGCGGTCCACGCGCCAGCTGCGGTTTACCAGCGCAGGCCAGCATTTTGTGGCCCAGGTGCGCGAAGCCATGGCCTTGCTGGACCAGGCGCAGCGCCAGGCCAGCGAGGCAGCGGCCGTCGTGCGCGGGTCGCTGCGGCTGTCCCTGCCGACCAGCATGGGGCGGCGCTGGCTCAGCCCCATGGTGGCGGGGTTTGCCAAGGCCCATCCGCAGGTGGTGATGGATGTGGAATATGCCGAGCGCTTTGTCGACATCATCGGTGAGCATTTTGATGCCGCGATCCGCATCGGTTCGCTGGCCGACAGCAGCCTGGTGGCGACCCGGCTGTGCGACCACCGGCGCCTGGTCTGCGCTGCACCCAGCTATTTGGCGGAGCAGGGCTGGCCGCATATGCCGCAAGATCTGGCCCGGCACCGCTGCCTGGGCTTTACCGGGCTGCGCAGTTATCCGCATTGGCAGTTCTCGCGCGGGGCCGAATCCTGCCTGGTCAGCATCCGCGCCAGCATGGTCAGCAATGACAACGAGGCCCTGCTGGTGGCCGCACGCCAGGGCCTGGGCATCATTGCGGGCGGCGACTGGCTGCTGGGCCCCGAAGTGGCGGCCGGCCATTTGCAGGAGGTGTTGCCGCAGTGGCAGCTGCAGGCCGATGCCGGCATCTACCTGGTGCGGCCTTCCAGCCAATGGAGCAGTGCCGCATCCAGCGCCTGGCGCGACTGGGTGATTGCGCATTTTGCGCAGGGTGCGCCTTGGCGCCAGGCTGCGGGCGCTGTTTGATGGGGCTTTAGGCCAGCGCGTGGGCGGCGGCGATGCCGCTGCGCACGGCGCCTTCCAACGTTGCGGGGTAGGGCCCGTCGATGTAGTCGCCGCAGGCCAGCAGGCCGGGCGCAATCACCATGCCGGGGCGCTGCATGCCGGGCGTGCAGGCAAAGGTGGCGCGCTTTTCCACCACGGTTTTAAGGGGCTGCAAGGCCAGGCCCAGTTGGGCTTGTGCCTGGGCGATGACCTGCTGCTCGATCTCGGCGCGGTCGCCTTCGCTGGTGCTGATGACAAAGGCCAAGAGGCCGGAAGGGCCGCCCAGCTGGGCACGGTCAAACACAAACTGTGCGGGCTGGCTGGGGCTGCTGTGCAGCGCCAGCCAGGGCGCATGCAGGCTATGGCCCTGGGCGTCGGGGGCCGGGTTCCAGGCGTAGACCGTGGCAATGGCGGTATGCGTCAGGCGCCCGGCGTCGTCGGCCCAGGCCAGGGCCTCGGCATGGTCGTTGGTTGGATGGGCAAAGGCGGCTTGCACCAGGCGCGCTGCCTCCCAGGCCGGGCAGGCCAGCAGGACCTGGTCATAGTGCTGGCCCTGGAGCTGCCAGCCAGCACCGGCTTGCACCAGCTGCGGCACCCGGCTGCCCAGGTGGCAGTCATGGCCCCGGGCTTGCAGCCAGCTGGCGGCGGCAACGGGAAACAGCTGGCCCAGGTCCACCAGCGGCAGCCAGAAGTGCGAGCCTTTGTCGACCGCGAACAGGCTGTCTTGCAGCACGCGCAGAAAGACCTGGCCGCTGGCCTGGTGCAGGGGGGTGTTCAGCGCGGAGATGCACAGCGGCTCAAAGAACTCGGCCAGCAGGCGCGGGGGCAGGCCGGCACAGAGATCGGCCACGCTGGCCTGTGGCGCGCAGCGAAAGCCCTGGCGTTGCCAGGCAGCGGCCCGGCGCAGCAGATGCAGCCGCTCCAGCAAGGACCAGCCCTTGGCGGTGGCAATGCCGATCAGCGCGTCCCAGGGCGGTGCGCTGTCGGGAAAACGGATGCCCCGGCCATCGGGGTAGCGCATGGCCAGCGGCCGTTGGATGAACGACGCATCGGTGCTGACGCCTACCCGCTCCATCAGTGCGCGGCAGGCGGTGTAGGCGCCAATCAGAATATGCTGGCCGTTGTCGACGGTGATCTCCTCGCCGCTGGGCAAGGCCAAGGCCAGGCCGCGCGCGCGGCCGCCCCAGTGCGCTGAGGATTCCCAGACGGTCACTTGGTGGGCGCTGACCGAGGCGAGCTCGACGGCGGCGGCCATGCCGGCCCAGCCGCCCCCGACCACGGCGATGCGTTGGCTGCGGGCCACTTACATGCGGCCCAGAGCTTGCATGCGCCAGGCCAGCCAGAGCTTGCGCAGAGGGGTCAGGCTCACGCGCTGGTGCAGCACCTGGAACTTGTCCTGCTCGATCTCGCGCAGCAGGGTGCGGTAGATGCTGGCCATCATCAGCCCGGGCTTCTGGGCACGGTAATCGGCCTGCGGCAGCAGGGCCAGCGCCTCGTCATAGAGCTGGTGGGCGCGCTGGGCCTGAAAGCGCATCAGCGCCTCGAAGCGGTCCGAGTACTTGCGGTTGAGAATCTCATGCGCCTTCACATCGAACTGCTGCAGCTCGTTGACGGGCAGGTAGATGCGGCCGCGCATCGCGTCTTCGCCCACATCGCGGATGATGTTGGTGAGCTGGAACGCCAGACCCAGCTTGTGGGCGTACTGCGTGGTTTGCGGGCTGGTCTGGCCAAAGATGCGGGCTGCTACTTCGCCGACGACGCCTGCCACCAGGTGGCAGTAGCGCTGCAGGCCGGGAAAATCCAGATAACGGGTCTGCTCCAGGTCCATCTGGCAGCCCTCGATCACCGCCAGCAGGTGTTCGGCCTGGATCGAGAAGGCGCTGGCATGCGGCATCAGCGCCTGCATCACGGGGTGGCTGGGCTGGCCGGCAAAGCTTTTGCGGACCTCGCTCTGCCACCAGGCCAGCTTGGTCGCTGCCACGCCCGGGTCGCTCACCTCGTCGACGACATCGTCGACCTCTCTGCAAAAGGCGTAAAAGGCGGTGATCGCTGCACGCCTGTCTTTGGGCAGAAAGAGGAAGGCATAGTAAAAGCTGCTGCCGGAGGCTGCGGCCTTGTTTTGAACATACTGCTGGGGCGTGGTCATAAGCGCCGTATTGTCCCATGGGCCAGAGGCCCGGGAAGCGATTACCCCGGCGACAGCGCTCCAGCCGTTGCCGCGCCTTGCCGGGCAGGTACCTCGGGCGGGGCGCCGCAGCCTGAACTGCCTGCGGCAACGGGGTGAGCGCTTGCACAGCTTTGTTGACATTGCCCGCGGACTGCGCTGGCGGATACCAAGGCATGCAAGTTTGTTCAACGAATTCATCGAGGTAGGGTGGTGCGGGAACCAGAAGACCTGGCGTTGCCGAGGGGCCGGAAGTCTTTTGTTGCAATAGTGCCTGGTTATTGACATGTGCCCGTCCATATAATCGCGGTCGCCATGGAGCACTAGGGGGGGCATCCCGCCAGGACGCGAGGACCAAAGCCAACTACAAGTCCGGACGTTCACCGATAAGGCGGTATGCGCGAAGGCAGGTTGCGCACAATGCGATTGACGCAGTGTGTGCCGCTTATTTCTCTGCCAACCATCATGCGGGTCGCGGGCTGATCGCCATTGAGGGGGTCAGCCCGTGTTCCTTCTGGGCCTGCTTCCCATCACGTTATTGGGCGCTTGCATAATGCTGCCATGCGCATACTCCTGGTAGAAGATGATCAGATGATTGGCGAAGTGGTGCTCGATGCACTGCGTGCCGAATCCTGGGCGGTGGATTGGGTCAAGGACGGGGCGATGGCGCAGACGGCGCTGGCGACGGCCGGCTATGACCTGGTGCTGCTGGACCTGGGCCTGCCCAAGGTGGACGGGTTGCAGGTGCTGCGCGAGATGCGTGCGCGCCAGGTTCGCATCCCCGTACTCGTGGCGACGGCGCGTGATGCCATTGCCGAGCGGGTGGCGGGGCTCGATGCCGGCGCTGATGACTACATCATCAAACCCTATGACCTCGACGAGCTGCTGGCGCGCATCCGTGCGCTGCTGCGCCGTGCCAGCGGCCGGGCCGAGCCCGAGTACTGCTGGGGCCAGGTGCGGCTGGTGCCCGCCTCGCGCGAGGCCTTTGTGGCCGGGCAGCCGGTGCAGCTGTCGGCCCGTGAATGGGCGGTGCTCGAGCCCCTGATCGCCCGGCCTGGCCGCGTGCTTTCCCGCGCGCAGCTGGAGGAAAAGCTCTACTCCTGGCGCGATGACATCAGCAGCAATGCGGTCGAGGTCTATATCCACGGGGTGCGCAAAAAACTGGGCGCCGAGCTGATCCAGAATGTGCGCGGTCTGGGTTATCTGGTGCCGGTCGAGTCTCCTCCAAATGGGGAGGCCGCTTGAGCGCAGCGCTGTGGGTCGGCCGGCCTTTTTCGCTGCGTGCGCGGCTGATCTGGGCGCTGCTGGCCGTCGTGGTGGTGGCCGCCGGGCTGCAGGCCGTCAGCATTTACCGCACAGCGCGGGCGGAGACCGAGGCACTGTTCGATGTGCAGATGCAGCGCATTGCGCTGGCGCTGTCGGCCGGGCTGGCCTCCGAGGTGGCCTCGGACGCGCTGGCCGATCCGCAGGCCAAGGCGCAGGACATGATCGTGCAGATCTGGCGCTCCGACGGCATCATGCTCTACCGCTCCAGCAATTCGCGCCTGCTGCCCCAGGTTGCCGTGCTGGGCTTCAGCGATGCGCGCGCCCATGGCGTGGCCTTTCGCATCTATGCGCTGCAGACGCCGACCCAGGTCATCCAGGTGGCGCAGGAGGCGGCATCGCGCGGCCAGATGGCTGGCCAGGTGGCCTTGCGCTCCATCGTGCCGGTGCTGCTGCTGGCCCCGCTGATCATGCTGGTGGTCTGGTGGGTGGTGGCCCATACCTTGGCGCCGCTGGCGCGCACGCGCGAGCAGCTGGCGGCGCGCCAGGCCGATGACTTGTCACCGCTGGCCGACGCCGATCTGCCGCTGGAAGTGCAGCCGCTGGTGCAGGAGATGAACCTGCTGCTGGCGCGCTTGCAGGCCGCGTTTGATGCGCTGCAGCGCTTTGTCGGCGATGCCGCCCACGAGCTTCGCACACCGCTGGCGGCCCTGCGCCTGCAGGTGCAGGGGCTCGCCCGCGCGCCCGATGATGCTGCGCGGCGTGTGGCCAGCGAGCGGGTGATGGCGGGCATCGACCGGGCCACGCGCATGGTCGAACAATTGCTGCATCTGGCCCGCCAGGAGGCCGGGCAGATGCAGGCGGCGCCTGCGCAGCCGGTCGCCGTGGCCGCGCTGTGCGAGATGGCGGTGGATGAGCTGCAACCGCTGGCCCAGCAGGCGGGCTTGGCCTTGCAGCACCAGCTGGATGACACCCTCGAGCCCGTGCAGGGCCAGGCCGATGCGCTGGGCCTGTTGCTGCGCAATCTGCTGGAAAACGCACTGCGCTACACCCCCACCGGTGGCCAGGTGCTGTGCCGTTGGTACCGCGATGCGCAAGGGCAGCGCGTGCTCAGCGTCGAGGACAGCGGGCCCGGCATCGTCCCCGAGGAGCGCGAGCGGGTGCTGGACCGCTTCTACCGCGTGCCCGGCACCAGCGCGCATGGCAGCGGGCTGGGGCTGGCGATTGTCAGTGCAGTGGCACGCCAGCACGGCGCGCAACTGCTGCTGGATGCGTCGGAAGAGCTAGGCGGTCTGCGCGTGCGGGTCATCTTCTAAGAGCCACTAATACGACCCTTGATACGTCGTTGCAAAGCCTTGCCGTACTACTGTACTGCCTGCGGCTTTGCGTCTAGTCTCAACCGCAAACCTGTGGTTTGCTGGGTCGTCTTAGCGGCTCTGAGCGCAAATGGCGCAAGCTGATTCGTTGTAAATATCAGCTTATTCAATCTGCGAACTTCTAGGGTTAGCAGGGGGAGGGGGCTGTCGGTACCTAAGGGATAAAGGAGCGCACAAGAACCTCAGGAGACCGGCATGAACCCGTGGACCATCGCGCTCAGTGCAGCGCTGTTGGGGGTGTGGGGCGCTGCAGCGCAGGCCCAGCCCAAGGCTTTTCCTCAGCAGCCCATCAAGCTGGTGGTCGGGTATTCACCGGGCGGCTCGGTCGATATCGTGGCGCGGCAGTACGGGCACAAGCTCTCCGAGCTGCTGGGCCAGAGCGTGATTGTCGAGAACAAGGCCGGCGCCAGCGGTACTCTGGCCGCCAATGCGGTGAAGAACGCCACGCCCAATGGCTACACGCTGTACTTTGTCGCCAGCCCCACGATCAGCATCACCCCGGCGGTGACGAGCACCAGCTTTGACCCGGTGGCCGATTTCTCTCCGATCGGCTCGGTGGTCAAGTACACCAATGTGCTGCTGGTGGGCGCGCAGTCGCCGTTCAAGTCGCTGCAGGAGCTGGTGGCCTTTGGCAAGGCCCAGCCCGGCCAGCTGACCTATGCCTCGGCGGGCAATGGCTCGTCCAACCACCTCTCGGGCGTGCTGCTGGCCAAGTACGCGGGCATCACGATGACGCATGTGCCTTTCAAGGGCAATGCACCGGCCATGGCCGAGCTGATGGCCAACCGCGTGTCGATGTTGTTTGACCTGAACACGACGGCGGTCACGCAGGTGCAAAGTGGCAGCGTGCGCGCGCTGGCGCTGACATCGCCGCTGCGCAACCCGCAGCTTCCCCTTGCGCCGACGATGGTGGAGTCCGGCTACCCCGACTTCAATTTCGAAGGCTGGATCGGCCTGCTGGCGCCGGCCAGGACCGCACCCGAGGTGGTCGAGGCGCTGGCCCAGGTCAACCAGAAAATTCTGGCCGATGCCCGCTTTGTTGCCGACATGGAGCGCTCGGGCTATGCGATCGACCCGGTCAGTACCACCGATCTGAAAAAACGCATTGCCAGCGACTACCACTTCTTCAAGCAATTGGCCCCGGACGTTCAGGCCAGCGAGTAAACCACCATGTCACACACTTTCAATATCGGCGACCTGGTCGCCCAGTTCCTGCATGCGATCGATACCGAGCTGGTCTTCGGCATCATCTCCGTGCACAACATCCCGATCATGGATGGCATTGCCCGCCAGGGCGGTATCCGCGTGGTGATGACGCGCGGCGAGATGGGCGCAGCGCACATGGCCGATGGCTATGCCCGGCGCAGCGGCAAGCTGGGTGTGCTGGTCTCCAGCACCGGGCCGGGCGCGGCCAATACAGTGTCGGGCTTGCTGGAGGCATCGTTTGCCTCCACGCCGCTGCTGCATATCACCGGCCAGGTGCCGCGCAAGTTTCTGGGGCGCGATACCGGCGCCACCCACAATGTGCGCGACCAGCTCGGCATGCTGCAATCGGTCTGCAAGGCCAGCTACCGCATTGAGCGGGCCGAAGACGCACTGCGCATCTTGCAGCAGGCGGCCACCGAGGCGCTGGCGGCGCCGATGGGGCCGGTCAGCATCGAGATTCCGATCGATGTGCAAAAGCAGCCCATCCCGCAAAGCGATGCGGGCGCAAGCCTGGCGCTGCCGCCCATGCCCGCGCGCCCCCGGGCCAGCGATGCCGACATCGCGCAGCTGGCCGAACGCGTGCGTGCGGCGCGGCGGCCCATGCTTTGGGTGGGGCGCGGTGCCATCGATTGCGGTGCGCCCTTGCAGCAGCTGCTGGACAGGGGCTTTGGCATGGCATCGAGCTGGGCCGGGCGCGGCATTGTGCCCGAGGACCATGCCTGCAACCTGGGCGGCCTCAACGGCACCGGCGCGCCCGAGGTGATCGCCTTCTACGAGAGTGTGGATCTGATGGTGGTAGTGGGCTCGCGGCTGCGAGGCCAGGAGACCGTGGACCAAAGCCTGGCCTTGCCCAGCCAGCGTGTGCAGATCGACCTGGACCCCGCCGCCGAAGGCCGCAGCTATGACTGCGCGCAGTTTGTCTGTGGCGATGCCCGCGATGTGCTCGAACGCCTGGTGGCGGCGCTGGGCAACTACCAGGCCGAGCCCGGCTACCGCGAGCAGTTTGCCAATATGAAGCAGCGCGCCCGCCAGGCGTTTGCCGGCACCCTGGGCCCCTATGCCGGTTTTGCCGAGCAGCTCAGAAGCCAGCTGCCGCGCAATGCGGTATGGGCGCGCGATATCACCGTCGCCAACTCCACCTGGGGCAACCGCCTGTTCGAGGTCTATGGCCCCCGCGACGCCATGCACCCGGTGGGCGCTGGCATTGGACAGGGCCTGCCGCTGGGCATAGGTGCCGCCTTTGCGGCCAGGGGCGCCAAGACCGTGGTGCTGAGCGGCGATGCCGGCTTCATGATGAATGTCTGCGAGCTCTGGACCGCCATGCAGGAGCAGCTGGACATGCTGCTCATCGTCATGAACGACGCGGGCTACGGCGTGATCAAGCACATGCAGGATGCCAACTTTGGCGGCCGGCGCGTCTACGGCGATCTGGCACCGCCGGACTTTGCGCTGCTCGCCCAATCGGCCGGCATGGCCTACCGCAAGCTCGACCGGGCCGATGGCCTGGCAGAGGCGGTGGCGCAGCTGGCGGGCGCGCCCGGGCTGGCGATTCTGGAAGTGGACATGCTGGCCATCGGTGAGGCGCCGCCTTATTTTCCGTACCAAAAATCCTGAGGCCCTTGCGTCTAAGTTTCTTCTAAGTCTGGGCAGGCACATTAGCCCCATCGACACCATGCAAGTGGTATTTGGGAGTACAAAAAATGTCTGTTCCTTCTTTTCAACTCGGTTCGCGCAAACTGGTAGCTGCTTTGCTGACGGCAGGTGTGTTGGGCGGCGTGGGTGCTTCGGCACTGCAGCATGTGCAGTGGAGCGCCCATGCACAAGGCGCGCCTGCGGTGGTGGCGCAAGCGGCCCCGGCTGCGGCGCCGATGGTCAGCCTGCCCAATTTCAGCACCATCACCCAGCAGGCCGGGCCTGCGGTGGTCAACATCAGTGTGCGCGGCACGCGCAAGGTCTCGGACGATGAGGATGACGGCGACGATGCCGACGCCGCGCCCTCGGCCAACCGGGGCCAGCAGATCGACCCCAATGACCCGATGCTGCAGTTCTTCCGCCAGTTCGGCTTTGGCGTGCCGCAGCAAGGCATGCCGCGCGGGTTTGGCCGCCAGGTGCCGCAAGAGGTGCCGATGGCCGGTGAGGGCTCGGGCTTCATCATCAGCCCCGATGGCACGATCCTGACCAATGCCCACGTGGTCAAGGGCGCCAAGACGGTGACGGTCAAGCTGACCGACCGGCGCGAGTTCAAGGCCAAGGTACTGGGCTCGGACCCCAAGACCGATATCGCGGTGATCAAGATCGATGCCAAGGATTTGCCCGTTGCCAAGATTGGTGACTCCAAGGCCATCCAGCAAGGTGAATGGGTGCTGGCCATTGGCTCGCCGTTTGGCTTCGAGAACTCGGTGACTGCCGGTGTGGTCAGCGCCAAGGGCCGTGCGCTGCCCGATGACAGTTCGGTGCCGTTCATCCAGACCGATGTGGCGATCAACCCCGGCAATTCCGGTGGCCCGCTGATCAATGCCCGGGGCGAGGTGGTCGGCATCAACTCGCAGATCTACAGCAAGAGCGGCGGCTACCAAGGCCTGTCCTTTGCGATCCCGATCGACCTGGCGGTCAACATCAAGGACCAGATCGTCTCGCACGGCAAGGTCGACCATGCCCGCCTCGGCGTCGTGATCCAGGAGGTCAACCAGGCCTTTGCCGATTCCTTCAAGCTGCCCAAGCCCGAAGGCGCATTGGTGGCCAGTGTGGAAAAAGGCGGCCCCGCCGACAAGGCCGGCCTGCAGCCTGGCGATGTGATCACCGGCTACAACGGCCAGGCGATTGTCTCGTCCAACGACCTGCCTGCGGCCATTGCCACGGCGCGGCCCGGCACCAAGGCCGAGCTGCAAGTCTGGCGCGGCGGCAAGGCCACGACCTTGCAAGCCACCTTGGGCGGCAATGTCAGCAAGGGCGAGCAGGTGGCCGGCAATGAGAAGGTCGGCAAGGGCAAGCTGGGCCTGGCGCTGCGCGAGCTGACGCCCCAGGAAAAGCAGGCCAGCGGCAGCCAGCAGGGCTTGATCGTCGAGCAAGCGGCCGGGCCTGCAGCGCTGGCCGGCGTGCAACCCGGCGATGTGGTGCTGTCCGTCAACGGCGCGGCGGTGAACGGGATTGAGGATCTCCGCAAGCAGATCGCCCAGTCCGACAAGTCGGTGGCGCTGCTGATCGAGCGCAATGGCCAGAAGATTTTTGTACCCGTGCAACTGGGTTAAGAAAGGTTAGACCATGTCAAACACATTCCCCACTTGGGCAAAGGACGGCTGAGCACTGAGCCGCCTGGCCGCAAGGCCCGTAAACACTCTCCTCGGGGGTTCCCATAACCCCTTTAGGCCGGATCGCAGGATTCGGCCTTTTTTTGTGGGGACGGCAGCGGGCGAATAGCGGGCAGATAGCGGCTTACATGCGCCAGGCGCGCCACAGCATCAGCGGCACATCGCCCTTGCCAATGGTGCGGCGCTGCCACAGGCTCTGGCCTTGCAGCGCCTCGACCTTGTCCAGAATGCGCAAGCCCCCTTGCACCACCAGGCGCAGCTCCCAGCCGGCGCGGCCCGGCACGCGGTGCACCAGCGGCGCGCCTTCTTCCATCAGGCGGCGGGCCCAGGCGGCCTGGTCCATCACCAGCTGGCGCAGCGCCGGGCTGTCCTGGCGCTGCTGCATCGCGGCGGCGGTGATGCCGGCGGCCTGGCAGTCGGCATCATTGAGGTAGTAGCGGCCACGCGGAATATCGACCCCCAGGTCCTGCCAGAAGTTGATCAGCTGCAGCGCGCTGCAGATCGCATCGCTCTGGGCCAGCGACGCGACGTCGTTCACGCCATACAGATGCAGCAGCAAGCGCCCCACCGGGTTGGCCGAGCGGCGGCAGTAGTCGAGCAGCTCGGCGCGGTCGGCATAGCGCGCGCTTCGGGCGGTCTTGTCGATGTCCTGCATGAAGGCGCTGATCAAATCATCCAGCAAGGCGACCGGCAACTGCCACTGTACGATGGCGGCCTGGAGCGGCGCAAACACGGCCTGCCAGCGCGCCTGTGGCGGCTTTCCATCAGCAATATGGGCCAGCGCATCGCGGTAGGCCTGCAGCTCGGCCAGGCGGGCGGGGGCATCGGCGTCGCCCTCGTCGGCAATGTCATCGGCTGTGCGCGCAAAGTGGTAGATAGCGGCGATGGGAGGGCGCAGTGCCGGCGGACACAGCCAGGAGGCCACCGGAAAATTCTCGTAGTGGGTGACGGGCGTGGCGGCAGCCGCAGAAGAGGAGGGCGTGGAATCTTTCACAGCGCCGATGCTAGCGCATCCCGCACAGTGTGGCTGCCAAGCATTGACAGGCGGGAGCGAACTGTCTAAATTAGTGACCGTTTGGTCATTAAGGGCCCTCTGCACAGCGCGCGTCCGGGTGTTGGGCAGAGGGTCCTTGGTGCATTTCCCTCTTTTTCTTCTGCCGGGCCAGGGTCTTCTTGGCCTCTCACCGCCCGCATGCACACCATGTTCCTACCTCTTCGAGCGCCCAGCGCGCGTGCCGCAGTGCTGCTGCTGTCAATGGCGGCATTGGCCAGCTTGACGGCCTGTTCACGCCAGGAGTCCCCGCCCGAGCCGATTCGTGCGGTCAAGCTGCAAACCGTGGGCGCCGCGCCGCTGCAGGCGCAGTCGGCGTTCGCCGGCGATATCCGTGCCCGTACCGAGGCGCAACTGGGTTTCCGGGTGGCGGGCAAGGTGCTCAGCCGCAACGTGGAGCTGGGCCAGGCCATCAAGCCTGGGCAGCTGCTGGCCCAGCTCGATGGTGCTGACTACGCGCTGGCGGCCCAGGGGGCGCAGGCGCAAGTGCAGGCCGCCACCACGCAGCGTGACCTGGAAGCGGCCAACTACCGCCGCTTCAAGGAGCTGCGCGACAAGAACTTCATCAGCGCGGCCGAGATGGAGCGCCATGCGGCGGCGCTGAAATCGGCCCAGGCACAGCTGGACCAGGCCAAGGCCAACGCGGCCAGCCAAAGCAACCAGACGGCCTATACCCGCCTGGTGTCCGAGGTGGCCGGTGTGGTGACTGCGGTGAATGTGGAGCCTGGCCAGGTGGTGTCTGCCGGCACGCCGGTGCTGCGTGTGGCCAAGGATGGTGCGCGTGATGCGGTGTTTGCGGTGCCCGAAGACCGCATTGCGCAGCTCAAGCCCGGCCAGCCGGTGCAGGTCAAGGTCTGGCCTGAGGAACAGTTGCTGGGCGCGCATATCCGCGAAGTGGCAGCCAGCGCCGATGCCGCCACCCGCACCTACCAGGTCAAGGCCTCGCTGGATGCGGCGCCCAATGAGGTGCTGCCCAAGCTGGGCGCCACGGTGACCGTGCTGCCGCCCGAGCGCGCCGCTGGCGCTGACAAGGCGGCCGAGGCGATCAAGCTGCCTTTGTCGGCGCTCTGGGACAAGGCCGGCAGCACCCAGGTCTGGGTGTTTGACCCTGCCAGTTCTACCGTCAACCCCCAGGCGGTGGCGGTGGCGCGCATGGATGGCAATGACGCCGTGATCCAAAGCGGTCTGCAGGCTGGGCAGAAGGTGGTGGTAGCCGGCGTGCATGTGCTCAATGCCGGCCAGAAGGTGACGGTGTTCCAGTCCAAGTACGCAGCCTCCGCGCCTGCGCAGACCCAGGCCGATGCACCGGTGGTGAATGCGCCTGCTGCGGCAGGTGCGGCCGCAGCTGCGCCCAAGCAATAAGAGGTGACCATGCAAACACCTCAGAACACGCCGCAAGACGCTGGTCCGTCCTCGCCGGCCCCCGGTCCCGATGGCGAGAAGCACAGCAGCAGCAAGGGCTTCAACCTCTCGCGCTGGGCGTTGCAGCATGTGCCGCTCACACGCTATCTGCTCATCATGCTGCTGGTGCTGGGCATTGGCGCGTATTTTCAGCTGGGCCAGGATGAGGACCCGCCGTTCACCTTCCGTGCGATGGTGGTCTCGGCCGCATGGCCAGGCGCCACGGCCCAGCAGATGGCCGAGCAGGTCACCGACAAGGTCGAGCGCACGTTGCAGGACGTGCCCAATGCCGACAAGATCGTCAGCTACTCCAAGCCCGGCGAGATGCTGGTCATCCTGAACCTGCGCGAAGACACGCGCCCGCAGGATGTGCCGCAGACCTGGCTGGCGGTGCGCAAGAAGGTGGGCGATATGCGCGCCACCTTGCCCCAGGGCGTGCTGGGGCCCTTCTACAATGATGACTTCGGCGATGTCTATGGCGTCATCTATGCGCTGCAGGGCGAGGGGTACAGCTACGCCGAGCTCAAGGAGTATGCCGACAGCGTGCGCCAGAGCCTGCTGCGGGTCAAGGATGTCGCCAAGGTCGAACTCTTTGGTGTGCAGGACGAGAAGCTCTATATCGAGATCTCGCGCAGCAAGCTGGCCCAGTTGGGGCTGGACATGAACCAGGTCATTGCCCAGCTCGGCCAGCAAAACGCCGTGCAAAGCGGGGGCGAGGTGCAGGCCGGTGCCGACCGGGTGCAGGTCGAGGTCACAGGCGAGTTCCGCCAGCTCGACGACGTCAAGGCCATGCCGATCCGTGGGCCCAATGGCAACCAGCTCAAGCTGGGCGATATCGCCGACATCTACCGCAGCTACCTGGACCCGGCCAAGACCAAGGTGCATTACCAGGGCCAGCCGACCGTGGCGCTGGGTATCTCGATGCGCAAGGGCGGCGATGTGATTGCACTGGGCAAGCACCTGCATGAGGCGGTGGACAAGATTGTGCCCACTCTGCCCGCCGGCTTGAGCCTGGAGAACGTGCAGGACCAGCCCAAGGCCGTGTCCACGTCGGTCAACGAGTTTGTGCGTGTGCTGATCGAGGCGGTGGTGATTGTGCTGGCCGTGAGCTTTTTGAGCCTGGGCATGCACATCCGCAAAGGCAAGGATCCGTTGTGGCGCCGCATCACCTTGGACCCGCGCCCGGGGCTGGTGGTGGGCATCACCATTCCGCTGGTGCTGTGCGCCACGTTCCTGGCGATGTGGTACTGGGGCATTGGCCTGCACAAGGTCTCGCTGGGCTCGCTGATCATTGCGCTGGGCCTCTTGGTGGACGACGCCATCATTGCCGTCGAGATGATGGTGCGCAAGATGGAAGAGGGCTATGACAAGCTGAGCGCGGCCACCGCGGCCTATGACATCACTGCCAAGCCGATGCTGACGGGCACCCTGATCACGGCAGCAGGCTTCATGCCGATCGGCATTGCCAAGTCCACGACCGGTGAGTACACCTTTGCGATCTTTGCGGTGACGGTGATTGCACTGGTCATCAGCTGGGTGGCCTCGGTCTACTTTGTGCCCTACCTCGGCACGGTGTTCCTGAAGAGGCCCAAGCATGCGCCCCAAGAGCGTGAAGGTGGTGAAGGTGGCGAGCATGCGATGTTCGACACGCCTTTCTACAACCGCTTCCGCCGCACTGTCTCGTGGTGCGTGGAGCACCGCTGGCTGACGATTGGCGCCACGGTGCTGGTGTTTGCGCTGGGCCTGTTTGGCATGGGCAAGGTGCAGCAGCAGTTCTTCCCCGATTCCAACCGCACCGAGATCCTGATGGATGTCTGGCTGCCCGAGGGGTCGAGCATGGCTGCCAACGAAGAGGTGACGCGGCGCATCGAGCAGCGCATGCAGGCGCAGGACGGCATCGAGTCCGTCACGTCCTGGATCGGCTCGGGCGTGCCGCGCTTCTACCTGCCGCTGGACCAGATCTTCCCGCAGTCCAATGTGTCGCAGCTGATCCTGCTGCCCCACAGCCTGGCCGACCGCGACAGCCTGATGAAGCGCCTGCCGACCTTGCTGGCGCAGGAGTTTCCGGAGGTGCGGGCCCGCGTCAAGCTGCTGCCCAGCGGCCCGCCGGTGCCGTACCCGGTGCAGTTCCGCGTGATGGGCCAGGACCCCCAGCTGCTGCGTGCGCTGGCCAGCGAGGTGCGTGCCAAGCTGGAGGCCTCGTCCGATATGCGGGGCGTCAATGACAACTGGAACGAGTCCATCAAGGTGCTGCGCCTGGAAGTGGACCAGAGCAAGGCCCGCGCGCTGGGCGTGAGCAACCAGAGCATTGCCCAGGCCACGCGCACCCAGCTGTCGGGCAACACCATTGGCCAGTACCGCGAAGGCGACAAGCTGATCGACATGGTGCTGCGCCAGCCGGTGGATGAGCGCCAGGCCGTCACCGATGTGGGCAATGCCTATGTGGCATCGAGCAGCGGCCAGGCCATCCTGCTGTCGCAGATTGCCAAGCCCAGCTTTGTCTGGGAGCCGGGCATTCTGTGGCGCCAGGGGCGGGAGTATGCGATTACCGTGCAAGGCGATGTGGCCGCCGGCCTGCAAGGCCCGACGGTGACACAAAAGCTCTGGCCTGATCTGCAGAAGCTGCAGCAGGGCTGGGCCGACAAGGGCCTGAACCAGTACCGCATCGAGATTGCCGGTGCGGTGGAGGAAAGCGCCAAGGGCTCGGACTCCATCATGGCGGGCATGCCGATCATGGTGTTCATCGTGTTCACCTTGCTGATGCTGCAGCTGCACAGCTTCAGCCGCTCGGTGCTGGTCTATATCACCGGCTTCCTGGGCATTGCAGGCGTGACTGCGGCCCTGCTGCTGCTGAACCGGCCCTTTGGCTTTGTCGCCTTGCTGGGCGTCATCGCACTGATGGGCATGATCCAGCGCAACTCGGTGATCCTGATCGACCAGATCGAGGCCAACCATGCCGCCGGCCTGTCGACCTGGGATGCGATTGTCGAAGCGGCCACCCACCGCTTGCGCCCGATTGCGCTGACCGCTGCAGCCGCCGTGCTGGCGATGATTCCGCTGTCGCGCAGCATCTTCTGGGGGCCGATGGCCGTCGCCATCATGGGCGGCCTGGTCGTTGCCACGGTGCTGACCTTGCTGGCGCTGCCGGCGATGTATGCGGCCTGGTTCCGCGTGAAAAAGGAGCACAGCGACGTGCCACTGTCGGCTGCCGTTTGAGTGGCTTGCCAGGGACCCTCGGCATAACCCTCGCCAAGCGGGATGGACGCGGATCGGGATGAGATGCAAGGCGTCTTTTGCAGTCAATAGCGAGCTATTGACAAGGAAGACAACGCAGCAGATCGCCCGAGACCGCGTTCAGACCACGGCAGGGAGTTATGCAGAGGGTCCCTTAGCGAGTTTTTGCCGAGGTTTGCCCAAGGCAGCAATGGCTTGCATTAGAATCGTGGATTGACCTAAAAGCAGGCAGTTGGCTGGCAAGCCGGCTGCAGCTGTAACCGCGCGGGTGGCGAAATTGGTAGACGCACCAGGTTTAGGTCCTGACGCCAGCAATGGTGTGCGGGTTCGAGTCCCGCCCCGCGCACCAAAATTTGATAGCAGAAGGTGCAAGCACCATCTGCTGTTGCAGTGCATATGAGCCGAATTTCCAACAGGAGATTCGGCTTTTTTCTTGGCGTTTTGCGCCAGCGGCTGCCGGTATCAGGGTCTGACCCTGCGCCATGGCGGTATTGGCATCCAGGAAAAGAGCTGGCTTTATATATAATGTTCGGTTTCGGTCGATGGCGCCTTGCGCTGCACCGCTTTCGTGACAACGGTGGTTTTTGCCGGGTCACGCCAGGTGTTGCTTGCTACTGAATGCGCTGTCATCGTTTGATTTTTGGGTGTGCTGGGCTTAGGGCCAGTCGCCTATCTACTGGGACCCCAGGTTGTAAAACGGTGCCAATCCCCGTTGATGCCATCCCCGATGTGACACGGACAGTCCTCGCATCGGACGCAAGCTTTGCCGCTTGCAGGCTGGCTTGAATGGCGTTTGCACACCGTGGCCGGAAGGGTTCGTGCCTAACTAGGATTAACCATGGCAGTGAATGTTGAAACCCTTGAAAAGCTCGAGCGCAAAATTTCGCTGAGCTTGCCTCTCGCATCCGTGCAAACCGAAGTGGACAGCCGCCTGAAGCGCCTGGCCCGCACCGTGAAGATGGACGGCTTCCGTCCCGGCAAGGTGCCGATGAACGTGGTGGCACAGCGCTATGGCTATTCCGTTCAGTACGAAGTGCTCAACGAGAAGGTCGGCGAGGCGTTTGCCAAGGCCGCCAACGAAGCCGAACTGCGCGTGGCCGGTCAGCCCAAGATCACTGAAAAAGAAGGCGCACCTGAGGGTGAGCTGGCATTTGATGCCGTGTTCGAAGTGTTCCCCGAAGTCAAGATCGGTGACCTGGCTTCCGCGGAAGTCGAGAAGCTGGCTGCCGACGTGGACGACGCTGCCATCGAGAAGACCATCGACATCCTGCGCAAGCAGCGTCGCACCTTCGCCCAGCGCCCAGCCGATACGGCTGCCATTGATGGCGACCGCGTGACCGTGGACTTCGAAGGCAAGATCGACGGCGAACCCTTCGCTGGCGGCAAGGCTGAAGCATTCCAGTTCCTGATCGGCGAAGGCCAGATGCTCAAGGAATTCGAAGACGCAGTGCGCGGCATGAAGACCGGCGAATCCAAGACTTTCCCGCTGGCATTCCCTGAGGACTACCACGGCAAGGAAGTGGCTGGCAAGACCGCCGACTTCCTGGTGACCGTCAAGAAGGTGGAAGCCGCCAACCTGCCCGAAGTGAACGAAGCACTGGCCAAGTCCCTGGGCATTGCTGACGGCTCCGTCGAAGGCCTGCGCGCCGACATCAAGAAGAACCTGGAGCGTGAAGTCAAGTTCCGCGTTCAGTCGCGCAACAAGCAAGCCGTGATGGAAGCCCTGGTGTCCAAGGCTGAGCTGGACCTGCCCAAGGCCAGCATTGACGCCGAAGTCGGCCGTCTGCTGGAAGGCGCCCGTGAAGAGCTGAAGCAACGCGGCATCAAGGACGCTGAAAAGGCGGAAATCCCTGCTGACGTGTTCCTGCCCCAAGCCGAGCGCCGCGTGCGTCTGGGCCTGGTGGTGGCCGAACTGGTCAAGGCCAACAAGCTGGAAGCCACGCCTGAGCAGATCAAGGCCCACATCGACGAGCTGGCATCGAGCTACGAGAAGCCGGAAGACGTCGTGCGTTGGTACTTTGGTGACCGCCAGCGTCTGGCCGAAGTCGAAGCCGTTGTGATCGAAAACAACGTGACTGAATTCGTGCTGGGCAAGGCCAAGGTCAGCAACAAGACCGTGTCCTTCGACGAACTGATGGGCCAGCAAGGCTGATAAGCGCGCGGGGCGGCCATGGCCGCCAGCGCGGCGGCCAGCTGAAAACAGGGGCTTGTGCTTTTGGGCGCAGGCCCCATTTTATTGGGGTACAGTTAGCGCAGTCACAGTGCATTGACGCTAGCTTCCACCTATCCTGAACGGAGATGTAATGAGCGCACAAGATATTCAGAACTTGGGTTTGATCCCGATGGTGATCGAGCAATCGGGCCGTGGTGAGCGCTCGTTTGACATTTACTCGCGCCTGCTCAAGGACCGCGTGATTTTCCTGGTCGGTGAAGTCAACGACCAGACCGCCAACCTGGTGGTCGCCCAGATGCTGTTCCTGGAAAGTGAAAACCCCGACAAGGAGATTTCGCTCTACATCAACTCGCCTGGCGGCAGTGTGACGGCCGGCATGGCCATTTACGACACCATGCAGTTCATCAAGCCACAGGTCTCGACGATGTGCCTGGGCTTTGCCGCGAGCATGGGTGCTTTCCTGCTGGCCGCTGGCGAGAAGGGCAAGCGCTACTCGCTGCCCAACTCCAAGATCATGATCCACCAGGTACTCGGCGGCGCCCGTGGCCAGGCGACGGACATCGAAATCCATGCCCGCGACATCATCCGCACCAAGGAGCAGATGAACCGCATCCTGGCCGACCGCACCGGACAGCCCTACGACAAGGTCAAGGCCGACACCGAGCGTGACTACTTCATGACGGCGCCCGAAGCCCAGGAGTACGGTTTGGTCGATACTGTGGTAGAAAAGCGCCCATAAACCCGCTTTTCCGGACAAGCGGCCCCAACCCTACCGGTTGAGGCCGCTTTGTAGTTGGTTATCATTGTTTCCACATAGATTCGATTGAAGGCATTGCCCCCATGGCCGAGAAAAAAGGCTCATCCAGCGAAAAAACCCTGTACTGCTCCTTCTGCGGCAAGAGTCAGCACGAGGTGAAGAAACTCATTGCCGGACCGTCGGTGTTCATCTGCGATGAGTGCATCAACCTCTGCAACGACATTGTGCGCGACGAGGTGGCGGCAGAAGGCAAGGAGGGCGAGAAGGCCAAGGGCAATGATCTGCCGACACCGGCCGAGATCAAGGCCACCCTGGACAACTATGTCATCGGCCAGGATCCTGCCAAGCGCACATTGGCGGTAGCGGTGTACAACCACTACAAGCGCTTGGCGCACAAGGACAAGGCGGGCAAGGACGATGTGGAACTGGCCAAGAGCAATATCTTGCTGATCGGCCCCACCGGCTCGGGCAAGACCTTGCTGGCCCAGACGCTGGCCCGCCAGCTGAACGTTCCCTTTGTGATGGCCGACGCCACCACGTTGACGGAAGCGGGCTATGTTGGCGAGGATGTCGAGAACATCGTGCAAAAGCTGCTGCAAAGCTGCAACTACGATGTCGAGCGGGCCCAGCGCGGCATCGTCTACATCGACGAAATCGACAAGATCACGCGCAAGGCGGACAACCCCTCGATCACCCGCGATGTGTCGGGCGAAGGCGTGCAGCAGGCGCTGCTCAAGCTGATCGAGGGCACGATGGCCTCGATCCCGCCCCAAGGCGGGCGCAAGCACCCGAACCAGGATTTCCTGCAGGTGGACACGACCAACATCCTGTTCATTTGCGGCGGCGCGTTTGCCGGGCTCGAGAAAGTCATCGAGAACCGTTCCGAAGCATCGGGCATCGGTTTCAGTGCCACCGTCAAGAGCAAGCAGCAGCGCTCCATCTCCGAGGCGTTCCGCGACATCGAGCCGGAAGACCTGATCAAGTTCGGCATCATCCCCGAGCTGGTAGGCCGTCTGCCGGTGGTCACTGCGCTGGCCGAGCTGTCGGAAGACGCGCTGGTCCAGATCCTGACCCAGCCCAAGAACGCGCTGGTCAAGCAGTACAACAAGCTGCTGGGCATGGAAGGCGTGGAGCTGGAAGTGCGCCCCGATGCGTTGACCGCGATTGCGAAGAAGGCACTGGCCCGCAAGACCGGTGCCCGGGGGCTGCGCTCGATTCTGGAGCAGTCGCTGATGACGACCATGTTCGATCTGCCGACCACCGACAATGTGGCCAAGGTCGTGGTCGAAGAGGCGACGATCAACGAAGGCAAGCCGCCCCTCCTGGTCTACCGGGAAGCGGCAAAGAAGGCCTGATGGGCCTGATGGCAGAGTGCCCCGCCGGGACTCTGCCATCTGTGTTTTTACGAGGGTCGCCTGGCGCTGCCGGGCTGTATCCAAAGGGCTTGAGAGTGTATTTGCCGGCCTGCACCCGCCCCGGCCCCTGGTTTTTGATGGCCAAGGGTTGAAAAATCACTTTTACGAATCATCTTCGTACAAGTTTCAAAAGGATTTTCATGTCCGACAACCACACCCCTTCCTCCCATTCCCTGGAATTGCCCATGCTCCCGCTGCGGGACGTGGTCGTTTTTCCGCACATGGTGATCCCGCTGTTCGTTGGCCGTCCCAAGAGCATCAAGGCCTTGGAGACCGCGATGGAGGGCGACCGCAAGATCATGCTGGTGGCCCAGAAGACGGCCGCCAAGGACGATCCCACCGTCAACGACATGTTCAACGTTGGTTGCGTCTCGACCATTCTGCAGATGCTCAAACTCCCCGATGGCACCGTCAAGGTGCTGGTCGAGGGCGTGCAGCGCGCGCTGGTGCAGGAGATTGCGGAAGGCGAGGACTACTTCACCGCCCGGATCGAACCGGTAGAGGCCGGCGACAGCGCCGACAAGGCCAGCGAGATCGAGGCCCTGCGCCGCGCCGTGATGCAGCAGTTTGACCAGTACGTCAAACTGAACAAGAAGATCCCGTCCGAGATCCTGACCTCCATCTCCGGCATCGATGATGCCGGCCGTCTGGCCGACACCATTGCCGCCCACCTGCCGCTGAAGCTGGAGAACAAGCAGGCCGTGCTGGAGCTGCAAAAGGTGCAGGACCGCCTGGAAAACCTGTACGACCAGCTCGAACGCGAAGTCGACATCCTCAATGTCGACAAGAAGATCCGTGGCCGCGTCAAAAAGCAGATGGAAAAGAGCCAGCGCGACTTCTACCTGAACGAGCAGGTCAAGGCGATCCAGAAGGAGCTGGGCGAGGGCGAGGACGGCGCTGATCTGGAGGACCTTGAGAAGAAGATCAAGCTCGCCAAGATGACGCAGGATGCGCGCAAGAAGGCCGAAGGCGAGCTCAAGAAGCTCAAGCTGATGTCGCCGATGTCCGCCGAAGCCTCGGTGGTGCGCAACTACATCGAAACCCTGGTGAACCTGCCCTGGGGCAAGAAAACCAAGGTCAAGAAGGACCTGGTGGTGGCCGAGGACGTGCTCAACGAAGACCACTATGGCCTCGACAAGGTCAAGGACCGCATCCTCGAATACCTCGCGGTGCAGCAGCGCGTCGACAAGGTCAAGGCACCGATCCTGTGCCTGGTCGGCCCACCTGGCGTCGGCAAGACCTCGCTGGGCCAGTCGATTGCCAAGGCCACCGGGCGCAAGTATGTGCGCATGGCGCTGGGCGGCATGCGCGACGAGGCCGAGATCCGGGGTCACCGCCGCACCTACATCGGCGCGATGCCAGGCAAGGTGCTGCAGAACCTGTCCAAGGTCGGCACGCGCAATCCGCTGTTCCTGCTCGATGAAATCGACAAGCTGGGCATGGATTTCCGGGGCGACCCGTCCAGTGCCTTGCTGGAGGTGCTCGACCCCGAGCAGAACAGCAAGTTTGGCGACCACTATGTGGAAGTCGACTTCGACCTCAGCGATGTGATGTTTGTCGCCACCTCGAACTCGATGAACATCCCGCCGGCATTGCTGGACCGGATGGAAGTGATCCGCCTGGCCGGTTACACCGAAGACGAGAAGACCAATATCGCGATGCGCTACCTGCTGCCCAAGCAGATCGAGAACAACGGCGTCAAGGCCGGTGAACTCGAGTTGCGTGAGGACGCCGTGCGCGACATTGTGCGCTACTACACCCGTGAAGCCGGTGTGCGTTCGCTCGAGCGTGAACTGTCCAAGATCTGCCGCAAGGTGGTCAAGAACATCCAGCTGGGCAAGGCGCAGGCACCGGTGCAGGTGACGGCCGACAATCTGCCCGACTACCTGGGCGTGCGCAAGTTCACGTATGGCCATGCCGAGCAGAAGAACCAGGTGGGCCAGGTCGTGGGTCTGGCCTGGACCGAGGTGGGCGGCGATCTGCTGACCATCGAAGCAGCAGCCATGCCCGGCAAGGGCGTCATCAACCGCACCGGCTCGCTGGGCGATGTGATGAAGGAGTCGGTCGAGGCGGCCCGCACCGTGGTGCGCAGCCGTGCGCGCTCGCTCGGTATCCGCGATGACGTGTTTGAAAAGCGCGACATCCACATCCACGTGCCCGATGGCGCCACCCCCAAGGATGGCCCCAGCGCCGGTGCCGCGATGACGACCGCGCTGGTGTCGGTGCTGACCGGGATCCCGGTGCGCGCCGATGTGGCGATGACTGGCGAGATCACCTTGCGTGGTGAAGTGACGGCCATCGGTGGCTTGAAGGAAAAGCTGCTGGCTGCGCTGCGTGGCGGCATCAAGACCGTGATGATCCCGGAAGAGAACGTCAAGGACCTGGCCGAGATCCCCGACAACGTCAAGAGCGGTCTGGAGATCGTGCCGGTGCGCTGGATCGACAAGGTGCTGGAAGTGGCGCTCGAAACCACGCCTGCGCCGCTGAGCGACAGCGATGCGCCAGCTGCAGAACCTGTGCCTGTGGTGCCGGCCGCTGCGGTGGCTGCCACTGCCGCCAAGGCCGCGCCAGCGCGCCGCTCGCGTGCCGTCAAGCACTGACGGGCTGCGGTCCTGACCGGAAAACCGGCCCGTCATCAAAAACGGGCCGGTTTACCAAAAAGACCAAAAAATATGCGTTACAATGCATACCATCGCGGAGCCCGGTATATAATAGCGGACTTCCGGTAAAGCGGATATGCGGGAATAGCTCAGTTGGTAGAGCGATACCTTGCCAAGGTATAGGTCGACGGTTCGAACCCGTTTTCCCGCTCCA
>NZ_JBGBDC010000009.1:0-260913 GCF_041107495.1 Comamonas sediminis
CGAACCGCCCTCTTTCGAGTCTGGCAGCTTTGCAAGGCATCGTGCTGTCGATAGACGCTATTGTATAGGCGTTTTCCCGGGGCGTCACGCAGTTGGCGAAAATTTCTGATTGAACCGCATCCGCATGACCTACAGATGACGACGCAGGGACATGGCAGCAGCAGATGCAGCGCCTGCCGGCGCCGATCCCCCTGCAACCGGGCCGCTGTTGGCGCGCACCCGATAATGGCGCCAACATGGCATTGATTACCTTATTAGACGCGCAACTCGCCTTTGGCCACGTTGCCTTACTGGACCACGCAGACTTCGCCCTGGAGTCCCAGGAGCGGGTTGGCCTCATTGGCCGCAATGGCGCAGGCAAGTCCTCGCTGCTGAAGATTCTCGCCGGCATGGAGAAGGCCGATGACGGCCAACTGCAATTGCAGAACGGCTTGCGCATCGCCTATGTGGCCCAGGAACCCAACCTGAACCTGGAACACACGATCTTTGAAGCAGCCTCTGACGGCCTGGCGGAAGTGACTGCCATCCGTGACCGTTACTTTGCCGCCGAAGACGGCGAAGACCTGGATGCCCTGCAGTCCCAGATCGAGGCCTTTGATGCCTGGAACTGGGAGCAGCGCGTGGAAGAAACTCTGCAGCGCCTGCACCTGGACCCACAAGCAGTCGTCGGCAATCTGTCCGGCGGTGTGAAAAAGCGCGTGGCGCTGGCCCAGGCGCTGGTATTGCGCCCCGATGTGCTGTTTCTCGATGAGCCGACCAACCACCTGGATCTGGACTCCATCGCCTGGCTGGAAGACCTGCTCAAGGAGTTCAAGGGCAGCATCATCACTATTACCCACGATCGCTCCTTTCTGGATGCGGTGGCGACCCGCATCGTGGAGCTGGACCGTGGCCAGCTGCGCAGCTACCCCGGCAACTTTGCGCAGTACGTGGTGCAAAAGCAGGAGCAGCTGGCACAAGAGTCGGTGATCAATGCCAAGGCCGATAAATTGCTGGCCCAGGAAGAGATTTGGATCCGCAAGGGTGTCGAAGCACGCCGCACCCGCAGCCAGAGCCGGATCGAGCGGCTCAAGGTAATGCGCAGCGAACATGCGGCACGCCGCACCGCCCAGGGCAGCGTGAAGATGGACATTGCCTCGGGCGTGGGCAGTGCCTACCAAGGCAAGATCGTGGCGGAGCTGACCGACGTCAGCAAGCGTTTTGGCGACCGGACCATTGTGCGCAACTTCAGCACCACGGTGCTGCGCGGCGACAAGATCGGTCTGCTCGGCCCCAACGGCGCCGGCAAGACCACCTTGCTGAAGATGATTCTGGGCGAGTTGGCTGCAGACAGCGGCACGATCCGCCAGGGCGCCAACCTGCAGGTAGCGTATTTTGACCAGATGCGCGATGCGATCAATCTGGATGCGACCCTGGAGGACTTCATCAGCCCGGGCAGCGAATGGATCGAGATCGGCAACCAGCGCAAGCATGTGAAAAGCTACCTGAGCGATTTCCTGTTCTCGCCCGCACGCGCGCACTCGCCAGTGCGCTCCCTGTCGGGTGGCGAGCGCAACCGCTTGCTGCTGGCCCGCTTGTTTGCCCGCCCGGCCAATGTGCTGGTGCTGGACGAGCCGACCAATGACCTGGACATCGACACCCTGGACCTGCTGGAAGACTTGCTGCAGCAGTACGACGGCACCGTCTTCCTGGTCAGCCATGACCGGACCTTTTTGGACAACGTGGTCACCAGCATCATCGCCGCCGAAGGTGATGGCCATTGGCGCGAGTACGAAGGCTCGGTACAGGACTGGCTGATCCAGTCGCGCCGCTCGCGTGAGATTGCCGAGCAGCGCGACGCTGCCCAGACCAGCAAGCAAGCCAAGGAGACCAAGGCCGCCGCAGCGGCCCCCGCGCCAGCGCCCGCTGCAGCAGCTGTGCCCAGCGCACAGCCCAAGCGCAAGCTCAGCTACAAGGACCAGCGCGACCTGGATACCTTGCCGGCCCGCATCGCCGAGCTGGAAGCCGAGCAAAAGGATATCCAGGCCAAGCTGGCTGATGGCAGCCTCTACACCAAGGACTACGGCCAGGCGATGCAGTTGCAGCAGCGCGATGCCGCCATTGAAGAGCAGCTGCTCGAAGCCTTGATGCGCTGGGAAGAGCTGGCCAGCTGATCCGGCGCCGCGCTCAGCCCTCAGCGGCTCAGCGCGGCATGGGTTCGGCCTGCGGGAACTCCGCACGCACCTGCTGATAAACCCGCCAGAAGCTCGGGTCCTGCGTGCAGGCATAGTTGATGCGCATCAAGGTGGATGGCTGGCGGCTGGCATGGAAGAGGCTGCCCGGCGCAATCAGGTAGTTTTCATCGAGCATGCGCTGGGCCAGTACCTCGGTATCCATGCCGGTATCCACCCAGCCGAACATGCCTGCGGGCTCGGTGACAAAGCGGCAGCCGGACTCCAGCGCCAGCGGCACGCTGTGCTTGCGCGCCTGCACCAGGCGGCTGCGCATGCGCTCGATATGGCGCCGCAGCTGGCCGTTTTCGATGCACAGCGCCATCGCGCGCTCCATCAGCGCCGGGCTGGTCAAGGTGGACAGCAGCTTGGTGTCCAGCATGCGGTCCACCAGATCCGGTGGCGCCACCATATAGCCGACGCGCCAGTTGGGCGCCAGGATCTTGGCAAAGCCACTCACATAGATGCTGCGCTGGAGGCCATCCAGCACGCTGAGCCGGGTGGCATGCTCGGGTGCGATATGGCTGTAGGTGTCGTCCTCAACAATATAGAAATTGAAGGACTGCGCCAGCTGCAGCACCTGGTGGGCCGCTGCCGGGTGCAGGCTGTAGCTGGTGGGGTTGTGCAGCACGCTGACGCTGACATACAGCTTGGGCGCATGGGTCTCGCAGTAATGGCGCATGACGGCCAGATCCGGGCCATCGGGCCCGCGCGGCACCGGCAGCACCTGCATGCCCAGCGCCGCCAGCCGGGCAAACTCTACCGACCAACCAGGCTCTTCGACCATCACCGCATCGCCCGCCTTCAGCAAGGTGCGGCTGACAATGTCCAGGCCCTGGGTTGCGCCCATCGTGGTCATCACCTGCTCCATCCCCACCGGCAAGCCCAGTTCCTTGAGGCGATCGGCCAGCAGCGCGCGCAGCAACTCATCGCCCATGGGCGCGCCGTAGCTCCAGTGCATGGCATGCAGCGCATCCGAACCCACGACCTTGCGCAGCGCCGATTGCAGAAACTGGTTCTGCAGCCATTCGGGCGGGAACATGCCGGCACCCGGCTGCGGATGCGTGGCCTTGTGCATCATGCCGCGAATGAGCGAGGTCGCATTGATGCGGGCCGATGCGGCCGGCAGCGACACCGCGTCCTTCAAGGTCCTGTCCTTGGCCACCGGCGGTGCGGAAGGCATTGTAACCACGGCCTTGGCGACATAGTCGCGCACGTAGAAGCCGCGCTGGCGGCGCGCCTCCACCAAGCCCTGGGCCTGCAGCAAATCATAGGCGGCGACCACGGTATAGGGGCTGACGCTTTGCTGGGCGGCACAGGCCCGCACCGATGGCAGGCGTGCACCGGCTGGTAACAGGCGCGATCGGATGCGTTCTGCAAAGCGCGCCGCCAGTTGCTCGGTCAGGGTATGGGTGGTGTCGCGGGTCAGCATGGCAATAGAGGGGAGATGTACCGGTTTTGGAACCAATACAGTTCATGGTATTGATTTTCTGTCTGTACTGTAACTGTATTGCTATCAAAGCTACATTATTTGAGGCAAGCCTGCCCCCAAGGTCCCGGCTGTCTCCGCTGCAACTGGCCTGCGCCTTCGCTCCGCCGAAAGCTGGCAGCGCCGGTGCATGATGGGCCTCCCCGAAGGCAGTGGACACGATCACCATGACAACGACAATGACCGCCGTAGAGTTCAGCGCATTTCTGGTTCTGGCCACGGCCATGAGCTTTACCCCCGGGCCCAACACGACGATGGCCGCTGCGATGGGCGCGAACTGGGGTCTCAAGTCCGCCATGCGCTTTGTCTGGGGCGTGCCCATGGGCTGGGGCGCGTTGCTGCTGCTGTGCGCCAGCGGCGTGGGTGCGTTGGTGATGGCAGCGCCCGCCCTCAAAGGCGCCATCAAGGCGGTCGGCATTGTGTACCTGGTCTGGCTGGCCTACAAACTCAGCCGCAGCGGCCAACTGGCCGAGACCAAGAACGGCCACCTGCTCGGTTTTTGGCAGGCCGTCGGCTTGCAGTTTGTCAACGTCAAGGCCTGGCTGTTGGCGCTGGCCATTGTCGCGGGCTGGATTGTCGGCTTTCAGGATGCGTTGGCGCGTCTGGCGATTGTGCTGCCGGTGATGCTGTTTTACGCCTTTGCCAGCAACTTTCTGTATGCCTCGGTCGGCGCGCTGCTGCGCAGCTGGCTGGCCCAGGGCCAGCGTCTGCTCTGGTTCAACCGGGCGATGGCGCTGATCCTGGTGCTGACGGCGGTATGGATGGTCAAGGCCTGAGCCTGCAGGTAATAAAGTCTGTGCAGCTGCCAACAATCCTTCTACTAGTTAGACAATCAAAGCCCCACCGGCAGGCCTGTGCGCTGGCCTGCCCCTGCAAAGAACCATGCAGGCCAAAAGCCTGCCGGCAGTGTCCGCCCGCCGTGCCCAACCCCAGACGCCCGGCCACTGCCACCATTCCAACCTGCGGTGGCTCTGCGCTGCATCCACCCCGGCCAGGGCGCTGTCGCCCCGGCTGCCTGTCAAAGAGATGAGGAAATGATGACGAACTGGACCTTGGCCAAACGCGCCGCCAGCATGAACCCCTCGGTGATCCGCGAGATCCTGAAAGTGACCGAGAAGCCCGGCATCATCAGCCTGGCCGGTGGCTTGCCCTCCCCCAAGACCTTCCCGATCGCTGCCTTCAAGGAAGCAGCCGACAAGGTGCTGCTGCAGGACGGTGCGTCTGCACTGCAATACGCCGCCAGCGAAGGCTATGCGCCATTGCGCGAGTTTGTGGCCAAGCAACTGCCCTGGGACGTCAGCCCCGACCAGGTGCTGATCACCACCGGCTCCCAGCAGGGCCTGGATTTGATGGGCAAGATCCTGCTCGACGAGGGCAGCCGCCTTCTGGTGGAGACGCCGACCTATCTGGGCGCCCTGCAGGCCTTCTCGCCCCAGCAGCCCCGGGTGGTAGGCGTGGACAGCGATGACCATGGCGTGATCCCCGACGACCTGGCGCGCAAGGCGGGCGAGGGCGCGGACAAGGCACGCATGGTCTACCTGCTGCCCAACTTCCAGAACCCCACCGGCCGCAGCATGGACGAGGCCCGCCGCCAGGCTGTGGTGGACCGCCTGGCCACCTTGGGCATCCCATTTCTGGAGGACAACCCCTACGGCGACCTCTGGTACGACCAGGCGCCGCCCGCCCCACTGACGGCCCGCAACCCGGAAGGCGGCGTGTACCTGGGCTCCTTCTCCAAAGTGCTGGCACCGGGCCTGCGCCTGGGCTATGTGGTGGCACCCAAGGCGGTCTATAGCAAGCTGCTGCAGGCCAAACAGGCGGCCGATCTGCACACGCCCACCTTCAACCAGCGCATGGTGGCCGAGGTGGTGCAAAGCGGCTTTCTGGACCAGCATGTGCCCACCATCCGCGCGCTCTACAAAAAGCAGCGCGATGCAATGCTGGCCGCACTGCGCACGCATTTCGCCGACCTGGATGTGCAGTGGACCACGCCCACGGGCGGCATGTTCCTCTGGGTGCGCATGCCTGAAGGCATTGACACCGTTGCCATGCTGCCAGCTGCCGTCGAGCGCAATGTGGCCTATGTGCCCGGCAGCGCCTTCTATGCCAGCCAGCCTGACAACCGCACGATGCGCCTGTCCTATGTGACGGCCTCGGAAGAGCAGATCCATATCGCCATCAAGGCACTGGCCGATACGGTGCGGGCCACGTTGGCCGCCCGGTAAGCCAGCAGGCTACATCGCCAGAGAGCAGGCCCGCAAGGCAGGCTCTCTGGCCACCACACCACCACGCAGCACACACCAAGGAAGACACATGCTGAAAATCTGGGGCCGCATCAGCTCGATCAATGTGCGCAAGGCCGTCTGGGCCGCGCAGGAAGTGGGCGTTGCGTTTGAGCGCATAGACACCGGCGGCAAGTTCGGCGGCACGCAGACGCCCGAGTACCTGGCCCGCAACCCCAATGCGATGGTGCCGGTGATCGAAGACGGCGAAGGCGCCATGCAGCTGACCCTGTTCGAATCCAACGTGATCGTGCGCTACCTCTGCGCCCGCTACTCGCCCGGTGTGCTCTATCCGGCAGCGCTGGCCCAGCGCTTTGATGCCGAGCGCTGGATGGATTGGCAGCAAACGACGATGAACCCCGCCGGGCGCGATGCCTTTATCCAGCTTATCCGCACCGCACCCGAGCAGCGCGATGCGCAAAAGATCGCCGCGTCCATCGCCGCGATGGAGCCCTTGCTGCAACTGCTGGACCGCCATCTGGCCAGCCGCCCTTATCTGCAAGGCGCGCAGTTCGGCATGGCCGACATGCCCGTCGCCTGCGAGGTGCACCGCTGGTGGAACCTGCCCGCCGCCGCCTACCAGCGGCCCCACTACCCGCATGTGGAACGCTGGTTTGCCGCGATGCTGGCCCGCCCGGCCAGCCGGGGCGTGCTGGACATCACGATCGAGTAAGCGCCGCCCAACCCGCGCCCCGCAGCGCGCCACCACGGCGCGCCCTGCTTTTTTTCCCTCCACCCCCCTACCATGCAGCCACGCCGCTTTGCCCAGCTCGATGTATTTGCCCACCATGCGCTGCAAGGCAATGCGCTTGCCGTGGTGCTCGATGGCGAAGGCATTGGCGACGCGGCCATGCTGGACTTTGCCCGCTGGACCAACCTGTCCGAAACCACCTTTGTGCTGCCGCCCACGCCCGAGGGGGCCGCATGTGGCGCTGACTACCGGCTGCGCATCTTCACCCCGGCAGGCGAGCTGGCCTTTGCCGGCCACCCGACCTTGGGCAGTTGCCAGGCCTGGCTCAACGCGGGCGGTACGCCGCGCCAGGCGCAGGTGGTGGTGCAGGAATGTGCCAAGGGCCTGGTCAGCATCCAACGCTCTTCCTCTGCGAGCGGCATGGACCACGCAGGCCTGGCCTTTGCCGCGCCACCGCTGCAGCGCAGCGAGGTGCCTGCCGGTCTGCAGGCACAGGTGTTGGCCGCATTGGCCTTGCAGGCCGATGACCTGCTCGCCGCGCAGTGGCTGGACAACGGATCGCGCTGGATGGGTTTGCTGATGCGCAGCACCGATATGCTGCCACGCGCCCAGCCCAACGCGGTGGCGCTGCGGACACTGGGCGTCAAAGCCGGCCTCTGCGCCATCCACACACCCAGCAGCGGGGCGATGGCGGCAGAGCCAGTGCTGGAAGTGCGCGGCATCACCTTGACCGCCCATGGCATCGCCGAAGACCCAGCCACCGGCAGCCTCAATGCCAGCCTGGCCCAGTGGCTCGGCGCTGCCGGCCATATCGCCTTGCCGTACCGCGTGCAACAAGGGGCAGCCATCGGCCGCGCGGGCCGCATGCGCCTGGTGGCCGATGCGCAAGGCCAGATCTGGGTACAGGGCCAGGTGCACAGCGTGCTGACAGGCCAGGTCATTCTGTGAATACTGAAGAAAGGAAGTTCCCATGCGTACACGCGCCTTTATGCAGGTCGATGTGTTTTCCGAAACCGCCTACCGTGGCAACCCGCTGGCCGTGGTGCTGGACAGCGAAGGCCTGGGCGATGAGGCCATGCAGGCCTTTGCCCGCTGGACCAACCTGTCCGAAACCACCTTTTTGCTGCCACCCACACCCGAGGGCCGTGCCCAGGGTGCGGACTACCGGGTGCGCATCTTCACCCCCGGCGGCGAGCTGCCTTTTGCCGGCCACCCCACCTTGGGCAGTTGCCACGCCTGGCTGGCAGCCGGCGGCCAGCCGCAGCAAGCCGGCCGCGTGGTGCAGGAATGCGCCAAGGGCCTGGTGCCCTTGCAGCAGGACGCGCGCAGCGGCCGTCTGGCCTTTGCCGCCCCGTCGCTCAGCCGCAGCGAGATTGCAGATGCAGAACTGGCCCCGGTGCTGCAGGCTACCGGTCTACAGGCAGGCCAGGTGCTGGCCCGCCAAAAGCTCAACAACGGACCCGAGTTCTGGGCCCTGCTGCTGGACGACCCTGACACCATCCTCGCGATGCAGCCCGATCTGATGGCGCTGCATGGCCTGGGCATGGAATTGGCCGTGGCGGCGCTGTACCCGCAAGCGGGCAAGACGCTGATCGGCCGCGCCAGCCGCGAGGCGCGTGCCTTTGACAGCGCCTCGGGCCAGGCGCCGCGTGCAGCGGAGGCCGACGTGGAGGTGCGCGTCTGGTTCAACGCCGGCACCAGCCTCAGCGAAGACCCGATCACCGGCAGCCTCAACGCCAGCCTGGCGCAGTGGCTGCTGGCCGATGGCCATCTGCAGGCCCCCTATGTCGCCAGCCAGGGCATCAACCTGGACCGCAGCGGCATCGTCAACATCGCGCAAGATGCGGCCGGCCAGGTCTGGGTCGGCGGCCATGTGTCCGCCGGCATCCGGGGCGAGGTGCTGCTGTGAGCCATGCCGCCCTGGACCACCTCGTCGTCATGGCGGCCAGCCTGGATGAAGGCCTGGCCTGGTGCGAGGCGACCCTGGGCGTGACGCCTGACGCAGGCGGCCAGCATGCCTTCATGGGCACCCACAACCGCCTGCTGCGCATCAGCAGCCCGGCTTTTGCGGGCAGCTACCTGGAGATCATCGCGGTCGACCCGCAAGGCCAGGCGCCCAGCAGCCACCGCCGCTGGTTTGACATGGACGACAGCGCGCTGCAGGCGCAGGTGCGCAGCCAGGGGCCGCTGCTGACCCACTGGGTCGCACGCGCCAACGGCATCACCCAGGCCACCGAAGCCTTGCGCGCGCTCGGCCATGCGGCCGGCACGCCCCAGGCCGCCAGCCGGCAAATGCCCCGGGGCCTGCTGGCCTGGCAGATTGGCTTGCGCCCCGATGGCCAGCGCCTGCTCCAAGGCCTGCTGCCCACGTTGATTGAATGGGGGAACCAGCACCCGGAAGCCAACTTGGCGGACAAGGGCGTCGCACTGCAGCGGCTGCAACTGCTGCATCCCGATGCCGCAGCCCTGCACACCGCGCTGCAGGCCCTGGGCCTGGGCAGCCACCCCGCCTTGCAGGTAGCGCATGCCCCCACGCCGGCGCTGGCCGCCGATTTGCACACGCCCAAGGGGCCGGTGCAGCTGCGCAGCCCTCTCTGATCCGCTCTTCAACGCACTCTCTTTTCTGATCTATGCAAGCCATCTCCCTTCCCAGCCTCGCCGAGATTGAAGCCGCCTCCCGCATCGTCTACCGTGAGTTCCAGGCCACGCCGCAGTACCGCTGGCAGCTACTGGGCGAACGCCTGGGGGCCGAGTGCTGGCTCAAGCATGAGAACCACACGCCGGTGGGCGCATTCAAGATCCGGGGCGGCCTGGCCTATTTCGCGCAAATGGCCGCGCGCGGCAACCTGCCCGCCCAGGTGATCAGCGCCACGCGCGGCAACCACGGCCAGAGCATCGCCTGGGCCGCGCGCAGCCATGGCGTGCGCTGCACCATCGTCGTGCCCCATGGCAACTCGGTCGAGAAGAACATGGCGATGCGTTCGCTGGGTGCGGAGCTGATCGAGCACGGCGACGACTTCCAGTCCGCCCGCGAGCATGCGATCGCGCTGGCCGAGCAGACTGGCGCCCATATGGTGCCCAGCTACCACCCGGACCTGGTCAGCGGCGTCAGCACCTACTGGTGGGAGTTTTTGCGCGCCGTGCCGCATTTGCAGACCGTCTATGTGCCGATTGGCCTGGGCTCGGGCGCCTGTGCGGCCGTGGCCGCCAAGCTGGCCTTGCAGCACCCGGTGCGCATTATCGGGGTGATCAGCACGGGTGCCACCACCTACCGCGATTCCATCGCCGCCGGTGAGGTGGTCGAGGCGGTGGTCAGCACCGAGATTGCCGACGGCATGGCCGTGCGCCGCGCCGACCCGATGGCCCTGCCCGTGCTGCGCCAGCACCTGGACCACCTGGTGGCCGTCAGCGACGACGAAGTGCGCGAAGCCATGCGCTGTCTGTTCACCGATACCCACAATGTCGCCGAAGGCGCAGGTGCCGCTGCGCTGGCCGCCGCGCTGCAGGAACGCGAGCTGATCGCCGGCCAGACCATGGGCCTGGCGCTGACCGGCGGCAATGTGGATGCGGCAGTGTTCAGCCAGGTGCTGGGCGGCTGATTCTGCGCGTGCAAGACTTCAGCGGGGAGCTACTGTCCACTCCAGCTGGTGGATCTCCTGCAGCAGCAAGGCCAGTTGCTGGGCCGCTGCCTCGACCACCGCGCGGCCCTTGTCTGCCGTGGCGCCAGCAGCATTGCCGACGGCGCCGCAGGGGTTGTAGTCTTCCATCGCCCAGCCCATCTTGGCGCTCTTGCCGTTGCCCACAATCGCAAAGCGCCGCGCCCGGTCCTGCGACGTGGAATGGAAACAGCCCGCCTGCGCCATGTCCACCTGCGCAGGTGCGAGGTGCAGCATCATCGAGGTTTCCACCTCGCCGCCATGGATGCCAAAGCGGTGCTCCTTGGCGCTGAACAAGCCCGTCACTTCGGCCGGCAACGGCAGCCCGCCCCAGCTGCTGCTGTAGACCAGCATGCCATGGGCCATGCGCAGCTCGCGCGCGACGATATCCATCACCGCCACCTGCCCGCCATGGGTGTTGAACATCAGCAGCTTGCGGATGCCGGCCCGCGCCACCGCCTGACCCAGCGCCGTCCAGAGATCAATGATGAGCTTGGGCGGCAGGCTCAGGGTGCCGGGAAAGTTCAGGTGCTCGGTACTCAGACCGATGTTCTGCGCTGGCAGCACCAGCACCGGCACATCGGCCGGCAGCAGGGGCAGCGCCGCCGCCACAATGCCTTGCAGCAAGGTGGCATCGACGGAGACCGGCAAATGCGGGCCATGCTGTTCCACCGCGCCCACCGGCAGCACTGCCACCGTGCTGGCTGCGAGGCCGCTGGTCTGCGCCTGGGCAAATTCGCGCGTGCTGATATCGGCCCAGAATCGGGAAGACCAGGAGGCGACAGCAGCGTTTTCAGAGGCGGGCATGGGTATTCCAACAAACGGCCGGCACACCATGTTCCGGCGAAGCGCTATCTTAGGCCATGCTAAGCCGCCTTGAGCCGGCGGTACAGGGTCTGCCGGCTGATGCCCAGCAGCTTGGCCGCCTGCGACACATTGCCCCGGCACTGCTGCAGCATCTGGGCAATGGCAGCATGGGAGAGGGTTTTCAGATCGGTGGCCGGCAGGCTGGGCGGCTGCGCTTGCGCCGCCACAGCAGCGACCGCCATCGGCGCGCCTTCGCGGTAGCGCAGCAGCTCCTGCGCCAGATCGTCCGAGAGCTGGGACCAGCCAATCGTGTCCTCACCGGGCAGCAGCAGCGCCGATGCGGTCTGCAGCGCGTTGGCATATTCGCGCAGGTTGCCGGGCCAGGGATAGTGCGCCATCGCAAAGGCCAGATCGGGGTGCAGCCTGACCGACTGGCCGGGGTTGAACTGGTCCAGCAAGCGGCGGGTGATGGCCTCGCGGTCGCTGCGCTCGCGCAGCGCGGGCAACTGCAAGGCCAGGCCATGGATGCGGTAGAACAGATCGGCCCGAAAGCGCCCTTGCGCCACGGCCTCGCGCAGCTGGTGGTGGGTGGCGCAGACCAAAGCAAAGTCCAGCTGCTGGGCCTTGCCGCCCCCCAGCGGCGTGATGCTGCGCTCCTGCAGCACGCGCAGCAAGCGGGTTTGCAGCGCCAGCGGCATATCGCCGATTTCGTCAAGGAACAAGGTGCCGCCCTGGGCCTCGCGCAGACGGCCAAGCTGGCCATCGCGCCGGGCGCCGGTAAAAGCTCCTGACTCGTAGCCAAACAGTTCGGCCTCGATCAAATGCTCTGGAATGGCCGCACAGTTGATGGCCACAAAAGGCCCGGCATGGCGTGCGCCGCTGTCATGCAAGGCGCGGGCAAACAGCTCCTTGCCGACGCCCGATTCGCCCTGCACCAGCAAGGCAATGCCCTTGCCCAAGGTGCGCCGGCCACGCTCTGCGGCGGCGCGCCAGGTCGGGTCGCCGGTGTCGAGCTGGGCCAGCGCATCGGGCGCAGGCCGCAGAGGCACCCCCGCCAGCGGCGCACGGACAGCGCGATCGCTGCTCAGCACAGCTGGCGTAGCGGCTGCCGCTGTGGCTTGCGGGGGCAGCACCAGGCGCGCAAACACGCTGCGGCCGGTGTGCAAGGCCGCCAGATGCAGGCGCTCGGTGTGGGTGTGACCCCGGGCCAGCCAGTCGCGCAGTGGCATGGCACTGATGTCGTCCCAGTGCAGATGGCCCCAGTCGGCAGCGGCAATCTTGAGGCTGTGCATGGCCGCGCGGTTGCCACCCAACAGCAAGCCATCCGGCGCCAGCGCCAGAATGCCCTCGGCGGCGGTGCCCACCCCTTCGGCCTGGGTGTGGAAATGCATGCGCCAGTCGCGCTGGTGGCGCGCAAGCAGCCAGCGGTTTTCGATCATGCGGGCCGCAGTGGTGGCCAGCCCCAGGGTATGGGCCTGGGCCAGCCGCTGGTCGCCGGAGATATCGAGCACGCCCAGCAGTTGGCCCTGGGCGCTGAAGATGGGCGAGGCCGCGCAGTTCAAAAAGCTGTTGGCTTCCAGAAAGTGCTCGGCGCCTTCGACGCGCAGCGGTGTGGCCTCCACCAGTGCCGTGCCAATCGCGTTGGTGCCGCGCGCCTCTTCGGTCCAGATCGCGCCACTGCGCAGCGCCACCCGCTCGGCCTTGTTCAGAAACGGCGCATCGCCCAAGGTATGCAGCAAGGTGCTCTGGGCATTGGCCAGGATGACCATGCTGTGGCTGTCCTGGATCTGCTCGAACACATAGTCCATCACCGGCCGGGCAATGGCGAGCAGATCTTCGCTGCGGGTGAGCACCTGGCGCATTTCGGTCCCCGTCAGCGGATCGCCGCCAGAGACACGGCCCACCGGTTGCACCCCTGCGCGCAGACTGCGCTCCCAGGAGCTGGCAATGCGCGCCTGCACGGCCCCGGGCGGGCATTCACCATGTGCCAACAAATGCACCCGTGCCTGACGCAGCACCTGGGAGGTGATCTGGGGATCCATGTCGTCTCCTTGCAAGCCTGTCTGCGCAGGCCCATGGGAACAGTATAGGAAAGCAGCCGCTCGGAGAAGCCGCGAATAGCCATGACGCTGTCCGACTGTTCCAGATTGGAACACCTGCACTGTCCGGCGCTGTACCAGCGGCTGCCATTGCGCGCTATCAGACTGATAAAAATCAAACACTTGCCTCGCTTTTCACGCTGGCATGCATCTTGATATGTCCCTGGTGACTCGTGCCGTCAGCGGCTTTGCCAGCGGCGCGAATCAGCTTAAGACATCCAATTTCCAAGGAGACAAACCATGCAATACGTATTTCCCGGCCAATCGGGCGCCAAGATCAGCTACAAGAAGCAGTACAACAACTTCATCGGCGGCCAGTGGAAGGCGCCCGTCAAGGGCCAGTACTTTGATGTGGTCTCGCCGATCAATGGCCAGGTCTACACGCAGGCCGCACGCTCGACGGCTGAAGACGTGGAGCTGGCACTGGATGCCGCGCATGCAGCGGCAGACGCCTGGGGCAAGAAATCGGCCGCCGAGCGCTCCAATGTGCTGCTGCAGATTGCCGACCGCATCGACGCAAACACCGAACTGCTGGCCTATGCCGAAACCGTGGACAACGGCAAGGCGATCCGCGAGACGCTCAATGCCGATATTCCGCTGGCGGCCGACCACTTCCGCTACTTTGCCGGCGCGCTGCGGGCGCAGGAAGGCGGCATCAGCGAGATCGACAACACCACCGTGGCCTACCACTACCATGAGCCACTGGGCGTCGTCGGCCAGATCATTCCCTGGAACTTCCCCATCCTGATGGCCGCCTGGAAGCTGGCCCCCGCCCTTGCCGCAGGCAACTGCGTGGTGCTCAAGCCCGCCGAATCCACGCCCATCGGCTTGCTGATTCTCATCGAGCTCATCGAGGACCTGCTGCCTGCCGGCGTGCTCAATGTGGTCAACGGCTACGGCCGGGAGGCGGGCATGCCGCTGGCCAACAGCAAGCGCATCGCCAAGATCGCCTTTACCGGCTCGACCAGCACGGGCCGCGTCATCGCCCAGGCCGCCGCCAACAACCTGATCCCCGCTACCCTGGAGCTGGGCGGCAAGTCGCCCAATGTGTTCTTCGCCGATGTGATGGACCATGACGACGCCTTCCTGGACAAGGCGATCGAAGGGCTGGTGCTGTTTGCCTTCAACCAGGGCGAGGTCTGCACCTGCCCCAGCCGCGCACTGATCCATGAATCCATCTATGACCGCTTCATGGAAAAGGTGCTCAAGCGCATTGCCGCCATCAAACACGGCAACCCGCTGGACACCGACAGCATGATGGGTGCGCAGGCCAGCAAGGAGCAGCTGATCAAGATCAGCAGCTACCTGGACCTGGGCCGCCAGGAAGGCGCCGAGGTGCTGATCGGCGGCGCCGAAGCCAAGCTGGGCGGCGATCTGGAAGGCGGCTACTATGTGCAGCCCACCGTGTTCAAGGGCCACAACAAGATGCGCATCTTCCAGGAAGAGATCTTTGGCCCGGTGCTGGCGGTGACCACTTTCAAGACCGAAGAAGAAGCGCTGGAGCTGGCCAACGACACCTTGTACGGTCTGGGCGCGGGCGTCTGGACGCGCAATGGCAATCTGGCCTACCGCATGGGCCGCGCGATCAAGGCGGGCCGCGTGTGGACCAACTGCTACCACCACTACCCCGCCCACGCCGCCTTTGGCGGTTACAAGGAATCGGGCATCGGCCGTGAGAACCACAAGATGATGCTGGACCACTACCAGCAGACCAAGAATCTGTTGGTGTCCTACTCTGAAAACAAGCTGGGCTTCTTCTAATAAACGGTGTGCTGGGCGGTGTGCCCGGCCCCCACTGCAGCCGCAGCAGGGGCCGGGGCCACGCACGCCGCCTGGGCAACCCCTTCACGGCAGGCCCGGCCCAGGCTCGCCTGCCATCACCGGAGACAGCATGATGGTTGTGGAGAAAGTGGTGGCCACCCCGGCCGCGCAAGCACTGATTGCCCTGCTCAAAGACAAGCATGGCCCTGGCCTGATGTTTCACCAATCGGGCGGCTGCTGCGACAACAGCGCAGCCAACTGCTACCTGCTGGGCGAGCTGACCATCGGCCAGGGCGATGTCTTCCTGGGCGATATTGGTGGCTGCCCGTTTTACATGAGCACCTCCCAGTACGCGTACTGGAAGCACACCCAGCTCATCATCGATGTGATCGACACCCACGGCGGCGGCACCTTCTCGCTCGAAGGACCCGAGGGCAAGGCCTTCCATACCCGCTCGCGGGTGTTCAGCGAGGCCGAGTTGGCAGCGCTGGCGCAACAGGATGCGCAGCGCATTGCAAACAATGCGCCGTCCTAGGCCTTGGCAAGCCGTAGACCTACCGCACAACTTTGGTGCAAAACAAGAGATAAACGCATTAATTCAAAGACTTGCATAAAAACCATGGGCACAGGCGGGTGAAATTGTTGCAATGCAGCATTCTTCATTACTTTCTACAATTTCCCCAGTACCAACTCCGCTGTGGATACCATGAACGCCCAACACAAAACCCAAGCCAAGGTCCAGAATCTGGCCCACAAAAGCCTGGAGCTCAGTCTGGCTGCGCCGCAGGTGGTCGCACAGCGCGTGGGCCGGATGATGCTCGCCGGCACCCATCCATCTGCCCGCGACCAGCAGGAGTTCTACCGCATGGGCAGCGAAAAGGTGGTGGCCTTCTACGAGTCGTGGATGGGCATGTGGACCCAGGCCTGTACCTCCTACTGGCAGACCGCCGCCAGCCTGTGCACCACACCCATGCTGGCACCCAGCAGCAGCAACCCGCTCGCCGCCTTTGGCGTGGGCAAGGCCACCTCGCGCATGGTGACGCAGCAGGTGCAGGCGGTCACCGAGGTGCTCGATGCCGGCCTGACGCCCGTCCATGCCAAGGCCGTGCGCAATGCCAAGCGGCTGTCGCGCAGCAAGCGTTAATCCCTCTGCCCATTACTGCTGCGCCTGGTTGCGCTGCAGGGCCCACATGCTTGCATAGCGCGCGCCCAGCGCCAGCAGCTGCGCATGGGTGCCGCGCTCCACAATGCGGCCCGCATCCATCACCAGGATTTCATGCGCGTCCACCACGGTGGACAGGCGGTGGGCGATCACCAAGGTGGTCTTGCCCTGCGCGGCCTTTTGCAGTTCCTGCTGAATGGCGCGCTCGTTGGCCGAGTCCAGCGCCGAGGTCGCCTCGTCAAAGATGAGGATGGGCGGGTTTTTCAGCAGGGTGCGGGCGATGGCCACGCGCTGCTTTTCACCGCCCGACAGTTTGAGCCCACGCTCGCCCACACGGGTGGCATAGCCTTCTGGCGAGGCGGCAATCATCGCGTGGATGCGCGCCGCCTGCGCGGCCTGCACGATCTCCTCTTGTGAGGCACCCGGGCGGCCATAGGCGATGTTGTAGGCGATGGTGTCGTTGAATAGCACGGTGTCCTGCGGCACGATGCCGATGGCGCGGCGCAGGCTGTCCTGGGTCAGATCGCGGATGTCCTGGCCGGCAATGCGGATGGCACCCGACTGCACATCGTAGAAGCGGAAGATCAGCCGCGCCAACGTGGATTTGCCGGCGCCCGAGGGGCCCACCACGGCAACGGTCTTGCCCGCAGGCACGACAAAGCTCAGGCCCTGCAGAATGGGTCGGTCCGGGTGGTAGGCAAAATGCACATCGTCAAAGCGCAGCTCGGGCTCGGCTTGCAGCGCCAGTGGTTGGGCGGCCGGGGCATCGGCCACTTCGCGCTGCTGGTCCATCAGCACAAACATGCGGTCCAGGTCGGTCAGGCTTTGCTTGATCTCGCGGTACAGGGTGCCCAGAAAATTGAGCGGAATGTAGAGCTGGATCATGAAGGCATTGATCATCACCAGATCGCCCAGGCTCAACCGGCCATCGACAACGCCCTGGGTGGCGCGCCAGAGCATGGCCACCAAGGCCACCGCAATGATCAGCTGCTGGCCGCTGTTGAGCAGGCTCAGGCTGCTTTGGCTTTTGAGGCGCGAGCGGCGCAGCTTCTCCAGATCCCCGTCGTAGCGCTGGGCTTCAAAGGCCTCGTTGTTGAAGTACTTCACCGTCTCGTAGTTCAGCAGCGAGTCGATGGCCTTGCTGTGCGCCGCGGAATCGATCAGGTTGGCCTCGCGCCGAAAATGCGTGCGCCACTGGGTGACCACGACGGTGAACGTGATGTAGACCGTGAGCGCCACGATGGTGATGATCGCAAACCAGATGTCGAACTGCACGGCCAGGATGCCCAGCACCAGCGCCAGCTCGATCAACGTGGGCACGATGCTGTAGAGCGAGTACGAGATGAGCGATTCGACGCCTTTGACGCCGCGCTCGATGTCACGGGTCATGCCGCCGGTCTGGCGCTCCAGGTGAAAGCGCAGGCTCATCGCATGCAGATGCTCGAAGGTCTGCAGCGCAATCGCCCGTGCGGCGCCCTGCGTGGCCTTGGAGAACACCAGCTCGCGCAGCTCGCCAAACACCGAGGTCAGCAGCCGCAGCCCCCCATAGGCCAGCAGCAAGCCCACCGGCACCACCAGCAAGGCCTGCGGGTTGCCAGGGCGGATGTCGAGCGCATCCACCACATGCTTGAGCAGCACCGGCACGCCGACATTGGCGACCTTGGCCCCCACCATCAGCACCAGGGCGGCCAGCACGCGCCACTTGTAGGTCCACAGATACGGCAGCAGGCGCTTCAAGGTGCGGCCGTCGCCAGCGGTCAGAGTTTTCCCATCATGGGGGGTAGGGCTTGTGGCGGCGGGCGCCTCGGCATAACGTCGCATCGGAGACAATGGTGGGTTTGTTATAGACCTCCATTGTGACCATGAATACCCCACGCACTGCATCCAATGAGCTTCCCCAGGACAAAGAGCTGGTTTTGCGCGTTGTTCCCATGCCTGCTGACTGCAATGCCAACGGCGATATCTTTGGTGGCTGGGTCATGTCGCAGGTGGATCTGGGCGGCTCGGTGCTGCCGCTGCGCCATTCGCGCGGCCGCACCGTCACCGTGGCGGTCAATGAGTTCATCTTCAAGCAGCCGGTGCGTGTCGGCGACATCCTGTCGTTCTACGCCAAGCTGGTACGCGTGGGCACCACGTCGATGACGGTCCAGGTCGAGGTATTTGCCGAGCGCCTGTCCAAGCAGGGCCAGTTCTTCAAGGTGACCGAGGCGACCTTGACCTATGTCGCCATCGATGACGAAGGCCATCCCCGCACCGTGCCTCCGCTGCCGGTCTGATTGGCCACGGGCTAATGGCCCATAAACACCAAAGCCGCTGCAACGCAATCCTGCGCTGCAGCGGCTTTTTCACAAGCGGGAGGCCGGGGCCTCAGCGATCAGGCCAGGCTTTCGGCCGGCTTTTCCGTCTTGGTGGCCGTGGCGCTGGCGGCCACGGGCTTGCGCGTGCTGTTGGAGCACTCGATCTCGCCGGTCAGCTGGCCACCTTCTTCGATGATGACCTTGCCGTAGCGGATCTTGCCGTGCACCCGGCCGCTGCCAAAAATCACCAGCTTGTCGCGCACGGTCAAATTGCCTTCGAACTCGCCATGGATCTCGGCGATGTCGATCTCGGCCGAGCCACGGAACGCGCCTTCGGCAGCGATCTGGATCACGCGCGAATCCATCGTGGCCTCGACCGTGCCTTCCACCACCAAGGTGTCGCAATCGGTGATCTCGACGCCCTTGAGTTTGATATTGGGGCCAACAGTCAGTTTGCTGCCGGTGCCGGGAGTGGTGTCAGAGGTCACGGTGCTGGTATAGGAAGAGGTAGGAGAAGGGTTGCCGGGCTCATCGGCCTTGTGGCCGCTCAGGTTGCCGCCGAGCACGGAACTGGCAGAGCCGGCAGCGGTGCTGGGCAAGGTGCTGCCCGATGAACTGGAGGCATTGCCTCCCATGAACTTGGAGGCGGAAGAGTCGTTGTCACGGCGCCCGCCGAAAAAAGGGTTTTGTACAGCCATCGGTTCTCCTTGTGAAAAGCTTCTACATGCTATTCAATTTATAGCTAGGGTGTTCACAAAATTTGACACTAGTCGTAACAGCAGGCAACTATGGCGGCCTTTCCTATCAATACTTTCATACGTCGGACAAATCTCACATTTCCCAACATCCCTGTGCGCCGCTAGCCCGCATCAGGACACGATATAGGCTGCCGTGGCGGTGGCCAGCACCTGGCCGCTGCTGTCGCAAAAATCCGAGCGCGTGGTCGCCACCCGCGAGCCCAGCCGCAGCACCCGGGCCTGCAGCGCAAAGGGGCCGTGGGTGCCTGGGCGCAGGTAGTCGACCCGCAAATCAATGGTGCCCAGCTTGGCAAAACGCATCAGGCGCTGCATCACGGGCTCACCGGCATGTTTGGCCCCTGAAGCCGCCATCACCGCGATGCCGCCCAACGCATCCAGACTGGCGCTGATGACGCCGCCATGCACGCGTTGCAGGCCAAAATGGCCGATCAGGTCGTTGCGCATCTCCAGGCTGGCCCAGACCGCATCGCCCTGCACCGCCTGCAGCTTGAGGCCCAGCAGCTTGTTGAAAACGATGCGCTCTTCAAAAATGTCGCGCAGGCCTTCGATATAGGCGTTATCCAGACCCTGCATAGAGACATAGGCGGATGCTTCGAGGTGCGGCGTAGGCGATGTGACGGTGCTCATCCATCGCAGTATGCAGTCAAGCGCCCGGCACGGCAATCGCAGATTCTGCTGGGATGCCGCTGCGCCATGCGCTAGACTGCGCGCAAATACAGCACAACTATGCCTGACACCCTGCCTCCCGCTCCGCCCTCCACCCGCACGGCGCCCCGGCCACCGTTGCGCTTGAGCTGCGTGGTGCCTGCCTATAACGAAGCCAGCAACCTGGAAGCCTTTCTGCCGGCCTTGTACGAGACCGTGCGAGCACTCTCTGTAGAGTGCGAGATCGTGCTGGTCAATGACGGCAGCAAGGACACCACCGATGAAGTGGCCCAGCGCCTGGGCCAACAGCTGCCGCTGCACTACATCCAGCTGGCGCGCAATTTTGGCAAGGAAGCGGCGATGACCGCCGGGCTGGACTATGCACGCGGCAATGCGGTGCTGTTGATCGATGCCGACTTTCAGCACCCCCTGCCCCTGATTGCCGAGATGGTGCAGCTGTGGCAGGGCGGCTATGACATGGTCTACGGCGTCATCGCCGACCGCGCTGGCGAGGCCAAGGCCAAGCGCTGGGGCACCTGGCTGTTCTACTACCTGATGAACCGCGACAACGCCGTGCACATCCCCGAGAACGCGGGCGATTTCCGGCTCATGGACCGCAAGGTGGTCGATGCGCTGCGCCAACTGCCCGAGCGCAACCGCTTCATGAAGGGCCTGTACGCCTGGGTCGGCTTCAAGAGTGTGGCGCTGCCCTTTGTGCCCGATAGCCGGCGCAGCGGGCAGTCCAGCTTCAATTTTCACCGGCTGTTCGCGCTGGCGTTTCAGGGGTTGACCTCGTTTACCACCTTGCCGCTGCGCATCTGGAGCCTGGTGGGCTTTTGCATCTCGGTGATGGCCATCCTCTACGGCATCTACATCACTGTCGAGACCATCGTGCTGGACAACCCTATCGACGGCTGGCCGACCTTGGCCGCCGGCCTGATGCTGTTCTCCGGCGTGCAACTGATGTCCATTGGCATGCTGGGCGAGTACATCGGCCGCATTTATGACGAGGTCAAGCGCCGGCCTTTGTACATCGTGGCGAACAACGATGACCGCAGCCCCGTGAGCAGCGAGCCCGTGGCCACCCCGCATGTGCCGGCATCCGCCACGGCGCCGGCACCGGTTGCGCCGATGCCGCCGGAGTCCTGAGCTTGCGGGTCGCCGCCTTGGCCGAGCGCCTGCGCAGACTGCCGCAAGGCCTGCAGTTCATTGCCGTGGGTGGCTCGGCGGCGGCCACGCATTTGCTGGTGGTGCTGCTCCTGGTGGGCGGCGCGGGCATGGCGCCGCTGCTGGCCAATGTGCTGGCTTTTCTGGTCGCCTTTGGGGTCAGCTACAGCGGCCACGCCTGGCTGACCTTTGCCGATAAAAAGGCGCCGCATGCCCAGGCGCTGCCGCGCTTCTTTCTGGTCGCCTGCAGCTCCTTCGCCCTCAATGAACTGCTGTACTACCTGGCCCTGCACGAGCTGCACTGGCACTATGCCTGGAGCCTGGTCGCGGTGCTGGTGGTCGTAGCGGTATTCACCTTTGTCGCAGCCAAGTGCTGGGCCTTTGCCCATGCTGCGCCGCACTGAGCACCATGAAGAACATCACCCTCTGCGCCGATGATTTTGCGCTGCACCCGGCTGTTGATGCAGCGGTGCTGGAGCTTGCGGCGCTGGGCCGCCTCTCTGCTACCAGCTGCATGACCACGGCCCCGGGCTGGCGTGCTGCTGCACGCGCCTTGCCTGCGGTGCGCAGCCAGCTGGACCTGGGCCTGCATTTCAACCTGACCGAAGGCCATGGCATAGCGCCCGATACCCCCATCACGCGCATTCTCAGCCAGGCCTACACCGCCCGGCTGCCTGCCGCTGCGCTGCGCGATGCCTGGCGCCGCCAGCTCGATGCCTTTGAGGATGCGCTGGGCATGCCGCCCGTCTATGTGGATGGCCACCAGCATGTGCACCAGCTGCCCGGCGTGCGCAAAGCGATGCTGGCCGAGCTCAGCGCCCGCTATGGCGAGGCCGCCCGGCAGATCTGGATCCGCTCCACGGCCCCTGCAGGCGCTTTGCGTTGGCAGGCCAAATCGGCCACGATCGCGCTGCTGGGCGGCTACCGCCTCAGCCACCAGCTGCAGCGCCAGCGCTGGGCCACCAACCAGGGCTTCGCGGGGGTCTATGGGTTTGATGCGCCGACGGAGGCCGCCTATGGCAGCCTGATGGCGCAATGGCTGGCCGAATGCCAGGACGGCAGCCTCTTGATGTGCCACCCGGCACAAACGCCGATGCCGGAGGACGCCATTGGCCAGCAGCGGCCGGTGGAGTGGGCCTATCTGCGCTCGCCGGCGTTTGGCGAGCTGCTGGCAGCGCAGGGCTGCCGCATTGGCAAGCTGGCGCCTGCCAAGCCAGCCTCAGCAGCGATCACAGACCGCTGAAGTTGGGCTTGCGCTTTTCCATAAAGGCCTGCATCGCCTCCTTGGCGGCGGGCTGCTGCAGCAGATCGGCAAACACACGGCCTTCTTCAGCGATGCGCGACTGAACCGCCGCCATCTGGCCGCTCTTGAGCAGGCGCTTGCTGGCCATCAGCGAGGCCAGCGGCTTGGCGGCCAGCTTGGCCGCTTGTGCCTGCGCGATGGTGTTGCATTCGGTCGGCGGCACCACCCGGTTGACCAGGCCCACCTCCAGTGCCGCCTCGGCCATGAAGGGGTCGCCCAGCAGCAAAGCCTCGCAGGCGCGCTGGTGGCCCATCAGCTGCGGCAGCAGCAGGCTGGATGCCCCTTCGGGGCAGAAGCCCAGGTTGACGAAGGGCAGCGAGAACATCGCGTTGTCACCGGCATAGACCAGGTCGCAGTGCAGCAGCATCGTGGTGCCAATGCCCACAGCCGGGCCGCAGACGGCTGCGACGATGGGCTTGGGGAAGGCGGCCAGCGCCTGCAGGAACTGGAATGGCGGCGCGTTGTCATCGGGCTTGGGACCGTGGAGGAAATCGCCCAGGTCGTTGCCGGCGGTAAACACCGAGGCATCGCCCTGGAACAGCACCACACGCACGTCGCTGCTGCTGGCGGCCTGCTGCAAGATGTCCGCCAACGCCAGGTACATGGCGCCGGTCAGCGAGTTCTTCTTGGCCACCCGGTTGAAGGTGATGGTGCAGATGCCCGCTTCGGCCAGCACCCGGATATCGTCGCAGGAGGATTGGATCGTCATAACAGTCTCTCAAAAAAGGTTCGGTGCCGGGCCCGGGCCACTGCCAGGGCGCACACCGAAGACGCTGGCATGCTAACCGGATTTGGCACGCCTTATTCCTTGTAATAGACCAGCTGGTGGCTGGTGGCCAGCAAAACGCCCTGGGGCGACCAGATCTGCGCGGTCTGGTCAAAAAAGCCATCCCGAAAGCCCTGGCCCTGCGCCTGGGCCAGCACCGGCTGGGTACCCACGGCGGCCAATTGCTCGGCACTGGCATGCACATAGACCGTCAAGGACACGGTGCCCACCGGCACGCGCTTGGCGCGGCGCAGCCAGATGCGGGGAAAAAACACATCGCACAGCGAGGTCAGCGCCGGAACATCCAGCGGGCGCGGGGGCTCGTCGCCCACCCACATGCGGGTGAGACTCGGGCTGGCCGCGCCATCCCACTCCGTCGGGTAGCCGCCCAGCAGCGGGCGGATGTTGTAGCGGTTCAGCCATTCCACACGGAAATCGGTGGTGTAGCGCTCCACCGCGCTGGCCGGCGGCACCTCGGGCATCGCGTATTCGTCGTCCGACCAGGTTTCGCGCGCCAGCGCCGTCATCGCCGTCGCGGTGGTCGTGGTGGACCACTGGCCCTGCGCATCCTGCTCGCGCAGGGTGATGATCCAGTGCTGGGTGCTGCGGTTGGTGCGGGCGGGGATGGCCTCGATCGCATACGGCCGCTCGCCCACCGCACCAGCGTAGTTCACGGTGATTGCCACCAGATCCCCCAGGCGCTGCGGGTGCTGCAACACCGCCTGTGCCACTTGGGCAGCTGTGATGCCGCCATAGGGCCCGACCATGTTCCAGTAGTCCTTGCTGGCCTGCGCCGCGTACTGGTTCTGGCCGGTTGCTTCCATCGCCATGGCACGGTCAAAGGCATGGCGTTCGCTGTTGGTGGAGAGTTCACTCATTCGGACATCTTTCGCAGAAATTTTTGACTCCGCTGAAAACGCCTTGTGCCCGTACCAAGCCTTGCAAGGCTGGTAATGCAGTTGCATTTTCTGCCACCCGACAGTAGCAGCCAGCGGCATCTGCCGCAGCCTTGTGGGCGACAGATGCCGTGGCCTGCGCCGGTTTACACGCGCTCCAGAATGCCGGCCGCGCCCTGCCCCATGCCCACGCACATGGTCACCATGCCGTATTTGAGCTTGTTGCGCTGCAGCGCATGCACGACGGTGGCGGCACGGATGGCGCCTGTAGCGCCCAGCGGGTGGCCCAGCGCAATCGCGCCGCCCATGGGGTTGACCTTGGCCGGGTCCATGCCCAATTGCTCGATGACCGCCAGCGACTGCGCAGCAAAGGCCTCGTTCAGCTCGATCCAGTCCATGTCCTGCAAGGACAGGCCCGCATGGCGCAGCGCCACCGGGATCGCCTCAATCGGGCCAATGCCCATGATCTCGGGCGGCACGCCCTTGCTGGCATAGCTGACAAAGCGTGCCAGCGGCGTCAGGTTGAAGCGCTTGAGTGCCGCCTCGCTCACCACCAACAAGGCACCGGCGCCATCGCTGGTCTGCGAGCTGTTGCCGGCAGTGACCGAGCCACGCGCCGCAAACACGGTGCGCAGCTTGGCCAGGCCTTCGATCGAGGTGTCGGGGCGCGGTCCTTCATCCAGGCTGATGGTGCGCGAGCGGCTCACCGCCTCGCCCTTGGCAATGTCCACGCCCCGGTCGGTCACGGTGATCGGCGTGATCTCAGCGGCAAAATCGCCCGCCTGCTGCGCCGCCAGCGCGCGCTGGTGCGACTGCAGTGCAAAGGCATCCTGGGCATCGCGGCCGACCTTCCAGCGCTGCGCGACCTTCTCTGCCGTCAGCCCCATGCCGTAGGCAATGCCGACATCGCCTTCGCGCTCAAAGATGGACGGCGACAGCGACGGCGAGTTGCCCATCATCGGCACCATGCTCATGCTCTCGACGCCTGCGGCGATCATCACATCGGCCCCGCCCACGCGGATGCGGTCGGCGGCCATCTGCAAAGCGGTCAGGCCCGATGCGCAAAAGCGGTTGACCGTCACCCCGCCCACCCCCACCGGCAGCCCTGCCAGCACCGCGCTGATGCGCGCCACGTTCAGGCCCTGCTGGGCTTCGGGGATCGCGCAGCCGCAGACCACATCCTCGATCGCCTGCGGATCCAGCCCCGGCGCCTGCGCCAGCACGGCCTTCATCGTGGTGGCCAGCAGGTCATCGGGGCGCATATTGCGCAAATAGCCTTTGTGCGACTTGCCAATCGGTGTGCGCGTCGCCGCAACGATGTAGGCGTCTTGAACTTGTTTACTCATGGTCACTCGTCCTCTGTATTCACCTCCCTCTCCCGCGTACGGGAGAGGGCCGGGGTGAGGGCCTGCAGCACATGCGCAAGCACCTCATTCGTTTGTTGAACAACCTCATGGTTCCAAAACCGCAGAACCCGCAAGCCTTGCTGCCGCAACCACACCGGGCGCTGCCGGTCATAGGCTTGCGCCTGCAGATCCGCATGCTGGCCACCATCCACCTCAACCACCAGCCCATGCTCCAGGCAGACAAAATCCAGGATGTAAGGACCCAGCGGATGCTGTCTGCGGAACTTGGCGCCCGCCAGCTGGCGGTTGCGCAGGTGGCGCCACTGCACCTGTTCTGCCGTGGTGGGGGATTGGCGCAGGGCGCGGGCCTGCTGCAGCCTGACATCCGCCCTCACCCCTGCCCTCTCCCGCTTGCGGGAGAGGGGGTTGGAGAGCAGGGCGTTGTTATGCATGCTGGGCCTTAATTGCGGACCGGCTTGCCGGTGTTCAGCATGCCCAGAATGCGCTCCTGGGTTTTTTCCTTCACGATCAGGTCGGTAAAGGCCTTGCGCTCCAGCGCCATCAGGTATTCCTCGTTCACGAGGGTGCCGGCATCCACGTCGCCGCCGCAGACCACATCCGCCATGTGGCTGGCAATCAGCATGTCGTGCTCGCTGATGAAGCCGCCTTCGCGCATGTTGACCAAGGTGCTGCGCAAGGTGGCTGCGCCACTGCGGCCGGCCACCGGGAAAGGCTTGCGCTGCGGTGGGCGCCAGCCCGACTGTGCCATGGCCTTGGCCTGCGTCAGCGCCACAAACAGCAGCTCGTCGCGGTGCGGCACGATGACATCATCGGCCTGCAAGTAGCCAATGGCCTGCGACTCCAGCGCGCTGGTGCCCACGGTGGCCTTGGCCGCTGCGGTAAAGCCGTTGGCCAGGAAGGGCAGCAGATCCGTGCCGGTGGAGTACTGCGCATGGCGCGCCGCCTGGTAGGCCACATTGGTGAGGCCGCCGGCGCCAGGCACCAGGCCCACGCCCATTTCGACCAGGCCGATGTAGCTCTCCATATGGGCCACGCGGCGTGCGCAGTGCAGCAGCAGCTCGCAGCCGCCGCCCAATGCCATGCCATGCACAGCGCCCACCACAGGGATCTGCGCATAGCGCACCGACAGGAAGAGCTGCTGCATTACTTGCTCGATCTGGTCGATGGCCATCGGGCCTTGCAGCGCAAAGGCCGGCATCATCGCCTGCAGATCGGCGCCCACGCTGAAAGGCGCATCGCCCGACCAGATGACCATGGCGTCAAATTCCTTCTCGGCCAGCGCCAGCGCGGCCTGCAGGTCTTCCATCACATCGGGGCTGATGGCATGCATCTTGGTCTTGATGCTGAAGACCAGCACCTGGTCATCCAGGGTCCAGCTGCGCGAGGCCTTGCTCTCGGCCAGGGTACGGCCTGCCGTGCGCCAGTCCTGCTCGGGTTCGCTGGCCTCGCCGAGCACGCGTTCGGGGAAGAGCTGGCGCGCATACACCGGCAGATCGCGGCGCGGCACAAAGCGGTTCTCGGCCGCGCTCCAGGAGCCCTGCGTGGTATGCACGCCGCCAGCCTGCGCGACGGGGCCTTCAAACACCCACTGCGGCAGCGGCTCGGTGCTGAGCGCCTTGCCCGCGTCAATGTCTTCCTGCACCATCTTGGCCACCTGCCGCCAGCCGGCCTCTTGCCACAGCTCGAACGGGCCTTGCTGCATGCCAAAGCCCCAGCGCATGGCCAGATCCACATCGCGGGCATTGTCTGCAATGTCCTTCAGGTGCACCGCGGCGTAGTGGAAGCTGTTGCGCAAGATGGCCCAGAGGAACTGGCCTTGCGCGCCTTCACTGTTGCGCAGCAACTGCAGGCGCTCGCCGGCGGGCTTTTTGAGCATGCGGGTATAGACATCATTGCCCTTTTCGCCCGAGGGCACATAGGCCTGGTGCTCGGGGTCAAAGCGCTCGATACCCATCTTGGTCTTGCGGTAAAAACCCGCCTTGGTCTTCTGGCCCAGCGCGCCATCGGCGATCAGCTTGGTCAACACCGCCGGCGTGCTGTAGCTGGCGTAGAACGAGTCGCTCTGCGCGGTCAGCTGGGTCTGCATGGTCGCGATGACATGGGCCAGGGTGTCCAGGCCCACCACATCGGCAGTGCGGAAGGTGCCCGAACTGGCACGGCCGAGCTTCTTGCCGGTCAGGTCGTCGACGACGTCGTAGCTCAGGCCAAAGCGCTCGGCCTCGGCCATGGTGGACAGCATGCCGGCCACGCCGACACGGTTGGCAACGAAGTTGGGCGTGTCCTTGGCGCGGACGACGCCCTTGCCCAGCTGGCTGGTAGCAAAGCTTTCGAGCTGGTCGAGCACCTGGGGCTCGGTCGCTGCGGTCGGGATCAGCTCCACCAACTGCATATAGCGCGGTGGGTTGAAGAAGTGGATGCCGCAGAAACGATGGCGCAGCTGTTCGGGCAGTGCCTCGGACAGCGCCGTGATCGACAGTCCCGAGGTGTTGGAGGCCAGGATTGCATGGGGCGCGACAAAGGGCGCGATCTGGTGGTAGAGGTCGCGCTTCCAGTCCATGCGCTCGGCAATCGCCTCGATCACCAGGTCGCAGTCCTTGAGCTGCGCCAGGTGTTCTTCGTAGTTGGCCGGCGTGATCAGATCGGCTTCTGCCGCCACACCGAGCGGCGAAGGCTTGAGCTTTTTCAGGTTGGCAATCGCCTTCTGGGCAATCGCGCTTTTGGGGCCTTCCTTGGCCGGCAGGTCAAACAGCACCACCGGCACGCGCACATTGACGAGGTGGGCCGCAATCTGCGCCCCCATCACCCCGGCGCCGAGCACCGCCACTTTTTTCACCACAAATCGGGACATGGTTACTCCACTTATGAGAGCCGCCAGCGCTTTTAAATTACAGGCTGGCAGCCAGTTTCAGTCAAACCTATTCGACGCGCGACCAGGTCTGCGTGCGGCCAAAGGGGCCGATCGATCCGCGCACATCGAGCTTGTTGCCGTTGTCGGCAGGCGTGAGCTTGAGGCTGTAGGTGCTGCCGTTTTCGGGGTCGAGGATCTTGCCGTCCTCCCAGACCGCCTTGCCTTGTGCCTGCTTGGCGCCCCGGATGATCTCCAGCCCCACCAGCGGCTGGCCCTTGCGGTCGTCGGTGCAGCGGTCGCAGACGGCCTGCGGATCGGCGCCCTTGCGCAGCAGCTTTTCCACCTTGCCGCTGAGCACCCCGCCGCTGTCGCTGATGCGCACCTCGGACTTGGGTTCACCACTTTTCTCGTCAAAGGTGCGCCACAGGCCCACCGGCGACATGTCCGCAGCCAGCGCTGGCAGTGCCACCGCCAAGCTGCCAGCCACCATCAGCACAGGTTTCAGCAAGGTTTGCATCACGGTCTCCTCGGGTCTTTTCGGCAGCACTGCAGGTGTCAAGCCAGCGCAGCGTCGGTGTTCATCAAGAGCTTGCTGCCGGTGCGCATGGTGCGCACGCGCAGGCCCGCCTCGGGGAACAGGCGCGCAAAGTAAAAGCGCGCGGTCTGCAGCTTGCCTTCATAGAAGCTCTTGTCGGCCACACCACCTTCGGCAAGTGCGCGCAGCGCGGTCTGGGCCATGCGTGCCCACCAGTAGCCCATCACCAGATGACCCATCACGCAGAGGTAATCGGTGGCCGCAGCGCCCACTTCGTCAGGGTTCTGCAGCGCCTTGAGGCCCAGCTCGGTGGTGATGCCGGTCATCTGGCCAGCCAGCTGCGCCAGCGGGTTGATGAAGTCGGCCATGCGCTCGTTGACGCCCTCTTCCTCCACGAGGCCCTGCACCAGCTTGCCCAGCGCCTTGAGCGCCGCACCCTGGTCGCCCAGCACCTTGCGGCCCAGCAGGTCCAGCGCCTGGATGCCATTCGTGCCTTCGTAGATCATGTTGATGCGCGCATCGCGCACCAACTGCTCCATGCCGGTTTCGTGGATGTAGCCATGGCCGCCAAACACCTGCTGGCACAGCACGGTCACCTCAAACCCCTTGTCGGTCAGAAAGGCCTTGAGGATGGGGGTGAGCAAGGCGACCTGCGCGGCATGGGCCTTGCGCAAGGCTTCATCGGGGTGGTTCAGCTCTTCGTCGACCAGTGCCGAGGTGGCGATCATCATTGCCCGGCCGCCTTCGCTGTAGGCCTTGGCGGTCAGCAGCATGCGGCGCACATCGGGGTGCACAATGATGGGGTCGGCCGGCAGGTCCTTGGCCTTGGTGCCCGAGAGGCTGCGCATCTGCAGCCGGTCCTTGGCATAGGCCAGTGCATTCTCGTAGGCCACGGCCATCAGGCCGAGCGACTGGTTGGCAACGCCCAGGCGAGCCGCATTCATCATCACAAACATCGCCTGCAGGCCCTTGTTGGCCTGGCCCACCAAGGTGCCCACTGCGCCGTCGATGGCGATCTGTGCGGTGGCATTGCCATGGATGCCCATCTTGTGCTCCAGGCCCGAGCAGCTGATGGGGTTGCGCGCCCCCAGCGAGCCATCGGCGTTGACGAGGAACTTGGGTACCAGGAACAGGCTGATTCCCTTGCTGCCCTTGGGCGCATCGGGCAGGCGGGCCAGCACCAGGTGCACGATGTTGTCGGTCATGTCGTGCTCACCGGCGCTGATGAAGATCTTGTTGCCGGTGATCTTGTAGCTGCCATCGGCCTGGGGCTCGGCCTTGGTGCGCAGCAGACCCAGGTCGGTGCCGCAATGGGGCTCGGTCAGGCACATGGTGCCAGTCCACTCGCCGCTGGTGAGCTTGGGCAGGTAGAGCTTTTTCTGCTCGTCCGAGCCATACACATGGAGCGCCTCATAGGCGCCGTGCGACAGACCGGGGTACATGGCCCAGGCCTGGTTGGCGCTGTTGAGCATTTCATACAGGCACTGGTTCAGCACAAAGGGCAGGCCCTGGCCGCCATAGGCGCTGTCGCAGGACAAGGCCGCCCAGCCGCCTTCCACATACTTGGCATAGGCCTCTTTGAAACCCTTGGGCGTCGTCACGCTCGAATCGGCCGGGTTGCGCGTGCAGCCTTCAGCGTCGCCAGACAGGTTGAGCGGTTGCACCACTTCAACCGCGAACTTGCCGGCCTCTTCCAAGATCGCATCCATGGTGCCGCTGTCGACGTCGGCATAGGCGGGCAGCTGCGCAAAACGGGCGGGCAGGCCCAGCACTTCTTGCATGAGGAACTGCATGTCGCGCAGCGGCGGGGTGTACTGAGGCATGGAAAGTCCTTTGGAAAAATGACGAGGTCAAACAGAAACGGAAGCGGGCGCAGCCGCATCGGGCTGCGCCGCCAGGCAGGGGGCGAGCGCGGCATCGATCAAGGCAGCCTCGCGCTCGGGGTGGACGGCATAGCGCAGCAATACGCTACGCAACGCGGTGGCGGCATGCTTTAGCGCCAGCGGGCCGTGTAGAAAACGGGTTTCGTAGTGCAGCGACAAGATGATGCCGTGCAGCTCGAACAGCACCTGGTCGGGCGCCACATCGCTGCGCAGCTGGCCTTCGGTCTGCGACTGCACAATCGCCCGGCGCATCGCATCCATCCAGATGCGCACCGATTCGGACAGCGCATCGCGCACATCGCCGGGCCGGTCGTCGAACTCGACCGCACCACTGATGTAGAGGCTGCCGTAGAGGCGGCTGGCGTCATTGGGCTGGGCGGTGCTGCCCATCCAACCGGTGGCCATGTGCAGCAAGCGGGCCAGCCCGCGCGGCACCTGCAGCGCCGGCACAAAGATTTCGCGCTCAAAGCGCTCGTGGTACTCGCGCACCACCGAGCACTGCAGCTCCTCGCGTGAGCCAAAATGGGCAAACACGCCGGACTTGCTCATCCCCATCGCCAGCGCCACCATGCCCAGCGACAGGCCATCGAGCCCCTCTTGCGCGGCCAGGGACAAGGCGGCGTCCACAATCGCAGCACGCGTCTGGGCGCCTTTGGCCAGCTTGGCCATCTCGGCGGGAGCCGGTGTAGAGGCAAGGGATTTGGTCATAAATCAAAAATAGCACGGTCGTTCTTTTTTTGATTCTTGCACAAACCCAGTGTGCTGCCAACCGCTGCCGTACAAAGCAAGGGTAAACCACGGCATGCGCAGACCCGCCATGAAAAAAGCTGCTGGCCCGGGCAGGCACAGCAGCTTTGCGATGGAGTCAGGCGGCGTCAGTGCGCCATCAACGACAGGCAGCTGTCGAGCTGCTCGGTGGGCAGGCGCCGGAAATCAGAACGCGCAAAACGCTGCAGGCGGCCAATCAGGAACGACATCAGAACGCTGGAGCGCACATTGGCATCCACCGTCGGCGTGGCCGAGGCGTCAGCGCCGGGTACCACGCGCAGGCATTGGCGCAAGGTGGTCTCGATGCGCTCGAAGAACTGCTGCATGCGCTGCTGCAGGCGGGGGTTTTCGGACTGCAGCGCATCGCCGAGCATCACACGCACCATGCCAGGGTTGCGCTCGCCAAACTGCAGCACCATGGCCACCACGCGGTGGGCCTGGGCAATGCCCTGCTCCACGGTCTTGGCGGGGTCGGGCACATCGCGGCCGGTGATCTGCACGGCCAGGCTGTAGACGGACTGCTCGATGAACTCGATCAGGCCCTCATACATCTGGGCCTTGCTGGCGAAGTGGCGGTACAGAGCCGCTTCGCTGATCGACATTTGCGCGGCCAGCGCTGCCGTGGTGATCCGGTCTGCGCCGGGCTGCTCCAGCATGGCTGCCAGCGTCTGCAGAATCTGGATTCGACGCTCTCCGGGTTTCGGACGTTTACGGGTAGGTGCCGGGTTAGCGGCTTCTAGCGACGCATCGACAAGGTCGGCGGCGAAAGAAGATTCTTGATCAGACATGCGTTGAATATGAGGCTGCACCCGACGCAGTCTCCCAACACCGCCAGGTATTTTTTATTGATAAAAGTAAGGCACTCGCCTCACAGGTTGCAAGCGCAACCCTGGGCCCTCTGTAACATCTTACTGCAAAAGAACTGCAGAAAAATGATAAAAATCATGTGCATTGCCAGATGCGCAACTCAATTACGCAATCAAATGTATCAATAACTACGAATCATTGTTCCGTAGGCCGTATCAGTCAGAATTTCGAGCAGCATCGCGTGTGGAACGCGGCCATCGACAATATGTACCGCATTGACACCGCTCTTGGCGGCATCAATGGCGCCGGCCAGTTTGGGCAGCATGCCGCCGGAAATGGTGCCGTCATCGATCAGCTCATCGATCTGGCGCGAGGTCAACTCGGTCAGCAACTGGCCTTGCTTGTCGAGCACACCGGGAATGTTGGTCAGCAGCATCAGCTTTTCCGCCTGCAGCACCGTGGCCAGCTTGCTGGCCACGACATCGGCATTGATGTTGTAGCTTTCGTTGTTCTCGCCAAAACCGATCGGGCTGACCACCGGGATGAATGCGTCGTCCTGCAGTGCCTTGACCACGCTGGGGTCGATGGACAGGATATCGCCGACCTGGCCCACATCGTGTTCGACCGATGGATCCTTGTTGTCCTTGAGCTTGAGCTTCTGGGCGCGGATCAGGCCGCCATCCCGGCCGGTCAGACCGACGGCCTTGCCGCCGGCCTGGTTGATCAGGCCCACGATGTCCTGCTGCACTTCGCCGGCCAGCACCCACTCCACCACTTCCATGGTCTCGGAGTCGGTCACGCGCATGCCCTGCACGAACTTGCCTTCCTTGCCCAGGCGCTTCAACGCATTTTCGATCTGCGGGCCGCCACCATGCACCACCACAGGGTTGATGCCCACGAGCTTGAGCAGCACCACGTCTTCGGCAAAGTCGGCCTGCAGTTCGGGGTCGGTCATCGCATTGCCGCCGTACTTGATGACCATGGTCTTGCCATGGAACTTGCGGATGTAGGGCAGCGCCTGCGCCAGAATTTCAGCCTTGTCGCGCGGGGCAATGGAGAGAGAAGGAGTCGTCATGGTTGCAGGCCTTTACAGCAGCGGAGAAGATGCAAAACGCGCATTGTGCCCCAAAGTGCCGCCTGCCTGCTGATCAGCGAATCCAGCCCGGCAGCTTGAAGCGCACGATCACCAGATAGGCAGCGACGTAGGAGACACAGAACAGCGCGCAGAAACCAATCAGGATATAGGTGTTGCGCCAGAACAGGACCGCCGGCACCACGGTGAGCAAAGTGAACGCCCACAAATACGGAGCCGTCCGGTTATTGCGCCGCAGCATGCGACGTGCGGCATTTTCATCGAGCACGCTGCGCACGATACGGCGGTAGATCAGCTGGTGCAGGTGCAGCGCATCGGCCATGCCCGGCGAGTCCCCCCGCGCGAGCTTGCGGTAGATGGAGAACATCGTCTCCCAGACCGGATAGATGAGCAGCAGCATCGGGAACCAGGGTGAGACGATGGGGTGGCGCTGCACCAGGGTGATGCTGCAAAAGGCGATCACGATGCCCCAGACATAGGCGCCGCCATCACCGGCAAACAGCTGGCCCATGGGGTAGTTCCAGAACATGAAACCCAGGGTGGCCGCTGCGGTGATCACCAGGATGGCGGCCAGCTCCCGGTCGCCCAACTGCAGCGCCACATGGGTGAGCGCTGCGCAGATGATGACCGCCACCATGCCGGCCAACCCGTTGTAGCCATCGATGATGTTGAAGGCATGCGGCAGGCCCGCAATCGCCAGCACGGCCAGCGCCATGCCCAGCCAAGGCGCGGCACTCAGTGCCGCGTCCATCCAGACCAGGCCCATGCGCGGCACCGTCATGCCCAGCAGGTAGACGGCCAGCAAGCCGGTCAGCAAGGTCAGGATCAGGCGGTAGCGCACGGTCATGCGCTGGGTCATGTCCTCGGCAATGCCGCCCGCCACTGCGGGCAGCATGGCCATGAAGAAGTAGAGCACCCACTGGTTCCAGTGCAATGCATTGCCGTAGTAGCCCCACCAGTTCTGCACCCCGGCGACGCCGACCGTCAGCACCAGGCTACTGAACATGGCCAGGCCGCCCAGACGCGGAATGTGGCCGACGTGGAAGCGCTGGGGCAAATCCTTGCCATAGCGTTTGGCGTGGCCGCGCATGCGGCGCACTATGAAACCCGCGCCAATCAGCGTACAGAGAAAAGCGACCACTGCCAGGAAAATCATTATTCGGTCATCGTGAGTGCTGCGGTGGGGGTGCGCCGGAGCAAGGCCCGGGCGCGCCAGAAAACTGCCGAGGCCCACAGCCGCAGCAAGCTGCGAATATGCCACAAAGCATGGCGGGCCCGGCGGTGGCTGGCACGCTGGCCGGCATGGCCCACTACACAATCCGCGCGCGCCAGGGTCCAACCGGCCAGGCGCAGGCGCAGACAGAGCTCCACATCCTCGCAGTACATGAAGTACGCGGTATTGAGCCCGCCAATGCCCTGCCAGACTGCGGTAGGTAGCAGCCACATCGCGCCATTGACCCACTCGGCGCGGGTCTCCCGCCGTTTGACTGCATAGCGGCGCAGCAAGGACCAGGGGGTGGGCAGCTCCCGCTCGCTGTCCTGCAGCTGGCCATGTTCATCCACCTGCATCGGGTAGGCCAGGCCCACGCCTTGGCGCTGCAGCGCGCGCACCAGGGCCGGGAAGGGATTGCCGCCGCGCAGGTCCACATCGGGGTTGAGCACGCAGACCAATGGCTCGGCCGCGCCAGCCAAGGCGGCATTGTGGTTGGCGGAAAAACCTTGCGGCACCGTGTTGTGGCGCAGCTCCAGCACAAAGGGCCAGCCGCCGGCAGGCGCCACAGGCGCAGGCTCGGGCAGGTTCAAGGTCAGCACCACACGGCTGACACCTGCGCCGCCCGCGCCATGCACGGCCAAGGCATCGAGCAGCTGCTGCACCATCGTGCCATGGCCATGGCTGACCACGGACAAGGCGATGGGCGGGAGTGGAGAGGTGGGGCTGGCGGACATCAGCGGGCATTATCCATCAGCCGTCAGCCCAGAAATCTGCCCGCCGTCCACGTGTAACAGCGCGCCTCAGTACAGACGCAGCGCGAGCAGCACGCGCAGGATCAGCGTGTCGACTGCGCTCATGCGCCAGTAATAGTGCTGGGCGGAGGCGCGCAGCGCGGTGATCCAGCTGCTGCGCGAGCGGATCAGCATGCGCAGCTGGCGGCGCTGGGCATCGGGCAGGTTGGTGCCATGCAGCCGGTCAAACTCGCTCAGTTGGTCGATCCAGCCGGGTCCCGCCTGACGCAGCCGGCGCCAGAAGCGCTGCACGCGCGCCCATTGGCCGGCCAGGCCCTGCTTTTGCATGCCGATGGTGTTGCTGCCATGCTGGCGGTAGAGGATGTGGCTCTCGCTGTCGAACACCACCCGGCCAAAGGCCGATACCACCAGGTAGGCCCACCAGTCGTGCGCCAGGCAAAAGCCCGGGCGCTGGGACAGCAGGCGCTCGCGCGCCGCACTGTTGAGGGCTATCGTGCAACCGGTCGCAATGTTCTGCACCAGCGCATTGCCCCAGCCGATGGCGCTGCGGTCATAATCGGGCGAGGGTCCGATGGGCTGCAGCTCACGGTCCACATACTGGGTGCGCGAGCAGTACAGTGCCGCGCCCTGCTCCGCGTTCAACAGCGCCAACGCGCGGCTCACCTTGCTGGGCAGCCAGACATCGTCCTGGTCGCAGAAAAAATAGAAATCATAGCCCGCGCCCACGTTTTGCAATAATTCGTAAAAACTAGCTACAAAACCGAGGTTTGGCCCTGCCTGGCAATGGATGTTCGGATTGATGCTGACATAGCGCCGGACAATGGCCAGGCTCTGGTCGCTCGAGCCATCGTCGCGCACCCAGATATCGCAACCTGCATGGCTCTGCGCCAGCAGGGAATCAAGCTGCGCGGGCAGAAACCGTTCGCCATTGAATGTAGACAATAGAATTGCCACACGATTTTGCTTGTCAGTCATTCATTGTTCACCTGCCTGTGCAGGCCTATCCCGGCAGAATTCCTACCCATTCCCATATCCATGACCCGCGAACACCACGTCTACACCCGCCACATCGATCTCCAGCAACGCAGCTCGCTGTCCGTGCTGGCGAACAAGATACAGCCGGGCGCCCGTGTGCTCGATCTGGGCTGCGGCCCAGGTGTGCTGGGCCAGCACCTGCAGCAGCACAAGGCCTGCATCCTGGATGGGGTGACGTTCAGTGCCGAGGAGGCCGCGCTCGCCAGGCCGTATTATCGCGATCTCGCTGTGGCGGATCTGGAACAGATCAACCTGGCTGAGGCTTTTACGCGGCGTCAGTATGACTATATCGTTTGCGCCGATGTCCTGGAGCACCTGCGCCAGCCCGAGCAATTGCTGGCCGACTGCCGCGATCTGCTGGCCGAGAACGGGGAAATCCTGGTCTCCATCCCCAACGCCGGCTACTGCGGTCTGGTGATGGAGCTGATGCAGGGCGAGCTGCGCTACCGCGAGGAAGGCCTGCTCGACCGCACGCATCTGCGCTTTTTCACGCGCCAGTCGCTGCTGCGGCTGATGAAAGAGGGCCAGTGGAGCGTGCAATCGCTGGAGACCGTCGATCGCCCGCTCGACGAATCCGAGTTTGCCCGCACCACCGCCGACAGCCTGCCACCCGCGGTGATGCGCTACCTGCTGGCCCAGCCCGATGCGCTGGCCTACCAGTTCATCTGCAGCATCCGCCCCAGCAGCGATGCCGCCGCCGCCCAGGCCCATGCACTGCTGGCGATCGAGAGCGAGGCCAACACCGCACATGCCAGCTTCACCACCAACCTGTACTGGGCCGATGCCGGCCAGTTCAGCGAGTCGCACAAGCTGATTGCCAAGGGCCAGATCGGCGCGCTGCAGCAGAACATTCGCTTTGCGCTGCCTCGCTTTGAAGGCGCCCAGCCGAGCTTGCGCTGGGACCCGGCCGACCGCCCCGGCTTTTTGCACCTGCACGCGGTGCGCCTGTATGACGCGAGCGGCGCGCTGCGCTGGCGCTGGCAGGCGGACCAGCCCGAAGCCCTGACGCAGGTGCCGCACAGCCAGATCAGCTGGCAGCCGGCCCCCGCCACCGCGCCGGGCAGCACCTTGCTGTTGCTGACCGGCGACGACCCGCACCTGCACCTGCCGATTGCGCCGGCGCTGCTGCAGGACTGCTTGCAGACGGAAGGTGCGGTGCTCGAAGTCAGCCTGGGCTGGCCCATGTCCGCCGACTATGCGGCGCTGGCCGATAGCGCCCAGGAACTGCAGGCCCGCATCCGCCATGCTGACACCGAGGTGTTGCGCGCGCAGCAGGCCCAGGCCGATGCCCACACGCAGCTGCGCCAGTTGCAGGCCCATATGCAGGACCAGCGCCAAAACCTGGAAGAAGCCATTGCCCAGCAGCAGGAGCACATCCAGGGCCAGCAGACGCATATCAACAATCTGCAAACCCATCTGAGCAAAATCGAGGCCTCGGAGGCCTACCGCGTCGGCCAGAAACTGGCCAGCGCCAAGGCCCGGCTGCGCGGCCGGCCTGCGCCCGCCCCGCCCGTCGTGCATGTGCCCGAGCCCGAGCCTGTGCAAGCAGTGGAGGCATTCGATGCAGCGGAGGTGAGCGCTGAGACGCAGGATGAGGCGGTGCCCGCCATCGTGGTCGAGGAAGCAAGTCCCTCTGAAACGCTGGCCGAACCCGTGCGCCCGCTGGCAGCAGCCCAGCCCGCGACCATGGTTGACATCATCGTCCCGGTGTACCGGGGCCTGGGCGATACGCAGCGCTGTCTGCAGTCGGTGCTGCAGGCGGCCACGCAAACCAACAGCCAGCTGGTGGTGATCAATGACGCCAGTCCCGAGCCGGAGCTGACCGCCTGGCTGCGCGAACTGGCCCAGCAGGACAGCCGGGTGCACCTGCTGGAAAACGACAGCAACCTGGGCTTTGTGGCCACCGTGAATCGCGGCATGGCGCTGAACCCCAGCCATGATGTGCTGCTGCTCAACAGCGACACGGAGGTGTCCCACGAATGGCTGGACCGCCTGCACCGGGCGGCCTACAGCGCAGAAGATGTGGGCAGCGTCACGCCGCTGTCCAACAACGCGACGATCTGCAGCTACCCGCGCTTTTGCGAAAAGAATGCGTTGCCCGCAGATGCCGACCTGCTGCGCCTGAACCATCTGGCTGCCAGCGCCAATGCCGGGCAGACGGTCGAGGTGCCCACCGGCGTCGGCTTTTGCATGTACATCCGCCGCGACTGCCTGGCGCAGACCGGCCTGTTTGATGTGGAGCATTTCGGCAAGGGCTACGGCGAAGAAAACGACTTCTGCATGCGCGCCCATGACCTGGGCTGGCGCCATCTGCTGGCGCTGGACAGCGTGGTGCTGCACACCGGCGGCGTCAGCTTCGGCGACAGCAAGACGCCGCGCGAGCAGGCCGCCTACCAGACCCTGCTGCAGCTGCACCCCGCTTACGACAGCCTGGTGCAAGCCCACTTGAAAGCCAACCCGGCCCAGGCCGCGCGCAATGCCATCGACAAGGCCCGCCTGCGCCAGCACCCGCTGCCGCGCATCCTGATGGTGTTGCACAACGCCGGCGGCGGCACCCTGCGCCATGTCAAGGAGCTGGCCCACAGCCTGCGTGATCGCGCGGTATCGCTGGCCCTGACCCCGCTGGAAGACAACTACATCCGCCTGCAGTGGCTGGATGCGGCCGAGGGCTATGACGAGGAATTCCACTGGCCTACGCAATCGGAAGCGCTGGTGGCGCTGCTGCGCGAGCTGGGCGTGAGCCATATCCACTTCCACCACCTGATGGGCCTGAACCTGGAAGTGATGCGCCTGCCCGAGCTGCTGGGCGTGCGCTATGACTTCACCGCGCACGATTACTACGCCATCTGCCCGCAGATCAACCTGATGGAGCCCACGCACAATGCGCACTATGCGGCGCTGGGTGTGGCCCAGTGCCCACAATGTTCGGGGGCCGAGCCCGCGCCCACTGGCGAGTACATCGATGCCTGGCGCATGCGGCACCGCCTGTTCCTGAACCAGGCGCGCTATGTGCTGGCCCCGAGCAAGGATGCCGCGCTGCGCATGCACCATTACTTCCCCGATGCGCCGGTGCGCTATGTCACCCACCATGACATCCCCGATCCAGCGACGCTGCCCGTACCCAAGGGTCAACCGCTGGCGCCCCATGCGCATCTGCGCGTTTTCATCCTCGGCGGCGTCAGCCTGGCCAAGGGAGGCGATGTGATGGAAGCGGTGGCACTGGCTGCTGCCCAGAGCGAAGCGCCAGTCGAGCTGCACCTGCTGGGCTACCCGCACCGCCGCATGCGCACCCAGCCCCATGCCAGCCTGACCATACACGGACCCTACGACGATGCCGACCTGCCCGCACTGATGGCGCGCCTGCAGCCCGATGTGGTCTGGTTCCCGGCGCTGTGGCCCGAGACCTATAGCTACACCTTGAGCGCCTGCCTTCAGGCCGGCGTGCCGGTGATCGCGCCCGATATCGGCGCCTTCCCCGAGCGCCTGGCTGGCCGCCCCTGGACCTGGCTGCGTCCCTGGAGCACATCGGCCGACGAATGGCTGGCACTGATGCTCGACATTCGCCAGCGCCAGTACATCGAAGGCCAGCCACCGCTGCCTGCGCCGGCGGCTGCGGTCGACCTGAAGGCCCAGTACCTGCAGCCCTGGAGCTACGGACACGATTACCTGACGGACCTGCGCCAATCCCCCCATTAAATAAAATGGCCCGATAGTGCTTGCAAATCAAGCACCCCTGCTACAAAAACCAAGAGCCGCTCCTTGTCATCCACTCTCTCTACCTTGCGCAAGCTGCCCCACAAGCTGCGCCAGCTGGCCCGCAGCATGTACCTGCTGGCCGCCGATCCCCGCCAACTGGGCAGCAACAGCCGCCGGCTCTGGCGCGCCTGGCGCACCGGTGGCACCCCCATGCTCAAGCACCAGCTGCTGTCCTTGGGCCACCCTGATGCCCCGACTGTACCGGTCGCCCCCACCGATGCCTGGCAGGACTACCAGCAGCGCTTGGCCAGCGAGGTGCTGCCGGTGCTGCGCGCCGAAATTGCAAGCTTGACGCAGCCGGTCAGCATCTCGATCCTGGTGCCCACCTACAACACCGACCCGGCCATGTTGACCGCGATGGTCGATTCGGTGCGCGCCCAGATCTACCCGCACTGGGAGCTGTGCATCGCCGACGATGCCTCCACCCAGCCCCATGTGCGCAGCATGCTGCAAGCGCTGGCCGCGCAGGAGCCCCGCATCAAGCTGCACCTGGGCGAGCGCAACCATGGCGTATCGCACGCCAGCAACCGGGCGCTGGCGCTGGCCACCTCTCCCTTTGTGGTGCTGCTGGACCATGACGACCTGCTCCAGCCCCAGGCCATCTACCGCGTCGCCCAAAGCGTCATGGCCGATCACCCGGACATGCTGTACTCGGACGAAGTGCTGGTCAGCCCTGATGGCAAGCAGGTGCTGCAGTACTTCCACCGTCCGGCCTTCTCGCCCGAATACCTGCGCAGCCACCCCTATATCGTGCACATGGTGGGCTTTCGCACGGCGTTGCTGCGCAGCCTGGGCGGCTTTGACGAGACACTGGGCATTTCGCAGGACTACGATCTGATTCTGAGAGTCAGCGAGGCGGCCAGCCGCATCGTGCACCTGCCTGAACTCCTCTACCAATGGCGTACCCACACCGGCTCGGCCGGCCACGACAAGATGGCCCAGGTGATGGCCACCTCGACTGCGGTGCTGCAACGCCATCTGGACCGCAGCGGCATCGCGGCGCGCTCGGCCGCCGGCGTCTCCTTCAACTTCTTTGAGACGCAGCACCAGATCGCCGATGGCCAGCGTGTGGCCATCATCATCCCGACCAAGAACTACGGCAGCCTGGTGCGCCAGTGCGTGGACAGCATCCGCGCCACCGTGCAGCATGCCGCCTACGACCTGATTGTGATCGACCATGACTCGACCGAGCAGGCCAGCCTGGACTATTTTGCCCAGTTGCAGCAAGACGGCACTGCCGCCGTGCTGCGCTACCAAGGGCCCTTCAACTTCTCAGCCATCAACAACTGGGCCGTGCGCCAGTTGACCCGCCCCTACAGCCACTACCTGTTCTGCAACAACGACATCGAGGCGCTGGAGAGCGGCTGGCTGGAGCACATGCTGTCGCAGTGCCAGGACCCGAGCGTCGGCATGGTGGGCGCGCAGCTGCTCTACCCCGACCGCACGTCGATCCAGCACGCCGGTGTCTGCGTGGGCGCCTTTGGCATTGCCGAGCACTATGGCAAGTTCTTGAAGCTGCCACCCGACCGCGTCGACATCGCCTTCATGGGCCGCCTGGTCAGTACGCATGAGGTATCGGCCGTGACCGCCGCCTGCCTGCTGATGCGCAAGGATGCGTTTGATGCCATCGACGGCTATGACGAGAAGCTCGCCGTAGGCTTTGGCGATGTGGACCTGTGCCTGCGCACCTTGCAGCTGGGCTGGCGCGTGCTGTACTGCCCGCAAGCCACCTTGATCCACCATGAATCCATCACCCGGGGCAAGGCCGAAGGCTATGACCCGCACCCAGAGGATTCGGCGCTGTTCGCCAGCCGCTGGCGCGATTTCCTGGACCAGGGCGATCCGTACTTCCACCCCGCTTTTGAAGTGCGCCACACCTGCTGGCTGGTACGCACACCTTTGCACTGCCAGCCCTCGATCAACCGCCGCCTCTTCAGCCGCAGCGGCCTGGGCCAGCGCATGCAGCGTTTGAGCTATAGCGTTAGCATCTCAGCCCCGGCGCATCAGGAAGAAGCTACAACCGGACTTTAGGCTGTCAATCGGAACAGATCCAGGAAACCAAGGGCTCCCGCACGGTATTTCGTCATGAAAACATCCCACTGGTTGGACGACTGTCCACGCAGTGGGATGAAGTTTACGACACGGCTTTGAGAACGAATCCAACTTAATTTTTACGGATTTCCCATTCCCATCCAAATGCCCACGCTGCTCCAGTATTGGGATTGCGGCAATTCGAAGATGATCGACTATTGCTGACGACAGTCCAGCCTGTTGGGACAGGTCCTGCACATGTTGTCATCGTCGTACCACTCCTGAATGCTGGAAACACGTTGAAATTTCTATATTTCATATATGTCTGCACTTGGAATGGGCGTGGGCGCGGGCAGTTTGCGGAAAGTGGGGGATTACCACCCCAAGCAATCGCTGCCCAACCGGGACCAGGCCGCTGCATATCGCAACCTTCAATAACCACATAGGGTGGACTGGGTGGCGGAGGTGGCGGAGGTGGGGGCGGTGGAGGTGGTGGTGGTGGTGGGGGCGGCGGAGGGGGCGCACTGCCAAACTGCACGCCCCTCACTGGCGAGCCTGGAACTTCGAAGTTGGATCCATCTGCGCGAATAAAATACAAATTGATGTTGTATCTACGGCCATCTAGCCAGCTCGCATCGTAGATAAAGTCGCCGCCAAAGCCATGGTTCCCATTCCCTCCACAGAGATTTGCCACTGCTTGCTCACGCGGATGGTTTGCTTCAAGCACTCCTAAGAAGAGGCCATCAGATCGGTACGCGTGGATCACTCCTTGGTAGTGAGGAAGCTCAGAAGTGCAGGCCCACCCCCAAGATGCACTTGCATCAGCATGATCCACCGCTCCTGCATCCGCCGCATTTGCAGCGGCAGCAATGAAGAGCGCTGTAAGCGCCACTAAGTTCTTCATAAGCATCCCCTTCATGAAATTAATGCAAAACCATATTTGCATAGATTCATGCTATTTAACAATCCCTACTTGAACCTTACAACGACCTATGGGATTGTCACGAGATGCTTCTAGATCATTTGTTTAGCGCTTCATGGTCAGGATGTTTTGGCGAGTGGTGAGCGCTAGGGCGTTCTAAGTGTGAGGGTCGTTCAACCGGACAGGCTAGGGTAGGGAAACTCAACCAGTCCGACTTGGTGAAAACAACGTATTGCAACTCACCACTTAGCGGAAGGCCAGTCAAGGATCAAACGGGTCGCTGCAGCAGCAAAAAGATCTCGTTGTTGGTCAGTACCTCGCGCGGGTACTGCGCCAACAAGGCCTCGGGCACGGGCTCGGGCTCATAGTGGCGGCGCTCTTCGCGTGCCACCGTAAAGCCCGCTTCCTTAGCCAGCGCCACCAGCTCGTCGGCGGTCAGGCGGTTGAGCTCTTGGTATTCCTTGAACACAAAGCGCTTGTAGCCCTCAGGCCCAAAATCGGCAAATCCAAAGTCCACCTCATCCGGGCTGAGTTCACCGTCATAGGCTGCTATCACCTTCCAGAGCGCATCCTCGTCCACCAGCAGGTGGTGCCAGGCAACGCTGTCATAGCGGCGCAGGTGCGAGCCAAAGGCGGAGTAGAACAGCGGCTCGATCTGCAAGAAGAAATGCCCGCCCGGCTTCAGGCAGGCCAGCAGGTCTTTCAGGATGGGCAGCAACTGGTCGCGCTGCACATGCTCAAAGGTCGACCAGCTCATGATGCCGTCATAGAGCGGCGCCTGGCCCGCCAGCGGCGCGCTGGGCGTGATCGTCTGAAAACTCAGCGCGGCCGGAATGCGTTGCAGGCCCAACTGCTCCTGCGCAATGCGCGGCAGCTTGGCGTATTCCTGGCGCACATCAACGCCGTGGATGGCCGCAGCGCCATGGCGCAGCACCAGGGCCAGATCGGTGATGCCATCGCCGCAGCCAAACTGCAGCAGGCGGGCGGTGCTCACATCCATCACCGGGCTGAGCCACTGCGCCACCACATCGGATGCGTAGTGGAAGTGGGAGCGGAACCACTCGTCGGTGATCCGGCTGTCGTCAAACGCGGGCAGGCCCAGCAGCTTTTCACGCAATTGCGCCAGGCGGCGCATACGGCTTCCGCGGTTCATGATGGCTTTCGCAGCACGTACACGTCCTGGTGGTTCCAGAACTGCACGGGGGAGAAATATTCGAGCTTGTCGGCGCCCACGGTCTCGGCAATGCGCGCGCGCACAAAGGCTTCCGTCGTAAAGGCCGTGCCGTACTCGTTCGGATCGATGGCGTTCGATTCGCTCGACGGCGCAAAGAAAAAGCCCTCATCATCGAGCGGAACGCTGTCAAACCGGGCCGCCTTGATGCCGTGCGTGCTGAACACCAGAATGCCACCCGGCGACACCAGGTTGTACAACACCTGCAGCCAGCGGCCCCAGGTGCTGCGCGGCAGATGGCTGAACAGCGACAGCACAAAGACCGTGTCGTACTGGCGCGGGGCCACCAGTTGCTCAGGCACGCTGGCAGAGACAAAGCCCTGTACGCCAAAGGTACCCTGCGCGAAGTCCACCGCATCGGGCACCACATCCGATACCGTCACCTTGCCGGGGCCCAGCAGATGGGCCAGGTGGCGGGTAAAACGGCCATGGCCGCTGGCAAACTCCAGAAAATGCTGGCTCTGCACCAGCGGCTGACCGACACGCTCCATCACCGTCATCAGCTCGGCCAGGGTGCGCCAGCCATCGGCCAGGTAGTCGCGCAGCGGGTTGTTGCTGCTGGGGTGGCCGGCAAAGAAGCCAAAAATATCATCGGCTGTGGAAATCGTGCAGTCCAGGCCCATGATGTTGCGGAACGAGCCGGTCAGCCCATGCTGCTCGATCAGCGCATGCGCTGCCAGCATCACGTCCTTTTCGGCACGGGCACGCAGCAGCAGGCCCGAGGCCGCTTCAAAATTGCCATTGGCCAGCATCAGCTGGGCTTCGGCCAGCAACTGCTGGCCCTGGCTGGTCGCAGAGGGAGAATTCGTGGTCATAAATCTGGGGGCGGTGGGCACGCCAGCGCAGACGCTGGCGCGCTCGTTTCCTGGGGTTCAAGCGGTGCACGCGCTTGCGCGCAGCCTCAGCTCCAATGGTGGGGCAATCGTACCAGTCCAGGCAGCGGCTTGGGGTAGATAAAGCGGAAGACGGTGTACTGGAACCATTGGTCGTAGACCGCCAGACCCGAGCCATCGAACAAGAAGGCGCTGACCACATAGTCACCGCTGTGCAAAGGCAGGTCCGGAAAACTCAGTACCGACTGCCAACTGCCATCAGGCAATTGCAGGGGAACCGCACCCTCTTCGTGCGTAGCCAGGCAGGCAATGCCCACCCCCTTGTTCTGCTCGATCATGAAGCCGATATTGGGCCGCTCGGCCCCGTTGCCGCGTGCCTTGATCGTGATCACCAGGTCCTGGCCTTGCAACACCGGCGGGTCGCCCGGGCTCAGGTTGGCAATATCCACCGACAGGATGCAGGCGTTGCCAGCCTCTTCGGCTGGAGGCAGGTTGGGGGGCTCCACGGCATAGGGCGTAGCCAGTGGATCGGCCGGTTCTGTAGCCACCGCGGCTGCAGCCACATCGGCCAGCACAGACGGCACAGTACTTGCCGCATCATCACCCCACTGCTGCCGGTCCTTCTCATCCTGCTTTTGGCGCGTGCGCACATCGTAGGCCGCCAGCACCGCCTCGGTCTCGCCAAACATCTGCACCTGGCCCTGCTCCAGCCACAACGCGGCATCGCAGAGGTGGCGAATATGGTAGGGACTGTGCGAACAAAACAGGATGGTGCAGCCCTTCTGGCGAAAGTCCAGAATGCGCTCGATGCATTTCTTCTGAAAGCTCTGGTCACCGACGGCCAGCGCTTCGTCGACGATCAGCACATCGGGCTGCACGGCGGTGACCAGCGCAAAGGCCAGGCGCACATTCATGCCCGAGGAATAGGTTTTGACCGGCCGGTCGATCGCGTCCTGCAGCTCGGAGAAGGCAATGATCTCCGGCTCCAGCTTGCGCATCTCCTCATGGCTGATGCCAATCAGGCTGCCGGCAAAATACAGGTTGTCGCGGCCGCTGAAGTCAGGGTGGAAACCCGCGCCCAGCTCCAAAATGGCGGTGATGCGGCCGGAGCGCTCAATGGTGCCGGCCGAGGGTTGCATCGTGCCTGCCAGCAATTTGAGCAAGGAGCTCTTGCCGGCACCGTTGTCACCCACCACACCGATGCACTGGCCGCGCGCCAGGCTGAAGCTGACATCACGCAGCGCCCAGTGGCTGCGGTGCATGGCCTGCCCCGTCAGCAGCGCTTTCACACGCTGGCGCGGGGAGTCATACAGCTTGTATTCCTTGCCCAGGTTCTTGACCACCAGCACGGCCGCGGTCTCTTGCGTCTTCGCCATCTGCACGCCCGTCATAGCCAGTCCACCAGCTGATCGCGGCTGCGCCGCACCAGCACATTCACCACCACGGCAAGCACTGCAATCCACACAGCGCTCACCACCCAGACTTGCAGCTCCGGCCACTGGCCCTGCAGCAGCGCAGACTGGTAGCCCATGACATAGGAAGCCATCGGGTTCAACCACAGCAGCCAGCGCCAACCCTGCGGAAACATCGTGATCGGAAACAGGATCGGCGTCAGGTAGATACCCACCGACAGCATAAAGCCCACCAGCTGCACGGTATCACGCAAGGCCGCCGCAAAGATTGCCAGCGCGTACGACAGCAGCAAGGTCATCAGCAGCTGCATGGCCATCAGCGGCAGCAAGGCCAACACCCCCCACTGCATATGGTGCACAGGGATGTAGCACAGCGCCAGCAGCAGCATCAGCGGACCAAAGATCCAGGAGCTGGCCAACACCGATCGCACCGGGAACAGCACCGGCGGCAGCGGGTTCTTCTGCAAGATGGATCCTGCCTCCAGCAAGCTGCCCATGCCACGCGATACCGCATCGCAAAAGGCCATCCAAGGCAGCGCCCCCACAATCAGAAAGGTACCCACCGCATGGCTGGATGCGCCCTCACCCAGCCGCATCGCGAACACGATGTCGAACACGAGGTAATAAGCCGCCACGGACAGCAGCGGCTGGAGATAGGGCCAGATGACGCCCAGCGCAGTGCCCGCATGGCGTGCAGCGACCTCTCGGCGGGTCATCACGCCGACCAGGGCGCGGGCGTTCCAAACCTCTTGGATACTGTGCAAAAAGGTGCGCATCTCAGTTCAATAACGAAAAACAAGCTCCCATGAAAAAAGGAGAAGGCCGTTTCAGCCTCCTCCTTGCCGCATAGGCAGTGACTACGGGTTATTTTGCCTTATATTGCTCCAAAAAGGCTTCCAAGGCTTTTTCGTCAAACTTGGCTTTGCTGGTGACCTTCTCCACCTCAGCTTCACGGGCGGCTTGCAATGCCTTTTGCGTGAATTGCTTTTCCAGCTCAGGACGCGCTTCTTCAAATGTCCTTTGCACCGCAGGCTTGCGGTCGATGAACTTGATCACATGGTAGCCAAATTGGCTCTCCACCACAGGAGCGAACTCACCCGGCTTGGTCAGCGCGAAGCCTGCCTTTTCAAACTCGGGCACCATGCGGCCACGGGTAATGAATCCCAGATCGCCACCGCGTGCAGCGCTTCCTGGGTCTTCGGAATTGTCCTTGGCCAGCTGAGCAAAGTCTGCACCAGCCTTCGCTTCGGCCAACAGCTTTTCAGCCTTTTGCTTAGCTGCATCGGTCTTGCCCTTGACGAGGATGTGCGCCAACTGCACTTGTTCAGGCGTTGCCATGCTGTCCTTGTTAGCAGCGTAGTGCGCCTTGATCTGCGCCTCGATCAACTTCGGATCTGGGGCATGCTGGGCATTGAATTTGGCAAGATATGCATCGGAGACCACCTTGTCCGCTGCAATGCGCGCAGCGGCAGCTACTTGAGGGTCATCCGCCACACCCACGGAACGCGCATGGGCAGCCATCGCCCGGCGCACAAACAGCGCATGCACCATCTGCTGCACGCTATCCTTGTTCGCCAAGAAGTTATCACGCATCTCTGCAGGTAAGCGCTGCGCCTCCGCCTGCACATCAACCACACTGACCTCAGCTCCTGGCACGCCAGATATCAACACTTGGCTGTTGCTGGTAGCAGCTGAGGCCGTCAAGGCCAACACACTCAACACGATGCCCGCGGGGGCGAAAAAAATACGGTTACGCATTCACAGTCCTACTGGCAAAAGAAGCAGCATAACAAATCGTGCTGCGAACCACTGCGCTATCGATTGAACAAATATTTCAGAAATGTAAAAAGGGCAGAGATTGCTCTCTGCCCTTTGGCTGTTTCTCTCAGTATTTCAAACTATGGCCTTGCGGCCACAGCGTGAATTACTTGGAGAAGCGGTGTGGCCAGGTGATACCGTAGGTACCGCTGAAGCCGTTAGCTGCGCCGCCGGCGTTGGTCAGCTTGATGAACGACGAACCCACCACTGGCAGAGCGCGGGTGTAGTTCACTTGGCCCCAACCGTTTTCGTAGCTCACAGCAGCGGTCTGACGAGCCACCGAAGCGCCCAGCACGGAGTTACCAGTGTCCTTGAATGCCAGCACGTTCACTTCACCGCACAGACGGATCACCTTGGCAGTGCCGGGGGAGATCACAGCGCCGTTACGAACGGAAGATTCTTCACGGTCGTAGAACACGTTGCTGGTGGTGTTCACGCAGATGTTGCCATCAGCGTCCACCGAGGTGGTGCCAGCTTCGAAGTAACGGGTGGTGTTGTCAGCAGCGACCACACCAGCGTTGAACACGCGGTACTTGCCCGAGTTGGTAGCTTCAGCGTAGTTAGCGCCAACGCTGTAACGACGGGTAGGCATCGACAGAACCCAGTCAGTCTTCGCATCGATCAGGGTATCGGTAGCGAACTGGTTAGACACACCGGTGTTGGCCACAGCTTGGGTCAGCAGCGAAGCTTGCTGTTCAGGCGTGGTGGTGGTGGTCAGGTAAGGGGTCGACAGGTCTGGGAAGTCGTAGTTCACAGCGGCCACCAGAGGTGCCGCCACTTGGGTACCATCACCAAACAGGATGTTAGCGCCAGCCTTGAACAGTGGATCAGCAGTGTAGTCGCCGATCGCAACGCCAGTTGCTGCGTTGTCCTGTGGGAATGCCACGAACTTGCCGCGGGCGTTTGCACCTGCGTCGTCCACAGCCTTGATAGCGGTAGCAGCACCGGAGAACGTGGTGGTTTGGGCCACGTTCAGGATGTACCAGTCGCCGGTCAGTTGGCCGGTAGGCGTGTCGTAACCCAGGGTTGCAGCAGTTGCCACAGTGGTTGGGTTGATCGACAGGGTCTGCTCCAGAACGGAGTCAGCGCAAGCAGGAGCAGCGTTGGCACCGTGCTTGATGGTCTTGAACAGGTCGGAACCTGGCTTCACGTCAGCCATGTTCAGGATTTCAACGTAGCCTTCCTTCGTGTTGTTCACACGCTTTTCGGCGGTCCAGCCATCAGCCAGACGATCTTGCACGAAGCTGATCTTTTGGCCGTGGATGTTGGGGTACGTGCAGCTGTTGTCAGCCGTCAGGAAGTACGAACCATTGGCATCAGCTTGCACCGAACCGGTCCACACGTCGTAAGGCGACAGGAACACGGTAAAGTCCAAGATATCGTCAGAGTTGGCAGCGCCACGGAAACGAACCTTCAGAGCCTTGCCGTTCACAGTGTCGGTGTTCACCACGTGGAACACGGACATGTTGTCATTTTGCGTGGTGAAGTAAGGAACCACCAAAATGTGACCCACGCCGCCTTCGGCTTGCTCGAACTTGGTTGCCGAAGCAGCAGTCATTTGAGCGGAAGCAGCACCAGCAAAACCGCCAATCATGGCAGCAATGCTCAGAGCCAGAACATTTTTCTTCATAAACACACTCCAGTTAAAAAAAGTTAGTCAGCGCAACTACCACGATTGTTTACGCTAAGAAATAATAGCATAGCGCCTTCGCGGTTTGCAAAGCAAGCGCCCTGTTTTTTTGCAGTAGCTGTTGAGAATTTACAACAACCATCTGCCTTCCACACCGCCCACTGAGCTTGGCAATGGGCTCAGGGCTCCAGATAGAGTCGCCACTGACCGTCTTCGAGCAACCAAGTTTGCTTCGAATACATATCAATGGTACCCAGATTTTTCCCTATCAGCGGTGGTTTGACCTTCAAATCGACGCCCACGTCACACTTTTCCGCATCGCACTTGACATCGTGGATCGCAGCGGACTGCGCAAAGGTGCCGGGGTAGGCCTTCTTATATTGTTCAAGGGTGCGTGCCTTCTGATAGGCCGCATTGGTCAACGCATAGGCGGCAGCATGGTCCCCCTTGATCCGGGCGTTGTTGAACTCCAACGCATTCTTGGCGACGATCTCCTCCGGGGTCGCTGGTTGGAGACTGGCGCATGCCACCAGGGAAGCCACCGCACCAAGTGCAAACAATGCTTTCATCGATTGAATGAGTGTATTAGTGTTCATATTTCAATACTTTTACAACATAGTGAATTACTGTGCCTGCACGGGTTGCACAGGGGCAACACGGGATGCAGGAGCGGGGGCATTGTTGGCACGCATCAGCAGATCATCATCGTTCAAGCCGCGCAGGCGGTCACGCAGCTCTTCGCTAACCTCGCGCACATCCACATCAGTACGCACCACACGAGGTGTCATCACGAGCAAAAGTTCCGTGCGTCTTGAGTTTCTGTTGGTGGTGCTGAAGGCTTTTCCAATGATCGGAATGTCTTTCAGCAAAGGAATGCCAGAGTCATTATTTTCAGTTCGGTCTCTGATCAAGCCGCCCATCACGATCGATTCACCCGAGCGCACGGCCAGCTTGCTGGTCAATTGGCGGTTGGAGAATTTAGTCTGCTGCGATGCGGCATCGAGACCCGCGTCATCGATCACCGACTGGTCGATCTGCAAACTGACCATATTGCCGGAGTTGACGGAAGGCGTGACATTCAAGATCACCCCCGTGTCCTTGAGCTGGTAGTTGTCTGACAGAAAGCTGGTCGACGTGATGGTGCTGCTGACCTTGACCGGAATTTGCTCGCCCACAGAAATGGAAGCTGGGTGGTTGTCCATCACCATCACCGAAGGGCTGGACAGCATCTTCACTTGCCCCTGCCCCGCGACGGCACTCAAGCGAGCCGCGAGATCACCACCACTGTTGAACAGCGAATAGGTAAAGTTGCCCGCTGCCGCAGCAACAGGGCTAGTTGTCGTGTTGTTCAACGTGCCAAGGCTGCCGGTGCCCGAGAAATTGCGCCCTCCGATGCCGCTGTTACGGAACAACCACTCCACACCGTACGCCAGGTTGTCATTGAGTGTCACCTCAATAATGCTGGCCTCAATCAGCACCTGGATAGGCGCCACATCCAGGCGCTTGAGTGACGCCTCGATCTTGCGGAACTGCGAACCCGTGGACCAAACCAGGATCGTGTTGTTGAACTCATCAGCTACGACGCGGATATCGCCGATAGCGGTAGCGGTGATGGTAGGCGTGCCCCCCTGCTGCTGGGCATTGCCGGTGTTGCCAAAGCGGTTGGCGTTGTTGTTGCCAAAACCGGATGAAAAGCCCGTCGTACTGCCAAAGTTGTTGAAGCCACCACCCAAACGGTTGTTATTGTTATTGACGCCGTTCAGACCGGGCGCTACGCCGGACGTCATATTGCCGGCGGCACCTTGCTGGCCACCAAAGATGCCATTGAGCACCTGGGCCAGGTACTTGGCATTGCCGTTCTGTACGCGGTAGACATACAGTTCAGGCTCGCTGCCCCCGTAGCCGGGCACATCGAGGCGGCGAATCCAGCGCTCTGCCTCATCCAGGTAGGAGGCGCGTGGCGTGATCACCATCAGCGCATTGAGGCGCGGGATCGGCAGCACCCGCAAAGCACCGAACAGGGGATTGGAATCGCCCAGCGAGGTCAGCAGCGCAGCTGCCGCTGCCGCATTGCCGCTGAGCTGGTTATTGCCGCTACCGCTGGCAGCAGCACCGGTTGCCTGGCCGGGACGGCGTTGCGCGGCAGCGCCGGCCGCTCCACCCGCAATACCCGCCGACGCTGCAGCGCCCTGCCCTTGCGCCGCCTGGCCGCCGCCACCATTGACCATTTGCAGCGCTGCACTGACTTCTTCGATCGAGGCGTGCTTCAGCGGGTAGATGCCAACCGACATCCCCTTGAGCAGGTCCACGTCAAAAGTCTTGACCATCTCCATCCAGCCTTCGGACTGGGTGCGCGTACCCTGCATGATCAGCACATTGCGCACGGTATCGACCTTGATCAACGCTTCGGCCGGAATGATGGGCTTGAGGATGTTGGACATCTCGGTGGCGCCAATGTATTGCAGCGGCACCACGATCACACCGTAGCCGGGCGCCATGCTGCCCGGCGCACCAGCGATACGCACATTGCCGACCAGACTGCGCAGCACCTCGGGCTTGCCGACCTGGTAGGTGCCGCGGGCATCGCGCACCATCGCCAGACCATTGGCCTGCAGCGCCGCTTCCAGCAGAAAGACGGCCTTGTCCGGATCGATCGGCTTGGGCGTCGTCAAAGTCACCGTGCCCTGCAGCGGCGGGTGCATCACATAGTCGATCTTCAGAATATCGCCCATCACCGTGCGAACCACCTCGGCGACTGGCGCTTCCTCGAAACGGAAGCTGACCGGCGCGCCACCGGTGATAGGTGTGGACTTGTCAATATTCAGCAGCTTATCGGTGCCGCGCATCACCCGCGGCTCGGTCGATTGCTCTTCCTCGTCACTACCCATCTTGGGGGAGATCAGGATATTGGGCGCCTGCAGCACAGGCGGCTGAGCAGCCGCTTGGGCTGCAGGCTGCGCCGCAGGCAGCGGTGCTGCAGTTTGCGCCTGGGCCGGCAGCAGCATGCCGATCTGGCCCAGTGCAACTACCAGCGCCGTGTTGAAAAATACGGGAGACTTCATGGTTCTAACCCTAGGATCTATCTATTTATAGAGATTGCCACGCTCAGGGGCGCTGGGCAGCGGTAGAGCCGCCGAGGCTTGCACGGCGACGCGGTGGTGGGGTATCGGTGCCGGCAGGCGGCTGCCCGATTTGGGCGGGCATAGCTCTTTGCGGCACATTGGTCTCTGTCGCGGGACCGAAGCCTTGCTGCAGCTTGCCTTTTTGCAAGGCAATTTCCTTGGTCACGCCGTCTCGGGTGAAATAGACCCGGTTATCCGCGACTGAGCTCAATGTCCAGCCATCCAGCGTTCCACGCAGCGGTAAGGACTTGTCCTTGCCCTGGAAATTGATAATGATGCCGCCGCTCTTTCCATCCTCGCCTATATAGACGCCACTGAGTACCGCATCAGCCAGGTAGTCGGGCGGCGGCGGCGGTGCTTCTGCTGGTGCAGCAGGGGGCGGCGGCGGAGGACGGCGGGTCAGTGAAAACAAAGGGCGATCAAGCATGGCCAGAAACTGGCTGTGGTCCATGGCCTGCGCCTTGCCCAGCCGGGGCACGATGTCGTCCAAATTGGACTTCTGCCCTCTGGGAACAGTCCAATGGGCATTCTTGAGCCCCCCACTGGGCGTCAACCACATCCAGGCCAGCAACAGGGCCAGCACGACGTTGGCCGCCACCAAAATGACACTTATATGGCGCTTCATGGACGCTCCCTCAAAACGCTCAGGGTCATCTGAAGAGTCAGCCTGGGTGCCACCTTTTCATTCATCACCTGCAAGGTTCCCTGGTTTCTTACTTCCACATCGGCCAGCAGCATGACCGGCAGTTGCTCGTTCAAAACGGCCAGCGCGCTATCGACTGCCAGCAAATCTCCCTCTGCACGCACAGACAGAGGAATGCGGTCAAAACCCTTCTCCTCTTTGGCAGGCAACACCTGGCTACTGACGACGGTCAGCCCAGCAGTGGTCAGCAGGCTGCGTACCTTCTGCTGGACGGCATTGCCAGTTTGTGCGACATCCTGGCTGCCAGGGTAAATATACTCAGCACGGATCTGCAAAGCCCGCTCCAGCGACTGGTCGATCTCCTCGCGCTGAAGATCGAGCCCACGCAGTCTTGCATAACGGGGCTCCAGCTCCGACAGACGCGCCTGCGCCCAGAGGTGTTTGCTGACAACATAGCTTCCCAGCGCCACCAAGGGCAGCAGCACCAGCAATGCGGTGACCACCAGGATCAGCAGTTCTTTACGATGGGGTCGATTCGCGATCATGGTTTTTTCCCTCCTGGTTCAGTGGCAGGAGGAGGAGACGATGGTTTGCTTCCACCCAGGCTGGGGCCCGACTTGGTGCCCCCCAGCGTGGGGCCTGGCTTGCCGCCCCCTATACTGGCCTTGGGCGCCGCTGCAGCGGGCGCGGCAACAGGTGCGCCCGGCGTCGCCCCCTGTGGCGCAGGTGCGGGCACGACAGGAGGCACGCCCTCTGCAGATTCCGTAGCAGCAGGCTGCGCAGGATCTTGCTTGGCGGCAGCCTCTACCTCGATTACCGTCTTCGGTCCAAATACCTTGGCATCGAGCCCCAGCTCGATGGTGAAACTCTCTTTATTACCGCCGCCCATGCGGGTAGCAGCGCTGGGCGCGCGCACATCCTTGACACCCTCTTGGTTGCTGAGCTTTTGCATCAGGGCCGAAGCGTTCTCGGTCAAGCCAGAGATCGTCACCTTGCTGCCCTGAATGCGGGCTGATTGCAAGGCCGTATCGTCAGGCAGCACATTGGTCAGCATGCTGAGCACCTTGACGCCATCAATGCGCTCTGCCAACAGCTCCGACAGTCCTCCGACCTTGTCCGCGCTCTGGATCAGGGCCTCCCGCTTGGCCACGACATCCGTGGTCTTGGCTGCCATGCCCTCGTAGGCATGAACTGCCTCGATTGCGCGCAAGCGCAGTTGCGCCGTCGGCGTGGCAGCGATGGCAGCAACCAACAGCACCGCCAGCGCGACGCCGCCGACATTCCACCACAGCCGCTTGCGACCCAGTGCATAACGGGCTTGCTCACCAAAGCCCTGGAACACCACCGGCCTGCGTTCCGGTGCAAACACCCAGACTTCGGGCTGCTCCAACGACTCTGCCTTGGATTGGCCCTTGAGCGTCTGCAGATGCAGCTGCTGGGCCACCTGCGCCTGCAGATAGGGCTCGGTCTGCGCTCGGGAAGCCAGGACCACGAGCAATTTGACCCCCTTGCTGCTGCGGCTCAACTCGGTATAGCCCCAGAGAAGATCATCGGCAGCAAAAGGGCTGATCGCCTGCACTTCCAATTCAGCAGCGCTGGCGCAATCCTGAGGATCCAGCGCAGGCAGGGCCACCGTCTTGCGCAGCACCATGTGTTCGGGCAGTTCCAACGCCCAAAACACAGGCTCACGCCCAGGTTTAAGCACCGGCTCGCCGCTTTCCCACACCACGGTGGGGGCGCCCTCAGCAGGTACCAGCCGCAGCGTTTGCGCAGGCCGCAGCCATGACAGCGGCGGCCACTGTGGCGCCCTGCGCCAGGTTTTTAAAATATCGGCCTTGAGCTGGTTCAGATCCAGCCCAAAAAAGCGCGATTCAGTAGAAATTGCCATAAGGGTGCTTTGCTTCGATCAGGATGCTGGCTTCAGCATCTGGCGCGCTTCAAACGTATACCAGGGCAGGCCGTCTCTCGTTCTGGCCCCGAAGTACACACTGCGATCTACAAGAAAAATCCGTCCGTCCGCCATCGGCACCTGGGCCGTTATGCGGTAGCGGCGCTGTGCGCCGCCAGGGCGCGCCAAGTTGGCGTCCAGGCCAGTGGTGTCCAGCCCTGGCTGACCACGCGATGCAGCGATACGGGCTGCGATGCCCTCATCTCCGTTAGCCAGCACCCGCAGCACATCCGGAGGCGACGCCAACGGATTGACCGTGGCGCCTCCTGAGCCGGCGGTCGCCGCCGTGATCAAGGGCGCGAGTCTAGCATAGAGGTCGTAATCGATTCCGGGCACCTGCATCAGGTCTTCTATCGCCTCAAAACGCTCCGGCCGGCGGCCGTCGAGCGAAGAGCGTTCACGGCGATCGAGGACCGCTACCGCAAGCTCCTGGGCGGCGCCTTCCGGCAATCCCCCGCCCACGCTCATCAGCGCCGTCAGCAGCGGCAACGATGCGCCATTGATATTGATCAGGCCGTTGAGCGGCATCACACTGACCGCTACCTGGGTGCCCTGGTAATTGACCGAGGTCTCGGTGGTCTCCTGCAAAATGGTGCGATCGGCCGCCAGCTGCTGCAGCACCATGACCACGGCCGCATCGCCCACGGCCTGCGCGGTCACCTTGTCCTTGGCCACGCCAATCATCTTGGCTTCCTGGCGCACGACGCCGCTGACGCCGGTCACCATCAGGCTGAGCGCAGCCACCAACCAGAGCACGGCGATCAAAGCCATGCCTTGTTGCTGAGGTCCGGCCTGCGTACGGTGTTGAAGAGGTGCTCGCATCATCCCAAGGAACCTCCCAGGCTCGCACCACCACCACCGCCGCGTGGGTCGCCAGCAGGCATCACGCGCAACTGCACCACCACCGGTGGCAGCACCGAGGTGTCGGTAGTCATCACCACCTGCACCGCCTGGGGGAGCCGGTCGACCGCCCCCCAGTCGCTGCCCCATTGCGGCGGATCGATCGCGCCATCCAGGTACTGAAAAGACAAACCGGTCGCATGCGTCAGCAGCGGATACGTCTGCGCCGCACCCCAGTCGGGCAGCGTCTGCGCATCGGTCCAGGGCAAATAACTCAGAACAATGGCCGGTGCGCCGTCGTAGCTGCCCATTGCCAGCCGGAAATGGTAGCGGCCACCAACGCCGTAGCGCGCAGGCATCACCCCTACCCAGGTCATCGACTGGCCAGCGCCTTCAAAGAAAAATGCCGAAGGCGCGGCACTGAGCATGCCCTGCTGCTGCAAGCCCTGCACGCGTTTGGCAGAGATACGGCCCAGCACGGCACGCAAAAAATCGGTGCTGGCACGCGACTCGTCCATGCGTTCGAGCCGGTTGTCGATACTGGTTTCGGTGCGGCCCATTGTTCCCATGGCGCCGGCCAGACCCAAGACGATCAGCGACAGCAAGGACATGGCCACCAGCATCTCCACCAGCGTGAAGCCGGCGGCCGTGCGGCGTGGGCATGGATTGCCATGCGTCCATAAAGAAGTACGAATGCGGCTCATCCTGCAGGCACCACATTCTCAGCAGGATCGGGTGGCCGGCGCTGTGCACGCAAGGTGGTGAGCTCGAACACACGCGGGCGGTCGCCCTCCGCCCAGTTCACGCTGATATGCACCTCATGGAGCACGGGGATGTTCGGGCTCTCGTCCACTCCGGTCTTGAACGGTGCGCTCTGCACGCTCCATTGGTAGCCATTGCTCTGGCCGGACTCGTTCCAGCCGCTTTCATAGACCGAATCGCGCGAGTCCATGATGGACTGCGCCAGCTGTACCGCATATTGGTAACGATCGAGATCGCCGACGCTGCGCGCATTGCTGCCGGTGGCCCGGTAGATCATGCCCAATGAGATCGCCATGATGGACAGCGCCACCAGAATCTCCAGCAGGGTCATGCCACGCTGGCGCCGGGTCCACCGGGACAGAGACGACTGCTGCCTCATTGGAACAAAGGCTCCTGGGTGACCCGGCCCGACAGCCAGTCCACCCGCAAGCGCGTGCCGGCACCATTCTTGCGCAGAATCTCCACACTGCCGCCGGTCGAGCCGCCCGAGGCCAGGAACACGATCGAGGCCGAACTGTTGGGCACAAACTCGCGATCTGCCACCGTGGTGCGCAGATCCACGGTCTCTGGAATGTCCTTGACCGAGCCCGCATAGCCGTAGTGCCGGGTCTGCAGGTCGACGGTAAAGCGCACTGGCTCACCTTGGGACACCGCAACATACCGGGCCGAACGCAGTTGGCTGATCATTGTGCGCACGGTGTCACGGTACTGCACCCCGTCCTTGAGCCGGTCATAGGCGACCGGCGCCATCGCCACCACCAGGGCCATGATGGCGAACACCACCATCAGCTCTATCAAGGTAAAGCCTTGATGGGCTGCTGGGCGCTTTGCGGCGCGCGGGTGTCGGCTCAGCCATGGCAAGGCAGTCGGCACGGGGAGTTCCTGGTCAAACCTGAGAAGAAACGCAGGCCGGGTTACTGCGCGTTGCGCACATCGGCAGCTTCGCCTTCACCACCAGGCTGACCATCGGCGCCCAGCGACAGGATCTCCACCCGGCCACCGTTGTAGCTGTAACGGTAGGGGTTGTTCCAAGGGTCATTGGGAACGCCGCCCGACAGATACGGACCGTTCCAGCCGCGCACATTGCCCGGCTGCTTGGCCAGCGCATCCAGACCTTCTTCGGTGGTCGGGTAGCGGCCAGTGTCCAGCTTGAAGATATCGAGTGCCTTCTGCAGGTCAGCAATCTGCACGCCCGCAGTCTTGGACTTGGCGCCGCCCAACTGGCTCAGCACCTTGGGGCCGACCAGACCGGCCAGCAAGGTCAAGATGGCCAGCACCACCAGCAGTTCGATCAGCGTAAAACCACGGCTCTTGCGTGGCGTCTTTTGGGTGAAAAAGGCCTTCATGGCGGGCTCTCCTTGCAGTATAAAAATTAAGCAGCCAGATCGTTGACGGACAGAATGCCCATCAGGATCGACACAATGATGGAGGCAATCATGATGCCCAGGACGAGGATCAGCACAGGCTCGATCATCGTCAGGGCGCGTTTGATGCCGGTTTCCACCTCGCGGTTCAATATATTCGACAGCTCCAGCATCATCGAGCCCAGGCGCCCGGTCTCTTCACCGACGCGCACCAGGTTCACCGCCAGCGGCTCGAACACCGTCGTGGTGTTCATCGCCTGCACCATCTTGCCGCCTTCCTTGACGATGGGCGGAATCTTGGCCAGCTCCGCCTGGATCAGGCGGTTGCTGACCGTATCGGTCGCAATATGCAGCGCCGTCAGCAACGGCACACCATTGCCCAGCAAGGTGCCCAGCGAGCGCGAATACAGGGTCAGCTGGTACTTGAGCGCCAGGCGCCCCAGAATCGGCATGCGCAGCAACACACCCTGCCACCACAAGCGGCCCTTGGGCGAGCGCAGCCAGCTGCGCAGCAGGTAGACCACCGCCGCGCCACCGAGCAACACCACCCAGCCGTTCTTGCGGAACACCTGGCCAATGGTCATCACGATCTTGGTCGGCGTGGGCAGCGCATCCCCCATGTCGGTGAACAGTTTCTCGAACTGCGGCACCACAAAGCCCAGCATCGCGATCAGCGACAGAATCGCGACCGCCACCAGAATCATCGGGTAGATGGTGGCCGAGACCACGCTTTCCTTGAGCGCGCGCTGGCGCTCCAGATGCTCGACCAGCCGCTGCAACACGGCCGACATCTGGCCGCTGGCCTCACCCGAGCGCACCATGTTGATGTAGAAATCGCCAAACAGTTCCTGGTGCACCATCAGCGCCTTGGACAGCGGCACCCCGCCCTTGACGGCTTCCAATACGCCGGTCAGCAGCTCGCGCATGCTGTCCTTGAAGGCCATGTCGATCAGCACGCGCAGTGCATTGTCCAGCGCGAGGCCGGCTTTGAGCATGATCGACAGCTCCGAGGTCATCGCCAGCACATCAGCGGCCTTGGCCGGGCCCTTTTGTGACTTGGTCGCCTTGGCCTTGCCAATCGCGCTGGCCGCAGCGGCCGGCTTGGCCCCTGCTGCCTTGGCCCCCGCGGGCATCAGTGCAGCAGCATCTGCCGCGTCGACAATGCGCACCGGCGTGAGCTTTTGCGCACGCAGGTGCTTTTGCACGGCCGCCGCATTGGGCGCTTGGAAAGTGCCGCGAACCTGCTCGCCCGCAGCATTGATCGCGTGCCAGGCAAAATCAGCCATCGATCTGGTCCTGGGTGACGCGGGCGACTTCGTCCAACGTGGTCATGCCGGCGGCCACCTTGCGCAGGCCGTCCTCGTGCAGACTCAGCATGCCGGACTTGGCCGCCAGGTTGAACAGCTCGTTCGAATCCTTACCCGCATTGATGGCATTGCGCATCGGCTCATCGAGCACGAAAAGCTCATGGATGCCGGTACGGCCCTTGTAGCCGGTCTGGCGGCAGGCGTTGCAGCCCACCGCACGGTAGATGGGCTGGCCCACTTCGCTGAAGCGCGCCAAGCCGGAGCGCTTGCGCACCTCCTCGCCAGGCTCGTAGGCCTCCTTGCAATTGCCGCACAAGGTGCGCACCAGGCGCTGCGCCAGCACGCCGTTGACAGAGGAGGTGATCAGGTAGCTCTCCACGCCCATGTCCTGCATACGGGTGATGGCACCGGCAGCGGTGTTGGTGTGCAGGGTAGACAGCACCAGGTGACCCGTCAGCGCGGACTGCACGGCAATCTGCGCCGTTTCACCGTCGCGCATTTCACCGATCATGATGATGTCCGGGTCCTGGCGCAGGATGGAGCGCAGCGCGTTGGCAAAGGTCAGGTTGATCTGGGCATGCACTTGGATCTGGTTGATCCCTTCGAGCTGGTACTCGACCGGGTCCTCCACGGTGATGATCTTGTTTTCCAGCGCATCGATCTTGGACAGCGCCGCATACAAGGTAGTGGTCTTGCCCGAACCCGTGGGCCCGGTCACCAGCAAAATGCCGTGCGGGCGGGCCAGCAGGTCGTTGAACTTGGACAGCGTGTCCTTCGCAAAGCCCATGGTTTCCAGCTGCAACCGCACGCTGGCGCGGTCCAGCACACGCATCACGATGCTCTCGCCATGCACGGTAGGCACGGTGGAGACCCGCAGGTCGAGCTCACGGCCCTTGACGCGGGTCTTGATGCGGCCGTCTTGCGGCAGCCGGCGCTCGGCAATGTCCAGATGCGCCATCAGCTTGACACGCGAGCCTACGGCCGCGGACAGGCGTGGCGGCACCAGCTCACCGGGGTGGATCACGCCATCGACGCGGTAGCGCACATGCAGGCCATCGTCAAAAGGCTCCAGGTGAATGTCAGACGCACGCAGATCGGTCACCTTGCCGATGATGCTGTTGACCAGGCGGATCACCGGCGCCTCGCTGGCCAGGTCCTTCAGATGCTCGACAAAGTCGCCGACATCGGAGCCGTCGCCAAACATGTCATCGCCGTCTTCCTCTTCGGCTTCCGGCTCAGGCTCCTGCAGCGCTTTTTCAATATCGGCCTGCAGTGCCAGATGCGGGCGAATCTGCAGACCGGTCGACATCTGCAGGGCCTTGATGACGAACGGATCCTGGGGCGAAGCCATCGCCACGTCCAGCACACCATCTTGCAGTTGCAACGGAAAGACGTGCTGCGACTGCTGGAACTCGGGCATCAGGCCCGGAACGCTGATCGCCTCGGCCGGAAAATCCGTACCCAAGGTGAAAGGGATCTGCAGCTGGGTGGCCAGCGTCTGCATCAAATCCGGCTCGGAGACCAGGCCCAGCTGGACCAGCACCTGGCCGATGAGGCTGCCCATCTCCTGCTGCGCCTGCAGCGCACGCTCCAGGTCGCGCGGCGACAGCTTGCCGGCCTGCACCAGCATCTCGCCCAGCAAAGGGCGGCGCCCGGACCCAAGGGCCAGGGCTGCGTCGCTGAAATCGTCAATGGTGCTGGTGCTCATGCGTCTATGGTCTCTGAAGCCTATGGCAGGCGTGGTATCCATCCCCTTAGCCTATAGGGCACCCAGTGTAGGGGCCAGGCATGGGAGACATTTGGTAGGAAAGGCAAACTCAGGCAAAAACATCGGCCTCGGCAAAGGCCTTGCCCTGCTGGTCCTTGGCCGACAGCTGTGGCTCCAGGCCGTTCAACTGCCAGTCAATCGACAACTGTGCATCATTCCAGATAATGCAGCGTTCGTGGGCCGGCGCGTAGTAATCTGTTGTTTTGTATAGAAACTCGGCGGTATCACTGACCACCACAAATCCATGTGCAAAACCGGGCGGCACCCACAGCTGGCGCTGGTTGTCTTCGCTCAGCTCGACGGCCACCCAGTGGCCGAAAGTCGCCGAGCTTTTGCGGATATCGACGGCCACATCAATCACCCGGCCTTGCACCACCCGCACCAGCTTGCCCTGCGCTTGCTCCAGCTGGTAGTGCAGGCCACGCAACACACCCCGGCTGCTCTTGCTGTGGTTGTCCTGCACAAAGTCATAGTGCCGGCCCACGGCGGCATCAAAAGCCCGCTGGTTGAAGCTCTCGTAGAAAAAACCGCGCGCATCGCCAAACACCTTGGGCTCGATGATCTTGACGTCCGGCAGTGCCGTATCAATCGCTTGCATGGCTTTACTCCCTGGGCTCCTGCAACAGTCGCTGCAGGTACTGGCCGTAGCCGTTCTTGGCCAAGGGTTTGGCCAGAGCCGCCAGTTGCTCGTCCCCGATATAGCCGCTGCGCCAGGCAATCTCTTCCGGGCAGGCAATCTTCAGGCCTTGGCGGCTTTCCAACGTGGCGATGAACTGGCCTGCATCCAACAGGCTGTCATGCGTGCCGGTATCCAGCCAGGCATAGCCCCGGCCCATGATCTCCACACTCAGCTGCCCCTGCTCCAGGTACAGGCGGTTCAGGTCGGTGATCTCCAGCTCGCCACGAGGCGATGGCTGGAGGCTTTTGGCCAGATCCACAACCTGGCTGTCATAGAAATACAAGCCCGTGACCGCGTAGTTGCTCTTGGGCTTGGCGGGCTTTTCCTCCAGCGACAACACCTTGCCCTGCTTGTCAAAGTCGGCCACGCCATAGCGCTCGGGGTCGGTCACATGGTAGGCAAAGACACTGGCGCCCGTATCACGCTGCATCGCGCTGGCCAGCAGCTTGTGGAAATCATGGCCATAGAAGATGTTGTCACCCAGCACCAGCGCGCTCGGCGCACCGGCCAGAAAGTCCTCGCCAATCAGAAAGGCCTGCGCCAGCCCATCAGGGCTGGGCTGCACGGCGTATTCCAAGTGGATGCCCCACTGGCTGCCATCGCCCAGCAGCTGCTCGAAGCGCGGGGTGTCCTGCGGCGTGCTGATGATCAGGATCTCCTTGATCCCCGCCAGCATCAAGGTGGTCAGCGGGTAGTAGATCATCGGCTTGTCGTACACCGGCAGCAGCTGCTTGCTGACCGCCAGGGTCGCCGGGTGCAGGCGGGTGCCGGAGCCGCCCGCCAAAATGATGCCTTTGCGTGCTTGCACTGTCATGTTCAGAGAATCTCCTGCAGCATGCGTTGCACGCCGGTCTGCCAGTCGGGCAAATCCAGCGCAAAGCGCTGCTGCAATTTGTGGGTGTTCAAACGGGAATTGTGGGGGCGGCGCGCGGGGGTCGGGAAGGCCGAGGTGTCGACCGCCTGCACCTCCTGCGCGGTCAAATTGAGCGCCGGGTTGATCTTGCGCGCGGTTTCCAGCACAAAGCGGGCATAGCGGTTCCAGGTGGTTTCGCCACCCGCCACCAGGTGGTAGATGCCGCTCAGGTCTTCTTCGCCCGACGCCATGGCCGTGCGCAGCGCATGCGCGGTCACATCAGCGATGAGGTCGGCACCGGTAGGCGCTCCCCACTGGTCGTCGATGACGGCCAGCTTGTCGCGCTCCTGCGCCAGGCGCAGCATGGTCTTGGCAAAGTTGCCGCCGCGCGCTGCATACACCCAGCTGGTGCGAAATATCAGATGCTTCACGCCGCTGGCGGCGATCTGTTGCTCGCCTTCGAGCTTGGTCTGGCCGTAGACCGACAGCGGGCCGGTGGCCTGGTCCTCTTGCCAGGGCTGGTTGCCACCGCCATCGAAGACATAGTCGGTGCTGTAATGCACCAACCAGGCGCCCAGTGCCTGGGCCTCACGCGCCAGCACGCCCACGGCCTCGGCATTGATGGTACGAGCCGCCTCGGGCTCGCTCTCGGCCTTGTCCACGGCGGTATAGGCAGCCGCATTGACGATCACATCGGGCGCCAGCGCCCGCACGGTCTCGGCCAGTGCCCCGGGGCGCAGCAGGTCACCGCACAGCGGGGTGCTGGCACGGTCCAGCGCCACCACTTCGCCCAGTGGCAGCAGGCTGCGTTGCAGCTCCCAACCGACCTGGCCGTTCTTGCCCAACAACAGTATTTTCATCGCATCGTCCTGTAAGGCGCCCTGGCACGCAGCTGCCCGGCACGCCTGCGTCCCGCCGTCAGGCGTACTGTTTGCTGACCCAGTCCTTGTAGTCACCCGACTGCACCTGGGCCACCCAGTCCTGGTGGTCCAGGTACCACTGCACGGTCTTGCGGATACCGCTGTCAAAGGTTTCTGCAGGCTTCCAGCCCAGCTCCTTTTCCAGCTTGCGCGCATCGATCGCATAGCGGCGGTCATGGCCGGGGCGGTCCTTCACATAGCTGATCTGCTCGGCGTAGGAGCGGCCATCGGCGCGTGGGCGCTGCGCATCGAGCAGGCTGCAGACATGCTTGACGATCTCGATATTGGGCATCTCGTTCCAGCCGCCCACGTTGTAGGTCTCACCCGGACGGCCCGCTTCCAGCACGCGGCGGATGGCGCTGCAGTGGTCCTTGACGTAGAGCCAGTCACGGATCTGCATGCCGTCGCCATAGACCGGCAGGTGCTTGCCGGCCAGCGCATTGACGATCATCAGCGGGATCAGCTTCTCGGGGAAATGGTAGGGGCCGTAGTTGTTCGAGCAGTTGGTGGTCAGCACCGGCAGGCCGTAGGTATGGAACCAGGCGCGCACCAGGTGGTCGCTGGCGGCCTTGCTGGCGCTGTAGGGGCTGTTGGGCTCGTAGTTATGGGTTTCGGTGAAGGCCGGGTCGTCCTTCTCCAGGCTGCCGTAGACCTCGTCGGTCGAGACATGCAGAAAGCGGAAACCGTCCTTGCGTTCACCTTCGAGGCCACTCCAGTAGGCGCGCGCGGCTTCAAGCAGGCGCAGGGTACCGACCACATTGGTCTGGATGAAATCTTCGGGGCCGTGGATCGAGCGGTCCACATGGCTCTCGGCCGCAAAGTGCACGATGGCACGCGGCTGGTGCTCGGCCAGCAGGCGGTCGAGCAGTGCGCGGTCACCGATGTCGCCATGCACAAAATGGTGGCGGCTGTCGCCCTGCAGGCTTGCAAGGTTATGCAGATTACCCGCGTAGGTCAGCTTGTCGAGATTGACCACCGGTTCATCGGAACCCGCCAGCCAGTCCAACACAAAATTCGAGCCGATAAAGCCGGCGCCTCCGGTGACGAGAATCATGGTCAGTACAGGTAGTTCAACAAATAACCGTCCATTATCGCATTGCCCTTCCGCCACACCGCCGGGCCTTGGCCCATCCAGGGGCTATCGCTGTAACCGCATGTGGATAAGTGTCAGGCCGCCGAACCAAAACGGCTGCGGGCAATATGCAGCAGGCCGTCAAAAATCAGGTTCTCGACCAGTTCAAAGGGCCGGGTCATGCTCGGCATCATCTTCCAGCCCGCACCGCCTGTCATCACACAGGCAGGCTCCTGCCCGCAGTGGGCGGTCACATGCTGCACCATGCGTTCGACCGCACCAGCGATCGCATAGGTGCCGCCGCTGGTCAGCGCATCGCTGGTATTGGTGGGGAACGGCCGCACCTCGCCGGTAGGCACATGCAGCCCGGCGGTGCCCGATTCCAGTGCCTTGAGCATGATGCCGTGGCCCGGCAGGATCAAACCGCCCATAAACTTGCCATCGGCATCAATGGCTTCGACAGTGACCGCCGTACCCACCATGACCACGACCACCGGGCGCTGGCGCCCCTGGGCCAGCACATGGTGCCAGGCACCCACCATCGCCACCCAGCGGTCCGTGCCCAGGCGGCTGGGGTGGTCGTAGCCATTGGTCAGGCCCGCCTCGGCGTTGGAGGACACCACCCAGTTCGGCGCCAGATCCCAGATGTCCATCTGCGCCTGCACGCGGCGGCGCACCACATCGCCAGCCACCACGCAGCCGAGCATGTGTTGCGGCTCCGGCAACTCGGCCCAGCTGCCCTCGGCCAGACGCTCGATATTGTCCAAAAACTCCACGCCATGGGCCAGCACAGCGGCGCCAGGTTGTGCTGCGTCATACATCGCCCACTTGAGGCGTGTGTTCCCTACGTCGATGGCCAGAAAATGCATGGGCGGCATTATCGGCCTTTTTAGCCGCCGGCCTTGTTGCCCGTGCAACATCCGCGCGGCGCCAAGGATGAACGGCCTCTGCACTGTGAATTTTTTTCAAGCGGTTCTGTCCGACTTCATACCTTTGCCATTCCCCTATATATTGAATGCTTCCTGTAACCAACCCTCTAGGAGTCACCATGGGACTGTTCAGCTTTATCAAGGAAGCCGGTGAAAAATTGTTTGGCGGCAAAGAAGCTGCTGCTGCGAGCGCACCGCAAGACCTGAACGCGGCGGCAGGCGCGGCCATCGAAAAATACATCGGCACCCAGAACCTGGGCGTATCCGATGTGAAGGTCGCCTTCGACGCTGGCAAGGTCACCGTGACGGGTGTGGCACCCACCCAGGCTGCCAAGGAAAAGGTCACGCTGTGCTGCGGCAATGTCTCCAGCGTCAGCGACGTGGATAACCAGATGACCGTCACCAACCCCGAGCCAGAAGCCAAGTACTACGATGTGGTCTCGGGCGACACGCTGTCGGGCATCTCGAAGAAGATGTACGGCGATGCCAACAAGTACATGACCATCTTTGAGGCCAACAAGCCGATGCTGAGCGACCCCAACAAGATCTACCCCGGCCAGAAACTGCGCATTCCTGCGCTGTAATCCAGGCCCAGCCCTGAATCGAAAATCCCGCACACGGCTCGGCCGGTGCGGGATTTTTTTATCCAGGCTAGCAGGTCAGCGGCCCTGCGCCTGCTTGAAACGATCCACCAGTTGCCGCAAATCCTGCTCCGCCTTGTAGATGACGGCCAGGTATTCGTGGTTGTTGATGCCCCAGAGTGAGGAATCCATATCGGTGGTGTGGGCCACCAGGAAAGGCAAGGTAGTGACGACCCGCATCTGCGCGCGGCCCTGCAGGTAGCTGTCGATGGTGTTGGTGTGCGGATCGCGCATCGACGAATCCCACTGCGCCAGTGCCTCCAATGCAGGCTGCGCGTAGATGTTGTGCACCATGCTGGTCATGCGGTCCAGCACCACAAAGGTCTCGCCGTCCTGCTCCTGCACCTCCAGCACCTGGGTACCCGGGTGGATCTTGGCGATCAGGCCGGCAAAGATATCCCACTCGCCAGGATGCGCGTCCAACCAGCCATCAATGCGTGCCCGGCGCTGGGCATAGTCGGGCGGCATCTCGACATCGTCTTCCATGATCTCCAGCTGCGCCACCCCGGTCTGCAAAGCCTTGCGTGCCAGATACTGGTAGCTCATGGCACAGCCCAACCAGCCAGGGCTGTAACGCACGCCGTCAAACACTTTCACCTCCGTCTGCAGGCCCGGCAGGGTCTGCTCGATGAAATGCGCACGGCGGCGCACGGTCTCGGGCATGCTCAGTACCATGCAGCGGCCTGGCAAGGGTTGCGACGAGGTCAGCGCCTCCCACTGTGCGGTGTCAATCCGTCCCAGCGCATAGAGGGCGCGCAGCACCATGAATTCGAACTGCTGGCCGCTGCGGGCAAGCTCGTCCACCAACCCACGCTGCACCTGCTCTGGCGCCTGCGCTTGCAGCTGCAGCATCTCCTGCACCGCCTGCACCATCGCCTGGGCATCGCCCACCGGCGTCACCCGCAGCGCGGGGTTGTCCAGCAAGGCCGCATGCTGGTGGATATCGGCACTGCTCTCGGTCACCACCGGCGTGCCCAGGCTCAGGCACTCGTAGACCCGGGTGGTCTCCAGCAGCGCACCTTCGTAGTAGTGGATGTTGACGACCACCCGCGCCTGGCGCACCGCCTGGCGCAAGGCATCGCCAAACAGATTGCCTTCGATCCGCACCGAGAACTGGCGCTGCAGCGCCTGCAGCATCTCCTGGCGGCGCGGGGCGTTGACATCGCCATAGAACAGCACGTCGCAGCCCGGTTCGACCTCCGGCAAAGCCGGCTCGCCGCAGTCCTGCAGCAGCTGCGAATACGCGGCGACGCCACCGATCGGCACCAGGAAGGTGTGGGGGTAACGAATTCCCTTGGTCTCCAGAAAGGCCAGATTGGCCGGCGCATAGTCCCAGGCGGACAGCGAGTTTTCCAAAATCGCCAGGTACTCGTCAGTGAACCAGCGCGGACTCACGCTTTGCTCCATCTGGAAGACGATACGCCTCTCCCCCGGGGGCAGCTGCTTGAACATCTGTGGGCAGACCACGATGTACATGTCCAGCCCAAAGCCTTCGGGGGGCACATCCTGGAACAGGCTCACCTCAAAGCCCGCCTTGCGCAGCACCCGGGCCAGCGCATGCGCGACAAACTGCGTGTGCGCTGTCGCCAAAATGCCGTAATGGCGGTTGCTGCCGGGCAGCAGCGCTACCGCGGGTATAGGCGCGCCACCGGCCTGGCGCATCTTGCGGCGCAGCGCGTGGCGCACACGCCGAACCAGGGCGGGCTCATAGGGCGCCAGTTTCTGCTTGATGCGGAAGACGGCACACTTGCATTTGCGCAGCAAATCGGTGAGCCGCCACAGCGGCGACAGCTGGCGCGCCAGCGCCTGCATCTGCTGGGTCTGCTGCTCGATCTGCCACTGCTTCTGGGCGAGGTCCTGCTGCAGTGCCAGCAGCTTGATGTCTTGCTGCTGCTGGCGGGCGGTCAGCCACTGGGCCTGGGCCTGGGCTTGCTCCAGCGCATTCTGGCTGTGCTGGGCCTGGGCCTGGGAGCCCTCCACATGCGCACGCAGCTGCTCGCGCTCCAGCTCCAGGCTGCGGATATCGCCATCGAGCTTCTCGATCCAGCTGTGGCGCTGCTGGCCGGCCGTTTCCAGCGTCTGGATATGCTGCTGCCGATCACCCAGCGCATGCTGCAGCGCCATCATCTCGGCCTTGACCTCCAGCCGTGCTCCCAGCGCCGCAAACACCCGGCAGACCTCGCGCTGAAACACCGCATCACCGCGGTCACACAGCCGGCGCAGCAACGCAGGCTGCTGCGCGCCCACCAGCAGCACGCCCAGGCCATTGCTGTGCGGAAAGTGCAGGCTCGGGTAACGCCCCTCCAGCTCCGCCCAGAGCTGGTGCACGCCAAAGTCATCACGGTGCACATTGCTGTCGTGGAACAGCACCACGCCGCGCTCGCTCAGCTTGGGCAGCCAAGTCTCGAAATCATGGCGCACCGCCTCGTAGGTGTGCAGGCCATCGATATGCAGCACATCGACACTGCCATCGGCAAAGCTGGGCAGGGCCTCGTCAAAGCGCATGCGCAGCAAGGTCGAGAACTGGGTGTAGTGCGGGTCATGGGCCTGGCGCAGGCTGGCATAAATGCCCTCGCCGTAGGCGCCTGCATGCGCATCGCCCTCCCAGGTGTCGACCGCATAGGCGCGCGTCATCAAGCCTTGCTCGGCAATGGCCTGGCAAAAAGCCAGGTAGGAGATGCCGGAATACGCCCCCAACTCCACCAGGCTGCGCGGCTGCGCCACCGCCATCAGCCATGCGGCAAAGGGAATATGCCCCGCCCAAGGCGCGGGGTGGGTCAGATGGTAGGGCTCCAACAAGGCGGCGGGAAGCAGCCAGTCATAGTCGGCGCGTGCCTGCCCCGGGAGGTCTGTCATACGGTTCATGGGGAAGAGGTTTCCTGTTGCGCCTGGCCGGCCTGCAGCACGATGGACCGCATCGGAATGCCAAGCAGACCGGTGGCCATGTTCGTGGACTCGGACTTGAAGTGCAGCGCATCCTGGATCCAGTGTTGCTGCACATGGTCGTGCTGCGAGCCATCGGCCAGCGCGACGTCGATCGCGTAATGGCCCACCGGCATCCGGGGCATGTCAAAACTGAACTCGGCCTGCAGGACCTGGCCGCTGGCACAGGCCACGGGCTGGCCCAGATAGCTCAAATAGCTGTTGTCGCCAAAAACGGCCTGGCCGGTGCGGTCCTTGACCACAAAGCCGACGATGGGCGAAGCCAGGGGCTGGTGGCACTGCGCCTGGATGCGCAAGACCACCGGCTCACCCCCCACCACCCAGTGCAGGGGACGCTGCTGCGTATCCATCAGCCAGGCGCCAGTGATGCGAGCGCCACCCAGGCCGAACGAAGGCGCCTCGGGGTTGAAGCGAAACACCTCGATGTCATTGCGCAGCGGCTCTGCGCGGAAGAAATCGCGCCGCTGGTCGTGCCAGGGCAGGCTGGCGTCGAACACAGGTGCTGCTGGTGGCGCTGCTGCCGCCGGGCCACTGCCCTGCTCGGCCTCATAGCAGGCCTGCATGTAGCGGTCGCAGACCTCCTTGGTCGGTCCGATCTGCATCACCTGGCCTTTGTCGATCCAGACCACGCGGTCGCACAGGCTCTTGATGGCAGCCGTATCGTGGCTGACAAAAAGCAAGGTGCCCCGCTCCATGAAGCTGCGCAGAAAACGCATGCACTTCTGGGTGAACACCGCATCGCCCACGGCCAGTGCTTCGTCCACCACCAGGATATCGGCGTCCACATGGGCGATCACCGCAAAGGCCAGCCGCACATACATGCCGCTGGAATAGGTCTTGACCGGCTGGTCGATGAACTCGCCAATATCGGCAAAGGCGGCAATCGAGTCAAAGCGCTCGGCGATCTGTGCATCGCTCAGCCCCAGCAGCGCCGCGTTCATCACTACATTGTCCCGGCCCGAGAACTCGGGGTTGAAGCCGGCGCCCAGCTCCAGCAGCGCGGCGGTGCGGCCCTGGGTGGTCACCGCGCCGCAGCTGGGCGCCAAGGTGCCGCAGACCATCTGCAAGAAGGTGGATTTGCCCGAGCCATTGCGGCCGATGATGCCAATGGTCTCACCCCTGGCCACCTGCAGGTCCAGCCCACGCAACGCCCAGAACTCCCGGTGGTAGGGCTTGGCCTCACGCCCCAGCAGGCGCGAGAGGCGCGGCATCACAAACTGCCGCAAGCGGTCGCCGGGCGCGTCATAGATATGGAAGCACTTGCCCAGGCCCTGTACGTCCAGTGCCAGAGATTCAGAGGACATCGGCAAATCCCTTGCGCGTCTTCTGGAACCAGGCGAAGCCCAGCCAGGCCACCAGGCTGCAGGCCAGCATGCTGATCGCCCAGCCGGTCCAGTCCGGCATGCGGCCCCAGATCAGCACGGCGCGCGTCTGTTCAATGAAAAAAGTCAGCGGATTGAGCCACATCGCGGTTTGAAAGCTGGCAGGCAGTGCATGCACCGGGAAGAAAATCGGCGAGATGAACATCAGCATGGTCGTCATCACACCGGTGATCTGCTTGAGATCGCGGGCAAATACACCCAGCGACGCAAAGAACCAGCCCACGCCGACACTGAGCAGCACCAAAGGCATCCAGACCACCGGCAGCAGCACGGCGGTCAGCGGGATCTTGCCATTGAGCACCAAAAGCGCCACCAGCAGTACCGCCAGGCTGGCCAGCGCCTGGAACAGGGCCGAGCAGACGGCCACCACCACCAGAATCTCCAGCGGGAACACCACGCGCTTGACGTAGTTCACATTGGCCAGCACCAGATGGGGCGCACGGTTGAGCACATCGGAAAACAGTCCGTAGACGATCAGTCCGGCAAACAGCACCATCGCGAACTGGGTCTTGGACTCCGGCCCCTCACCCCAGCGCGCCTTGAACACCACGGAGAACACGAAGGTGTAGATCACCAGCATGGACAGCGGTATCAGCACCGCCCACAGCCATCCGCCTAGCGATCCCTTGAAGCGCTCACTCACTTCACGACGCGTCATCTTGACCACCAGCGGCCAGTGCACACGCACGCTATCCACCAATGCGCGCGCAGAGGCGGCGCTGCCTACACCGACAGTCAATGTGTCACTCCATCCATCATGAGGCGGACAAGTTTACAGGGTCAGCCGTATTCCGACTGCCTCGCAAGCAGCCCGGTTACAAGCAGCGACGATTACGGCGCTCATTGGGACCAGGGCAAACCCTGGTAACGCCAGCCCCCGAGCTGCCCGCGTTGACCCTGGGCATTCGCATCACCCTCAAAGCCCTGCAGGATGTTGTAGGCCTCCAGCCCCAACTGGCTGGCGCGCTGCGCCGCCGCTACCGAGCGCACCCCGCTGCGGCACAGCAGCACGATCTTGGCGCCCGGCGCCCGCTGGGCCAGTGCCAGCAGTTGGGCATCGAAATCGGGGTTCATCGCCATATCCGGCCACTGCTTCCAGGCAATGGCGACGGCGCCGGGCACCTGCCCGACCCAGGCACGTTCTGCATCCGTGCGCACATCGACCAGCACGGCCTGCTGGTTTTGTACCCAGTGCCAGGCCAGCCGGGCACCAATATCACCGGCATAGCCATTGGCAGGCACGATGGTCTGCTGTTCTGCGGTCAAGCTCATAGACACCTCTTCAATAGTGCGGGTAGGTCCAGCGCCGCTACGCTGCCCGGTCCCAGGGCGGGGCCGGCATGTCCTTCAGTTGCTGGCGCAGCGCGCGGTGGTCAGGCACCACCTCGGCCACGGTGTCCCAAAAACGGGGGCTGTGGTCCATCACCCGCAAATGGGCCAGCTCATGGGCCACCACATAGTCGATGACGGCCGGCGCATAGTGCATCAGCCGCCAGTTCAGCCGGATCGATCCATCGGACTTGGCGCTGCCCCAGCGCGTCTCGGCACTCGACAGGCGCAAGCTGGTGTAGTGCACCCCCAGCAGCGGCGCAAAATGGGCCAGCCGCGCCAGGAAATGCTGACGTGCACTCTGGATGAACCAGGCCTGCACCAGATCACGAATCTGCGTGCGCCCCGCACTGGGAGGCAGCGCCAGGTACAGGCGCGAGGGCGAGCCCGGCACGTCTTCCTCGACCCGCCAGACCGCCCCGGAGCGCGCCACGCGCTGCTCACTGTCCACCACCAGTTGCAGTGGCTGCCCTAGAAACGGCAGGCTGGCGCCGTCTTCCCACTGGATGCTGGCGCTCAGGCTGCTGGCACGCCGCTGCTGCATTTCGGCGATCTTGCGCACAATCCAGCCGGCCTTGTCCTGCAGCGCTTCGTCAATGCCCGGTTGCGTCACCCAGCGCGGCGCACGCACGACCAACCCGTCTTCGCTCACCACAAAGCCAATGCTGCGCCGCTTGGCGCGCTGGAGCAAGTAGGCCACCCGCTGGCCTTGCAACAGGATGCTGCGATTGGCAGCAGGGTGTGCCTGCAAGGAGGCCGGTGCCGCAGGGGCAGCGGGGCGGGCGACCGGTGCGGGAGGCGGCACTGGCAGGCGCAGCGGAGGCGCCGCAGGCGCGGAATCGGGCAGTGACACCGGCCTGGCATCCGCTATCGCCGCGGCCGCTGGAGGCGGTGGCGGCACCGGCGCTGCAGCGGCAGCCGGCTCGCTGCGCTCCCACAGGTCCAGCGCCATCTGCACCAGGCGACGCACATCAACCATGGCGATACCCCGTTCTGCGGCAGAACCTCAGCAAGGCGCGCTCAGCGGCGGACACAGCAGCCATTTTCCTTTAGTGGGCGGCCGCACCCGGCCCAGCAGCTGCGGACGGTGCCGCCGTCGCAGGTGCCTGCAGCGCAGGCTTGCCCACATAGGCCTCCGGGTCCAGGCGGCGCATTTCGGACTCGATCCAGTACTCCACCTCCGCCATCAACTCATCATGCTTGCGGCCCTGGCTGTCGATAGGCTTGCCGACGGACACATCGACAATGCCTGGCGTCTTGACAAAAGCCTTGCGCGGCCAGCATTTGGCAGAGGTCACAGCAATGGGCACCACCCGGGCACCGGCCATGATCGCCAGGCGCGTCGCGCCCGTCTTGTACTCGCCGCTTTCACCGCGAGCAATGCGCGTGCCTTCGGGGAACATGATCACCCAGATGCCCTGGCCCAACAGGCGCTTGCCCTGCTCCACCACCTTGTGGAACGCGCGGCTGCCGTCCTTGCGGTCGATATGGATCATGTCCAGGCTGCCGATGGACCAGCCAAAGAAAGGAATCTTCAGCAACTCCTTTTTGAACACATAGGCCAGCGGCGTCGGCATGATGGCGGGCATCAGAAAGGTCTCAAAGGTCGACTGGTGCTTGCACAGCAGCACCACACCCTTGTCACTGCCAGGCTGGCCGGAGACGGGCAGATTCTCCATGCCCTGGATACGCACCCGAATGCCGCAGAACCAGCCAGCGCTGTCTGCCGACAGCTTGAGCCAGCGGCGCGCCACTGCATAACGGGCCCGGCTGCTGGCACCGCACACCCGCAGCAGCAGGATGGTCAGGGTGTAGGGGATCACCGTCAGGCTCATGAAGAGCGTGTGCAGAATCGATCGGATCAGAGACATGGAGCAAGTAGGAAAGCAGGGGGAACGCAAAAAGTCGGGACTTCGGCTGGCAACGTCGGCAGGCCCAACTGCAAGCCAGGAACCTGCGCAGCTGCATCATGCAGCAAGCGCTGGACCGATGCGTTGGCGCGTGCATCAGCGGTATCAGGACAGCGGTGGGCCCTGCCCGTCAGGGAACGGCTCTGAATCATATCGGAAGCTGAAGCCCCCGTGCGCTGCAAATGCAGCTGACGCGCAGCGCATGCTTGCGGAAGTTCCCGTTGAAGCACTATTTTTTCCAATGCCATCAAAGAATTGCAGTGGATAACTCAGCTGTTTAACGAGAAATTGTGGATAAGCGCAGCGGGGTCTGGATCCCGCTCAGGCCCGGGCACCGAAACGGAGCAAGCACTTATACACACAATGTGGAAAGCAGGCCCTCTAGCACAATATCCTGCGGCTATCGGGCGCATGCAGCGAACAAAAAATATAACCCACTGAAAGATATATATAAAAAAATTTTGTCAGCGCTTATGCCAAGCCATTGGACAATGTGTGGTAATTCTGATCCAGATCAGACAGCCGATATTTCAACAAAGTTATCCACAGAAATCGAAGCCAGCTATTGATTTCTCTTGTGATTTGCCTTGTGTATAAGTTCTTTGGTTTGTTACCGGGTGGCCGTACCCCCGGGCGCAATCAGGATAAACACCGTACTGGAAGGCTCGGGCACCTGTGTGAACTGGGGCAGTGCCATGCCGGGCCAGTCGCTACACTCGGAGCTCCCCCGCACCACTGATCCTTGCGCCTTGATTCTGCTGTCCATCGCCGTCCACACGCCCGCCTACAGCGCCATCAGCGCGGCCAGTGAACTGCTCACCTACTGCGCCGACCAGCCATTGCCCCCGGGCACCCTGGTGCGGGTGCCCCTGGGCAAGCGGGAAGTGATGGGGGTCGTCTGGGGCATCGACACCGCTTTTGCTGGCGACCCGGAAAAGATCAAGCCCATCACCGCAGTGCTCGAAGCCATCGCCCCCTTGCCCGAAAGTTGGCTGCGTTTAGTGCATTTTGCGGCCCGTTATTACCAACGCAGTTTGGGTGAAATGGCGATTGCAACGCTGCCTCCGGCGTTGCGAGACCTGACCGTGGAGCAATGGGCGCGGCGCCTCAAACGCAAGAAAAAGGCTCCGAGCGATGATATCGCTGCCGACCAAGCCCTGGCCTTGAGCCAGGAGCAGATGGAAGTTTGTGCCCAGATAGATAAAAATACAGGACCTTTTCTGCTTTTTGGCAGCACAGGCAGCGGAAAGACCGAAGTCTATCTGCACCAGGCGCAGGCCTTGTTGCAGCGCGATCCCCGCGCCCAGGTTCTGGTGATGGTGCCGGAAATCAACCTCACGCCGCAATTGGAAGCGCGGTTCCAGGCGCGCTTTTCAGCGACGCTGGGCCCCGACGCGGTCGTCAGCATGCACAGCGGGATGACCGCAGCGCAACGCCTCAAAAGCTGGCTCGCGGCCCACACCGGCCAGGCCCGCATCGTGCTGGGCACGCGCATGGCTGTGTTTGCCTCCATGCCCCATTTGCAGCTGCTGATCGTCGATGAAGAACATGACGCCAGCTACAAGCAGCAGGAAGGGGCGCGTTACTCGGCACGCGACCTGGCCATCTGGCGTGGCCATGATCTGCAAGCCCAGGTGATCCTCGGCTCGGCCACCCCGTCGCTCGAGAGCTGGTGGGCCAGCCGCCCTGCCAGCGGCAAGGATGCGGGCGGCCGCTACCTGCGGCTGGCCATGCCCAGCCGCATTGGCGCCGGGCAGATGCCCCGGCTGCGCCTCGTCGATATGCGCCAGCAGCCGCGCCAGACACTGTTCTCACCCGCGCTTGTGCAAGCCATCACGCAGCGCGTGGAGCGCGGCGAGCAAGCGCTGGTGCTGCTCAACCGGCGCGGATTTGCGCCCGTGCTGTTCTGCGGTGACTGCGGGTGGAAAAGCGATTGCCCGCACTGCAGCGCGCACCAGGTCTTCCACAAGGTGGACCGTACGCTGCGCTGCCACCACTGCGGTTACAGCCAGCGCGTGCCACTGGCCTGCCCCAGCTGTGGCAACCCGGACATCCTGCCGCTGGGCAAAGGCACCGAGCAGCTCGAAGAAGCACTGGAGCGCCTGCTGCGCAATGTGCAGCGCCCCGACGGCCAGCCGGCCCGCATCGCCCGCATCGATGCCGACACCACCAAGGCAAAAGGCGCGCTGGCAGAAAAAATGGCTGATGTGCATGCCGGCGATGTCGACGTGCTGGTCGGCACGCAAATGGTCGCCAAGGGCCATGATTTCCGGCGCGTGACCTTGGTCGCCGCCGTGCAGCCCGATGATGCGCTGATGTCCAGCGACTTTCGTGCGCCCGAGCGGCTGTTCTCGCTGCTGCTGCAGGCCGCCGGCCGCGCCGGGCGCGATGCCGCCTATGTCGCCGCCCAGGGCAGCGCGGTGGAGATGTGGCTGCAGACGCAGCAGCCCGAGCATGCCGTCTACCAGGCCCTGCGCCAGTGGGACTACAGCGGCTTTGCCGCCCAGCAGCTCCAGGAGCGGCGCGATGCAGCCATGCCCCCGTTTGCCCACCAGGCCATCATCCGCGCCGATGCCCGCTCGCAACAGGAAGCCCAGGCCTTTTTGCGCGCCGCTTCGGAGCTGGCGCAGAGCCAGCAGCTGCTGGAAGGCAGCGAGGTCTTTGTCTACCCGCCGATTCCGCTGTCCATGCAGCGGGTCGCCAACGTGGAGCGGGCCCAGATGCTGATCGAAAGTCCGTCACGCAAGGCCTTGCAGCAGTTCCTGCGTGCCTGGCAGCCCTGCCTGCACTGGTTGCGCGCGCACCCGGAGCACAAGGGTCTGGTGCGCTGGCTGGTCGATGTCGACCCTCAGGCCATCTGAAACGCGGCGCAAAGCCCTCAGACCAGCCAGCTGACCGCCGCCGAAAAGCTGACAAAGGCCAGCGCAGTGCTGACCAGGATGATGTGCGCAATGCGCCCATTGTGGGCGCCATAGCGTCCGGCCAGCAGGGTGACATTGCTGGCGCTCGGCAACGCCGCCACCAGCGCCACGACCAGCAACGCAAAACGGTTGATCGGCAGCCCTGCGGCGATGGCGGCGTGGCCCAGGCCCAGCACCAGCAGCGGATGCACGAAGAGCTTGACCAGCGCCAGCGGCACATAGCTGGCGGGCGTGGCGTACTCTTCCTCCACCATCTTCGAGCGGGCCAGCACCGCGCCCACGGCAAACAACGCCACCGGTGTCGCAGCGCTGCCCAGCAGGCCAGCGGTCTGGTCCAGCGCCTGGGGCAGCTTCCACTCCATGAACGAGGCCAGCGCGCCCAGCAGGATGGCCCAGGGCATGGGGTTGGTGAGCACACCTTTGAGCGCCTTGAGCAACGCTGCCCGCGCATTGCCTGCGGCGCCATCCATGCGCGACAGTGCCAGGCACAGCGAGGTGGTGAACACCATGTCCACCAGCATGGTCACGATCGCCGGGCCGGCTGCCGCTTCGCCCAGCAGTGCCACCAGGAGCGGCAGGCCCATGAAACCGGTATTGGGAAAGGCCGTCACCAGGGCGCCAAAGGCACTGTTGTTCCAGTCCATGCCGCGCAGGCGCGCGCCCGCCACGCAGCCGGCCACCAGCAGCAACTGGCACAGCACATACAGCAGCAGAATGGGCAGGTTCATCAGCTGCGCAAAGGGCAGCGAGGAGCCGGCCTTGTACAGCATGCAGGGCAGCGCAAAGTACAGCACAAAGGCATTCACGCCGGCAATCGCTGGCAGCGGGAAGATGCCGCGCCGCGTGGCCGCAAAGCCGCACAGCACCAGCGCAAAGAATGGAAAGGTGACGAGGAAGACGGACAGCACGGCCCGATTGTGCCCAGAATGCGCCAGCGCAGATGTAGCGAGAGGGACCGGCAGCGATGCGCCCGCCCCCTAAAAGAAAAGACCGGCCATGCGCAGGGACGGTCTTGTCAGGCCCGGATCCGGCAGAAAGCCGTATCAGCGCCTGGAACGATCTTAAAAACTTAGATCGTCACCAGTTTTTCCACTTCCGCGCATTTGCGCCGGGCCAGTGCCAGGTTGCTGCGCTGCTTGTCCAGCACCAGGTACAGGAACAGGCCTTCCTTCTGCGCTACCGGGCGGATGATGTGGTATTGCGAGCCCAACGTGATCAGGATGTCGTCGATGGAGTCCTGCAGGCCCAGCGATTTCATCGTCTTGAGCTTGGCCCGCACCACCTCGGTGTTGCCCGCCGCTGCCAGCTCCAGATCCAGACCGGATCCCGCACTGCCCAGCAGCATGCCGCTGCCACTGTCGACCAACGCGGCGCACATCGCGCCATCGACCGTCAAAAGTTGCGTCAACGCTTCTTGAACCGATGCCATCTCACTCCCCCTTTGCACACTGGCGGATTATCGTGACCACTGCAGGCGGCCAGTGCGGCGCCTCAGTGGTTATCCACAGCCGGGGCCTGGAACGGCCCCACGCTGTCAGACTTTATTCATCTCGGCGCCCACCTCGGCGGCTGCCCACAGCACACGACCGAGGATCGCATTGGTATCGAGCACCATGCACAGGATGCAAGGAAACTCGGAGGTAACCGACTGGAACACGACCACGCCGGTCTCGGTCTCAAAGGTCAGCCGCTTGCAGCCGGTGTGGTTGATCTCCCGGCCCACGGCACGAGCCATCGCCATCAGAGATCCCGCCATCGCCGACAGGCGATTGAGCTGCAGCTCGCTGTTCGTGCGCAACGACGCAATTTCAAATCCATCGGGCGTACTCAGCAGTGCCACGCGTACACCATCAACAGGGCCAATATACCTATCAAGGGCCTGCTGGCCTGCCTTGACGACCTGGGCAGGGATCAGAGGTTGAGATGCAGTCATGAATTCTCGCTTTGCAGAGACAGCATGGAAACAAGGACGCTCATCGCATCCAGCAGCTGCCCACGGTCGCGTGGATCGGCTTCCAGAACGGGAATCACCCCATGGCCCGCAGAATACACGCCTTGGGCGAATGTTTCAATTTGTTGTGTTGTTGCCGGACGTGCGCTCAGCACCAGCGCAACAGGTGGGCGCGGCAGCTGCCGGATTTCGTCCAGAATGCGGTTGGTCTCGGCCAGGCTGTGGGGGCTGTTCACATCGGTCATGATGAACACACCCATCGACACGGACAGCACCCATTGGCGCACAAAGCTGAAACGCTCCTGGCCCGGGCAACCGCAGATCTGCACCACTTCGCCACCGCCCAGATCGATCTCGCCGAACTCGGTGCCGACCGTGGTGAGTTCCTTGCTATGGGTCGCCAGATCCAGGTTGCGGACATCGGAGCTGGACATCAGCGCACCGCACAGTGAGCGCACTGCGGTCGTCTTGCCAATGCCCATGGGCCCGCACAGCGCAATGCGCGGCATCTTGTGCGGCCCTGTTCCACCTGATTCTTGGTTCATCCCGGCTTACCTCCCCCTCGTATCCATCGCCCTAAACGGCTGAGCAATCCTTTGGAGTGTAGCGGCTCACGGGGATGGGAGGGGGAAGAAGCGGCGGGAATTGCCGGAAGCGCGACGCCGCGCAGTACGCCGCGGCGGCCCAGCTCCACCAGCAGGCCTCGCGCCACCATCGTATCGAGCCCGCTGTGCAGACACAGCTGGGCAATGGACACGGGTTCGCGCGACAGCAGGGCCAGCGCACGGATGCAGGCCCCGGTGTTGAAAGGTGCGCCTACGGATACCCAGGATTTGAGCTGGTAGCGGAACTCCTGTGGGGTAGCGGCGGCAGGCTGCGCAGCGGACTGCTCCGACTCCTTGCGCATGACCTTGTTGCGCGCATCCCAGTCGAGCAGGAAGACTGCCGCACGGTCGAACATGTCGATCAGATCGCTCAAGGTGTAGTTCGCATCGAGCCGGCCCACCCAGGTGGCACCGTCGAGCATCGCGGTCTTGACCTGTCCGATGCAGACGACGCAGGGCGCCTTGCCCAGCGACGAGATCGCATCGGCCATGCCCTGGTCCAGCACAATCAGCTGGGCGCGATCCCGCGGCACTTCCTTCCATGGGAGCACCGATTTGCGCGACGCCACGCCATACAGCTGCTCAAAGCGGTGGCGGCTGCTGGGAGTGAGCAATTCTGCGGAAATACCGGCGGTCTGCATGGCGATTAATTTACACTTTTATTGTCTTAATTTATAAGGTTTGCCACTTGGCAGAAGCAATGCTATCGGCATTCTAGAAGCTTGCTCGTCAGACGCAAGCTTTTCTCCGCACGTTTTACCATCTGCTCTACATTCATTGACAATTACAGGCCGACTGTGGTTTTTTATGTAAGCAAATCTATGAAAACCAAAGGCCTGAATCTGCAGCCGCGCGCAGTTGCGGCTATTCTTCTGCGCTTTCCTTATTGATCTGCAAAGGTTCTTCCGCCACCATGGCCGCTGGTCTCAATCTCGCTCAATTACAAGCCGTGCATTACACCCAGGGCCCCTGCCTGGTGCTGGCCGGCGCCGGATCGGGCAAGACCCGGGTGATCACGCACAAGATCGCCCGTCTGATCGAGACCGGCATGGCGCCCCGCAAGATTGCCGCGATCACCTTCACGAACAAGGCCGCCTCCGAAATGCGCGAGCGCGCCAAGAGCCTAATCGGCCGCCAGGCCAAGGATGTGCTGGTCTGCACCTTCCATGCGCTAGGGGTGAAGATGGTGCGCGAGGACGGCCATGTGCTGGGGCTCAAGCCGCAGTTCAGCATTCTCGACAGCGACGATGTGGTCGGCATCCTCAAGGACGCGGCCGGCGGCACCGCCGATGTGGCCACCGCACGCCAGTGGCAGTGGACCATCAGCAAGTGGAAGAACATGGGCCTCGACTACAAGGAGGCACTGGCCCAGGCCGCCGATGACAACGAGCGCGCCATTGCCGTGCTGATGCAGCGCTATGACGAGCGGCTGACCGCCTACCAGAGCGTGGACTTTGACGACCTGATCGGCATGCCGCTGCGGTTGCTGCGCGACCACCCCGAGGTCCGAGCCAAATGGCAGACCAACCTGGGCCATGTGCTGGTCGATGAGTACCAGGACACCAATGCCACCCAATACGAGCTGCTCAAGCTGCTGGTGGGTGAGCGCGGCCACCTCACCGCCGTGGGCGATGACGACCAGAGCATCTACGGCTGGCGCGGCGCGACCCTGGACAACCTCAAGAAGCTGCCGGTCGACTACCCCCAGCTCAAGGTCATCAAGCTCGAGCAGAACTACCGCTCGACCAGCGCCATCCTGCGTGCCGCCAACAATGTGATCCAGCCCAATCCCAAGCTGTTTCCCAAGACCTTGTTTTCCGAGCTGGGCGAGGGCGAGCCGGTGCGCATTGTCGACTGCGACTCCGAAGAGCACGAGGCCGAGCGTGCCGTCGCCCGCATCCTGAGCCTGCGCGCTGCGGCCAACCCGCCGCCGGACTGGAAGAATTTCGCCATCCTCTACCGCGCCAACCACCAGGCCAAACCCTTCGAGAAGGCGTTGCGCAAGGCCAATGTGCCCTACAAGGTCTCGGGCGGCACCAGCTTTTTCGACCGCGCCGAGATCCGCGACCTCTGCGCCTGGTTCAGGCTGTGGATCAACAACGACGACGATCCGGCCTTTCTGCGCGCCATCACCAACCCCAAGCGCGGCATCGGCCATACCACCTTGGGCCGGCTGGGCGAGTTCTCCAAGGCCCACCATTGCAGCATGTTTGGTGCGCTGTTCAATGCCATGCTGGAAGACGCGATGCCCGCCAAGGGGCGCGAGAGCCTGCTGGAGTTTGGCCGCTACATCAACGACCTTGAATACCGCGCCCGCCAGACCCGGGGGGCCGAGGAATCACTGGCCTTTCTGCTCGACTGGCTCAAGGAGATCGGCTACGAGCAGCATCTCTATGACGCCGAAGACAGCGAAAAGGTCGCTGCCGCCCGCTGGACCAATGTGCTGGAGTTCTGCGACTGGATGGCCCAGCGCGCCGGTGGCCAGACCACGACGGCGGCCGACACCACGACGGTGAGCGAGTCCAAGAGCCTGCTCGAAGTCTCGCAGACCATCGCGCTGCTGTCGACCATCAGCGAGCGCGAGAAGGAGCAGGACATGGTGATCCTGTCCACCCTGCATGCCAGCAAGGGCCTGGAATGGCCGCATGTGATGCTGATCGGCGTCAACGAAGGGCTGCTGCCCTTCAAGCTCGACGACGATGATGGCCGCCAGCAAAAGGTCAGCGACGACACCGCACAGCGCCTGCAGGAAGAGCGCCGCCTGATGTATGTCGGCATCACGCGTGCCCAGCGCTCACTGGCCGTGAGCTGGACCAAGCGGCGCAAAAAAGGGCGCGAGTTGGTCTCTGCGCTGCCCAGCCGCTTCATCGCCGAGATGGGCCTGGACAGCAGCACCGCCCGCGAAGACCCGCGCGAGAAACTGCGCAAACTGCGCGAAGAGTTCGCGCGCAAGGCCCAGAGCAGCGCCGCCACCAGCCCTGATTCGAACTGAGTATCCATGACCAAGACCCTGATCCTGAGCGCTTTCTGCGCTGCACTGGCCAGCGCCTGCACCAGCGCCCCAGCCACCCGCCCCGCCTGTCCTACCGCCATGCAGATGGAGCAGCCCGAGCTGCTGGGCCTGTGGCAGGCCGAACTGCCCGGCCTGCCCGGTCCCGTAACTTTGCAGCTGGCGCCCCACCCCGAATGGAACGGCACCGTCAAAGGGCAGATCCAGCGGCCCGGCGGCACGGCCATCGTCGTCGGTGATGTGGACAAGGGCAAGCTGACGATGGAAGAGTCCGCAGATGGCAAAAAAGTCTCGGGCAGCTGGCTGGGCGAAGTGGTCGACGGCAGCTGCGGCCGCGAGATCCGGGGCGAATGGTTGGATGCCAACGACAACAGCCACGCATTCGTCATGCGCAAGCCATCGAAAACGCCTTAATCGCCGCAATAATGGACAACCGCGCAGCCGTCCCAGCCACGCGTCCTACCTCTCCTTCCTCGACCATGACAACAACAAAATTTCTGCGCTCGCCAGCCCCGCTGGCGGCGAGCCTGCTGATGGCCGGTCTGCCGCTGGGCAGCTTCGCGCAAACCCCGGCCGCTGCCAGCAGCTCGGCGCCTGCCGCAACCGTGTGGCAGCAGTGCACCGCGCTCAGCGACGGCAACGCCCGCCTGGCCTGCTTTGACCAATGGGCGCAGCAGCAGTCGCAGCAGCCCCTGGCCAGCCCGCAAGGGCAGGCCGTGGCCACCACGCCTGCCGCCTCGGCCAATGCCATGGTCGGCCTGACCCCTCCGGCCAGTGCGCTGGCCGCCGCAGACGCACCCGCGCCCGCGCCCATCGGTGGCTGCCGCAACGACGGCTACACCGAGATGTCGCGCTTCTGGGAACTCGAGGCCGGTACCGACTGCGGCACCTTCAGCTTCCGTGGCTACCGCCCTCTGTCGGTATCGTTTGCCGTCGGCGACAAGGTCAACCGCCAGCCCAGCTCGCTCAACCCCGTCAATTCGGCCACGACCGAGACGGACTACCAGAAGCAGGAGATGCGCATCCAGCTGTCGGTGCGCACCAAGCTGGCGCAAAACCTGCTGACGGACCCCAACGGCAAGCTGCGTGATTCGCTGTGGATTGGCTACACGGGCCTGTCGTACTGGCAGGTATTCAACTCGGACCTGTCGCGCCCTTTCCGCACCACCGACCACCAGCCCGAGATCTTCTACGTCTACCCGACCACCGCCCAGCTGCCGTTTGGCTGGCGCTGGCGCTACAGCGGCATTGGCCTGGAGCACCAGTCCAATGGCCAGAGCGACCCGCTCTCGCGCAGCTGGAACCGCACCTACCTGATGACCGGTTTCGAGCTGGACAACCGCCTGCAGCTGCAGGCGAAGATCTGGCACCGCATCAACGAAAGTGCGGAAGACGACAACAACCCCAATATCCAGAACTACATCGGCCGCAGCGAGCTGAAACTGGGCTGGAACGTGAACCAGCGCAACTGGATGGGTGTGACGGCGCGCGGCTCGCTCAACGGCCACGGCAAGGGCTCCGGCCGCGTGGAATGGATGCATACCTTGGGTGATGGCTGGATGGGCGGCAAGAGCAACCTGCGCCTGCATGCCCAGGTCTTCCACGGCTATGGTGACAGCCTGATCGACTACAACTACAAGCGGACGGTGTTCTCGCTGGGCTTCAGCCTGCTGGACTTCTAAACAGGGAACGTCTGCGCTGCAGACGTTTTCTGTTTCCCAAGAGGATCTTCAGTTAGACAGTCGCCACAAGCGCTGGCACAGATCCGACTGCGGATCTTCCAGCCCATGCAGCACCGTGAAATGGTCGCAGTCGGCCAGCGCGGCCTGCTCGGCCACATTGCCCGCTGCCAGCCAGGCGCTGTGCATCAGCAGTGACTGGCGTTCAAACTCCGTTTGCTCGCGCCCGCCCCAGACCAGGTGCATGGGGCTGGCGCAGCGCCTGGCCGCAAAAGCGGGCGAGTTACGGGCAATCAGTCCCTCATCGAGCTGGATCATCGGCTGCAGATAGCTGTAACGCAGCGGTGCAAGGTCATAGAGGCCACTGACCAGCAGCGCGCCGCGCAGCGGGTCATCGGGCAGGCCATAGTCGCGCGCCCAGCGTGTTTGCAGGCACATCGCACCCAACTGGCCACCGGCAGAATGCCCGCCCACCACCACCCGCGCCGGGTCGCCGCCATAGGCAGCAATGTGGCGCAGCACCCAGGCCAGGCTGGCGCGGCACTGGCGCACGATTTCATCAATGCTGACCTGCGGGCACAACGCATAGTTCACCACCACGGTGCAAAAACCCAGCGCCTGCGGCCCCAGGGCTACGCAGCTGAACTCTTTGGAGGTATTGGCCCGCCAGTAGCCGCCATGCAGAAACACGAACACCGGCGCGGGTGCCCCGTCCGCTGCAGGGAAGATATCGAGCGTCTCTGCCAAGGTCGGGCCAAACGGCACATCCAGCACGCAGCGCAGTTGCGCACGCGCCTGGGCGCTGCGCTCGGCAAAATGCTGGCGGGCAGCCGCCGGGTCGGCCACCGGCCGCGTGGTGTCGTACTGCGCATCAATCTGTGCCTGCGATTCAAAATCGCGGTACAGCCTGGGTGGCGTGCTGGCGGCCATGGTCTGCTCAGCCGGCATCGGGCACCACGGCGGTGACCTCGATCTCCACCTTGGCCCGATCCTCGATCAAGGCGACCACCTGCACTGCCGTCATCGCGGCGTTGAAGCTGCCAATCAGCTCGCGGTAGGCCTTGCCGATCTCCGCCTGCTGGGCCATATACGCCTGCTTGTCGGTGATGTACCAGGTCATGCGCACAATGTGCTCGGGCTTGGCACCGCCCTCTTCCAGCACCGCCACAATGTTCTGCAGCGCCTGGCGCACCTGGCCGGCCAGGTCATCGGTGTGGAACACCCCTTGCGCATCCCAGCCAATCATGCCGGCGACAAAAATCTGCCGGCCGCTGACCATCACGCCATTGGCATAGCCCTTGGGCCGGGGCCAACCTGGGGGAAGTAGTACTTGCATTGCGCCTCCTTTAGCGAACAAATCTCAGACGGTGCATTCCGCCGCCATCCAGCGCGCGATGCGGGCCTGGATGGCCGGGGGAATGCGGATGGCTTCATGGCTGTCCAGGCTGGTGAACACCAGCACCTGGTGGGCCAGCGCCCGCACCGCGCCATCATCGCCGGCACAGCGCAGCGCCAACTGCAGCGAGCGGCTGCCCAGCCGCAGCACGGCCAGCTCCAGTTGCACCGCGTCGCCCATGCGGGCAATGGCCCGAAAATCACAGGCCAGGTGCACGATGGGCAGCCCGGTACGCTCGGGCCCCAGCATCTGGGCATAGGGGTAGTGCAGCGCCTGGTTGAACCAGTCCTCCACCAGGGACTGGAACAGCACCAGGTACTGCGGATAAAACACAATGCCTGCCGGGTCGCACTGCGCAAAGCGGATGCCGGTGGCCACGCGGAAAACGGCGCCGTTCTCGGGCCAGGTCAAGGCTGCCATGTCAGACCCCGATATAGCGCTGCCACAGCGCGGGCTGCGCTTCCAGCTGGGCCGAGCTGCCCTGCCACACCACCTGGCCGCGCTCGATCAAGGTGTGCCGGTCAGCCAGCGCCATCAGCCGCTTGACGTATTTGTCGATCACCAAAATCGCCTGACCCTGTGTACGCAAGGCCGCCAGGCACTGCCAGATCTCCTCGCGGATCAGCGGCGCCAGGCCTTCGGTGGCCTCGTCCAGAATCAGCAGATGCGGGTTGGTCATCAGCGCCCGGCCAATGGCCAGCATCTGCTGCTCACCGCCCGAGAGCCGGTTGCCGGGGTTGCCGGCGCGTTCGGCCAGGCGCGGAAACAGCTGGTAGACGCGGTCGAGCGACCAGGGGTTCTCCGAGGCATTGCGGTTGGCCGCAAAGGCCTGCAGGTTTTCCTGCACCGTCAGGTTGGCAAAGATCTGCCGGCCCTCGGGCACCACCGCCATGCCCATGCGCGCAATGCGGTCCGCGGGCAGGTGCTCGATGCGCTCGCCACGAAACCGCACCGTGCCGGCCGACGCGGGGGTCATGCCCAGCAGGCTGCGCACGGTGGTGGTCTTGCCCATGCCATTGCGGCCCAGCAAGGTCGCCACCTCGCCCGCCGCCATGTGCAGGTGCATGCCAAACAGCACCTGGCTGCTGCCGTAGCAAGTCTCCAAGGCTTCCACTTCCAGCAATGCAGTCATCAGGCGGCCTCCTCTGCAGCCTCGTCGCCCAGGTAGGCGCGGCGCACATCCGGGTTGCGCCGTATCTCGTCGGCTGTGCCGGTGGCAATCACCTTGCCAAACACCAGGGTCGAGATGCGGTCCGCCAGGCGGAAGACCGCATCCATGTCGTGCTCCACCAGCAGAATGGTCGTGTCCTGGCGCAGCTGCAGCAGCAACTGCACCATGCGCTCGGATTCGTCAGGCCCCATGCCTGCCATCGGCTCATCGAGCAGCAGCATGCGCGGCCGTGTGGCCAGTGCCAGTGCCACCTCCAGCTGGCGCTGCTCGCCGTGTGCCAGCAAGCCCGCGGTGTGCTGCAGCTGGGCAGCCAGGCCTACGCGCTCGGCCACCTCGGCCGCTTGCGCATAGCGCGCGCTTTCACTGCGTGCCGGGCGCCAGAAGCGCCAGCTCGATCCATCGCGCGCCTGCACGCCCAGTGCAATGTTCTCCAGCACCGTCAGGCGCTTGAAGATGCTGGTGATCTGGTAGGAACGCACCAGGCCGGCCTGCACCCGCGCAGGCATGGGCTTGCGCTCCACCGCCTCGCCGGCAAACAGGATCTGGCCCGCATCGGACGCCAGCGCCCCCGACAGCTGGTGGATCAGGGTCGTCTTGCCAGCGCCGTTAGGCCCGATCAACGCATGGATATGGCCGCTGTGCACCGCAAAGCTGGCATGGTCGGTGGCCGTGAGGCCGCCAAAACGCTTGACCAGGTTCTGCACCTGCAACAAAGGGCTGGGCATAGGGGACATGCTCATCGCTTGCTCCACATGCCGCGCCGCAGGCTCAGCAAACCATTGGGGGCCACCAGCACCACGATCAGCAGCACGGCGCCCAGCCCCAGCTGCCAGTGCACGGTATAGGCAGCCAGCACTTCTTCCAGCAGCAGGAACACCGCTGCGCCAACCAGCCCGCCATACAGATGGCCGACACCGCCGAGGATGACCATGATCAGCAGAATGCCGGACTGGGTCCACTGCAGCATGCCGGGGCCGACAAAGCTGCCCTGGTTGGCCAGCATCGCGCCGGCCAGCCCGGCAAAGGCGCCGGCGAGTGTGAAGGCCACGAGCTTGTAGCGGTAGACCGGAAAGCCAATGGCCTGCATGCGGGTCTCGTTCTCCTTGATGGCCTGCAGCACATGGCCAAAGCGGGCATTGAGCACCCGCGCCATCAGCAGCAGGCTGATGCTGACCAGCGCCAGCACCACATAGTAGAAGGTGGCATCCTGCGCCAGATCCAGGCCCAGACCCATCTCCGAGCGGCCGGGCAGCGACATGCCGTCATCGCCACCCAGCGATTTGAACGACATGATCAGGTAGTACAGCATCTGCGCAAAGGCCAGGGTGATCATGATGAAGTACACGCCCTGGGTACGCAGGCTGATCGCGCCCACCAGCAGCGAAAACGCCGCGCCCATCAGCATCGCCAGCGGCCAGGCCAGCCAGGCGGAGGTCACGCCCTGCTGCATCAGCAGGCCCACGGCATAGGCGCCCAGCCCGACAAAAGCCGCATGGCCAAAACTCACCATGCCGCCAAAGCCGAGGATGAAGTTGAGGCTGGCGGCCGCCAGACCAAACACCAGCACCCGGCTGGCCACGCCGATGTAGAAGTCCTCGCCCATCGCCTGGGCGATCAGCGGAAAGGCGATCAGCAGCGCGAGCAAAGGCAGCACCAGCCGGGGCTGCAGCCGGTGGTCGAAGACGCTGGGCTGCGCCGCTGGCGTGGCCTGGGCCGCAGCGGCCTGGGGGGCGGTGGTGTCAGTCATGGGCGGGGAACAGACCTTGGGGTTTATAGAACAGCACGGCAGCCATCAGCACATAGATCAGGATCGAGGCCACGGCCGGGCCAGCGTTGGCCGCCACCTCGGGGCCCAAGGCCCTGTCAAACAACAAGGGCACCAGGGTGCGGCCGGCGGTGTCGACCAGGCCCACCAGCAAGGCGCCCAGCAGCGCGCCGCGGATCGAGCCGATGCCGCCAATCACGATCACGACAAACGCGAGGATCAGAATGCTCTCGCCCATGCCCACCTGCACCGCCAGCAGCGGCCCCAGCATGCCGCCGGCCACCGCACACAGCGCAGCGCCCAGCGCAAACACCAGGGTGAACAGCCGGCGCACATTGGCACCCATCGCCGTGGCCATCTCGCGGTTCGCCGCCCCAGCGCGTACCTGCATGCCAAAGCGCGTGCGGGTCACCAACAGCCACAGCAGCAAGGCCACGGCCAGGCCCACACCGATGATCAGCAGCCGGTAGGCGGGGTAGGAAAAACCATCCATCAACATCACCGGCCCGGCCAGCGCAGCCGGCGGGTTCAGCATCAGCGGCTGCGCGCCCCAGATGATGCGCACGATCTCGTTGCTCATCAGCAGGATCGCAAAGGTGCCCATCACCTGCGACAGGTGGTCGCGGTGGTAGAGGCGGCGCAGGATCGTGTACTCCAGCAGCACGCCCACCACCACGGTAGCCAGCACCCCCAGGCCCAGGCCCAGCCAGAACGAGCCGATGGCCTGGCTGAAGCTGGCCACCAGGTAGGCGCCGATCATGTAGAGCGAGCCATGGGCGAGGTTGATCATGTCCATGATGCCGAACACCAGGGTCAGGCCGGCGGCCAGCAGGAACAGCATCAAGCCGAACTGCAGGCCGTTGAGCAGCTGCTCAAGAATCAGGATGGTGTTCATCGATCAGGACGGCATCTTGCAGTCTTTGACGTAGGCATCCTGGTGGTTCTTGAACACCGTGCCCACCGTGCGGTTGGTCAGCTTGCCCTGGCTGTCCTTGGTGACCACACGCAGGTAGTAGTCCTGCACCGGGAAATGGTTGCTGTTGAACTTGAAGCTGCCCCGCACCGACTCGAACTTGGCCGCCTCGATGGCCTTGCGCAAGGCCGCCTTGTCATCGAGCTTGCCCTTGACGTCGCGCACCGCCGCATCCATCAGGCGCGCGGCGTCATAGCCATGCGATGCGTAGAGTGAGGGGGTACGGCCAAACTCCTTCTGGAAGTCGGCGACGAATTTCTTGTTCGCGGCATTGTCCAGGTCATGCGCCCACTGCGAGGTGTTGAAGGTGCCCAGCATCGAGTCGCCCACCGCACGGATCACGTCCTCATCGGCCGAGAAGCCCGGGGCGTACAGGGTGATGTCCTTGGACAGGCCGGCACCGACAAACTGCTTGATGAAGTTCACGCCCAGGCCGCCGGGCAGAAAGATGTAGACGCCATCGACCTGGGCCGCGCGCATCTTGGAGATCTCGGCGCCATAGTCCAGCTGGCTCAGCGAGGTATAGGTCTCCATGCCGATCTCGCCCTTGTAGAAGCGCTTGAAGCCCGCGATCGAATCCTTGCCTGCCGGGTAGTTGGGCGCAATCAGCGCCACGCGCTTGAAGCCCTTGTCCTGCATGGTCTGGCCAGCCGCCTCATGCAGCGCATCGTTTTGCTGCGAGACATTGAAGAAATACGGGTTGCACTGGGCGCCAGCATACTGTGACGGCCCGGCATTGGGGCTGATGAAGAAGGTCTTGTTCTGGAACGCGGCCGGGCCCACCGCCAGCATCACGTTGGAGAACACGGTGCCGGTCATGAAATCCACCTTGTCGCGCTTGAGCAGGCGCTCGGCCGTCTGCTTGGCCACCTCGGGGTTTTGCTGGTCGTCGACCACGACCACCTCGGCAGGCAGGTTGCCGATCTTGCCGTTCATGTGCTTGACGGCAAGCTGGAAGCCGTCGCGGATATCGGTGCCCAGACCCGCGCCGGGCCCGGACAAGGTGCTGAGCAATCCCACCTTGACCTGGTCGGCCGCACTGGCACTGCTGGCGCACAGCAGCGCGATGGACAGACTCACAAGACTGCGATGCAAAGGATGACGCTTCATGCTGGTTCCCTGGTTGGTGTGCCAAAAAAATCTAACGAGCCGCTACTATGCCGGGCTGTGCAGCCGAAACCGTTGTAGTTTTCCCGTAGCCGTGCGCGGCAGCTGCGCGACAAAATCCATGGCCCGTGGGTATTTGTAGGGCGCGACCGTGCTTTTGACGAAATCCTGCAAGGTCTTGACCATGTCCGCATCGGCCGCAAAGCCCGGCCGCAGCACCACAAAGGCCTTGACGATCTGGCCGCGCTCGCTGTCGGGCAGGCCGATCACCGCGCATTCGGCCACCGCCGCATGCGCGAGCAAGGCGTCTTCGACCTCGGGCGCGGCGATGTTGTAGCCCGAGGAGATGATCATGTCATCGGTGCGGGCCTGGTAAATGAAATAGCCGTCCGCATCCATCACATAGGCGTCACCGGTCAGGTTCCAGCCTGCATGCACATACTGGGTCTGGCGGCTGTCGTTCAGGTAGCGGCAGCCGGTGGGGCCCTGCACGGCCAGCTTGCCCACCGTGCCGGCCGGCACTTCCTGGCCCTGCTCATCGACCACCTTGGCACGGTAGCCGGGCACGGCGCGGCCGGTGGCGCCGGGCCGCGCCTCGTCCTCGCGGTGGGAGATGAAGATGTGCAGCATCTCGGTCGAGCCGATGCCGTCGATGATCTCGATGCCGGTCGCGGCTTTCCACAACGCACGGGTCGAGGCATTCAAGGCCTCACCGGCTGACACGCATTTGCGCAGCCGGGTCTGGCGCAACCGCTCGCCCTGCTGGGCCATCACGCGGTACGAGGTCGGCGCGGTGAACACCACCGTGGCGCCAAATTGTTCGATGCCATCGACCAGCTGCGCCGGTCCCGCCTTCTCCAGCAGCGCCATCGAGGCGCCAATCGCCATCGGGAACAGCACCTGTCCCCCCAGGCCAAAGGTAAAGGCCAGCGGCGGGCTGCCGATGAACACGTCATCGGGTTCGGCCCGCAGCACATGGCGGGGCCAGCAGGCGCAGATGGCCATCACATCGCGGTGAAAGTGCATCGTCGCCTTGGGCACCCCGGTGGTGCCCGAGGTAAAGCCCAGCAGGCAGGTGTCGGTCGCCGCTGTCTGCACCGTGTCGAAATGCGGCGAAGCCTGGGCCATCAGCGGCTCCAGCGCCTGCGCAGCCGGCAGGCCCGCGCCATTGAAATAGCGCACCGCCTGCAAGCAGGGCTGCGCTGCCTGCGCCGCCTGCACCTCGGCCTGCAAGGCCGCATCGCACAGCGCATGGCTGATCTGGGCGATCTCGATGATGGTGCCCAGCTCCTTGGCGCGCAGCAGCGGCATGGCCGCCACTGCAATACCGCCCGCCTTGACCACGGCAAACCAGCTCGCGACCATCATCGGGTTGTTGGGCGCGCACAGCAGCACGCGGTTGCCGGGTACCAGGCCCATCTGCGCGGTCAACACGTTGGCAATGCGGTTGGCCTGGGCCTGCAGCTCGGCATAGGTCCAGCGCACACCCTGGGCCTGCAGGCACAGGCGCTCGCCCCGGCCTTCGGCCACATGGCGGTCCAGCAGCTCGGCGGCGCAGTTGAGGCGCTCGGGGAACTGCAGCTCGGGCAGGTCAAAGTGGTACTCCGGCTGCAGCTCGGGCGGCGGCAGATGCGTGGCGGCAAAGCGGTCGATATGCGCGGTATAGGGCGTGGCAGACATCTCGCAAACTCCAGGCTGAAGGCGGAAACCAGGACCGGAGTCCAGGTACTGGTCAGTGGTCAAGGCGCGGTGGGCGCCACTTGTTTGAGCAGCTCGCGGGCGATGATCAGTTGCTGCACCTCGGTCGCCCCTTCGTAGATGCGCAGTGCGCGGATCTCGCGGTACAGGCGCTCGACCGGCTGATCGCTGACGACACCCAGGCCGCCCCACATCTGCAGCGCCGCATCGATCACCTGCTGCGCGTTCTCGGTCGCGGTCATCTTGGCCATCGCCGCCTCGCTGGTCACGCTCTGGCCCTGGTCGCGCTGCCAGGCGGCGCGGTAGGTCATCAGCGCGGCGCTGTCGATCTGCGTGGCCATCTGCGCCAGCTTGGCCTGGGTGAGCTGGAAATCGGCCAGCACGCCCTGGAACATGCGGCGGCTGGTGGCACGCTGCAAGGCCTCGTCCAGCGCACGGCGGGCAAAGCCCAGCGCTGCGGCCGCCACCGAGGTGCGGAACACATCCAGGGTGCGCATCGCCAGCTTGAAGCCCTCGGCCGCCGCGCCAAGGCGCTGGCCCACCGGCACGCGGCAGCCGCTGAAGCGCAGCCGCGCCAGCGGGTGCGGCGCGATCACATCGATGCGCTCGGCAATCTCCAGGCCAGGCGTATCCGCGTCCACGATCAGCGCGGAGATGCCGCGCGCGCCCGGTGCCTCACCGGTGCGCACAAACACCACATAGAAGTCGGCAATGCCGCCGTTCGAGATCCAGGTTTTTTCGCCGTCGATGACATAGTGGTCGCCGTCCAAGCGGGCGGCGCAGGCCATGGCGGCCACGTCCGATCCGGCATCGGGCTCGGACAACGCAAAGGCCGCAATCGCCTCGCCCCGTGCGACCCGGCCCAGGTAGCGCGCCTTCTGCGCCTCCGTGCCCGCCAGGCTGATTGCGCCCGAGCCCAACCCCTGCATTGCAAACGCAAAGTCGGCCAGGCCGTTGTGGCGCGCCAGGGTTTCGCGGATCAGGCAGATGGCGCGGGTGTCGATCTGGGCGGCCGCGCCGCCATGCGCCTCGCCAGCCACTGCATGGCGCAGCCAGCCCGCCTGGCCCAGCGCCTGCACCAACGCGCGGCAATCGCTGTCGGTGTCACCGCTGTGCACATGGGCCACATGCCGGGCGGCCCAGGCATCGAGCGTCTGCGCCAGCTCGGCGTGGCGCGGCTCAAAAAACGGCCATTGCAGGTAACGGGTGTCGGCCATGTCAGTTCCCCTGGAATTGCGGCTTTTGCTTGGCCACAAAGGCCTCGTAGGCGCGCTTGAAGTCTTCGGTCAGCATGCAGATGGCCTGCGCCTGCGCCTCGGCCTCGATCGCCTGGTCAATGGTCATCGCCCACTCCTGGTGCAGCATGGTCTTGGTGATGCCATTGGCAAAGCTGGGGCCAGCGACCAGGTCGGCGGCCATCTTCTGCGCCTGCTCCAGCAGCGCTTCGGGCTCGGCCAGGCGGTTGAAAAAGCCCCAGCGCTCGCCCTCTTCGCCGCCCAGGCTGCGGCCGGTGTAGAGCAGCTCGCTGGCGCGCCCCTGGCCGATGATGCGCGGCAGAAAGGCGCAGGCGCCCATGTCGCAGCCGGCCAGTCCCACGCGGTTGAACAGAAACGCCGTCTTGCTGCGCGCCGTGCCCAGCCGCAGGTCCGAGGCCATCGCCATGATCGCGCCCGCGCCGGCACAGATGCCATCGACGGCGGCAATGATGGGTTGCGGGCAGGCGCGCATGGCCTTGATCAGCTCGCCCGTCATGCGGGTGAACATCAGCAGCTCGGGCGCCTTCAGGGCCACCAGCGGGCCGATGATTTCATGCACATCGCCACCCGAGCAGAAGTTGCCACCGGCGCCCACCAGCACCACGGCCTTCACATCCTGCGCCCACTTGAGGCGGTGGAACAGGTCGCGCAGCTCGGCATAGGAATCAAAGGTCAGCGGGTTCTTGCGCTCTGGCCGGTTGAGCGTGATCGTTGCCACGCCGGCATGGACCTGCCACAGAAAATGCTGTGCCTGGTAGCCAGCCAGCTGCTGGTGGTTGCCCGCCACCAGCGCGGGGTCGATTCGGTAGTCACTCATGCCTGTCTCCACAGATTCGGGGTTCACATCACTTCGCCGCCAGCCACCGCAATGGCCTGTCCGGTCATTGCGCCAGCGCCTTTGCCGCAGAGCCAGACGACGGCATCGGCCACCTCCTGCGGCTGCACCAGGCGGCCCTGGGGGTTGTTGCGCACAAATTCGGCCAGGGCCTGCTCGGGGCTGCGGCCGGTCTTGGCCACCACGCGGTCGAGGCTGGTCTTGACCAGATCGGTTTCGGTATAGCCCGGGCACACGGCATTGACGGTGATGCCGCGGCTCGCCACTTCCAGCGCCAGCGCCCGGGTCAGGCCCACGACGCCATGCTTGGCCGCCACATAGGCCGATACATAGGCATAACCGGTCAGGCCTGCGGTGCTGGCCACATTGACAATGCGGCCATAGCCCGCCGCCTGCATCGCCGGCAGCACCTGCTGCATGCAGAGCATCGTGCCGGTCAGGTTCACCGCCAGCATCTGCGACCAGAGCTGGGCGTCGGTCTTCATGAAGGGCGCGCTCTGCGCCTGGCCGGCGTTGTTCACCAGGATCTGGATAGCGCCAAAGGCGGCCACGGCCTGCGCAAAGGCCACCACCACCTCGGCCTCCTGCGCCACATCGGCCAGCACCTGCTGGCACTGCCCCGGAAAGGCATCCACCAGTTTTTGCAGCGGCTCAGACCGGCGGCCCAGCACTGTCACCCGCGCGCCCTGTGCCAGCAGCTGGCGCGCAACGGCCTCGCCAATGCCCTGGCCGGCGCCGGTCACCAGCGCATGTTGTCCTTGCAAGCTGTTCGTCGCCATCTGCTTTGCTCCTCAGTGGCCGGCGGCCGCTTGCTGGGCCTTCTCGCGCTCGAACAGGCTCTCCATCTGGCGCTTGCCGGCAAAGTAGGGCTTGGGCCAGGCGATGGCGGTGTAGCCAATCTTGGCCGCCTCGGTCAAGGTCCAGGCCGGGTTGGCCAGGTGCGGGCGGGCCACCGCACAGAGGTCGGCGCGGCCGGCAGCGATGATGGAGTTGGCATGGTCGGCCTCGCTGATCGCGCCGACGGCCATCGTCGCAATGCCCGCCTCCTGGCGGATGCGATCGGCAAACGGGGTCTGGAACATGCGGCCATAGACCGGCTTTTCCTGTTTGCTGACCTGGCCGGACGAGCAGTCGATCAGGTCCGCGCCTGCCGCCTTGAAGGCCTTGGCAATCTCTACCGCATCATCGGGGGTGATACCGCCAGGCACCCAGTCATGGGCGGAGATGCGCACCGACATCGGCCGCTCCTGCGGCCAGACGGCGCGCACGGCCCGGAACACCTCCAGCGGGTAGCGCAGGCGGTTCTCCAGGCTGCCGCCATAGGCATCGTCCCGGTGGTTGGTCAACGGCGAGATAAAGCTGGACAGCAGATAGCCGTGGGCGCAGTGCAACTCCAGCCAGTCGGCACCCACCTCGGCGGCCATCTGGGCCGCGTGCACAAACTGCTGCTTGACCTCGTCCATCTGGGCCAGGCTCATCGCCTGCGAGATCTGGCTCACGCCTTCGAGGTACTGCTGGGGCGAGGCCGAGATGATCGGCCAGTTGCCCTCGGTCAATGGCAGGTCCGTACCTTCCCAGGCCAGGCGGGTGGAGGCCTTGGCGCCGGCATGGCCGATCTGCATTGCAAACTTGGCATCGGTGTGGTGGTGGATCCAGTCGCTGATGCGCTGCCAGGCCTGCTTTTGTGCCTCGGTGTAGGTGCCCGGGCAGCCGGGGGTGATGCGGCCCTCAGCGCTGACGCAGGCCATCTCGGCAAATACCAGACCGGCGCCGCCCATCGCCCGCGCACCCAGGTGCACCAGGTGGTAGTCGCCCGGCACGCCATCGACGGCCGAGTACTGCGCCATCGGCGAGACCACGATGCGGTTCTTCAAGGTCAGGCCGCGCAAGGTATAGGGCAGGAACATCGGTGGCGGCGCCTTGGCCTGCACCGCCAGCCCGTTCTGCGCAGCCAGCCAGGCCTCATAACCGCCGAGCCAGGCGGCATCGCGCAGGCGCAGGTTCTCGTGGCTGATGCGCTGGCTGCGCGTCAGCATCGAGTACATGAACTGCTCGGGCTCCAGCTGGTCGCAGTAGCGCTTGCCGCAGACCTCGAACCACTCCATCGCATTCCAGGCGGCGTTCTGGATGCGCAAGGTCTCCACCCGGCGCAGCGCCTGGTAGGCCTCCAGCACCGCAGGAATCTGCGCCTTGCCATCGCCCAGCTGCTGGAACTGCCGCGCCAGCTCGATCGCATCCTCGATCGCCAGCTTGGTGCCCGAGCCAATCGCGAAATGCGCCGTGTGCACAGCGTCGCCCATCAGCACCACATGGCTGCCCTTGGCGTTTTGCAGCCACCACTGTTCGCAGACCACGCGCTGAAAATTGATCCAGGCCGAGCCGCGCAGGTGCCGGGCATTGGTCATCAGCCGCGCGCCTTGCAGGTTGTCGGCAAACAGCTTCTCGCAGAAGGCGATCGATTGCTCCTGGTCGGCCGTGTCCAGGCCGCATGCCTTCCAGGTCTCCTCGGTGGTCTCGACGATGAAGGTCGAGGTCTTGTCGTCGAACTGGTAGATATGGGCCTGGAACCAGCCGTGCTCGGTGCGCACGAAGTCAAAGGTGAAGGCCTCGTAGACCTTGTTGGCGCCCAGCCAGATAAACCGGTTGGGGCGGGTGACGATATCGGGCTTGAACACTTCGGCGTATTTAGTGCGGATGCGCGAGTTCACGCCATCGCTGGCAATGATGAGGTCGGCATCGGCATAGTCTTCGTCGGACTGCACATCGGTCTCGAACACCAGCTTGACGCCGAGCTGCTCGCAGCGCGCCTGCAGGATGTTGAGCAGGTGCTTGCGGCCGATGCCGACAAAGCCATGGCCGCCCGAGCGGATCTTGCGGCCCTTGAACAGCAACTCGATATCGTCCCAGTGGTTGAAGGCCTGCTCGATCTGCATCGCCGTGGCCGGGTCCCACTCGCGCATGTTGTCCATCGTGGCATCGGAGAACACCACCCCCCAGCCAAAGGTGTCATAGGGCTTGTTGCGCTCCACCACGGTCACGTCATGCGCGGGGTCCATCTGCTTCATCAGCAGCGCGAAATACAAGCCGGCGGGACCACCGCCTATGCAGACAATTTTCATGGCCAGGATCGTCCTGAAAAATACTTTATAACTAAATTATTGATGCATAAATAATTCACTAAAATACGAACTTACCCTATCACTGGAGCCGCCTGCGGTACTGCACCATGGGCGCCATGGCTGACATGCAAACCCTCTGCAATTCCCCCTCCGATACTGGCGGCGGCGTCGCTGGCCGCGAGGCCGGTCTCGCCCATGATGAACACCAGGCCGTGCGCCTGTGGCTGCGGCTGATGACCTGCAGCACCCAGATCGAGCAGGTGATCCGCAGCAAGCTGCGCACCCAGTTCGCCACCACCTTGCCGCGCTTTGACTACCTGGCCCAGCTCAGCCGCTTTCCCAAGGGCCTGCGCATGAAGACCTTGTCCGAGTACCTGATGGTCACCGGCGGCAACATCACCGGCCTGACGGACCAGCTGGTGGCAGAAGGCTGGGTGGAGCGGGTGGCCGATGACGAGGACCGCCGATCGATGACGGTGCGCCTGACGCGCAGCGGAAAAAAACAGTTCGCTGCCATGGCCAAGGCGCACGAACAGTGGCTGGAGCATTTGCTGGCGCCGTTGGGCGCGGATGCCGCGCGCGAGCTGTATGACCAGCTCGGGGTGCTGCGGCAGATCGTGGGCCAGCGCGCGGAGCAGGTGGCCGGCTGAAACCCACCCCCCAATGACAGAGAGCCTGCGGACCGCCCTGGTCCGCAGGCTCTCTTTCCCTCAGCGGGAATTACATCGCGGTATCGGCCTGGCTGAGGTCGCCATCGGCCTCATCGGTCTCCAGCACCTCGGGCATCTTGACAATCGTGGTCGGCACCCGGCTGTGGCGCGCCACCTCGCGCGAGACCGAACCGATCAGGATACTGCCCAGCGTGCTCTCGCCAGTGGCGCCGATCACGATGAGGCCACAGCCCTTCTCCTCGGCGATATCCAGCAACGTGGCATGGATGTCGCCCAGCCGGATCTCCACCTCATAGGACACACCGGCCAGACGCAACACATCGAGCGCCGGGGCGACCAGGTCCATGCCGGCCTCCAGGCTGGCGTTGGCGATCAGCTCCGAATCCTGCGTGGCCAGCTCCAGAAAGCTGGCTTCCTTTTGCACATGGGCGACCACGACATGGGCGCGCAGGCCCTGCTGCACCAGTTGCACGCCGTGCTGTACCGCTTGCAGCGAGTTGGGCGAACCGTCGACGGCGATCATGATGTTGAGCATGGGCTTCTCCTTGGCAGTGAAAGATCAGCCCAGTGTAGCGACCTGCCGGCGCCCCCTGTGTCAGAGACGGACCTGCGAAACCCGCCGCGCCGTCAACTACCGCACATCTGCGAAAATGACCGGTTATGCTGCAGTTCGACCTCCTCAAAACCGATCCCACCAGCCACGCACGCCGTGGCACGCTCACGCTCAACCATGGCGTGGTGCAGACCCCCATCTTCATGCCGGTAGGCACCTATGGCACCGTCAAGGGCGTGATGCCGCGCAGCCTGGAGGAAATGGGCGCCCAGATCATTCTGGGCAATACCTTCCACCTGTGGATGCGTCCGGGCCTGGATGTGATGAAGAGCTTTGGCGGCCTGCATGGTTTCGAGAAATGGGACAAGCCCATCCTGACCGACTCGGGCGGTTTCCAGGTCTGGTCGCTGGGCGCGATGCGCAAGATCACCGAAGAAGGCGTGCATTTCCAGAGCCCGGTCAATGGCGACAAGCTGTTCATGTCGCCCGAGGTCAGCATGCAGATCCAGACGATTCTGAATTCGGACATCGTCATGCAGCTCGACGAGTGCACGCCGTACGAGACCAACGGCAAGAAGACCACCGAGGCCGAAGCGCGCAAGTCGATGGAGATGAGCCGGCGCTGGGCCAAGCGCTCCAAGGAAGAGTTCGAGCGCCTGGGCAATCCCAACGCGCTGTTCGGCATTGTGCAGGGCGGCATGTTCAAGCACCTACGCGAGGAGTCGTTGCAAGGCCTGCTGGAGATCGACTTCCCCGGCTACGCGGTGGGCGGTGTCTCGGTGGGAGAGCCCAAGGACGAGATGCTGGACATCATGCAGCACACGCCCCACCTGCTGCCCGCCAACAAGCCGCGCTATCTGATGGGCGTGGGCACACCCGAGGACCTGGTGCAAGGTGTGGCCGACGGCGTGGACATGTTCGACTGCGTGATGCCGACCCGCAATGCGCGCAACGGCACCATCTTCACCCGCTACGGCGACCTGAAAATCCGCAACGCCCGCCACAAGACCGACCACCAGCCCATCGACACCTCGTGCACCTGCCACGCCTGCGCCGGCAAGAGCGGTGTGAGCTGGGACGATGGCGGCCGCGACGGCTTCAGCCGCGCCTACCTGCACCACCTGGACCGATGCGGTGAGATGCTGGGCCCGATGCTGACCACCATCCACAACCTGCACTACTACCTGAACCTGATGCAGGAAGTGCGCCAGTCGCTCGATGCCGGCAGCTTTGCCCAGTTCCGTGCGCAGTTCAAATCGGACCGGGCCCGCGGTATCTAGGCAGCAGCTTCACCGCGCGAGGCCAGCAAGGCCGCGCGGCCCAAAGCGTGGGAACCACGAGACAGCGGCGTGAAGCGCTTGACAGCCACTGCGTAACCTACAACACCGCACCCTCACCCGCTTCGCGCCTGGCTGCAGGCCGCAGCTGCCTGCAGCCACCGCGCTGCTTGGCAGCTGCGTTTTCTCAAGTGATGCACCTGCTGGCATGGTCTTGTAGCTTCCAATTTGGAAGCAACAGTGATTGACTTAGGTTATTGACTGAGCAAAACGTCGTGAAAGCCTTGCGCCGCAACGGCGCTCGGTCTGCCCGGCAATGCGCGACTCGCCCACAAGGTCGCACCGATATCTGTGTCCATGAGCGGGTATATTTCGCCCATCCCCCTCATTCCCATGCCGACCGCGTCGTCCGTCCACCCCTTGGAGCAACCCTATAGCGGTCGCTTGCTGCTCTGCGCCAGTATGGCCGTGTTTGCGGCAGCGATGGTGGGCATCCTGCTGCGGCCACTGGGCTACCTGTCGGTGTTCTGGCCGGCCAACCAGATCGTGCTGGTGCTGTTGCTGCGCTACCCCCAACTGGTGCGTCCGGTAGCAATAGCGGCGCTTTTCGCCAGCTTTGTGCTGGCCGATCTGATCACCGGCACTGCGCTGTGGCACTCACTGGGCTTTACCACCGCCAACCTCTGCGGCGCCATTTGTGGATGGCTGTTTCTGCGCCGGCAGTCGCAGCGCGATCTGCAGATGGAAGGCCAGTACTCCGCGTTGCTGGTGTTCTTCGCCAGCGGCATGGCGTCGCTGGCATCGGCCCTCATTGGTGGGCCGATCAGCGCCTGGGCCTTTGAGCTGTCGGTCACCCAGGCGGTAGTGATGTGGTGGACCGGCGAATGGATGAATGCCATGGTGCTGCTGCCATTTTTGCTGGCGCTGCCGTCGGCACGCAGCGCGGCCGCCGCGCAGGAGCGCCGCGTCTGGGCGTTGAAAATGCTGCCCGCGCTGGCCGTCGTGGTGCTGGAGACGAGCAGCTACCTGGTGGGCAACAAGGTCGGCTCTCTGGTGTTCTCGCTGCCTGCGCTGCTGTGGTGCGCGCTGTCCTACCGTATCCTGACCACGGCCATCATCACGATGGTGGTGTTTGTGACCAAGGTCATCGTGATATCGAACATTGTGGGGTTCATCCCGGCCAATGTGCTTGATGTCGCCAGCCTGCGCCTGGGCATCACGATGCTGATCCTGGGGCCCCTGTCGGTGGCCGGCTCCCATGCGGCGCGCGCCGAGTTGCTGCACCGCATGCGCTACCAGGCCCACCACGACAGCCTGACCGATGTGCTCAGCCGCAATGGCTTCGTACAGGCCAGCCACCTGCTGCTCAAGCGCCTGACCCATGAAGGCAGCTCGGCAGCAGTGCTGATGCTGGACCTGGACCACTTCAAGCGCGTCAACGACAACCATGGCCACGCCAGCGGCGACCGCCTGCTGCGCGATGTCAGCCGGGTGCTGACCGATTCCCTGCGTCCGCAGGATGTGCTGGGCCGCGTCGGTGGTGAGGAATTCGCCGTGGTGCTGCCCCATATCAGCTTCGACGATGCCACCGCGATCGCCGATCGCCTGTGCCAGACCGTGCGCAGCGGCCACTTTCAGACGGCCCACCACGAGCCGTTACAGGCCACCCTCAGCATCGGCCTGGCCTACAGCGCAGCACTGCAGCCTGGCGACAGCCTCGAAGACCTGCTGCGCGAGGCGGACCTGGCGCTCTACCAGGCCAAGGCCCGGGGCCGCGATTGCGCGGTCTGGACGGCGCCACGCTAGGCATCCGTGCGGGCTGGCGGGCTCAGCGCAGCAGCACCGGCGCAGATGCCAGCCCGCTGCGCTGCATGAACTGCAAGGCCGAATCCACGGTCGTGGTTTCGATATGGCCGGCAAAGCGCTTCTCGGGCGGGTGGTCGTCAAAGGCGATATTGGCGCGCGTGATGCGGCCGCCCAGCCGTGTCATTGCACCTATGCGCAAATCACTGGGCTGGTAGCCTTGCAGCTGCAACCAGGCCTGCGCCTGGCCCCGGTCCTGCACGGTCTGGGGGGCCATGGCCTGGGCCAGGGTCTCCAGCGCCCACTGGTTGCTTTGCTGGTAACGCTGGCTCCACGGATAGGCCAGCATGCTGTAGCGCGGCTCATGCAGCTGCAGGGGCTGGGCGTTGGCCGACAGCGCCAGCAGCAGTTTTTGCTGCACCGCCGGCGCGGGTACCACCATCACTGCCTGGTAGCGCCACAGGTCGTCCAGAAAGAACTCGCCCAGGCCCTGGCGGTAGACATGGGAGGCGGCCGTGCCACAGTCATTGAGCTTGTGCACCACACGCCAATCGCCGGTGGCCGATTTGTAGGCCCAGCCCATGTGCGAGAACTGCAGCTGGTATTTGCGCAGGTCCTGGCCCTGGCGGCCCAGCAGCACCACCTGCGCGCCACTGGCATCGAGTGCCTGCGCGACATGCTGGGCCAAAGTCAGGCTTTGGCGCACGCTGTCGAGCGTGGGCTTTTGCGCCTCACAGCTGCGGCCGGCCTGTGCGGCCGTGGCGGCCAGCCATGCAGCGGCCAACAGGCCCAGGCGTAAAGATGTCAACATGCTTGCCTCCCTCGTTGTCACAAACGCTCGTTGTAGAGCAGCGCCTTACCCACCTCATTGGGGATGAAGGCGATCACCTCGCCAGCGGCTGACAGCAACACGCCGGCACCCACCACACTGACGAAGATGGCCGTGCCCACACCGGCGGCGCTGGCGCCCAATGCGCCAGCCGACAGCTCAATGCTGGCCGCTGCGCCATCCGATGCGCTCTCGAGCAGCCAGACCGTCCCCTTGGCCGATGCCTGCACACCTTTGACGATGAGCCGGGCCCCATCGACCGACAGGGCGACCGGAAGGGCGACCACGCTGGTCGATGCGCCTACCGAGGCTGCCGTGCCCACGACCACCGATGCAATCGGCAGGGCCGAGAGCATCAACGACGCATCGCTTTGTGCCTGGACCTCCGGAGCGGCCGCCAATGCCAGCACCAGGGCGGTGCTGGCCAGCGCATCTGCAGCACGGCGCTGCCATTGGCTGAAAGTAGGACTGAACATGTGCTGCTCCCGAGTTGGCTGCATCAGATGGGCGCTCACACGCGCTCCTGGGGGGTGCCCACGTCCGGGTCGCGGGGCACACTGCGCATGCTGCGAGCACGGTGGATAGCCATGGCCAGATCGGATTCATGCTTGTCGCGCAGCATCTTGGCCAGGGTGAAGGCGGTGGTGATCATGTACATCCAGCTGACGCCCAGAAACGCCTTGTAGGTGGGGTTGATGTCCATGCCCAGCAGGCCCCAGCCGGTCAGGCCCATCGCAATCGCAAAACCGCCCCAGACCACGAATCGCCACATGGGGGTATCGCCGGCCGATTGGCTGCTGTCCGCTTGCTTGTCCCGCACGAACTTGGCCAGCACGAACGCGGCCGAGAGGCAGAAGATATAACCCATCACCATGAACGCCTGTTCCAGGTGTTGCCCTGGCAGCCAGGCCAGGCCGATCGCACACATCGAAATCGCAATACCGAACGAGATCCATACCTGGTATTGCCATGCACGGGTGTCACGTTGAACAGGGTGGGAGGATTGAGACATGGGGGGTCGGAGCAACGGGGCCCCGCTTTGGTTGAACACGGCGCCATCATGCAGGCAGGCGGCGGCGCCAGCATCCGCATTTAATGCCGGTAGCATTTTCAAAAGATACGGGTATCAAAAATCAATACTTCACGACCGCTCCTTGTCGCTGGGGTCATGGGCCTGGCCAAGGCTTCCGTGGCATGATCCCAAGCATTCAAACCAAGACCCAGACAGGAGACCGCCGTGCGCCAGCCGCCCCACCACCAGCCCCCCACCCCGCATGCGGACCCGGCCGAACTGGCCGAGTGGTGCGATGCCTTCGACGGACTGTTGGCCGCTTATGGCTCCGCGCAGGGCAAGGAACAGGCGGCTGCACTGCTTGATGCGCTGCTGGCCCACGCCCGCAAGCGCCATGTGGCCTGGAAGCCTTCGGGCAACACGCCCTACGTCAACACCATCACCGTCGATGAGCAGCCGCCCTACCCCGGCGATGTGGAACTGGAGAAAAAGCTCTCGGCCATCCTGCGCTGGAACGCGCTGGCGATGGTCGTGCGTGCCAATGCCGCCCATGGCGAGCTGGGCGGCCATATTGCCAGCTATGCCTCGGCTGCCGATCTGTTCGAGACCGGCTTCAACCATTTCTTCCGCGCCGATGATGGCCACCAGGCCGCCGACCTGGTGTACTTCCAGCCGCACTCGTCGCCAGGCGTCTATGCCCGCGCCTTTCTGGAAGGGCGCCTGGGCGAAGAGAACCTGGCGCACTACCGGCAAGAGCTGGTGGCCGCCAGCCAGGGTATCCAGGGCCTGTGCTCGTACCCGCATCCCTATCTGATGCCCGAGTTCTGGCAGTTCCCCACCGGCTCGATGGGCATCGGCCCGATCAATGCCATCTACCAGGCGCGCTTTATGCGCTACCTGGCTGACCGGGGCCTGGCAGACACCGCGGGCCGCAAGGTCTGGGGCTTTTTTGGCGATGGCGAGATGGACGAGCCCGAATCCATTGCGGCACTGACCCTGGCTGCGCGCGAAGGGCTGGACAACTGCATCTTCGTCATCAACTGCAATTTGCAGCGGCTCGACGGCCCGGTGCGCGGCAACGGCCGCATCATCGATGAGCTGGAGGCGCTGTTCAGCGGCGCGGGCTGGAACGTGGTCAAGTGCCTCTGGGGATCGGAGTGGGATGCGCTGCTGGCGCGCGACCACAGCCATGTGCTGGCCCGCACCTTTGCACGCACCGTCGATGGCGAGTTCCAGACCCTGTCGGCCAACGATGGCGCCTTCAACCGCGAGCATTTCTTCAACCAGAGCCCCGAGCTGGCTGCGCTGGTGGCGCACCTGTCCGACAGCGACATCGACCGCCTGCGCCGGGGCGGGCACGACCCGGTCAAGATCCATGCCGCCTTTGCCAGCGCCGCTGCGCACAGCGGCCAGCCCACGGTGGTGCTGGCCAAGACGATGAAGGGCTACGGCATGGGCAGCATGGGCCAGGGCCGCATGACATCGCACCAGCAAAAAAAGCTCGGCGCCGAGGACCTGCTGGCGTTCCGCGACCGCTTCAACCTGCCGCTGAGCGACGACCAAGCCACCTCGGCTGCCTTCCTCAAACCGGCCGATGGCAGCGCCGAAATGCGCTACCTGCACGCACGGCGCCAGGCCCTGGGCGGCTTTTTGCCGGCGCGCAGAGGCCAGGCCTCGCCGGTGGCCGTGCCCGGCCTGGAGGCCACCGCAGGTTTTGCGCTGCAGGCCGATGGCAAGCCGATGAGCACCACGATGGCCTTTGTGCGCCAGCTGGGCAACCTGCTCAAGGACCCGGCCCTGGGGCCGCGCATCGTGCCCATCGTGGCCGATGAGGCGCGCACCTTCGGCATGGCCGGGCTGTTCCGCCAGGTGGGTATCTACGCGCCGTTTGGCCAGCTTTACCAGCCCGAGGACAATGCCTCGATGCTGCTCTACCGCGAAGACAGCAGCGGCCAGATTCTCGAAGAAGGGATCAGCGAAGCGGGCGCGCTGTCGTCCTGGACGGCGGCCGCCACCAGCTACAGCACCCATGGCACGGCCATGCTGCCGTTCTTCATTTTCTACAGCATGTTCGGTTTCCAGCGCGTGGGCGATTTGATCTGGGCGGCCGCCGACCAGCGCGCACGCGGCTTCCTGATCGGCGCCACCTCCGGCCGCACCACGTTGGGCGGCGAAGGGCTGCAGCACCAGGACGGCAGCAGCCTGCTGAGCGCCTCCACGGTGCCCAACTGCAAAAGCTACGACCCCGCCTTTGCCGGCGAGCTGGCCGTCATCATCGACCATGGCATGCAGCGCATGCTGCAAGAGCAGCGCGACGAGTTCTTCTACATCACCGTCACCAACGAAAACGTGGCCAACCCCAGCCTGCCGCACGAGGCCCATGAGGGTGTCATCCGGGGCATGTACCAGCTGCAGAGCGGCCCGGCACAAAGCACGCGCCGCGTACAGCTGCTGGGCAGCGGCGCCATCATGGGCGAGGTGCTCAAGGCTGCCGCCATTCTGGAGCGCGAGCATGGCGTGGCCGCCGATGTCTGGAGTGTCACCAGCTATGCCGAGCTGGCCCGCGATGGCCAGGCCCGGCTGGAGCGCTGGCGCGCCGGTGAGGCCAGCGCACCCAGCTGGTTTGCGCAGCAGCTGGAGGCTTCGCAAGGCCCCATCATTGCCGCCAGCGACTATGTGCGTGCGCTGCCCGAACTGGTGCGCGCCTACCTGCCCACCGATGAGCGTGGCCTGCCGCGCCAGCATTACTACACCTTGGGGACGGACGGCTTTGGCCGCAGCGATTCGCGCGCGGCGCTGCGCCAGCATTTTGCGGTCGATGCCGCCGCCATCGTGCAGACCTACCTGCGCAGCCAGCAGGCCTGAGCCTCATCAAGAACCTGTTCTAAAAAGGGGTGCGCAAAAAAGCCAAGCCAGTGTGCACAAGCGCCCAGACAGGCGTATGGCTCCTGAATTGATAGCTGCCAAGTCTTTCTTACAAGGCTCCAGCAGCTATTTTTATGCCCTCCCTGCGCTCGGGCAGCAGCCGGGCAGCGCGTGGTTGCCCCAATACCGCCCGGCGCTGTGCATGCCAGTATCGGTGCCATGCGGCAGCCGCATGGACACAACACCATAAACATCAGGAGCAACTATGCAACGCACTCGCCTGGCGCAAGCCCTGGCCACCTTCGGACTGCTCGGCCTGACCGCCGCGATGGGCACCGCCCATGCGCAGGACAAGGTCAAGATCGGCTACATCTCCGACATGTCCAGTCTCTATGCCGACGTCGAAGGCAAGGGCGGCGCCACCGCCATCCAGATGGCCATTGACGACTTTGGCGGCAAGGTGCTGGGCAAGCCGATCGAAATGCTGGTGGTGGACCACCAGAACAAGGCCGACATCGCTGCCAGCAAGGCCCGCGAATGGATCGACACCCAGAACCTGACGATGATCTTCAGCGGCACCAACTCCGGCACCGCACTGGCGCTGGCCAAGGTGGCGGACGAGAAAAAGCGCGTGATGATCAACAACGGCGCAGGCTCCTCGGCGCTGACCAACGAGGCCTGCACGCCATACACCATCCATTACGCCTATGACACCGTGGCGCTGTCCAAGGGTGCGGCGGGCGCCATTGTCGAGGGCGGTGGCAAGAACTGGTTCTTTCTGACGGCCGACTATGCCTTCGGCCATGCAATGGAAGCCGATGCCACCAAGGTCATCAAGGCCAAGGGTGGCGCGGTGGCCGCAGCCGTGCGCCACCCGCTCAATGCCTCCGACTTCTCGTCCTTCCTGCTGCAGGCGCAAAGCTCCAAGGCCCAGGTACTGGCACTGGCCAATGCCGGTGGCGACACCATCAACGCCATCAAGGCGGCCAAGGAATTCGGTATCGACAAGACGATGAAGATCGCGCCGCTGCTCGTGTTCTACAGCGACATCCACAGCCTGGGCCTGAAGAACACCGCCGGCATGCAGTTCGTCACCAGCTGGTACTGGGACATGAATGACGCATCGCGCAAATTTGCCGATGCCTACATGAAGAAAACCCAGCGCCGCCCCACCGAAATCCAGGCCGCCGACTACTCGGCCACGATGAACTACCTCAAGGCCGTGCAGGCTGCCGGCACCACCGATGCCGACAAGGTGATGGAGACCTGGCGCGGCATGAAGATGGACGACTTCTTTGGCTCGGGCACCTTGCGCGCCGACGGCAGCTACATCCACGACATGTACCTGGTCCAGGTCAAGACACCGCAGGAATCCAAGGGCACCTGGGATTACTACAAGATCGTCAAGAAGCTGCCGGGCGACGAGGTGTTCACGACCAAGGAAGAAACCAAGTGCGCGCTGTGGAAGTGATCTGATCCCAGCTCCCACCACCACGATGCCTGGCCATGCCAGGCATTTTTCTTGCATGAACACGGCGGCCCCAAGGCACGAGAAGCCTTGTCACAGGCTGTATTTTGTCGTCCCCCATAATGGGCCTGCCATCCGTAGAAAAGGAAATCCTATGTCCCAGACTCCCAATGCCGATTTCGACTCTCTTCTCCCGGGCCGCGCCACCTTGGCCGGCAGCACCCGCCGCAGTGCCCTGCAAATGGCGCTGGGCGTGGGCTACGCAGCGGCAGCCGTGCCGGTGATGGCGCAGACGGCCATCAAGACCCCCGATGCCGGGCTGACGGCTGGCACCATCCAGTACACGGTCGATGGTTTCCAGGTCAGCGCCTACCGCGCAGCGCCCGCCGGCAAGACCAACCTGCCGGTGGTGCTGGTGATCCAGGAAATCTTTGGCGTGCACGACTACATCGCCGACACCTGCCGGCGCCTCGCCCAGCTGGGCTACCTGGCGATTGCGCCCGAACTGTTCGCGCGCCAGGGCGATCCGCGCAAGTACACCGAGATCAGCCAGCTGCAAAGCGAGCTGGTCAGCAAGGTGCCCGATGCCCAGGTCATCAAGGACCTGGACGCCGCGCTGGCCTGGGCCAAGGACAACGGTGGCGACACCAGCCGCGCCGGCATCACCGGTTTTTGCTGGGGCGGGCGCATCACCTGGCTGTATGCCGCGACCGGCAAGGTCAAGGCCGGTGTCGCCTGGTACGGCCGCCTGCAAGGCGCTGCCAATGACCTGCAGCCCAGGCACCCCATCTACCTCAGCAGCGCGCTCAAGGCGCCGGTGCTGGGCCTCTATGGCGGCAAGGACCAGGGGATTCCGCTGGAATCGGTCGACGCGATGAAGCAAAGCCTGCAGCAGGCTGGCGCTGCCGGCAATGCCGCTGCGGCGGCCTCCAGCTTCCATATCTATGCTGACGCGGGCCACGCCTTCCATGCCGACTACCGCCCCAGCTACCGCAAGGATGCGGCCGAGGACGGCTGGAAGCGCATGCAGGACTGGTTCAGGACGCATGGCGTGATCTAAAGCCTGGTCAGCAGCTCAGCAAGACAAAACCCCTGCCAGCGCGGTATGTGCTGGCAGGGGTTTTTGCGTTGTACCGCAGCCCGTCGTGGGCTTTAGTTCGAGGGGTTGTCGCGCCAGAACAGGTCCCAGGGGTCCATTTCCTTGCCGTCGGGGAAGCGGCACAAGGTATTCTTGCCCTTGGGCGTATTGAGGATGGCGCCGCCCATCTGCACACAGTAGGCCGATGCGGGGCTGCGCGGGCCGGCATAGACGGTGGCGCGTGTGAAAGCCTCCTTCTCCTCAGGGTCATGCAGCGGCTTCAGGCCCGAAGTACTGGTGCAAGCGGCCAGGGCGGACATGGCCACCAGGGCTGTCACGCTTTTGTACAGAATCGTTAGAGAGGTCATCACAAAGCCATTCGTTGTCCAGCCTGCATTATCCCAAAGCGGGCGAACCGCTGCCATGGCCGCCCTCCTGCTCCAGCAGCTCGCCTACACGCTGGCGCAGTTGCTCGGCCGAGCATTCGGCGGCCGGGCTGGCGGCGCCGATGCGCAAGCTCACGCGGTTGAAGACGCCACGGCGGAACGGCCGGGTCATTGCGCCCTTGGGTTCGATACGGCTGAAGAACGAGCCCCAGAGGTTGGACAGGGCCATCGGCACGACGGGCACATCCAGCCCATCGGCACGCGCCTGCTCCAGGATCTTCATCACGCCGCCCTTGAATGCCTGCAGCTCGCCATCGCGGGTGATGCCGCCTTCTGGGAAGATAGCGAGCAGATCCCCTTCGCGCAGCACCTGCGCGGCGCGTGCAAAGGCGGCCTCGTAGACGGCAGGGTCTTCGCTGCGGGGCGCCACCGGAATGGCCTTGCACAGGCGGAACAACCAACCCAGCAACGGTGTGCGGAAGATGCGGTAGTCCATCACGAAGTAAATCGGGCGCGGGCTGGCGGCCATCATCAGGATGGGGTCGACAAAGCTGACATGGTTGCAGGTCAGCAGCGCCGGACCGCTGGTGGGAATGTGGTGGGCACCCTGCACCCGAAAGCGGTAGACCAGGTTGGTGACCAGCCAGGCAATGCAGCGCAGCAGGTATTCGGGCACCAGCAGGAAGATGTAGGTGGCGACGATGGCATTGGCAATGCCGGTGAACAGGAAGATCTGCGGCACGGTAAACCCCGCCCCCAGCAAGGCACCGGCGATGACCGAGCTGGCGATCATGAACAGCGCATTGAGAATATTGTTGGCCGCAATGATGCGGGCGCGGTGCGTGGGCTGGCTGCGCAGCTGGATCAGCGCATACATGGGCACGCTGTACAGCCCGGCAAACAGCGACAGCAAGGCCAGATCGGCCATCACGCGCCAGTGCGCCGGCTGGCTGATGAAGGCCAGCGCCGTCCAGGCCTGGGCCGGCTGCGCCAGCCCGCGCGATGCAAAGTACAGATCAATCGCAAACACGCTCATGCCGATGGTGCCGATGGGCACCAGGCCAATCTCCACCTGGCGGCGCGAGAGCACCTCGCACAGCAGCGAGCCCAGGCCGATGCCGATGGAAAACACCACCAGCAGCAGCGAGGCCACATGCTCATTGCCATGCAGCACCTCCTTGGCAAAGCTGGGGAACTGGCTCAGGAACACCGCACCGAAGAACCACATCCAGCTGATACCCAGCAGCGAGCGGAACACAACCACATTGCCATGGGCCAGCTTCAGGTTGCGCCAGGTTTCGCTCACCGGGTTCCAGTTGATGCGCAGGCCCGGGTCGGTGGCCGGTACCACCGGCACGCCCTGGGCCGTCAAACGCCCCACTACCGCCAAGCTAAAGCAGGCCACCGCGACCGAGGCATGGCCGATCTCAGGCAAGGCCACCAGCAGGCCACCCACCACATTGCCCAGCAAGATGGCGACAAAGGTGCCCATCTCGACCATGCCATTGCCGCCGGTCAGCTCATCGTCGCGCAACACCTGGGGCAGGTAGGCAAACTTGACGGGCCCGAACAACGTGGAATGCAGGCCCATCAGAAACACACAGCCCAGCAGCAGCGCCGGGCTTTCGATCCAGAAGCCCAGGCCGGCGATCAGCATCACGCCAATCTCCAGGTCCTTGACGAAGCGGATCATGTGGTGCTTTTCATACTTGTCGGTCAGCTGACCCGAGGTGGCGGAGAACAGCAGAAACGGCAGGATGAACAGCGCGCCGATCACCAGGCCCGCCATCGCTGGCGGCATCCAGGCCACCTGCAGCTGGTAGGTCACCATCACCGTGAACGCGAACTTGAACAGGTTGTCGTTGGCAGCCCCGGCAAACTGGGTCCAGAAGAAGGGGGCAAAGCGGCGCTGGCCCAGCAACGCAAACTGGTTGGGATGGTCTGGCGCCTCAGCGGCGGGCACAGACGGGGCATGTGGACGGTTCATGGAACAAGCATCTCCTGGCGGATCTAGGGCGGTAGGGGTGGTCGGTACCGGGCATTCAGCGCAAACGCCCTGCCCCCAACGCGCCGCCCCCGATTGTGCCTGCGGACGCGCTGTTTGCGTGCGCCCGGTGGCGCAGTCGCTGCAAGCTGCGCAGCAGCGGCAGCACCGCCAGTGCTGCCGCCAGGTGCTTGAGCGCATGGCCGGCCACCAGATGGCCGCTGCCTGCCCAGACGGCGGCATCACCCAGTTCGAACAACTTTGCCAGCGCATACCAGGCCACAACGGCCGCCAGGGGCCAGCGGATCAGGTGCGCGGCCGGCGGGCTGCGCTGCTGCCACACGGCGAGTACCAGCAGCAGCACCATGCCCGCGCCTTGCAACACGGCCCAGGGCAGCAGCTGTCCGGTCTGCAACCAGATCCACAGCGCCAGTGGCCCGCCCAGCAGCACGCACAGCGCCGTCAGCCAGGCAGCGCGGGCGTTGAGCAGCGACTGCAGCGCCAGGCCCAGGACACCGGCAAATACCGGCACCATGCCCATGCGGTCCCAAAAAACGCGCAGATCCCCCGGCAGCAGGTGGTAGTAGGTCGAACCCGCAGCCGTGAGCACCAGGCCGCCGAAGACCAGCAGCAGCCAGGGTGTCGCCCCTTCGGAGCGCAGCGTCTGTGCAGGTGTTGTGAAGGTCGCCAGCAAGCCCCAGCCACCGACCAGCAGAAACGGCAGATTGCTCAGCACATCAGCTGCATTGGCCAGGCCCAGCAGCCCGCGCTGGTCGGCAAAGTCATGGTAGTGGGCCGCCTGTGGCACATAGGGCCCCAGGCAGGCCAAGGCCAGCATCGCGGCATAGAAAGCGTAGAGTGCGCATTCCGCAGCCAGGCTGCGGGGGCTTGGGGGGTGGGTGGTATCAGTCATGGCCTGCACTGTGCCGCCTGGGCGCCAGAGCGTCTCGGAATGCCAGCGCGATCCCCTATGATGGCACCCAAAGTATGACAGGACGATACCCATGAGCACCACCGCCGATCTGGTACTGGCATTGAAGAAAGAGCTGAAAGCCGCGCAGATGACCTATGCCGACCTGGCCGAGGCGCTGGGCATGGCGGAGTCCAGCGTCAAGCGGATGCTGGCCAAGGGTGACATGCCGCTGTCGCGCATCGATGCCATCTGCCACGTGCTGCGCCTGGATTTTGCCGACCTGGCGCGCCGTGTGGCCGACAACCAGCCGCTGATCAAGGAGCTGACGCAGCAGCAGGAGCAAGCGGTGGTCGCAGACAAGAAGCTGCTGCTGATGGCCATCTGCGTGCTCAGCCAGTGGACCCTGGAGCAGGTGCTGACCACCTACCGCTTGAGCGAGGCCGAGGGCATCAAGTACCTGGCGCAGCTCGACCGCATCGGCATCATCGAGCTGCGCCCGATGAACCGCTACCGGCTCAAGCTGGCCAAGACCTTTCGCTGGCGCCCGCATGGCCCGGTGATGGAGTACTTCCGCGAGAACGCCGTGCACGACTATTTCTCGGGTACCTTCGACAAATCGGGCGAGGGTTTGATGCTCGTGCATGGCGCCATCAGCCGCACCCTGGCGCCGGCCTTTTTGGAGCGCCTGCAGCGTGTGGCCCAGGACTTTGCCCAGCAGCACCTGACCGACCAGCGCCTGCCCGAGAAGGAGCGCGAGGGCTATACCCTGCTGCTGGCCATGCGCAGCTGGGAGCTGTCGGTGTTCACCGAGATGCGCCGCCTGCAGCCGGGGGGCAACCGCTAAGAACCAGCCCTCTCGAACGCATGCCGCTGGCAATGCCACGCGGCTGCGTGGAGACTGCAGGCAGCTGCTAGGCCGCCTGGGTAAACAGCATCAGTGCACCGGCATAGCGGTGCAGCTGCTGACCGGCAATCTCGCCCTGGCTGAAGAAACCTACCAGCGGGATGTCCCCCAGCACATGGTGGATCAGTTCCAGCTCGGCACCGGGCGCGCCGAAGTAGGGGCTTGCCCGCTCCGCACAGCTGATGTAGACCGCACCGGCGATGCTGCGGCCGGCCCCGGCATCACCCAGCACGCTGTCGCCCAGCGGCAGGCCGGTCTGTGCCTCGGCGGGCGCCAGTGATTCCCGCAGCTCGGCACACATGCGCAGCAGATCGGCGCGGGCGGCCGACAGGTTGCGCTGGCAAAAGCACAGGTACTGCTGGGGCTGGGCCGGCTCCGGCAGCACAATGCCCCGGCTGGCCATGTCCACGCCCACCAATGGCACCACGCGCGCCTCGGGGCCCAACTGGCCGGCGTGCACCGGCGATTCGGGTGCATGCGGCTCCAGCGCGGCATGGATATGGCGCAATGTGCGGGTGGCCCGCTCGGGGTCGGTATCCAGCCGTACCGGCATCAGCTCTTCCAGCACATCCAGCGCCGGCCGGCCGTCGAGGGCTAGCACCACATGGCCCTGCATCGCAGTGATGCGCATGCGCGTGCCCATCACCTGGCAGCCCTGGGTCAGCTCCTGCACCACACCGGCTTCCGCAGAAAAAGCCATACCCGACAGCCCGCCGCGCAGCACGCCACTGTGGCTGGGGCCCAAAGCCTTGCTCCACGCCAGCTGCAGCGGCGCCACCGCCCCGGAGCTGAGGCCACCGAGCACACTGCCGGCGCGGGTACGGGCCGCCAGCTCTTCGAGCAGCTCGGCAAAATCAGGCAGATCGGCATCGGCATGCAGCAATGCACGCTCCCAGGGGGATGTGGACGCCACCGGCAGCGGTGCAATGCCGGAAAACAGGCGGTAGGAATGGGCAGGCAGCTCCAGCAGCATGACCGACAGCGCCGGCTCGTTCAGGTATTCCGCATGCGAAGCCATCACGCCCGTGCCCACCGCGCCGCTCCAGTCGCCAATCTGCGGGAACTCATCCTGCAAAGCTTCCAGCAGTTGCGGCGCATGGCGCGCATAGGCATCGGTGAAATACACCAGGCCGAGATTGGGCGCGCTGGCATAACCCGCCTGGGCCATGCGTCCGCGCAGTTGCGCCACCACCAGCGCCACGGCCATCCGCCAGTCGGGATGGGTCACATGGCCATAGGGAAAAAGCTTTGTGCCTGCCATTGTCAAAAAACCTGCTGCTGCGGGACTGCCAGCCCAGTCCCGCACTCAAAAATCACGATCGCTCAAAGGGGGAGCCCGACTCAGCGCTGGCCGGGAGCCGAGGGCTTGCGAGAGCCAGCCTGACGCGGCGCGGCCTGACGCGGCCCGGCTTGACCTGAGGCGGCGGGGCGGGAACCACGGTTGCCGGCACCGGCACCGGCGCCTTTGGTTGATGCCGCCTTGCGCGCCATTGGCTGCTTGCCAGTGTTGTTCTGTGCACTGCGCGGACTACTCTCGGGCTGGCGGGCAGATGGCTTGGCAGCGTTTGCATCGCCTGCAGAAGCGGCACTGCGTTTGGCCGCGGTCTGCCGGCCCATCGCGGCTTGGGCCGCAGTCTTGCCCGCTTCCGCCATCCCTTCTGCCGTGCTGCGCACGGCCTCCGCTGCCGAGGCCGCTGCCTGCTGGGTGCTGGCGGCATGCGCCATCGCCTGCTCGGTGACATCCTGCACGGCCTGCTGCGCGATATGCTGGAACTGCTGTGTCAGCGCGCCCCACCATTGCATCGGGTCGGTCACTGGAGAGGCTTTGGCTTGCCCGGCTTGTTCCGGCGGTTCTGTGGCAGCCTCAGGTGCCGGCGAGGCTGCGGACGCTGCGGGCGGCGGTGTCGATGCCGCTGCAGGGGCGGGGCTGGGGGCTGCCGGGGGCTTCGCAGCCGCCTGGGGCGCGGCAGTCTCGGCCGCGTCTTGCGCCTGCGCTGCCGCGTTCTGGGCAAATTGCTGCCAGCTTTGCACCATCGTGCTGGCCCAGTTCTCCACTGGCACGTTCATCGTCTGCAGCGCCGACAAAGTCATTTTCTGCACTTCCATCGCCTGGATGGTGGCCTCCAGCGCCCGCTGGTTCTGCTCCAGCCAGAACAGCACGGTCTTGAGCTCCTGGATGCGTTTTTCCAGATCCGGCACGCTCATCGTCGGCGCCACCCATTCCTGCCATTGCGCAAAGGCCGCAACGGGCTTGGACGTGCTGCCTGCCGCAAGCTTTTGCAGAAAATCGAAACCAGGGGCGAAAGGGTTGAAAGTCTGGGCGGCGTCCTGCATGGTGGTGTCTCCGGTGGTGGGGGCCGTTGGCCGCGCGAGCAATGCCACGGTGTATGCTGCACAGCTTAGCGGATTGTGCAGGCCCTGCCTATGTGATAAATCGCATGCAGCGGTGTACGATCCCTCTTGCAACCCGCCTTTTGAGCCCGCCACCATGCAGAGCCTTTTCCATCTCGCCTTCCATGTGCACGACCTGGATGCTGCACGCCACTTCTACCGCGACACGCTCGGCTGCGCCGAGGGCCGCAGCACCGACAGCTGGGTGGATTTTGATTTCTTTGGCCACCAGATCTCCTGCCACCTGGGCAAGCCTTTCGAGACCAGCAATACCGGGCTGGTGGGCAACCACAAGGTACCCATGCCGCATTTTGGCCTGGTGCTGAAACTGGAGGACTGGAAGCAGCTGGCCGAGCGCCTGCGCGCTGCCAACACCCGCTTTGTGCTGGAGCCCCAGGTGCGCTTTGAAGATGAGCCCGGCGAGCAGTGGACGATGTTCTTCTATGACCCCAGCGGCAACCCGATCGAGGTCAAGGGCTTTCGCTCGCTGGAGCAGTTGTACGCGCATTGATCGCGCGCGGCGGCCCCGCCAAAGGCCCTCGAAGGCGGAGAAGGTGCTGTCTCCGCCCGGCCGCTGGGCCGATACCGCGCCCCATCCCGCGCTGTTTAAGCCCAACACCAGTGAAGCGGACACAAAAAAGCCAGCTCGAAAGCTGGCTTTAGGTGTTCTGGTTGCGCGAGAAGGATTTGAACCTCCGACCTTTGGGTTATGAGCCCAACGAGCTACCAGACTGCTCCATCGCGCACCGCAATTATAGCGCGACTTTGGGGCTGCATTTTGGCGGGGCGCGCTTTTAGCGCATATTTTTCGCGCTTCGACTTTTATAGCAATCTTGGCCGGCTCGAACCTGCAGCCATCGGGGGCCGCCTTGCAGGCTGGCCCGGCTGCTCCAGCAGGGCTGTGCCCGGCACCCGGCCACAAAAAAGCCAGCTCGAAAGCTGGCTTTTGGTGTTCTGGTTGCGCGAGAAGGATTTGAACCTCCGACCTTTGGGTTATGAGCCCAACGAGCTACCAGACTGCTCCATCGCGCACTAGCATTATAGCGCGGGTTTTCCTTAATACGAAGCGCTTTGTCATCATTTGGAAAACTATTTGTGCCATCTGGCCTGGAGAGGGGTGTGGCAACGGCGGCCAAGACCTCGCGACCATAGAAAAAGCCCACCGAAGTGGGCTTTCTCAACGTGAACCTGCAGAGGGCTTATTCAGCTGCGGCATCACCGGCTTCTTCAGCGCGGTCCACCAGTTCAACATAGGCCATAGGCGCGTTGTCGCCCACGCGGAAACCCATCTTCAGGATACGGGTGTAGCCGCCAGGACGGTTGGCCGAGCGAGGACCCAGCACATTGAACAGCTTGGTCACGCTGTCGCGGCTGCGCAGACGGTCAAATGCCAGACGGCGGTTGGCAACGGTGTCCACCTTGGCCAGCGTGATCATGGGCTCGATCACCTTGCGCAGTTCCTTGGCTTTAGGAACGGTGGTCTTGATGGCTTCGTGCTCGATGAGCGAATTCATCATGTTTTGCAGCATCGCCTTACGGTGAGACGAGGTGCGGTTCAGTTTGCGGAGGCCGTGTCCGTGACGCATGGTGCTTTTCCTTTTAGATTGGTTCAATCAAACAGCCGTATCAGGTACTGTTCGACGCACTACGATTGAGCTCCCCCACCATTGGGAGAGCTCTCCATTATAACTTAACGCTTTTCCAAACCGGCTGGTGGCCAGTTTTCAAGCTTCATACCCAGGGTCAGACCACGGGAAGCCAGAACTTCCTTGATCTCGTTGAGCGACTTGCGACCCAGATTCGGGGTCTTGAGCAACTCATTTTCGGTGCGCTGGATCAGGTCACCGATGTAGTAGATGTTTTCGGCCTTCAGGCAGTTGGCAGAACGCACGGTCAACTCCAGCTCGTCCACAGGACGCAGCAGGATCGGGTCGAACGTGGCGTTGTTGCGCGCCTGGCCGCCTGGCTGGTCGAACACATCCAATGCGCCGCCTTCGAGCTGCGCAAACACGGCGAGCTGTTCCACCAGGATCTTGGCCGACGAGCGCACTGCATCTTCTGCAGCGATGGCGCCGTTGGTTTCAATCTCGAGAACCAGCTTGTCCAGATCGGTACGCTGCTCCACACGGGCGGATTCCACCGTGTAGCTGACGCGCTTGATCGGCGAGAACGATGCGTCCAGCACAATGCGGCCGATCGACTTGGTCGACTCGTCACCGTAGCGGCGCACGTTACCGGGCACATAGCCACGGCCTTTTTCCACCTTGATCTGCATGTCCAGCTTGCCGCCTTGCGACAGGTTGGCGATGACATGATCAGGGTTGATGATTTCTACATCGTGAGGCGTCTGAATGTCAGCTGCCGTCACTACGCCTTCGCCATCCTTGCGCAGGCTCAGCGTCACTTCGTCACGGTTGTGGAGCTTGAACACCACGCCCTTGAGGTTCAGCAAGATGTTGACCACATCTTCCTGGACGCCGTCGATAGACGAGTACTCGTGCAGCACACCTGCAATGGTCACTTCCGTCGCTGCATAACCCACCATCGAGGACAGCAGAACACGACGCAGCGCATTGCCCAGCGTGTGCCCGTAGCCGCGTTCAAACGGCTCCAGCTCTACCTTGGCGCGATTGTGGCCCAGCTGTTCTACGTTAATTGTCTTGGGTTTCAGCAAATTGGTCTGCATGCAAACTTCCTCTCAATACCCCCGGCTCGTTACACCGGTAAGGCTGGTGAAGCACCAGAACCGCGATGCCTCGCGGTTCTGGGACGGATACACTTTCGCAGTCGAAAACGACCGGGAAATTAACGAGAATACAATTCGACGATCAGCGATTCGTTGATGTCAGCACCGAATTCATCGCGGTCTGGAGACTTCTTGAAGACGCCTTCAGCCTTGTCAGCCGACACGTCCACCCAAGCGGGGAAACCCACTTGACCGGCCAGTTGCAGCGACTCAACGATACGGGCTTGCTTCTTCGACTTTTCGCGCACAGCAACCACGTCGCCTTCCTTCACGGAGTACGAAGGGATGTTGACGGATTGGCCGTTCACGGTGATGGCCTTGTGGGACACCAGCTGACGCGCTTCGGAGCGGGTCGAGCCAAAGCCCATGCGGTACACCACGTTGTCCAGACGGCTTTCCAGCAGGCTCAGCAGGTTCGCGCCGGTGTTGCCACGGCGACGATCGGCTTCAGCGAAGTAGCGGCGGAATTGCTTCTCCAGCACACCGTAGGTGCGCTTGACCTTTTGCTTTTCACGCAGTTGCAGACCGTAGTCCGAGGTACGCGTGCCGGAGGTACGGCCGTGTTGACCTGGCTTGGTGTCCAGCTTGACCTTGTCCGCGATCGAGCGACGTGCGCTCTTGAGGAACAGGTCTACGCCTTCGCGGCGGGAAAGTTTGCCCTTGGGGCCAATAAAACGTGCCACTTGAATATCCTTTTTTCAGCTACCGCAAAAATGCGGGAGCCGCCAGAGCACCATGCACTGGCGGCGGTGGGCTTATGGTGAGTTAGATGCGACGACGCTTTTGAGGGCGGCAGCCGTTGTGCGGGACTGGCGTCACGTCGGAGATCGACGTGATGCGGATGCCCAATGCACCCAGAGCACGCACCGAAGACTCGCGACCTGGGCCTGGGCCCTTGATCTCGACGTCCAGGTTCTTGATGCCCTGTTCCATGGCAGCACGGCCGGCCACTTCGGAAGCAACCTGGGCTGCGAAAGGCGTCGACTTGCGCGAGCCCTTGAAACCCTGGCCACCCGACGAAGCCCAAGACAGGGAATTGCCTTGGCGGTCGGTGATCGTGATGATGGTGTTGTTGAACGAAGCGTGAACGTGTGCAATGCCGTCAGAAATGTTCTTGCGAACTTTCTTACGTACACGTGCAGCTGCATTGTTCTGAGACTTAGCCATTGTGTACCTTCAATCTCTTTATTTCTTCAAAGCCGCTGCGCCTTTGCGCGGACCCTTGCGGGTACGGGCATTGGTGCGGGTACGCTGACCACGCATGGGCAGACCACGACGATGACGGAAACCGCGGTAGCAGCCGATGTCCATCAAACGCTTGATGTTCATCGTGGTTTCACGGCGCAGGTCACCTTCCAGGGTCAGGTGAGCGATGGCGTCGCGGATCTTTTCCAGATCAGCGTCCGAGAAATCCTTGACTTTCTTGGCGTAGTCGATACCAGCAGCTTCGCAGATCTTGCGAGCGGTGGTGCGACCGATGCCATAGATAGCGGTCAGGCCGATCTCCGCATGCTTGTGCGGAGGGATGTTAATACCAGCAATACGTGCCATTTGTGTCCTCTAATACTTTAGATTAACCTTGGCGCTGCTTATGGCGCTGGTCGGTGCAGATCACGCGTACGACACCCTTGCGACGGATGATCTTGCAGTTACGGCAAATCTTCTTTACCGAAGCTGAAACTCTCATTTCATTCTCCTAAAACTTCCATCCGCTCCAGTCTGTGACGGCATTTCAAATATTTAGCCCGAACAGACTGGAGGGCACACTTTCCTGTCGATCTCAGTTTTTGGCTGAGGCCTTGAAGTTCGCCTTCTTCAGAAGCGACTCATACTGCTGAGACATCATGTAATTCTGGACCTGGGACATGAAGTCCATGGTCACCACCACGATGATCAACAAGGAAGTGCCACCGAAATAGAACGGAACGTTGTACTTCAGGATCAAGAACTCTGGCAGCAGACACACGAAGGTGATGTAAACAGCACCCGCAAGCGTCAAACGCACCAAAATCTTATCAATATAACGTGCTGTCTGATCCCCTGGTCGAATCCCGGGAATAAAGGCACCACTCTTCTTCAGGTTATCGGCCGTCTCGCGGCTGTTGAAAACCAAGGCCGTATAGAAGAAGCAGAAAAAGATGATCGCTGCGGCATAGAACATCACATAGATCGGCTGACCGGGGGTCAACGTGCTAGCAATGTCCCTGAGCCAACGCATCGATTCGCCAGCGCTGAACCAGTTCACAACAGTGGCAGGCAGCAAGATGATCGACGAAGCGAAGATGGGAGGAATCACACCAGCCATGTTCAGCTTCAGTGGCAAGTGCGAAGACTGGCCACCATACACCTTGTTTCCAACCTGACGGCGCGCATAGTTCACCAGGATCTTGCGCTGTCCACGCTCGACAAACACGACGAAGTACGTCACGGCTGCCACTACGAGAACAATGAAGATCGCGGCAATGATGCTCATCGCACCAGTACGCACCAATTCGAGCAATCCACCGATGGAGCTGGGGAGACCCGCAGCGATACCGGCGAAGATCAGGATCGAGATCCCGTTGCCCAAACCACGCTCGGTGATCTGTTCACCCAGCCACATCAGGAACATCGTACCGGCGGTCAGGCTGACCACAGCGGTAAGACGGAACCCGAAACCAGGGCTGAGGACCAAACCGGCAGTGCCTTCCAGTGCCACGGCAATGCCGAGCGACTGAAACAGCGCAAGCGCCAGGGCACCGTAACGGGTGTACTGGGTAATCTTGCGACGGCCGGCTTCGCCCTCTTTCTTCATCTGTTCGAATGTCGGGACGACGTAGGTCATCAATTGCATGATGATCGATGCCGAGATGTACGGCATGATCCCCAGTGCAAACACGGTGAAGCGCGAGAGCGCTCCGCCCGAGAACATGTTGAACAGGTTGAGGATGCCACCCTGTTGGCTATTGAACAGCTGCTGCAACTGGTTGGGATCGATACCAGGCACCGGAATGTGAGCTCCGATGCGGTAGACGATCAGCGCCAGCAACAGAAAAACCAAACGACGACGCAGATCGCCGTATTTACCGGTCTTTGCAATAGTTGCGGTGTTCGTAGCCACTGATGAATCTTTCAGAAAGGGTTAGGCGAGGCTACCGCCAGCAGCTTCGATCGCAGCCTTGGCACCAGCGGTGGCGCCAATGCCGTTCAGCTTGACAGCCTTGGACAGTGCACCGGTGTTGATCACCTTGACGACCTTGGCGCGTTGGCCAACCAGACCAGCTTGCTTGAGCACTGCCAGATCCACTTCCGCAGCACCCAGCAGCTCGAGAGCAGCCAGGGACACTTCGGCGTTGAACTTCAACGTGGTGGACTTGAAACCGCGCTTGGGCAGGCGACGCTGCAAAGGCATCTGACCGCCTTCGAAGCCTACCTTGTGGTAGCCACCCGAACGCGACTTCTGACCCTTGTGACCACGGCCGGCGGTCTTACCCAGACCCGAACCGATACCGCGACCCACGCGACGCTTGGCGTGCTTGGCACCTGCTGCAGGCTTGATGCTATTGAGTTCCATCATCAATCCTTTCAGAGAACCTTCACCAGGTAGGCGATCTTGTTAATCATACCGCGCACTTCGGGGGTGTCCTTCAGTTCGCTGATGCTGTTCAGCTTGCGCAGACCCAGACCACGCACAGTGGCGCGGTGGTCTTGCTTGGTACCAATCGGGCTACGCACCAGTTGGACCTTCACAGTTTGTTGCGTTGTCATAGTGACTCCGATCAGACGAACAGGTCTTCAACCGACTTGCCACGCTTTGCAGCCACTTCCGCAGGGGTCGTGGAATTGTTCAAAGCGTCGAAAGTGGCGCGAACCATGTTGTAGGGATTCGACGAACCATGGCTCTTGGCCACGATGTCGGTGATGCCCAGAACTTCGAAAACGGCGCGCATGGGGCCGCCGGCGATGATACCGGTACCCTTGGGAGCAGGAGCCAACATCACGTTGGCAGCGCCATGGTGACCCATCACGGTGTGATGCAGGGTGCCGTTCTTCAGCGACACCTTGATCATGTTGCGACGGGCTTCTTCCATAGCCTTCTGCACGGCAGCAGGCACTTCCTTGGACTTGCCCTTGCCCATGCCAACGCGGCCGTCACCGTCGCCAACCACGGTCAGTGCAGCGAAGCCGAGAATACGACCACCCTTCACAACCTTGGTGACGCGGTTGACCGCGATCATTTTTTCGCGCAAACCGTCGTCACGACCTTCGTCTTGCACTTTGGGGGAAAATTTAGCCATTTCTATCCACTCCGCTTAGAACTGCAGGCCGGCTTCGCGGGCTGCATCAGCCAGAGCCTTGACGCGGCCGTGGTAGGCAAAACCTGCACGGTCGAATGCAACCTTCTCAACGCCAGCTGCCTTCGCCTTTTCAGCGATGCGCTTGCCGATGAGAGTAGCTGCGGCGGTGTTGCCACCCTTGCCAGCTGCGCCCAGGTTGCTGCGCACTTCGGCTTCTGCCGTAGATGCGGTTGCAATCACCTTGGTGCCGTCGCCGGAAATGATCGTGGCATAGATATGGAGGTTCGTACGGTTCACCGTCAAACGCGCAACGCCTTGGTTGGCAATGCGGATACGGGTTTGCAGGGAACGACGAAGACGCTGCTGTTTCTTGTTCAACATGATGCAGCTCCTTATTTCTTCTTAGTCTCTTTGATCGTGACCTTCTCATCCGCATAACGGATGCCCTTGCCCTTGTAAGGCTCGGGAGGACGAACGGCACGAATCTCGGCTGCCAGCTGACCAACGCGTTGGCGGTCAGCACCCTTGATCACCACTTCCGTAGGGGTAGGGGTGGCCACGGTGATGCCAGCAGGCATTTCAAAGTTGACTGGGTGGGAATAACCAACGCTCAGGTTCAGCTTGCTGCCAGAAGCAGCGGCCTTGTAACCCACGCCGACGAGCGACAGCTTCTTCTCGAAGCCCTTGCTCACACCAACCACCATGTTGTTCACCAGCTGACGCATGGTGCCGCTCATGGCATTGGCTTCACGGGAGTCATTCACCGGCTCGAAAGCCAGCTTACCGTCGTTGTTGGAAACCTTGACCAGGGCGTTGGGGGTCAGCAGCAGCGTGCCGCCGGCGCCCTTGACGCTGATTTGGTCTTCCTTGATGGAGACATCCACACCTTGGGGGATGCTCACAGGCATTTTTGCTACACGGGACATGTCAGTATTTCTCCTTCAATGCCGCGTTAAGCCACATAGCAAAGCACTTCACCGCCGACACCGGCAGCGCGCGCTTTACGATCGGTCATCACACCCTTGGGCGTGGTCACGATTGCAACACCCAGACCGTTCTGGACTTGAGGAATTGCAGTGCAGCCCTTGTACACACGCAGGCCAGGACGGCTCACGCGCTCGATACGCTCGATCACTGGACGACCAGCGTAGTACTTCAAGGTAATTGCGAGTTCAGACTTGCCATCTTCGGTCTTCACTTCGAAGCCATCGATGTAACCCTCGTCCTTCAAAACCTGTGCAATGGCAACCTTCACTTTGGACGAAGGAACCAGCACGGTGGCTTTGGACACCATTTGTGCGTTACGGATACGGGTCAGCAAGTCAGCGATTGGATCACTCATGCTCATGTTTAATCTCCTGACTGCTTACCAGCTGGCCTTGGTCACGCCAGGGATGGCGCCGACGAATGCCAGTTCACGAATCTTGGCGCGGCCCAGACCGAATTGACGGAAAGTGCCACGGGGACGACCCGTGATTTCGCAACGTGCACGTTGACGAGTGGGGTTTGCATTGCGAGGCAGCTTTTGCAGGCCCAGACGGGCTGCATCACGCTCTTCGTCGGAACGCTTTGCGTCGCCGGCGATGGCCTTCAGTTCTGCATACTTGGCTGCGTACTTGGCAGCCAGCTTTTCACGCTTCAGTTCGCGTTGGATCAGTGCTTGTTTAGCCATGCATCACCTCAGTTCTTGAACGGGAAGCGGAAAGCCTGCAACAGTGCCTTGCACTCGTCGTCATTCTTCGCAGTCGTCGTAATGCTGATGTTGAGACCACGCAGTGCGTCGACTTTGTCGTACTCAATTTCAGGGAAGATGATTTGTTCTTTGACGCCGATGTTGTAGTTGCCACGGCCATCAAAGGCGCGGCCAGAAATACCACGGAAGTCACGCACGCGGGGCAGAGCCACGGTCACGAAACGGTCCAGGAATTCATACATCTGAACGCCACGCAGGGTCACCATGCAGCCGATAGCTTGGCCTTCGCGGATCTTGAAACCGGCGATAGCCTTCTTGGCCTTGGTCACCACAGGCTTCTGACCAGCAATCTTGGTCAGGTCAGCCACGGCGTTGTCCATCACCTTCTTGTCGGAAACGGCTTCGCTCACACCCATGTTCAGGGTGATCTTGGTCAGGCGAGGCACTTCCATCGAGGAGGTGTAGCCGAACTTCTTCATCAGTTCGGGAGCAATTTGCTCACGGTATTGTTTTTGCAGTCGTGCAACGTTTGCCATGTCTTACTCCTTAGGCTGCGATATCAGCGCCATTGGACTTGAACACGCGAACACGTGCGCCGTCGGCGTTCACCTTGATGCCCACGCGATCAGCCTTGCCGGTTGCCGCATTGAAGATAGCCACGTTGGATTGGTGGATAGGCATGGCCTTTTCCACGATACCGCCGTTGGTGCCCTTCATGGGGTTTGGCTTGACGTGCTTCTTCACCATGTTGATGCCTTCGATCACCAGGTGGGAGTCGTCCGCACGCAGCGTCACAACGCCACGCTTGCCCTTGTCACGGCCGGTCAGCACGATAACTTCGTCGCCCTTGCGAATCTTGTTCATAGTGCTATTCCTTTAGAGAACTTCGGGGGCCAGCGACACGATCTTCATGAACTTTTCGGTACGCAGTTCACGGGTCACGGGGCCAAAGATGCGGGTGCCGATAGGCTCCAGCTTGGCGTTGAGCAACACAGCGGCGTTGCCATCGAATTTGACGAGCGAACCGTCAGCACGGCGAATACCCTTTGCGGTACGCACCACCACAGCACTGTAAACCTCGCCTTTTTTGACGCGGCCACGTGGAGCAGCTTCTTTCACGCTCACCTTGATAATGTCACCAACGCTCGCATAGCGACGGTGCGAACCACCCAGCACTTTGATGCACTGGACAGACTTCGCGCCGGTATTGTCGGCAACCTCGAGTCGAGATTCTGTCTGGATCATTTCAATATTCCCAACTTGCACCAGCAGACCAGACAGCCCAATAAGAATTAATCTTCATGGACAGCCAAGCAGCCAGTCAGTCTTGGGCCCGTCGTCCACACCGCAACCATTTACGATGCTTCTCCTGGGCAGAAACCTCGCGCATTAAACGCGAAGCCCTCTATTCTGGCAGAGCTAGCACACTCCGTCAAGAGTGCGCAACCAAACCAGTGGTAAATTGGTATTTTTACGCCACTTTTTCGCCGGCGTACTGCTGCGCCAGCACCAGAAAGGCCGTCAGCGCCGTATCCGACCCCAATTCTTCCTGCAGGATGGCAGCCACGCGCGGTGCCAGCTTGGCCGCCAGGCGCGCATCCAGAAACAGCAACCGGCTGCGGCGGGCCAGCACGTCTTCCACCGTGCGCGCATATTCATAGCGTGCAGCAAAGCGCACCATCGCCTCGCTCAGGCCATTGGCCAGCCAGACATCGGCGCCTGGCAAGGCTGCAACGAATTCCGCCTCGCTGCCATAGGAATGCATGCCCTGGGCCATGTGCATGCTGTGCTGGGCGCGGCCCGACGCTGGCGTGCCGACCAGCGGCAGCTTGACCGTCACCCCACCGGGCTTGCGTGGCAGACGCTGGGCATCAAAGCAGGCCTCCAGCACGTCTTCGGCCATCGCGCGGTACGTGGTCCACTTGCCGCCGGTCACCGTCACCATGCCGGACTTGCTGGTCAGCACCGTGTGCTCCCGGCTGATGCCCTTGGTGTTCTCGCCATCGTCATCCTGCGGCTTGACCAGCGGGCGCAGGCCGGCCCACATGCTGCGCACATCGGCCATGGTCGGCGCACGGCTGAGGTACTTGCTGGCTTCGCTGAGAATGAACTTCAGCTCTTCGTCAAACGGACGGGGTTCGCGCGCCAGGTCATGGCGCGGGGTGTCGGTCGTGCCCAGGATCACCTTGCCCAGCCACGGCACCGCGAACAGCACGCGCCCATCGGCGGTCTTGGGCACCAGCAGCGCGTGGTCGGACGGCAGGAAATCCCGGTCCACCACCAGATGCACCCCTTGGCTGGGCGCCACCATGGGCTTGACGGGCTTGCCCATCAGCTCCGCATCCTGCTGGCGCAGGTGGTCGACCCAGGGCCCGGTGGCATTGACCACGCAGCGGGCGCGCACGGTATAGCGCTGGCCGGACTCCGCATCCTTGCAAATGACGCCGGCGACGCGGCCATCCTCCTGGATCAGCTCCATCACCGGACAGTAGTTGACCAGCAAGGCCCCCTTGGCTGCAGCGGTGCGGGCCAACGCAAGGGCCAGGCGGGCATCGTCGAACTGGCCATCCCAGTATTTGACCCCGCCCTTGAGGCCCTTGTCCTGCACGGTCGGCAGCAGTCGGCGCGTGGCGCCTGCCGAGAGGAACTGGGTGGAGCCCAGGCCCGCCTTGCCTGCCAGCGCGTCATACATCTTGAGGCCGACGCCATAGAACGGCGTATCCAGCAGCTTGTACGAGGGCATCACAAAGGCCAGCGGCTGGGCGATATGCGGCGCATTGTTCAGCAAGGTGGTGCGCTCGTGCAGCGCCTCACGCACCAGCGCGATATTGCCCTGGGCCAGGTAACGCACGCCGCCATGCACCAGCTTGGTAGCCCGCGACGAGGTGCCCTTGGCGAAGTCCATCGCCTCGAGCAGCGCCACCTTGAAGCCGCGCGCAGCGGCATCCAGCGCCACCCCCAGGCCGGTGGCCCCTCCTCCGACCACCACCAGGTCAAACACCGGCGTGGCGCCCAGACGGGCCAGCAGATCGGTACGGTGAACGGACAGCGGTGCAGCAGCAGTGGACATGCGAAATTGAAATGTAGGTCTGAGAGTTGCCCCGCTCCTGAACCGGCCAGGCCTGGGGCAAGGTGCCAAAGCCTGGAAGCGGGATTCGCTTTTGCGCTTTTGTCTCTCAATTTTATTCGTTTTTGATCTTTTTTGTTCGTTATCGCCAAATTTGCTGGCGCGGAACGCCCGGATATCAGCGCTGCAGCATGCCAGCGTGTCGTGCCAGCTTGATGACAAAACCTCGCGCCAGCCATGGGCTGCTGCGGTAGCTCCACACGGTGCAGGCGGCCGCCATGCTGCCGACCTGTTGCGTTTTGCACTATATTGGCGGGAGTTTTCGTTTTCATTCGTTTCGGATCTACGCCATGACGGAGCTCAACAACAGCAACCCGCGCCAACTGCTGCTCTTGCAGGAAGTGCAACGCCGCAGCGCGGCCACCGTCGAGGAGCTGGCCGCTTTCCTGGGGGTGACCTTGCAGACCGTGCGCCGCGATGTGCAGCGGCTGTCCGAGGCAGGGGTGCTCACCCGTTTTCATGGCGGCGTGCGCGTGCCCAACTCCACCACCGAGAACCTGGCCCACCAGCAGCGCGAAGCCCTCAACGCCGATGGCAAGACCCGCATTGCGCAGGCCGTCGCTGCCCAGGTGCCGCACAACTGTTCGCTGATCCTGAACATCGGCACCACCACCGAGGCCATTGCCCGCGCGCTGATGCAGCACCGGGGTCTGCGCATCATCACCAACAACCTCAATGTGGCAGCCACGCTCAGCAGCAACCCCGATTGCGAAGTCATCGTCGCCGGCGGCGTGGTGCGCGGCCGGGACCGGGGCATCATTGGCGAGGCGGCGGTGGACTTCATCCGCCAGTTCCGCGTGGACATCGCATTGATCGGCATATCCGGCATTGAATCCGATGGCAGCCTGCGCGACTATGACTTCCGCGAAGTGAAGGTAGCCCAGACCATCATGGACCAGGCACGCGAAGTCTGGATGGCCGCTGACCACAGCAAGTTTGGCCGCCCGGCGATGGTGGAAGTCGGCCCGCTGTCGCGCATCGACCGGCTGTTTACCGATGCGCCGCCGCCCGACCCCTTCCCCCGGCTGCTGCAGGAAGCCCATGTGCGCTGCACCGTCGCCTGACGGCCAGGCACCTTCCGAAGCATTTTGTTGAACTGACTGATCTACCGGCTCAGACCGGCTTTGAGACATGACCTATCTGCTCGCTCTGGACCAGGGCACCTCCAGCTCCCGCACCATTGTGTTTGATCGCCACGGCGCCATCGTGGCCCAGGCGCAGCGCGAACTGCCGCAAATCTACCCGCGCCCCGGCCATGTGGAGCACGACCCGATGCAGATCTGGGGCACACAGCTGGCGACGGCGCAGGAAGCGCTGAAAACCGCAGGCATCAGCGCCAGCCAGGTGACCAGCCTGGGCATCACCAACCAGCGCGAGACCACCATCGTCTGGAACCGCAAGACCGGCCAGCCCATCCACAACGCCCTGGTCTGGCAGGACCGCCGTGCCGAGCCCGTCTGTGCCCAGCTGCGCGCCGACGGCCATGCCGAGCGCATCCAGCAAAAGACCGGCCTGCTGGTCGATGCCTATTTCTCGGGCACCAAGCTGCAGTGGCTGCTGGACCATGTACCGGGCGCCCGCGCCGCTGCCGAGCGTGGCGAGCTGGCTTTCGGCACGGTCGACACCTGGCTGGTCTGGCAGCTGACGCAGGGCCAGCGCCACGTCACCGACGTGAGCAATGCCAGCCGGACCATGCTCTTCAATGTGCACAGCAACACCTGGGACCAGGATCTGCTCGATCTGCTGAACATCCCGCGCTCGCTGATGCCCGAGGTGCAGCCCTCCGCCAGCCATTTTGGCGATACCGCCGCCCAGGTGCTGGGCGCTGCGATACACATCGGTGGCATGGCCGGCGACCAGCAAAGCGCGCTGTTCGGCCAGGCCTGCTTTGCGCCGGGCATGGCCAAGAACACCTATGGCACCGGCTGCTTCATGCTGATGCATACCGGCACCCAATTCCACCCCTCGCGCAATGGCCTGCTGAGCACCAGCGCCGCGCAGACGGACCGCCAGCCCCAGTTCGCGCTCGAAGGCAGTGTCTTTGTCGGCGGCGCGGTCGTGCAATGGCTGCGCGATGGCCTGCGCGCGATCGAGCACAGCGGTCAGGTGCAACAGCTGGCCGAGAGCGTGCCTGACAGCGGCGGCGTGATGATGGTGCCCGCCTTTACCGGCCTGGGCGCCCCCTACTGGGATGCCGATGCCCGCGGCACCATCACCGGCCTGACCCGGGGCACCACGGTGGCCCATATTGCGCGGGCTGCGCTGGAATCCATTGCCTACCAAAGCGCGGCACTGCTGCAGGCGATGAGCCTGGATGCCGTCGCCAACGGCGGCCAGCCGGTGAGCGAGTTGCGGGTCGATGGAGGCGCCAGCGTCAACAACCTGCTGATGCAGTTCCAGGCCGATTTGCTGGGCATTCCGGTGGTACGCCCCGCCTGTGTGGAGACGACGGCCCTCGGCGCCGCCTACCTGGCAGGCCTGACCACCGGCATCTACCAGAACAGCGAAGAGCTGTCGGCGCTGTGGAAGGCCGAGCGCCGCTTCATGCCCACGCAGGACAAGGCGCGCGCCGATGCGCTGATGGCGCGCTGGGAGCAGGCGGTGCGCCAGACCACGGCACGATAAAACCGCCGCGCTTCAAAACGACAACAGGGGCCGCAGCCCCTGTTTCTGTCTATGCCTTCAAGGCGTTGGCTCAGTCCTCATCGCCACGCAGCAAGGCGCGGTGGATCAGTGCACCAATCACGGCACCCACGATCGGGGCCAGCCAGAACAGCCACAGCTGCTCCAGTGCAATCGACGGGCCAAACAGCGCCGGGCCCGTGCTGCGGGCGGGGTTGACCGAGGTATTGGTGACCGGAATCGAGATCAGGTGGATCAAGGTCAGGCACAGGCCAATGCTCATGCCGGCAAAGCCCACGGCCGCCTTCTTCGTGGTCGAGCCCAGAATCACCAGCAGAAACACGGCCGTCAGCACCACTTCGGTCAGCAGCGCTGCCAGCATCGAGAACTTGCCTGGCGAGTGCTCACCAAAGCCATTGGTCGCCAGATCGGTCACCTGGGCACCCGCCTTGCCGCTGGCAATCAGGTACAGCAGGCCAGCGGCCACAATCGCGCCCAGCACCTGGGCAATGATGTAGCCCGGCAGGTCCGATGCCTTGAAGCGCCCGGCCACCGTCAGGCCCACCGAGACTGCTGGGTTGAAATGGCCGCCCGAAATCGGACCAAAGGCATAGGCACCCGTCAGCACCGTCAGACCAAAGGCCAGCGACACGCCCAGCAGGCCGATACCCACCTCGGGAAAGGCAGCGGCCAGCACGGCGCTGCCGCAACCACCAAACGTCAGCCAGAACGTACCGAGGCACTCCGCCGACCATTTCTGCAGGTTGGATGTCATTGTGTTTACCCCTTCATCAGTCAGACCCGCGGCATGCAACGCACACACATACAGGTCTCAGTAGCCGAGATGATAAGGAGCGAGTCGCGTTTGAAAATGTCAACAATTGCCGGTGCAACAGGCGCGCTACACTTGCAAAAAATGCTATGAAAATCAATATCCAAATACATTATTCGTTCGGTCTATTCAAGGCCCTGTCACTCTCCGTTCTGGTGCTGTTGGTAGCGGGCTGCAAGACCTCTCCGGAACCCGCCCAGGCACCGCTCTCCCCCTCGATCCCGTCCCCCGGCGCCGCCGCCTGCCACACCCCGGACCGCCCGGCCCTGCAACTGCTGGGCGAGCAGCGCTGGCCGCTGGATACGCTTTGGGCCGGCACGCAGGTCGGCGGCCTTTCGTCGATTGACTACCGTCCAGCCGATGACAGCTACTACTTGGTGAGCGACGACCGCTCGGCCAAGGACAGCGCCCGTTGGTACCGGGCCCGCATCCGCTATGACGCCAGTGGCCTGCAGCAGGTCAGCATCGTCGAGCAGCAGTACCTGCGCACGCCGGCGGGCGCGCCCTACCCCAGCAGCCGCACTGCCACGGCCGATACGCCGGTGCCTGACCCCGAGGCACTGCGGCTGCTGCCGGGCGGGCGCAGTGTGGTCTGGAGCAGCGAAGGCGACTTTGCGCGGGGCTTTGGCCCCTCCTTGCAGCAAGCCGGGCTGGATGGCAGCTGGCAGCACACCTGGCCCCTGCCCGCACTGCTGCAAGGCCCGCTCCAGCCAGAGACGGGCCGGGGCCCGCGCAACAACATGACCTTGGAAGGCATCGCGATCAGCGAGGACCAGCGCAGCCTGTGGCTATCGATGGAGGGCGCGCTGCGCCAGGACGGCCCGCTACCGCGCCGTGGCCAGATCGGCGGGCCGCTGCGCATCACCCAGTACGACCTGGCCAGCCAGCAGCCGATTCGGCAGATTGCCTACATCCCCGACGCGCTGCCCAAGGACAACCTGCTGCTGCCGCTCATTGCCATCAATGGCGTCAGCGAGATCCTGGCCGATGGGCCCGACCATTTGCTGGTGCTGGAGCGCGCCTATGTGCTGGGAGCCGGTTTTTCCGCGCGCCTCTACCGCATCAACACCCAGGAGGCCAGCGACACCTTGGCGATCGATGCGCTACACGGCGCCGCATACACCCCCGCCCACAAAGAACTGCTGCTGGATTTTGCGCAGCTGGGGCTGCGAACGGTGGACAACCTCGAAGGCATGACCTGGGGGCCGCGCCTGGCCAGTGGCGAGCGGGTGCTGCTGCTGGTCAGCGACAACAACTTCAACCCGGCCCAGGTCACGCAGTTCCTGGCGCTGGTCGAAACACCGGCCTGCGCGGCCCCTGCGGGCAACGCAGGCCAATCGCATCGCAATTGAAATTGATAGCAAAACCTGTGCGCCCCGTATGGCTTGCCATGCAACCGGTTTGAGCTTTGGGCAGGCCGCCGCTATAGTGGCAGCCACGCCAGCCGCGCTGGCTCTGCCCACCCTTTCTTTGCTTGCACCTGCCGCCATGTCCACTACCGATCTGTCCCAATTCCCCGCCATCGCCTTCATCGGCGGTGGCAACATGGCCAGCGCCATCATCGGCGGCCTGATTCGCCAGGGCCTGCCCAAAGACCGCATCCAGGTGGTCGAACCCTACGAACCCCAGCGCCAGACCCTGCAGCAGCAGTTTGGCATCACCGCGCTGCCGGCCGCCGACAGCAGCCTGGCGCAGGCCCAGGTGGTCGTCTGGGCCGTGAAGCCGCAAACCTTCGCCCAGGCAGCGGCCGCCGTCGCCGACCACAGCCGCCATGCGCTGCACCTGAGCGTGGCCGCCGGCATCCGCAGCGACAGCATTGCCCAGTGGCTGGGCAATGACCAGATCGTGCGCGCCATGCCCAACACCCCGGCCCTGGTCGGCCAGGGCATGACGGGGCTGTTTGCCCGCCCGCAGGTCAGCGCCGCCCAGCAGCAGCTGGCCGAGCAGATCATCACCACCACGGGCCAGCTGGTCTGGGTGCAGCAAGAATCGCAGCTCGATGCAGTCACGGCCCTGTCGGGTTCGGGCCCCGCCTACGTCTTCTATTTCCTCGAAGCCATGCAGCAAGCCGGTGTCGAGATGGGACTGCCCGCCGAGCAGGCACTGCAGTTGGCGATTGGCACCTTCAGCGGCGCCTCCGCGCTGGCGGCGCAGTCGGGCGAAGCGCCAGCGGTGCTGCGTGAGCGCGTCACCAGCAAGGGCGGCACCACCTTTGCCGCGCTGGAGCATATGCGCGGCGCCGATATCGCCGCCCACTTCATCGGCGCGATGCACGCTGCCGAGCGCCGCGCCAAGGCGCTGGGCGACGAATTCGGCGGCTAGGCCAGCGCCGTAGCGCCTGCCCTCAGCGAGAGGCAGGCGCCGCCGGTCCTTCGGCTGCAACTTTGCACAAATGCAATCACGCATTGCGTATATTTCACACAAAAGTCAAACGCAAAGCGTATAATTCGGCCGCATTCATTCCTCTGCATCGGAGCACGGCCCATGGACAGCCAACAGGATTTTCTTCGCGACGCAATGCGCCGTTTGAACTTGACGCGCGACGCATTTGCCGAGCGCCTGGGCGTGCGCCGCCGCACCCTGGATACCTGGTTGCTGCCCGAGGCTTCTGGCGAAGCGCGCGCCATGCCCGATATGGCGCAGAAGTTCGTCTCCGAGATTCTGTACCGTGAAGCCGCAGGTCACGATGCCCAGAAACACCACCGTCCGCTGGCCGAGCGCATGTCTGCCGATGGCCGTCCGCAACTGCTGTCGGTGGCCCAGCTGGAGCGCGAAAGCCTCGAAGAGCTGTTCCGCATCGCCGATGTGATGCAACCCATTGCCCGCCGCCACAAGGTCTGCCGCGTGCTCGAAGGCGCCGTCATGGGCAGCCTGTTCTTTGAGGCCAGCACCCGCACCCGCGTGAGCTTTGGCGCCGCCTTCAGCCGCCTGGGCGGCTCGGTCTGCGATACCACCGGCTTTACCTTCTCGTCGATGGCCAAGGGCGAATCGATCTATGACACCAGCCGCGTGATGGCCGGCTATGTCGATGCGCTGGTCATCCGCCACCCCGAACAAGGCTCGGTGGCCGAATTTGCACGTGCGACGAATATCCCCGTCATCAACGCGGGCGACGGCCCCGGTGAGCACCCCAGCCAGGCGATCCTGGACATGTACACGATCCAGCGCGAGTTCTCCCGCCTGGGCAAGCTGATGGACGGCGCGCATATCGCCATGGTCGGCGACCTCAAATATGGCCGCACGGTGCACTCGCTGATCCGCCTGCTGTCGCTCTACAAGGGCATGAAGTTCACCCTGATCTCGCCCAGCTCGCTGGAGATGCCTGCCTACCTGATCGAGCTGGCCTCGACCAATGGCCATGTGGTGGAGGTTTCCACCTCGCTGCAGGACCTCAAGGGCGCCGACGTGGTCTATGCCACGCGCATCCAGAAAGAGCGCTTTGCCGGTGAGAACATCGAGGGCTACACGCCGGAGTTCCAGGTGCAGAAATCGCTGGTCGATGCCGTCTGCAAACCCGACACCATCATCATGCACCCGCTGCCGCGCGATGCCCGGGCCGGCGCCAATGATCTGTCGACCGATTTGAACCTGGACCCCCGCCTGGCCATCTTCCGCCAGACCGACAATGGCATCCCTGTGCGCATGGCTTTGTTTGCCGTTTTGATGGGTGTGGAGAACCAGATTGCCCGCAATTTGCGGGATGTCACCTGGCGCTCTCCGGCTTTTGTAGGCCCGGATGATGCAGTGTTTGACACTTTGGATTAAACTCTACCTTACACAACACCATGATTTGAGACATTTTTTCGAAGCAGTCCACCCTGCTTCGGAAAATTGAACGTTTTTTTCCTGCGACTCCAGTGTTAGCGGCCATCTATCGATGGCCGCTTTTTTGTGTGCCGCTCTCCCGCTGCACCCCGGCCTCCGCCTCACACAGGCCTGCAATCGGGCATCAAAAAAGGACCTGCAAGCAGGTCCTGGAAGGAGAGCAACGTCCTGCTCCGCGCTGCAACGGCGCGCTGCGCTTAACGCGCCAGACCGAGACGGCGGCGGCCGGCAGCCAGCCAACCCAGCAGCCCGCTCAGACCCAGCAGGCTCCACAGGCCCATCGCCGGCACGGGCCGTGCCTGGCCCACGCCCGGAGTGCCTGGATCCACCGGCACATCGGCCAGCCAGCCGGCGCCACCGGGATCGCTGATCTGGCCGTTGGCAATCATGTCGTCATCGCCATCCCCACCGTCTACGATCTGCACGGACAGCGTATTGCCGTTCACCGTCGATGGCAGGCTGTACCAATGTGGGGTCGTGTTGGCCTTGGTGGGACCGAACTTCCAGTACTTGGCATGGGCCGGCAGGGCCGATGGGTAACTGATGCGCATCGTGCCATTGCCACCCATGGCGCAGCCCGTGGCTGTCCACTGCAGAGCGCCGTAAGGCACGCTCAGGCCTTGGGGCAGCGCACCCAGCGATGCAGCAGCCACGGCCACGGGGGCCTGGGCCAGACGGCAGGCGTCGGCACTGCTCCACTGCACTGCAGCACTGCCGCCACCGCCGGACGCTGGCAGCGCCACATCAAAGTTCTGCTCGGGCTCCGGACCGACCGGCGCGCCTTCCAGGTTCAGGCCCAGCACAATCGGATTGTGGTCGCTGGAGCGGTAGGCATCGGCCGCATAGAACGACGAGACCTGCGCGGCGCTCTTGAAGTTGGTGTTGTAGTCGAGGACCGGCGGCTCTTCTGCGTTGATCTGCCACTTCACCACCTGGCTCACCTGGCTGGCGAGCGCCGAGCTGACCAGCACATGGTCCAGCGATCCCCACAGGGTCTGGAAGCCGTAGGAATACTGGCCAGCGCCCAGCTTCTGGTAGCCATGGCTTTCCAGGAAGGAGATCGGCTCTTCCTTGGCATAGGCGTTGAAGTCGCCCATCAGCACGTTCTTGCCATTGCCCGCTTGCGTCGGGTTGCCCGCCAGCCAGGTTTGCAGTTGCTCGACGGCACGCTTGCGCGACTGGTTGTTGGCACCCTGGCCGTCACCAATGTCCGGGTCATTGACGCTGCCCTTGGACTTCAGGTGGTTGACCACCACGGTGAACTGGTCCTTGCCGCCGCTCGCCAACGTCTTCTCGAAGGTCTGGGCCAGCGGCACGCGGTTGCCATAGGTGGCATTGAAGGCATCGTACTGCGCCTCATCGGGCACCGCAGGCACGCCCACGGGATTGACACGGTCCTTGCGGTAGATGACAGCCACCGAGATGGCATCATGGCCAGCCGCCACGGCCGTCTTGGCGCCACCGGCATTGAAGGGGCCCTTCACATAGTCATAGACCTCGCTGCCATGCTTGGCGTTCAGGGCCCGGGTCAAGGTCGCCAGCGCGCTGGTCGTGTCAAAGCCATTGTTCTGGATTTCCATCAGCCCGTAGACATCGGCGTCCAGACCCAGCAGGTTGCTGACGATCTTGTCGGTCTGGCGGGTCAGCTCGGCCGCATTGTCGGCACCACGGCCTTCCAGCGAATCGCCATAGGGGTTGTTGAACTTGGCCGTGCCCAGGGTGCTGAAGAAGTTCAGCACATTGGCCGAAGCAATCTTGACCGTCGGGCTGCCAATGGCCTGCTGGAGGTCGGCTACCGTCGGGCGCGCTGCACCGGTAAAGATCGGCTTTTGCAGCGGTTGCACGCGGTAGCTGGTCTGGTGTGCGCCAGCCGCCGTATCGATGAACTGGTCCAGAATGCCTTCGATCGCGGCGGTGCTGTCACCTGCCCGCAAGGTGTTGCCGGCGCTTAGGTCCTGGCCGCCCCGGCCCAGCAAGGCGTCCGGGTTTTGCTTGCTGCTGCCATCGTCGAGAATGATTTGGCTGCGCTTGACGGTGTCCAGGTAGGCGGCGTTACCCGTCATGCTGGGCACATGCAGCTCGGTGTACTGCACCAGCTTGTCCTTGTCACTCAAGGTGACCATGCCATAGCGACCGAGGTAGTAGTTGTCCGTCACCACCAGCGGGCCGGTGCTGCCGGTGATGCGCACACGCATGCCTTCGTAGCGTTCCCAGTTCGCATAGGCGGGCATCGGCAGGCTCAGCGCCACCACGGCAGGCAGCGCCTGCTTGGCGCCACCATGGAGCACGCTGAAGTTCAGGATGCTGCCGCCCAGCTGGGTCAAGCCCTTGTACTCGCTGACCGTGGCGGTCAGCTGCACAGCCTGGCCCACGCTGTCGGCACTGATGCCGGCAATGGGCGTGCTGCCGTAGTACACAAACACGGCCTCGGAGGTCTCGGCGTTGTGGTCGTCGTCTTCGGGCAGCGACTGGATGTAGAAACCGCTGAGGTCCGGAAGGTAGGCGGTCACGATGCCGCGCACCGTCACGCTCTGGCCCACCAGTGGCGAGGCGTCACCCGAACCCTGCACGGCCGAGATGGGGGTGGTGGCGACCGGTGCCAGGTTCTGCGCCAAGCCGGGCGAGCCGATATTGGCACCATTCGAGGGCTGGGCAAAGCCATCGAGCACACCGACCGCCGCAGCGGTGTAGCGCGGCTCTGCAGTGGACTTGCCATCCCAGACGGCGGACACGCCATTGCCCACCGTTGTGCCGGCATTGCGCACCGCAGCGCCCGCGTGGTCGCTGGTGGATACCGCTGTGCCGCTCGGGTTCTTCGCCGGCGCCACGGTCGAGCCATCGGTCGCCGTCAGCGCCTTGCTGCCATAGTTCATCGCCGCAGCCAGGTAGCCATTGGCGTCATACACCAGCACCGCATCGCCCTTGCCCAGGCCTTGGCCGGCCACCAGGATGACGGCAGTACTGGCCTGCAGACCCCAGGCCGTGCGGAAGGCTTCCGGCGTGGTCTCGTTCAGCACCACCAGACGCGCACCTGCTGCCAGGCTGGTGCCCGCAGGGAAGGCGCTGGGCAGCGCGCCGCTGCTGTCGGTCCAGCCCCAGCCACTCAGGTCCACGGGGGTCGTGCCGTAGTTGAACAGCTCAAAGAAATCGCCGCCATCGGCGTTGGAGTTGACCTCGGAGACCAGCACCTTGGCGCTGGCTGCCACCGCGCTGCTGACGGTAAAGTCCAGCTTTTGCTCGGCCGCCAGTGCGTTGCCAGCCATGTCCAGCACCGCAGCGGCGGGCAGCACCAGGCTGTAGCGCTTGCCGGGTTGGTAGCCACCGCTGCGCGTAAAGCGCACTGCGCTGCCATCGATGGCCACTTGCGCATCGGTCATCGGCACGGTGGCGATCAGGTTGCCGTCTTCCAGCAGCGACAGGCTGCCGCTGCCGCGCTGCACCGTTTCGCTGAACTGCAGGCGCACCACGGCGGTCTTGCCGACGTCCACCGCGTTCTGCAACGGGCTGCTGCTTTGCAGCACGGGGGCGGTGGTGTCGGCAGCGGCGGGGCCGCCGAGCTTGACGGTATTGCCCTGGAACTGCTGGTCCGCAAAAGGCAGGTCCTTGGACACCGAGCCCTTGCCAGGCCAGATGGTGTCGCCGTTGTCCTGCAGCAGCTGGACGGTCGTGCCCTTGGCCGTGCTGAGGGGGCTGACCAGGGTCTCGAAGCTGCCACCAGTGGTGCGCAGCAGGTTGTCCAGCACATTGTCCAGTTGCTGCACATCGGTGGTGCCCGGGCCGTTCCAGACAAAGAAGGCAAAGTTGGTGTTCACGGCCGCATCGGCCTTGCCGGGTGGGCCCGCCAGGATCAGGAACTTGCCATCCTCGGTGCGCTGCATGTCGCGAATGCCGCGCCCGCCCAGGTTCAGCTCAATGGCGGCACCCAGTACCGGCGCGGTGCCCGCCACCATCGCAGCAGGGTTGGTGATCGGGATGACGAGCGCGCGGTTGCGCAGCTGCGCACTGGCCAGCGGCGCACGGAAACCCAGCAGCAGCTGGCCGTCTGCGGTCGCCGCCATGCCTTCGATCGAGAAGCCGGCTGGCGACTCGGGCGGCACCTTGTCCGCCGACGAAGCCACGAAGCCGTAGTAGTTGGCACCTTTGCCATGGGCATTGCTGCTGTCCCAGGTGTTCAGCAAGCCCTCCAGACCGCCGTAAGACCCCTTGAAGCTGAATTCCGTCGTGGCGCCGGTGCCCGCCACATCGACGGCAAACAGGTGCTCGCGGTTGTCTGCCTCGCTGCCATCGGACTTGTTGCTGTGCGAACCGGTGAAATACAAGGTGTTGCCAATGCGGGTGCCCGCCTCCAGGTCGAGCTCCTTGCTCAAACCCAGCAGGCTGCCAAATTCCCATTCCTTGACCGCCACGCCGCCGCCGCGGGGGTAGACGCGCAGCACATTGCCTTCGTCATCGCCGACGACCATGTAGCGGTCGTCGAGCGCGACGGCGGCAGAGGCGTCCGAGCTGCCCGCCTGGGTCGCCGGCAGCGGGGTGAACATCGCCGTCTCGCCGGCACCTGGATCGATGACGGTCAGGGCCGCCGGTGCGGTGCCATTGCCCGTCCAGTTGGCAGCTTGGCTGATCGCTGCCAGCAGCTCGGCCGCCGTGCCCTCAATGGCGCCCTTGGTGCTGTCGTAGGCGACATTGTTTTGCTTGACCAGCGCAATGGCGGTACTGCCGTTGACCAGGCCAGGCGGCAACGCCGAGGTGTTGGAGTTGCTGGCATTGCTGTCCCAGCTGCCAGCGGTCACATTGTTCAGCGCGAACACGAACTGCGGTGCCGCTTCTGAGCCCTGGTAGACCAGCACACTGTCGCCGCCGGCGGCCAGATTGAAGCTGCCCGAGGCGCTGACCGTGCCATGGTTGGCCGCAGGCTTGGTGTCAGCCGCGCTGATCTTGACGACCGTACCGGCAGACAGCGCCTCCGTGGCCTGCCAGATCAGCACACCTTCACCGGTGCGAAACGCGCCCGCATTCGTCCAGCCATTGTCGGTGACGCGAATCTCGGTGCCCGCTTCGATATCGCGCAGCAACACCAGGCTGACGGAGTCCGGCGCGTCCGAGGCAAAGCCGACGACAGCGACGTCTCCGGCCGCCAGCGTGGTCTGGGCCGACGCGGGCAGCACGCTGGCCGCCAGCAGCAAGGCAGCTGCCAGTGACAGACCCTGGGACGCCCGCACGCTGGCGCGGCAGGCAGACGAAATGGAGCGAAGAGCAAACATGGCAGCAGTAGAGGGAGTGGCAAACAACCCCTCTTTGTCGCCGCTGCCGATGAAAGCTCCGTGTCAGAATCTGTAAGCGTTCCCAAAAACCGACACCGCCGCCACTGTCACAGCCCGGTCACAGCGCAAAGGCAAGCGCCACACCGGCAAACAGGCTCACGCCAATCCAGTGGCTTTTGCTGAACGCGGTAAAACAGCCTTCGCGCGTGCGCTGGCGGATGAGGCTGTAGTGCCACAGCATCTGCGCTGCAGCCGCAGCCACGCCCAGCCACCAGGGCCAGGCCAACTGCAGCGGCGCCAGCGCCAGCACTGTCAGAACCAGGCACACCCCAAAGAAAGCCATGATCGCGGCAACATCAAAACGGCCCAAGGTGATGGCCGAGGTCTTCATGCCGATCTTCAGATCGTCATCGCGGTCCACCATTGCGTACTCGGTGTCATAGGCCAGCACCATGCACATATTGGCCAGCCACAGCAGCCAGGCCATCATCGGCACCTGGCCCTGCACCGCGGCAAATGCAATCAGCACACCAAAGTTGAACGCAATGCCCAAAAACGCCTGCGGCATTGCAAAAAAACGCTTGGTAAAGGGGTAGAGGATGGTGAACAGCACCGCAGGCACCGACCAGGCCACCGCCTCCCAGCGCGTGGTCAGCACCAGCGCCAGCGACAGCAAGGTCAGAACCACGCCGACCATCGCCGCCTCGAACACCGAAATCTTGCCCGTCGTGATGGGGCGCTGCGCGGTGCGTTTGACATGGCGGTCGAACTTGCGGTCGGCAATGTCATTGATGCAGCAGCCGGCGCTGCGCATCAAAAAGGTACCCAGCACAAACACCAGCACCAGGTGCCAGCCCGGAAAGCCCCCCGACGCCGCCCACAGCGCCACCAGGGTGGGCCAGACCAGCACCAGCCAGCCGGCAGGCCGGTTGAAGCGAATCAGATCCAGGTACAGCGCAAAGCGCTCGGACAGAGAGAGGGAGGGATGGGCAGCAGCTGACATGGCAGCAAGCATAGCGTCACAGCGCTACCCTGTGCCCTCTCTTTGTCAATTTGCACGCCCGCGCGGCCCCAGCACCAGGGCCGCCAGTGCACACCAGGCCAGGCCCAGCAGCGCGCCGGCCAGCACATCGCTGGCAAAGTGCGCCTGCAGCAGGATGCGGCTGAGCGCAATGACGGCGACCAGTCCCCCACAAAGCCAGGCGAGGACGCGGCGCGCAGCGGGCGAGAGCCGGCCGCGCAGCACCAGCCATAGCAGGCCATAGACAACGACGGCCCCAGAGGTGTGGCCGCTGGGGAAACTGGCACCCGACGTCAGCATCTCATGCAGCACCTCGGGGCGGGCGCGGTCCAGCAGATTCTTCAGCAGGCGTACCGCCAGGCCATTGAGGCCGATAAAGAACACCCAGGCCCACAAGGCCTGCCACCGCCCACCCAGCGCCAACCCGCCCGCCACCAGCAGCACCAGGACCGCCAGCCAGCGCACATCGCCGGCAGCGGTCAGCACATGCAGCAGCTCCCGCCCCGGCGCCGAGACATGGTCTTGCGCCCATTGCTGGGCCGCTGCATCGGCGGCCAACAAGCGGGCATGGCCCGAATGCTCCGGGTAGACGACCACCCAGGCCAGCATCGCAAACAGCAGCAAGCAGCCGGCAGCCACCACCAACGGCACCCCCACAGGCTGCTTGGCGGCATACAGCACTGCCGTCTGCCTGCGCGGCAGCCAGCGCCAAACCAGTACCCCCGCCAACAACCAGGCAAGCAGCAGCACCGGCATCCAGGCATCCAGCACGGCCAACGCTTGAAAGACGATGCTCGATCCTCCAGCCAGGTCCCGGCTTTGCGCCAGCGCTTGTTCCGTACCCAAAAGCCCCAGCACAACCCAGCACAGACCCTGGCGGCACAGGTCCCGGCCCGCCGCCAACGGCGGCAGCCGCCGCAGCGGCAACAACACAGACAACACGTTCACAACACCCCAAAAAATACAAAACCCCATGCAGGCATGCCATGCATGGGGTCCAAAAAGAAACCTTGCAGCGAGACTTAGGCTTGCAGCATCGTCACGCCGGGCAGGTTGCAGGCGAAGATCGCATTGCGCAATGCGGCGATGGCTTCGTAGCGGGTAAAGCTGCGGCGCCATACCAGCACCACGCGGCGCTTCGGTGCTTCGTCGTTGATCTCGTCAGTCAGCGGAATGTAGCGGATGTGGGTCTCGTCCGACTTGCGGCGGCGCACACCCTTTTCCAGCGCATCCTTGGGCACCGACAGGCGGGGCACCAGGGTCACACCCATGCCGGCGGCCACCATGTGCTTGATGGTCTCGAGCGACGAGCCTTCAAAGGTGCGGCGGATGCCTTCGGTGTTGCTGGAGTAGCGGGCGAACTCGGGGCAGACTTCGAGCACATGGTCACGGAAGCAGTGGCCAGCGCCCAGCAGCAGCATGGTTTCGTTCTTCAGCTCGCTGGCCGAGATGCTGTCACGCGTGGCCAGCGGGTGCACGCTGGGCACGGCCGCAAAGAAGGGCTCGTCATACAGAGGGGCCATCGCCAGTCCGGTATCGGGGAAAGGCTCGGCCACGATGGCGCAGTCGATCTCACCGGTACGCAACATCTCCAGCAGCTTGGCGGTCATGTTCTCGTTGATCATCAACGGCATCTGCGGCGTGCGCTCGATCGACTGGCGCACCAGCTCAGGCAGCAGATAGGGACCGATGGTATAGATCACACCCAGGGTCAGCACACCTGCCAGCGGGTCCTTGCCGCGCTTGGCAATTTCCTTGATCGCAGCGGCCTGGTCCAGCACGATTTGCGCCTGGCGCACGATCTGGTCACCCAGACTGGTGACCGACACTTCCGAGGCACTGCGTTCAAACAGCTTGACCTCGAGTTCTTCCTCCAGCTTTTTGATGGCGACAGACAAGGTAGGTTGCGACACGTAGCAGGCATCAGCGGCGCGGCCGAAATGCCTTTCACGGGCGACAGCAACAATATATTTGAGCTCTGTAAGTGTCATGTCAGTTTTTAGTGCGAATCGCGTATTGTGCATGGCCTGTGGACCACCTGGCTATAGCGCCAGAGGCCAAAGTGCCACACTGTGTTTCATCAGAACCGCAAGCTATGAGTTGTACTCTATTCCGAAGCACCATGGGTGCCAATGCGCGACTACAAAAATAGGATTAATCTATTATGCGTCAAATGCAAGCGCTCGCTCACCGGGAATGTAGGTAAATATGGATGCGAGCATTTACACAAAGCTACATAATTATCGACGCCTCACTCCGCTACCTCCCTGTTAAATAAGGCTTATTTGCCATTTGGGTGGCCGCAACAAGCTATAAATCTAGTTACAGAATGCGTTTTAAATCCTCTATTTGAACAACACGATTAACATTCTGCGCAACAGCCATAGCACGAATCAATCGATATTTACCAAGATTTCGTATCATTTTTGCAACTTTTAAATCTTGTTTGCAATGCTGCCATGCAACGTGGCGGTGAGCTATGCGCTAGTTTTTCAGGCCTTGAGGTATTCCGCCTTGCCGCCCAGCCAGCGCAGCACATGGCTGGCAGCCAGGTCTGGCCAGCGGTCCAGCATCGGCGGCGCCAACTCACGCGCCCATTCCAGCAGGTGCTTGTCGGCTTCCAGATCGGCAAATCGCAACAGCGCCGCACCCGACTGCCGCGCCCCCAGAAACTCGCCGGGCCCGCGAATTTCCAGATCGCGCCGGGCGATCTCGAAACCATCGGAGGTCTCGGCCATCGCCCGCAGCCGCTCCTTGGCCGTCTCGCCGAGCTTGCCGTTGTCACCTACCGCATACAGCAGCACACAAGCCGATGCTGCAGCGCCCCGCCCCACCCGGCCGCGCAGCTGGTGCAGCTGGCTCAGGCCAAAACGTTCGGCATGCTCGATCACCATCAGGCTGGCATTGGGCACATCAACGCCCACTTCAATCACCGTGGTGGAGACCAGCACGCCCATTACCCCTTCGGTGAACAAGGCCATGACGGCCTTTTTCTCAGCCGTGGGCATGCGCGAGTGCAGAAGACCGACCATGACCCCGGGCAGCGCCTCGCTCAAGTCCGTATGGGTGGCCGTGGCGTTGGACAGATCCAGCGCCTCGCTCTCCTCGATCAGCGGACAGACCCAGTACACCTGGCGCCCCTGGGCAATCTGGTCGGCAATGCGCGAGACCACCTCATCGCGCCGGCTGTCACTGATGAGCTTGGTCACCACCGGCGTGCGTCCAGGCGGCAACTCGTCGATGGTGGAGACATCCAGGTCGGCGTAATAGCTCATCGCCAAGGTACGCGGGATCGGCGTGGCGCTCATCATCAGCATATGCGGCTCCATGCCGGTGGAGAGCAGCTTTTGCCGCAGCGCCAGGCGCTGGGCCACACCAAAGCGGTGCTGCTCATCGATGACGGCCAGCCCCAGCTGCTTGAACTGCACCTGGTCCTGGATGACCGCATGCGTGCCGACCACCAGCGCGGCCTCGCCACTCTCAACCAGCGCCAGCATCTCGGTGCGCTGCTTCTTCTTTTGCGCACCGGCCAGCCAGGCGACCTTCAGGCCGCGCGGCGCCAGCAACGGCTCCAGCCAGCCCACCAGCTTGGCAAAGTGCTGCTCGGCCAGAATTTCGGTCGGCGCCATCAGCGCGCACTGCCAGCCCGCATCAATAGCGATCACCGCCGACAGCGCCGCCACGATGGTCTTGCCCGAGCCCACATCGCCCTGCAGCAGGCGGTGCATCGGTATGTGGCGCCCCAGATCCCTGGCAATTTCCTCGCAGACCCGGCGCTGCGCCCCGGTCAGCGCAAAAGGCAGGGCGGCCAGAAACTGCTCATGCAGGTTCAGGCTGCCGTCGGGATGGCGCTGCGCTGCCAGCGCGGGCGCGCGCAGGCTGTCGCGCTCGCGCTTGGCCGTCAGCTGCGACAGCTGCTGGGCCAGCAGCTCTTCGGCCTTGAGGCGCTGCCAGGCCGGGTGGCTGTGGTCTTCCAAGGTGGCTACCGCGACATCGGGCGTGGGGTGGTGCAGAAACTGTAGCGCTTCGCGCAAGGTGTAGGCCCTGCCCAGGCCGCCCGCTCCCAGGTACCGGGCATAGGGCAGGTCCACGCCGGGTGGCAGGGTTTCGCTCAGATCAGCACGCTGCAAACCGCCGATCACCGCGCGGCGCAGATAGGGCTGGGGCAGCCCGGCGGTGGTGGGGTACACCGGCGTCAACGACTGGGGCAGTTCGCCACCCGCCAGCCGGAAGGCCGGGTGCAGCATTTGCCGCCCCCAGAAGCCGCCCTTGACCTCACCGCGAATGCGCAAGGTGTTGCCCACGGACAGGGTCTTCTGGTGGGAAGGGTAGAAGCTGAAGAAGCGCAGTTCGCAGCCGTCTCCGTTGGCATCTTCGACCCGCACCACCAGTTGCCGGCGAGGCCGCAGCTGCACATCGGCAGACACCACGGTGGCTTCGATCTGCGCCACCTCGCCATCGCGTGCATTGCGCAGCGCAATGATGCGCGTCTCATCTTCATAGCGCAGCGGCAGATGCAGCGCCAGATCGATGTCGCGCGTCAGCCCCAGTTTGACCAGCGCTTGCTGGGCCGGGTTCTTGGCGGCAGTCTTTGCTGGCGCGGCGCCAGCGGCAGGGGCCGCGCCCGTTGCCGCCCCGCTCGCCTTGCGCGGGCGGCCAGGTTTGCGCCCCTTCGAGGGCATCGCATCATCAGCAGAAGAAGCAGGCGTGGCAGCAGACATGGAGGCAGTTTCAGCAATGCTGCATTCTGGCATGCTTTGCCGCACGACTGGTTAAAAAGACAGTGCCTGCCAAAACCTGTCCAGCCTCTCTACGCAGCCGCGCTGGAGCCCGCCGCATCAGCGCCGCACGCGGCGCCGGCGCAGATAGCGCTCCCAGAGCTCAAACAGCAGCTCGGACAGCAGTGCCAGCGCGGCTGCCGGCAACGCGCCCGCCAGCATCAGCGCGCTGTCGTTCAGCGCCAGACCGGTCACAATGCGCTCGCCCAGGCCTCCTGCGCCGATGAATGCGGCAATCGTCGCGGTGCCGATGCCAATGGCGCAGGCCGTGCGGATACCGGCGACCACGGTGGGCATTGCAATCGGCAGCTCCACCCAGCGCATGCGCTGGGGCCGGGTCATGCCCAGCGCAGAGCCGGCGCTGCGCAAGCCCGGCGACACCTCGGCCAGGCCCGCACAGGTATTGCTCAGAATCGGCAAGATCGAATAGGCCGTCAGCGCCACCAGGGCCGGCAGCCGGCCGATCACGCCGAACCAGGCAATCAGCACCGCCAGCAGGGCGAGGGACGGAATCGTCTGCAGCACGCCGGCCGCGCCCAGTGCCAGCGCGCGCGAGCGAGGATGCGGAAAGAGCAGAATGCCGGCAGGCACCGCGATCAGCGCCGCCACACCGACGGAGACCAGCACCAGCGCCAGGTGCTGCGCAGTCAGCCGCCACAGGTCAGGCGCCACCAGGCGCGTCCACAGCCGCGCGCCCAAGCTCGCCTGGTTCGCTGCCTTCGCATCCACTGCGGCCTTGCCATTGGTCTGCGCAGCCCCGCCTGCCAGAAATTGCTTGGCAATCTCGGCAAAGCCCCGGCCCTGCAGCTCGGCCTGGGCATTCATGCCAATCATTGCCGCTTCGCTGATGCGGCCCTGCAGCTGTTGCAACGCGGCCCAGGCCACCGGTTTCTGTGTAGGCAGGTCCTGCCGGTAGAGCAGCAGCGCGTCATAGCGCGGAAAATAGGCCTGGTCATCCTCAAGTACCAACAGCCCCAGGTGGTCGATCTTGGCATCGGTGGTGTAGATGTCCATCACATCGATGTGCTGCTGGGTGATGGCCTCATAGGCCAGCCCATGGTCCAGCCCCTGGGGCTTGGCCTGCAGGTTGTAGCGCTTGGCCAGGCCGGGCCAGCCATCGCCCCGGCCGATGAACTCGTTCGACAGGCCAAAGCGCAGTTCGCTGTGGCGCGCCAGATCGCTCAGACTGCGAATGCCCAGCGCCTCGGCCTGCTGGCGGCGCATCGCCAGCGCATAGCCGTCGTTGAAGCCCAAGGGCACACCGACGGCCAGGCCCAACGGCGCCAGCGCCGCATTCAGCGATGCCAGATCGCTGCCTTGGGCATGTTTGGCAATCTCCAGCGCAATGGTGCCGCTGTATTCGGCATAGACATCGATCTGGCCGGATCGCAACGCTTCATAGACGATGGCCGTGTTGCCCAGGCCCTGGCGTACCTGGGTCTTGACCCCGGCGGCCTGTGCTTGCTGCGCCATGATCTCGGCCAGCACATAGGATTCGGTGAAACGCTTGGAGCCCACGCGCAGGGTTTCCTCCTGCGCGGCCCCGGCAGCGGAGGCGGCCAAGAGGCCCAGAACCCAGACCAACGCGAAGCGCATCAAGTGGTGAAGACGTAGCATCGGGCCACTATAGCAACTGCGCTTCCCAGGCACGTAGGAGGCGGCCCCCAACCGCGCCAAGCCCGCGCGGCCTGCTGCGCCTCTGCCACAGTGGCACAATCGCCCCCTTGTTTTGATCCCTGTGAGCTGCAGGTGTGTTCCGCCTGCATGAGCCAACGATGACTGCCTTCTCCGGTGCCCGCCGTACTTTTCAACTGAGCGATTTCGATTTCGAACTGCCCGAAGCACTGATTGCCCAACACCCGGCTGCCGAGCGCAGTGGCTCGCGCCTGCTGGATGCGCGGGAGCTACATCTGGCAGACCGCCGCTTCCACGAGCTCCCCGATCTGCTGCAAGCAGGCGACCTGTTGGTCTTCAACGACACCCAGGTGATCAAGGCACGCGTCTTTGGCGAAAAATCGAGCGGCGGCAAGATCGAGCTGCTGATCGAGCGCGTGCTGCAGGACAACGAAGTCGTCGCCCATATGAAGGTCAGCAAGAAGCCGGCCGTGGGCGGCGTGCTGCACATGGCAGGCGGCAGGAAGGCCGGTGGCTTTGATGCCACCTTGCTGGGCCGCTGGCCCAATGAGATGGGCGCGCTGTTTCGCCTGCGCCTGACAGGCCCCCAGGGGGAGTCACCGTGGGAGCTGATGCAGCAGCACGGCCACATCCCCCTGCCCCCCTATATTGAGCGCGAGCAGCAGACCGGCCAGGACCCCAACCAGGCGGAAGACGAGCAGCGCTACCAGACCGTGTTTGCCAAGAACCCCGGCGCCGTGGCGGCGCCGACCGCCGCGCTGCATTTTGACGAGAAGGTGCTGGCTGCGCTGGAGGCCAAGGGCGTGGAGCGCGCCAGCGTGACCTTGCATGTGGGTGCAGGCACGTTTCAGCCTGTCAAGACCGAGAACCTCAAAGACCACCAGATGCACAGCGAGTGGTACAACATCCCGCTGCCCACCCTGGCCGCGCTGGAGCGCTGCCGCCTGCGCGGCGGCCGGGTCATTGCGGTGGGCACCACCACCGTGCGCACGTTGGAATCCTGGGCCCGCACCGGCCAGCTCTCGGACGACACGAACATCTTCATCACCCCCGGCTTCCCGTTCCGCGTGGTGGACATGCTGGTGACCAATTTCCACCTGCCCAAAAGCAGCCTGATGATGCTGGTCAGCGCCTTCGCCGGCTACGAGCACATCATGGGTCTGTACCAGCATGCCATCGCACAGGGCTACCGCTTCTTCAGCTATGGAGATTCGATGCTGCTGCAGCGCCTGAAGGAGCCGGCCGCAGCCGATGCGGCGGCCGACCAGCCAATGGCCGCGTCCTGAGGCTTTCGCCGGTGCCGGCACTGCATAGCTGCTCGGGGCAATGGCAGCGCACAGGCAGGCGGCCGCCCGCCGCCAGCCTCAGCCAACCAACCAGCGATCAGAAATAGTCGCAGAAGCGCCGGCCACCCACCTCGTGCACCTGTACGGGAATTTCATACAGGTCGCTGAGGACCTCATCGCGCACCACCACCTCGGGCGGGCCTTCGCAGTACAGCGCGCCGGCCTTCATCGCGATGATGTGGTCGGCATAGCTGGCGGCAAAGTTGATGTCGTGCAGCACCACCACCACGGTCTTGCCGGCATCGCGCACTGCCTGGCGCAACAGCTTCATCATGCCCACGGCATGGGCCATGTCGAGGTTGTTGAGCGGCTCGTCAAACAGGATGTAGCGCGTGTTCTGGCATAGCACCATGGCGATATAGGCGCGCTGGCGCTGGCCGCCAGACAGTTCGTCGAGAAAGCGCTCGCTGAGCGGCTGGAGCTTCAAGTAGTTCAGCGCCGCATCCACCTGCACACGGTCCTCTTCGGTCAGCCTGCCCTTGGAATGCGGAAAGCGTCCAAAGGCCACCAGATCGCGCACCGTCAGGCGCAGCGCACTTTGGTTGTCCTGGCGCAGGATCGCCATCACGCGCGCCAGCGCATCGCTGGCCGTGGTGGTGATGTCCTGGCCCTCGATGCGCACCGTGCCGGAGGTCATCGGCATCAGCCGGCTGATCAGGGACAGCGCCGTCGATTTGCCCGCGCCGTTGGGGCCGATGATGGCGGTCAGCCGGCCCTGGGGAATGCGCAGGCTCACGTCATGCAGCACCGTCGTGGTGCCATGGGTCTTGCGCAGCTTGTCGGTTTCAATCATGGCTGGTCACCGCGCTCAGCTCTTGGCCTTGCGCACTAGAAGATAGATAAAGGTCAGTCCGCCCAGGAACTCCACGACGATGGACAGCGAGGTATTGAAGCCAAACAGGCGCTCCAGCACCATCTGGCCGCCCACCAACAGCAAGCCCCCCAGCAGCACCGAGCCGGCCAGGGTGTAGCGGTGCTGGTGGCTGTGCATCAGCTGGTAGGCCATGTTGCTCACCAGCAGGCCGAAAAAGGTCACCGGCCCGACCAGCGCGGTCGAGATCGACACCAGAATGGCCACCACCACCAGCACGCCCATCACCGAGCGCTGGTAGTTCACCCCCAGGTTGATGGCCACCTCACGCCCCAGCGCCAGCGCATCGAGCAGATGGCGTTGGCGCCAGACCCAGACGCCCACCAGCGCAATAACGGGCAGTGACAGCAGCAGCAACGGCAGCGAGACGGTGTTGAAGTTCGCAAACAAGCGGTCCTGCAGCACGGTGAACTCGTTGGGGTCCATCACGCGCCAGACAAAGTTGTTGAGGCTGCGAAAAAAGATGCCCGCGACAATGCCCACCAGCAGCAACAGATGCAGGTTGCTGGCCTGGCCCCGGAACAGCCAGACAAACAGGCTCGTCGACAGCAGCACCATCAGCCCCACATTCATGCCAAAGCGCGACAGCTCAGGGATCTGCATCGCCGCCACCCCCAACGTAAAGGCCAGCACCGACTGGATCAGCTGGAACAGCGCGTCGAACCCCATCACCGCCGGCGTCAGGATGCGGTTGTTGGTCACCGTCTGGAACAGCACGGTGGACACGCCGATCGCAAAGGCCACCGTCCACATGGTTGCCAGCTTCTTGCCGCGCAACGGCAGCACAAAGCTCCACTCGGCCTGCACCTGGCTGGTCATGAAGTAGAGGCTGGTCAGCAGCGCCAGCGCCAGCAGCAGCCACAGGCGCCGCGCCGGTGTGCCCAGCCAGGAGACGGGTGCAGGTGCAGGCGCCGCTGCGGAGGGCGAGGTCGACAATGTGTTCATCTCAGCCCCCCATGCGCTTGCGGCGCGACAGCAGCAGCGCCAGGAACATTGCACTGCCCAGCACCCCCATCACCGTACCAATGGGTATCTCGTACGGGGCGATCACCACGCGCCCGATCAGGTCGCAGGCCAGCGCCATCAAGGCCCCCGCCCAGGCCACCCACAGCACCGATTTGCGCACGTTGTCGCCCACCACCAGGCGCACCAGGTTGGGCACGATCAGCCCGACAAAGGGAATGATGCCGACGGTGACGATCACCGAGGCGGTGACGACCGCCACCACCAACACGCCCTGCGCCACCAGGCGCTTGTAGTTGAGCCCCAGGTTGGTGGCAAATTCCTGCCCCATGCCGGCCACCGTGAAGCGGTCGGCCGCCAGCATCGCCAGCACCGTGATGCCCAGCGACAGCCAGAGCATTTCATAGCGGCCCTGCACGATGGCCGAGAAATCGGCCGTCATCCAGGAGCGCGCCGCCTGCATCAGGTCAAAGCGGTAGGCGATGAACGTGGTGGCCGATTCGATCACGCCCGACAGCACCAGGCCGACCAGGGGCACGATCAGCGCCGAGCGCAGCCGTATGCGGCGGAGCACCGCCAAAAACAAGGCCGTGCCCGCCAATGCAAACACTGCCGCCAGGCCCATCTTGCCGAACACCGGCATATCGGGCCACCACAGGATGCCGATCAGCATGCCCATGCCCGCCGATTCGGCTGTGCCCATCGTCGTGGGCTCGACATAGTGGTTGCGCGCCAGCATCTGCATCAGCAGGCCGGCCACCGCCATCGCACTGCCGGCCAGCAGCAGCGCCAGGGTACGCGGCACGCGGCTGGCCACCAGCACCTGGGTGGCCAGGTCATCGTCGTTGTGGGAGAACAGGCGCAGCAAGGTCGTCACCGACACATCGCTGACGCCCACCAACAGGCTGACAAAGCCCAGCAGCGCCAGCAAGGCGATGGCCGGCAGCACAAAAGCCAGCGGGCGCAGCGCAAGGCCGCGCCTGCCGCCTGGCACTTTCTCAATCATGGTCGTCATGCTGTGGCTCGCAACAGGGGCTGGCTCAGCAGCTCATTAAGCTTTGGAGAAGGCGTTGATCAGCTGCGTCACATCGTCATGCAGCGAGCCGGGGCTGGCATTGCCCAGCAGGTACCAGTTGGCCGAGTTCAGGTAGACGATCTGCTTTTTCTTGGCCGCCTTGGTGGCGTTGACCAGCGGGTTGTCCAGCAGCTTGGCGGCGGACGCGCCTTCGCGGCCGATGGCGGCATCGCGGTCCAGCACAAACAGCCAGTCCGGGTTGGTCTTGAGGATGAACTCGAACGAGATCGCCTGGCCATGGCCGGCCACCTTGATGTCCTTGTTGGCGGCCGGGATGCCATAGACATCGTGCAGCATGCCAAAGCGCGAGCCCGGGCCATAGGCACTGAGCTTGCCGCCATTGGTCATCACCATCAGGCCGGTGCCCTTGTTGGCCGTCAGGCCCTTGAGCTTGTCGATATCGGCCTGCATCGCGGCCATCAGGGTCTGGGCCTGGGCTTCGTTGCCGACCATCTCGCCCAGGATCTTCAAGTGCTTGAAGGCGCTGGCCACCGGCTGGGTGTTGTCCACCGTCAGGTCCAAGGTGGGCGCAATCTTGGCCAGTTCGGCCACCTTGGCCGCCGAGCGGCCCCCGGCCACGATCACATCGGGCTTGAGCCCCTTCACCACCTCGTAGTTGGGCTCGAACAGGCTGCCGATGCGGATGTAGTCCTTGCTGGCGTACTGCTCCAGCACCGGTGGGAACTTCACCACTTCGGGCACGCCCTTGACCTCGGCGCCCAGCGCGCGCAGGCAGTCGAGTGCGGCCAGATCGAACACCAGGATGGTCTTGGGCTTGACGGGGATCTGCACCGTGCCGCCCGCTTGCTGCACCGCCAGAGTCTGCTGCGCCAGTGCGGAGCCTGCCGCCCAGGGCAGGGTCACCAGGGCACCCAGTTGCAGCAGCGACTGGCGGCGGTTGACGGTGGAGCGAGCGGAGCGCGACATGGAACATCCTTTGGTCGGAAAGCTGGCAGCCCCTGCATGCACCCGACCCAAGACCGTATCGCTACATTCTTCTTGTGCCCGCAGCGGAAGCCCCAGCGGTTGATGGAATGGAAACTTCGCCTGATGGATGCCAGGCTGCAGCACCCGAAGGCTTTACAGAGCTGACACATTTGCGAATCGTTCTCATTTGAATGGTAACACGCAGCTTTGTTCCCCTCGGTAGCAGGCGGGTACAAATCCGGAGATGCCTCCAGCTGCCACCCGCCTGTCCCTGATCGGACAGCCGGGCAAAAAAACTGCAGCCGCCAAGCCACGCGGGGGCCTGCAAGCGGCTGCAGCTTTCTACAATGGAGCCACACCCCCGCCAGCCCTTCGACTCCGCAGGAGACCGGCCGCCGCAGGGTGACTTTGCCCGCGTGACTCCCCCGACAGCCCCTGACCCTGCCTTGGCCCTGCCCGCCAGAGGCCTGATGCATTCCCCTGCCCTTGCACCGGACAGCGCCAGCCGCGTGCCCGCGACTCCCAGCACACCTGCTCCGCGCCGCCCCGGCCAAGGCTCGGCACTGACGGGCATTGTGCTGACGGTGCTGGCCTGTGCCTGCTTTTGCCTGCTCGATACCGGCTCCAAGTACGCGGGTGCGCTGTTGCCACTGCTGATGGCGCTGTGGCTGCGCTACATGCTGCAGTCGGTGTTCACCGTCGGCTGGGGCGTCTACCAGTACGGCGCCGGTGTGTTCCGCACCACGCATCCGCGGTTTCAGATGGCACGCGCCGCGCTGTTTTGCAGCAGCAATGCCTGCGCGATGATGAGCCTGCGCTACCTGCCGCTGGCAGAGTTCACCGCCGTCGTCGCGATGACGCCGCTGGCGATGACCCTGGTGGCGGCGCTCTGGCTCAAGCAGCCGGTCAGCCCGCTGCGCTGGGTGCTGGTGGCCATGGGCTTTCTGGGCACGGTGGTCATCATCCGCCCGGGCGGGGCCAATTTCAGCGGTGGCGCGCTGGTCTGGCCGCTGCTGCAGCTGGCGGCCAACACCGCCTACCAGATCGTCAGCAGCCAGATGGCCGGCAAGGAGCGGCCAGTGACCACGCAGATCTACACCAGCCTGCTGGCGCTGGTGCTGACCAGTGCCAGCCTGCCCTGGTTCTGGCAAATGCCCAGCACCATGGCCCTGTGGCTGGCGGCGCTGGCGATGGGCGTGGGCAGCACCATTGGCCACCTGATGCTGCTCAAGGCCTATGAGCATGCCAAGCCCGCCACGATCTCGCCGTTTCTCTACAGCCAGATCCCCTTTGCCGTGTTCTCGGGCTGGCTGCTCTATGGCCATATCCCCGACCACTGGGCCGTGCTCGGCATGGTCTCAATTGCGGTGGGTGGTGCGCTGAGCGCCTGGCTGTCGGTGCGCGAATCGCGCTGACCGGGCCGCTCGCAGACAGACGAAAAAAAGCGCCACCGGCACAAGTCCGGTGGCGCCCTGGGTGTATTGGTTCGACCGGCGCGTCAGTAGGCGGCCGCCTGGCCATCCTTGCGCGGATCGGAGCCGGCCACATAGTGCCCGCCTTCACGCAAAATCAGCTGCGCACCGCCGAACGCAAACACGCCATGGCCTTCCTCAATGGTCACCTCATGGCCCAGCGCGCGCAATGCGGCAATCACCTGCGGGTCAAAACCCAGCTCGACGGAGACCTGGTTGCCACCCGTCACGCGCCAGCGCGGCGCGTCTGCAGCGGCTTGCGGGTTCTGGCCATAGCGCAGCACGCGCACGGCCATCTGCAGATGGCCCTGGCTTTGCATCGGGCCGCCCATCACGCCAAAGGCCATCTGCGGTGTGCCATCGGCATGCATCGCAAACGCGGGGATGATGGTGTGCGAAGGGCGCTTGCCCGGCGCCACCTGGTTGGCGTGGCCCGCCTCGGTGGTGAAGCCGGCGCCCCGGTTCTGCAGGCTGATGCCGGTGCCCGGCACGACCACGCCCGAGCCAAAACCCATGTAGTTGGACTGGATGAAGGACACCATCATGCCGCTCTCGTCGCAGGCCGCCAGGTAGACCGTGCCGCCCGGCTTGGGCGCGCCGTAGCGGGCAACCTGGGCCTTGCTGCGGTCGATCAGCTGGGCACGCTCGGCCAGGTAGGCGGGGTTCAGCAGGTCTTGCTGGGGGTGGACGCGCATGTGGTCGATATCGGCGTTGTACTGGGCCAGGTCGGCCAGCGCCAGCTTCATCGCCTCGATCTGCAGGTGCACGGTCTCGGCACTGTCGAGCGGCTGGTCGCCAATGCCGATGGCATCGAGCAGACCCAGCGCGATCAGCGCGGCAATGCCCTGGCCATTGGGCGGAATCTCATGCACCACCGACTCGCCAAAAGACTGGGCCACCGTGCCCACCCAGTCGCAGCGGTGGGCGGCCAGGTCCTCGGCCGTCATCACGCCGCCGTTGGCCTGGCTGTGGGCTGCCATCTTTTGCGCCAGTGCGCCCCGGTAAAAGGATTCGCCCAGGGTCTCGGCAATCTCTTCCAGGGTGCGGGCATGCGCCTCGCTTTGGAACCAGCTGCCCGCCTGCGGCGCCTGGCCCTCGGGGGCAAAGCATTCCTTGAAGCCGGGCTGGTCGCCCAGCTTGGCCAGGCCCAGCGCCCAGAGCTTGGCAATCGTCGGCGATACCGCAAAGCCATGGCGCGCATAGTCGATCGCCGGTTGCGCCACCCGCGCAAAAGGCAGCTTGCCAAAGCGCTTGGAGAGCTCCACCCAGCCCGAGACCGCACCGGGCACGGTGACCGCATTCCAGCCTTTTTCCGGGATGCCGCCGAGCTTGCCGAAGTACTCCGGCGTCCAGCCGGCCGGGGCGCGGCCCGAGGCGTTCAGACCATGCAACTCCTGGCCGTCCCAGACAATCGCGAAGGCATCGCTGCCAATGCCGCAGCCGGTGGGCTCCACCACCGTCAAGGTCATCGCCGCGGCCAGCGCCGCATCCACCGCATTGCCGCCCGCTTGCAGCATGCGCAGGCCCGCCTGCGCGGCCAGTGGTTGCGAGGTGCTCACCACATTGCGGCCCAGTACCGGCGAGCGCTGCGAGGCATAGGGCTGGGCCCAGTCTTTCACGGTAGTCATGTCTTGTCTTTCTGAATGCAATCGAGAGGGCAGCCGGGGCGGCAACGACCGCCCCGGTCTGGTGGTGGCAACGCTTATTCGAGCGTGATGTGGTTGTCCTGGATCACCTTGGCCCAGCGGGCGCTGTCGGCCTTCACCAGGTCCGCAAACTGCGCCGGCGTGCCGGGCTTGGCCACATCGGCGCCCAGCTTGGCCAGGCTGGCCACCACCTCGGGATTTTGCACGGCCTTGTTGAAGGCGGCATTGATCCTGGCGGTCAGCTCGGGCTTGAGGCCCGCAGGCGCGTAGACGCCAAACCAGGTCACCGATGCGTAGCCGGGCAGGCCAGATTCGGCCACCGTGGGCAGCTGCGGCGCCAACTGGGTGCGCTCGGCGCTGGTCACCGCCAGCGCACGCAGGCGGCCGCTGGCCACATGGGGCATGCCGGTGGGGATGGAATCAAACAGCATATGCACCTGGCCGGTGGCCAGATCACTGATCGACTGCGCCGTGCCCTTGTAGGGCACATGGGTCAGGGTGATGCCCGCCTGGGCCGCAAAGGCCGCGGTGTTCAGGTGCACGATGGTGCCATTGCCGCTGGTGGCGTAGTTCAGCTTGCCGGGGTTGGCCTTGGCATAGCTGATCAGCTCCTGCACGGTCTTGACCGGCAGCGCGTTCGTGACCAGCAGCACGCTGGCGGCATCGGCTACATGGGCGATCGGCGTGAAGTCCTTGTCCGCACGGTAGGCCAGCTTGGGCATCAGGTGCGGCGAGATCGCGTGGGTGCTGCTGGTGGTGAACAGCAGGGTATAGCCATCGGCCCCGGCCTTCGCGGCCTCGGCGGTGCCGATGGTGCCGCCCGCGCCCGGGCGGTTGTCGATCACCAGCGACTGGCCCAGCTCCTGCGACACCTTTTGCGCCACGACGCGGGCCACCAGGTCGGTCGCGCCGCTGGGCGGGAAGGGCACGATGACACGGATCGCGCGCTCAGGCCATTGGCCGCCTTGGGCTGCGGCAAACGGGGACAGCATGGCCAGCGCCGTGCCGGCTACCAGGCCGGCGAGCAACGGCCGGCGGCCTGGCATGCGAGAAAGAAGAGAAGGGGTAGTTGGCATGGTGGTGAGCGAGTTGCATAACATCTGCGAAGCACTCTGCGCTTGTGGCGCGGGCCAGAACAAACCGGTTCTTGTGCGCCCACAGCGGGTGTGCCATGCGCGCGGGGGCAAAGGCGCCTGCGTGAAGCCTTGCATATTAAAAGCCTGTGACAGCAGGCGCCACCACCGATTTGGCAAGGTAGGTTTGCCGATACGGCAATGGGTTTATGCTTATGCGATTCTTTTGCGCAATACCACCATGCCCCACCGCCCGCCCACGCATCTGCAGGACACCGCGCTGCGCTACTTCCATGAGGTGGTGCAGTGCGGCTCGGTCAGCGCCGCATCGCTGCGCCTGCATGTGGCCAGCTCGGCCGTCAGCCGCCAGATCAGCGGGCTGGAGGCCCAGCTGGGCACGGCACTGTTCGAGCGCCATGCGCGGGGCATGCAGCCCACGGCGGCCGGGCAGATTCTGGCCGAGCTGGCGCGCCGCATCAGCCTCGATGCCGAGCAGGCCATCGATGCCATCCATGCGCTCGACAGCCTGCGCGCCGGCCTGGTGCGCATCGCCACCTCCGATGCCTTTGCCAATGAGCTGCTGCCCCAGGCCTGCGTGGCCTTCCAGCGCCGGCACCCAGGCCTGCGCTTTGAGGTGAGCATGGTGCCGACCTTGCAGGTCTCGGCCAAGCTGCTGGCCGGAGAGGCCGATATTGGCCTGCGTTTTAGCATGTCCCCGCTCAAGAACATTGCCGTGGTGCACCGCCAAAGCGCGCCGGTGCTGGCCGTGTTGCCGCCCGGGCATGTGCTGGCGCGCCAGCCGTCGCTCACGTTGGCCGAGCTGGCCCGGTATCCGCTGGCCCTACCGCCAGCCGAGACGGCGATCCGCCAGATGATCGACCTGGCCTGCAGCCGCCAGGGGCTGCAGCTGGACCCGGTGCTGACCACCAACCATGCCAAGACCTTGCTCCATTTTGTGGTGCATGGCGGCGGCGTCACCGTCTCCAGCGAAGTGGGGGTGCGCCATATGCTGGCAGCGGGCAGCCTGGTCGCGCGCCCCCTGACCGATGCCGGCCTGGACCTGCGCGATATCGAGGTGCAAACCCTGGCGGGCCGCCAGTTGCCTGCCGCTGCGCAGGCCTTTTTGGCGCTGCTGGTGCAGGAGCTGCAGGCGATGCCGGGCCCGTGCTGAGCGCTGTCTTACAGACCCAGCTGCTTGCGGAACGCCTGCGCCTGGCTGAAATGCCCATTGCCGATGAACGGCACCGGCGGGCGCAGCGCTGACAGCGGCGAGGGGTGGTTGCTGGTCAGCACCAGATGGCCCCGGTCCTGCGGGATCAGCGCACGCTTGCTTTGCGCATGGCTGCCCCAGAGCATGAAGACCACCGGCTTGTCCCCCTCGGCCACCTGGCGGATGATCGCATCGGTGAGCAGCTCCCAGCCCTTGCCGCTGTGGCTGGCGGCCTGGCCCTCTTCCACCGTCAGGCAGGTGTTGAGCAGCAATACGCCATGCGTGGCCCATTTGACCAGGCTGCCACCTGGATCGGGGAAAGGCGGGAACGGCACGCCCAGGTCGCGCTGCATCTCCTTGAAGATGTTCTGCAGCGACGGGGGCAGGCGCACGCCGGGGGCGACGGAAAAAGCCAGGCCCTCGGCCTGCCCGCGCCCGTGGTAAGGGTCTTGCCCGAGGATGACCACGCGCACGCTCTCGGGCGGGGTCAGGCGCAAGGCGCGCAAAGGCTCGGGGGGAAAGATCACCGCGCCGGCGTCCAGGCGCTGCTGCAGGTACTGCGACAGCTGCTGGCCCTTGGGGCTGTCAAAGAATTGGTCCACCGTGGCTTGCCAGCCGGCAGCCACCTGGTGGTCATGGAGCGCTTCAGATGTCAGTTGCATGCCCGCATTGTGCACGCTGCGCGGCGCCGCTGGGCTATCGCCCTTTGCACTCGGCTTGCAGCGTAGACAGCGCTGCCGGGTTGAGCAGCGCCACCAGCCCACAGGCGAGGGCGCCCTGCCAGTGCACATAATCATGCCCCGTGCTGTGCTCCCGCTGGGTCACCGGGTAGCCTTGGGCCCGCAGCACTTCGCCCAGCTCGTGGCTGGTTTCCAGAATGCCGGCCTGGCCACCGCGTGCGCTTTCATAGCGGCCCGCATCCAGGTAGAAGCGGACATCCTTGCGGGGCGCTGCCGCCCACCAGCGCGCCATCGCATTGGGCGCTTCGGCCTCTGGTGCCCACCAGTAGGAGCCGGACAGGCTCAGCACATTGCCAAAGCGCTCCGGATGGCGCAGCGCCATATAGCTTGATGCCAGACCGCCATAGCTGGAGCCGGCAATCACCGTGCGCGCAGCGGGCACATCCAGCCCCTGCTTGGCCAGCCAGGGCATCAGCTGCAGGCCCATGAAATCGGCAAATGCCGGGTTGGGCGGCAGCTCGGTATTGCGCAGTTCGCTGCTGGCATTGGCCACCAGCACCACGGCCGTGGCGGGGATCAAGCCCTGCGCCTGCAGCCGCTCAACGATCTGCGGCGTGGGCACCTGGCGCAGATAGGCATGGGCATCGAACAGCACCAGCAAGGCGCGCTGGTCCTGCGCGGTCTGGGCCCAGCCCGCAGGGCGGTAGATCCAGACATCGCGGCCATGGCCCAAGGCCGCCGAATGCAGCCAGTGGCGCTGCAGATCGCCCGGCAACGGCGCGTTCGCCGGCTGCGACCAGGGCTGCGCCGGCGCATCGGGCAGCTGCAGCACCGAGCGGCCCTGGTAATTGTCCACCGCTGCAGCGCCATCTTCCGACGCGGCCCAGCTGCGCGGGTTCAACGGGTCGCGCTGCAAGGTCGCCAGAATGCTGCGGCGCTGCTCGGTCGCCGTGCCGTCGATGCCGGGGACATCGGGCGCCATGCCATAGCTCAGGCGCGCATCGCTGGGCATCACAAAGCTGCTCCACCACACATCCGAGCGGCCCAGGCGCTGCAGCGATTCATGGTTGCCCGAGGGGCTGCCAAACAGGCGCACGCTGTGCTGCGCGCCGCGCCACAGAAAAGTCACCAGCCGCTCCTGGCCGCTCCAGGGCTCCACCAGCGGCGTTCCGCGCTGGGCCATCTGCTGCCAGAACGCATCAGTGGTGCCGCCACGTTCCAGATCGTGCGCCAAGGCCTGCAGGCGCGGGCTTTGCAGCGGCTTGTTGGGCAAGGCCACCGGTGGGCCGGCACGTGGGGCCCAGGCGCGTTGGATCTCTAGGCGGTAGTGGCCTGCGGCCGCCTGCGCAGGCAGCTGGCCGGCCTCTGCGCTGCTGCTGGCATAGTCCACCGCCGGCTGCGCATTCCAGTGCAACAGCAACTGCTCGCCCGCCTGGGCCTGCCAGGTGATGCCCTCGCCCACGCCATCACTGCGCAGCAGGCGGCGCAGATGCCGGCCTGCCGCATCTTGCAGATCCAGCTGCACACCACGGCCATCGACCTCCGCGCGCACCACGCTGCCGGCGGGCACCTGCAGCGCGTCGAGCTGCCAGCGCTGCTCTGCGCCAGGGGCCAACTGGCCTTGCACCATCTGCCCGATGCGCAGCAGCTGCGCAGGTGCTGGGCGCTCGGGTGCGCTGGCGCAGCCGCCCAGCACGATCAGCGCCAGCGCTGCGCTGGCAGCGAGCCCGCGCAGACGCGATGGTGGCAGTACAAAGGCGCTGGGCGCTTGGGGAGCATGGCGATCATGGATACTCATGGACAAACAACGGCAAACAGGCCGGCGGCCCTTGCTGGGCATGGGCCGCTGGCCGGGGAAGAAGGGGAAGATGCGAAGAAAAAACCCACTCCTAAAATATAGAAATGGGAATTATTCGTAATTGATACTAGCACAGCGCCTGCGCTGCCAGACCCACCAACTTGCTTGACGAGCCATGTCCTACCAACGATACCCATGGACCCCGGCCCTCGCCGCGGCCTGTTTGCTGTGCAGCCTGGCCGCCGGCGCGCAGACCGCCAGCAGCGGAACCAGCACCACCGAGCGCGAGATTCAATCGCTGTTCAAGGCCTTGCAGCAATCGGACTGTGAATTTGCCCGCAATGGCCAGTGGTACAGCGCCAGCGAGGCCAGCGCGCATTTGCAGCGCAAGTACAGCTACCTGCAAAAAAGAGATTTGGCGCCCACCGCCGAGGCCTTTATTGCGCGCGCGGCCAGCCAAAGCAGCATGTCGGGCAAGCCCTATCTGGTGCGTTGCCCGGGCCAGCCGGAAGTGCGCAGCCAGCAATGGTTTGAGGCCCAGCTGGCCCAGGCACGCACGGCGCAGTAGCGGCATTGCGCCGCTACTCGTTTTTTCTTAGCTGCTTTGCTTAAGCGAACAGCTTGGCCAGTGCTTCGCCCGGTTCATCGGCGCGCATAAAGGCCTCGCCCACCAGGAAGGCGTGGATGCCGGCATCGCGCAAGGTCTTGACATCGTCCGGGCTGGCAATGCCCGACTCGGTCACCAGCAGGCGGTCGGCAGGCACCTGCTTTTGCAGATCCAAGGTGGTCTGGATGCTGACTTCAAACGTGCGCAGATCGCGGTTGTTGATGCCAATCAGCGGCGTCTTGAGCTTGAGCGCACGCGCCAGCTCGGCGCCGTCATGCACCTCGACGAGCACGGCCATGTCCAGGCTGCGCGCAATCTGTTCCATCTCGGCCATCTGGGCGTCGTCCAGGCAGGCGGCGATCAGCAGCACGCAGTCAGCGCCCATCGCGCGCGATTCATAGATCTGGTAGGGATCGACCATGAAATCCTTGCGCAGCACCGGCAGCAAGGTGCTGGCGCGGGCCTGCTTCAGAAAATCCGGCTCGCCCTGGAAGAACTGGCGGTCCGTGAGCACCGACAGGCAGGCGGCGCTGGTCTTGCCGTCGCCCACCATGTAGCTCTGGGCAATGTCGGCCGGGTCAAAATCGGCACGGATCACGCCCTTGCTGGGACTGGCCTTTTTCACCTCGGCGATCACCGCGGCCTGGCCTTGGGCGATCTTGGCGCGCAGCGCGCCGACAAAGTCACGGGTCAGCACACGGCTTTCGGCGTCGCGGCGCATCACCTCGAAGGGGCTGCGCTTCTTGGCCTCGGCCACTTCGATGCGCTTGGCCTCACAGATTTTTTTCAGAATATCGGACATGTGTTTTCCTTGGTTGGGAGGCCGGCTCAGGCGGCAAGCCGGCGCGTCAGGGCCACCAGGTCCTGCAGCTTTTGCAAGGCCGCGCCGCTGTCGATCGCAGCGCGGGCGCGCTGCAGGCCGTCTTCGATCGAACTGGCCACATTGGCCGCATAGAGTGCCGCACCGGCGTTGAGGCAGACGATATCGCGTGCGGGGCCTTGCTCGCCTTGCAGGATGCCCATCAGCATCGCCTTGGACTGCTCGGCATTGTCGACGCGGAACGCGCGCGTGCCCACCATTTGGATACCGAAGTCTTCCGGATGGATCTGGTACTCGCGTACCACGCCGTCCTTGAGCTCGCCCACCAGGGTGCTGGCGCCCAGGCTGATCTCGTCGAGGCCATCACGGCCATAGACGACGATCGCATGCTCGGCGCCCAGGCGCTGCAGCGCGCGCACCTGGATACCGACCAGGTCTTCGTGGAAGACGCCCATCAGGATATTGGGCGCGCTGGCCGGGTTGGTCAGGGGCCCGAGGATATTGAAGATGGTGCGCACGCCCAGTTCCTTGCGGACCGGGGCCACGTTCTTCATCGCCGGGTGGTGGTTGGGCGCAAACATGAAGCCGATGCCCACCTCGGCAATGCTCTGGGCGATCTGCTCGGGGCTCAGCTGAATGTTGACACCCAGTGCTTCCATCGCATCGGCACTGCCCGATTTGCTGGAGACGCTGCGCCCGCCATGCTTGCTGACCTTGCCACCGGCAGCGGCAATGACAAACACGGAGCAGGTCGAGATGTTGAAGGTGTTGGCACCATCGCCACCGGTGCCAACGATATCGACCAGGTGCTGGCGATCGGCCACATGGACCTTGTTGGAGAACTCGCGCATCACCTGGGCGGCAGCGCTGATCTCGCCAATGGTTTCCTTCTTCACGCGCAGGCCGGTCAGAATGGCGGCAGTCATCACCGGGGAGAGCTCGCCCTGCATGATCATGCGCATCAGGTGCAGCATCTCGTCGTGGAAGATTTCGCGGTGCTCGATGGTGCGCTGCAGCGCTTCTTGGGGAGTAATCGACATGGAGTTTCTCGCTGTATCAGGGGTCAGGCGCCGGGCTTGTCGGTCAGCGCCAGCTTGAGGCCAAAGCCAATGAACATGGCGCCGGCCGCGCGGTCGAGCCAATGCAGGCGCTGGCGCAACCCGCCCGCGCGCCGGGCCATTCCGGCACCCATCCAGACCCAGAGCATATTGACGGGGATGGCGTTCAGGTTGAAGAGCAGGCCAAGCGCGGCAAAGGCCAGGCTCTTGTGGGCGTAGTCCGCGGCGATGAACTGCGGAATAAAGGCCAGAAAGAAGATCGCAACCTTGGGGTTGAGCACGTTGGTCCAGAAGCCGCCCCAGAAGATGCGCGCCAGAGGCGTGCCCGGCTCTGCCAGAGCCGGTGCGTTACCGGCAGGCGACAGCGGCTTGCTGTTGTTTTTGCTGCGCAGCATCTGCAGGCCCATCCACAGCAGGTAGGCCGCGCCCAGCCACTTGAGTACGCCAAAGGCGGTGGCCGAGGCGGCCAGCAATGCGCCAACACCCAGCGCAGCAGCCGTCACATGCACCATGCAGCCAGCGGTGATACCGGCGCTGGCCACCAGGCCGGCACGCCAGCCCTGGCGCGCTGCATGGCTGAGCATGTAGAACACGTCCGGGCCCGGGGTGAGGTTGAGCAGCCAGCCAGCTGCGATGAACATCAGCAACTGGTGCGGCTCGACCATCAGCGCTGCTCCAGAAAGTTCTTCAGCATCGCATGGCCATGCTCGGTGAGGATGCTCTCGGGATGGAACTGCACGCCCTGGATCGGCAGGCTCTTGTGGCGCACGCCCTGGATTTCGCCATCTTCACTGGTCGCCGTCACTTCCAGGCAATCGGGGCAGCTGCTGCGCTCGATCACCAGCGAGTGGTAGCGGTTGACGGTGAATTGCGCCGGCAGACCGGCAAACACGCCTTCTTGCGCGGTCGTGATCACGCTGGTCTTGCCATGCATTTGCTGCACGGCACGCACCACCTTGCCGCCAAAGGCCGCGCCAATGGCCTGGTGGCCCAGGCATACGCCCAAAATAGGCAGCTTGCCGGCAAAGTGCTGGATCGCCTCAATGGAGATACCGGCTTCGGCCGGCGAGCAGGGACCGGGCGAGATGACCAGCCAATCGGGCTGGTGGGCGGCGATGGCCTCGAGCGAGGTTTCGTCATTGCGCACCACCACGACCTCGACCCCCAACTCACCGAAGTACTGCACGATGTTGTAGGTGAAGCTGTCGTAGTTATCGACCATCAACAGTTTTTTCATCGTCACTCCCGGGGTTTGCCACCCGCTTGCAAGCGGGCCAGTTCGCGGTGTTCGTAGGCGATGTAGGCTTCCATCATCGCGCGGTAGATGGTCTCGATCACATCGGGTTGGCCGCCTTCGAGCGCCGCGCGTTCGCGCACGCGGCTGACGATGGTCTCGATGCGCTCTTCATCACGCACCAGCTCGGGGTTGTTCTTGACCTTGGCAGCCTGGGTCATGTAGCCGCCGCGCTCCACCAGCAGGGGCACCAGGATGTCGTCGAGCGCATTCACATTGCGGCGCACGTCGGCCATGGTGTTGCAGTCTTCTACTTTGTCGATAGCGCGGGTCATTCCAGTCCTTCCTCAACGAGTTCGGCCGCGCGCAGCAGTGCGCGGGCCTTGTGTTCGGTCTCTTTCCATTCCAGCTCGGGCACCGAGTCGGCGACCACGCCAGCCGCCGCCTGCACATAGAGCATGCCGTCCTTGATAACGCCAGTGCGGATCGCAATGGCCAGGTCCATGTCGCCGGCAAAGCTCAGGTAGCCGCAGGCACCACCATAGATACCGCGCTTGACCGGCTCGAGCTGGTCGATGACTTCCATCGCATGCACCTTGGGCGCACCCGACAGGGTGCCGGCCGGAAACGTGGCCTTGAGCACGTCCATGCTGGTCATACCGTCCTTCAGAATGCCCTCGACATTGCTGACAATGTGCATCACATGGCTGTAGCGCTCCACCGCGAAGGCCTCGGTCACCTTGACGGAGCCGGTCTTGGCAATGCGGCCGATGTCGTTGCGCGCCAGGTCGATCAGCATCACATGCTCGGCGCGCTCCTTGGGGTCGTTCACCAGCTCCTGCTCGGTGGCCTTGTCCTTTTCCGGCGTTGCAGCGCGCGGCCGCGTGCCGGCCAGCGGGCGGATGGTGATCTTCTGCCCTTCCTCGACCTGCTCCTGGCGCACCAGAATCTCGGGGCTGGCCCCTACCACCTGGAAATCCCCAAAGTGGTAGTAGTACATATAGGGGCTGGGGTTGAGCGAGCGCAGCGCGCGGTACAGCGACAGCGGGTTCTCGGTATAGCGCTTCTGGATGCGCTGGCCCACCTGCACCTGCATGAAGTCGCCGGCGGCAATCATCTCCTTGGCCTCCAGTACAGCCTGGAGGTAATCGGCCTTGGCAAAGCTGCGCTCGGAGGGGTAGCTGTCACCGGCCTTGATTTGCGGCACGCTGACCGAGTAGCGCAGCTGCTCCTTGAGCTGGCGCACGCGCTTCTTGGCCTTGGAATAGGCCTCGGCCTCGGCCGGGTTGGCGTAGACGATCAGGTAGAGCTTGCCCGACAGGTTGTCGATGACAGCGACCTCTTCGCACTGCAGCAGCAGGATGTCGGGCGTGCCCAGGGTGTCGGGCGGGCAGCTGTTCTCGAGCTTTTTCTCGATGTAGCGCACCGCGTCATACCCGAAATACCCCGCCAGACCACCGCAAAAGCGCGGCAGACCGGGCGACAGCGCGACCTTGAAGCGCTTTTGGTAGTCGGCAATGAAATCCAGCGGATTGCCTGCATGGGTCTCGACCACCTGGCCATCGGTCACCACCTCGGTGCGGGCATCGGCGCCAAAACCGCTGGCGCGCAGCAGGCTGCGGGCAGGCAGGCCGATAAAGCTGTAACGGCCAAAACGCTCGCCCCCGACCACGGATTCGAGCAGAAAGCTGTGCTTGCCATCGTCATGCGTGTGGCAGAGCTTGAGGTACAGGGAGAGAGGGGTTTCCAGATCCGCAAACGCTTCTGCGACGAGAGGAATGCGGTTGTAGCCTTGGTTGGCCAGACTTTTGAATTCGAGTTCGGTGATCACGAAGAACCATCCCCAGCTTGAGCAGCGCACGCTGGATGTGTGCGTATCGTGCGCTGCAGTTCATCTTTGGTGGGCTGGCCTTGCAACCAGCCCTCGGGCGCACGCTGGGGCGTGTTACCCAGCGGCAATCAAACAGGCATAGATACAGGCTTACGCCAGGGCCAAGCTCCCCGGTCGGAACGACCTGTAATGACTGCGTGATGGATGAACATGGCGCCTAGTGTAGCAAACGAAACCACAAACGACGGTGTAAAAACCAGAAAACCGGGGATTTCAGCGCGGCAAGCCCGCCGCCGTCCCCTGCCCGGTCTGCAGACTGCCCCGCTGCAGCCGCTGGTGCTGGCAGCGCCTGGGCTGCAAAGCGCCCACCAAGGTATCGACGACCTGCTGCGCCTTGGCCGAGTTGTCGTCCGAGAAGTTGCAGACGTAGACATCGAGCGTGACATGGCCCAGCTCCGGCCAGGTGTGGATCGCCACATGCGACTCGGCCAGCAAAACCACGCCGGTCACACCACCGGGCAGGCCGTTGTGGCCGGGAAACGGCACCCAGCTGTCATGCATGCGCGTCAGCCCCGCATCGGCCACCGCCTGGTTGCACAGCGCAGCGAGCGCCTGCGCATCGACCAGCCAGGCCGCTGGGCACTGGCAGTCATACAGGTCGGCGGTCAGGTGCAGTCCGTCCACAGAAAACAGCCTCAGGCCTGCAGCTCGCTGAGCGCATCGACATAGCCGGCCGCTGCCACCTGGCGGATCGGCTGGCCGTGGTTGTAGCCATAGCTGACCAGTACCACCGGGCAGCCGGCGTTGTGCGCCGCCTCGGCATCGTTGCTGCTGTCGCCCACCATCAAGGTCTGGGCCGGCTTGCTGCCCAGCGCCTCGCAGGTCTTGAGCAGCGGCAGCGGATCGGGCTTCTTGCGCTCGAACGAGTCACCGCCAAACACATGGTCAAAATAGTCGCGCAGCCCCTTGGCGCGCAGCAGCGGCTCGGCAAACGACAGCGGCTTGTTGGTCAGGCACGCCATCTTCAGCCCCTTGGAGCGCCATTGCGCCAGCCCCTTCTCCACCCCGTCATACACGCGGGAGAAGCGGCCATTGATCGCCAGGTAGTGGTGCTGGTAGCGCTCCCAGGCCTGCGCATAGCGGTTGTCGATCTCGGTGGCCGGCACCGGCTGGCCGCTTGCTTGATGCACCTGTGCCAGCACATGGGTCAGCACCGCGCGCAGCAGATGCTCCGACCCCTTGCCCACCATCGGCTCGATGGTCTGCACATCGATCGCCGGCAGCTGCAGATCCGCCAGCATGCGGTTGAGCGCCTCGGCAAAGTCCCCCATGGTGTCGACCATGGTGCCGTCCAGGTCGACGATGACGGCTTCGCAGCGCTGCAGGGTTTTGTTTACATCAGTCATGACACATTCTTTCAGGCCCAGCCGGCGATTGTGCCGCAGATCCCGATCAGCTGATGCCGCGTTGAATGCGGTCCGCCGCTTGTCGCACGCGGATAGCCACTTGTCGTCCCGCCTCCCTTATTTGCAAAGTATTACTTATGATTCATTTCATGAATTATGGGCATTCGTCACTGCAGCGGCGGGCATCTGGCTTTACCGCGATAGAGCTTTTGGTGGTCATTGCCATCGTGGCGGTTCTCGCTTCGCTGGCAGCACCCAGCTTCAAGGGCTTGATGGAGCGCTGGCGGGTACGCAGCGCTGTGGAAGATCTGCAATCCACGCTCTACTTCGCACGCTCTGAAGCCATTCGGCGTGCAGGGGATGTCGTCATCGTCAAAAAGGCCAATGGCAGTGACTGCACGGCTGCGAGTGCTGATGCGCAATGGGGCTGCGGCTGGCTGGTATTTCCGGATGTCAATCGCGACGGCTCACAAAGCGGTGATGCCGAAACGACGCTCCGGCAGACCAATGCATCTCCCCGCACGGAGATTGAAGTGAGTGCTGCGGGCACCACGATGACCGGCAAGATCCGTGTAGATCGGTGGGGGAGTTTCAGCAATAACGGCGCATCTGCGCTCACTTTTCGCGCTTGGCCGCAAGGTTCGAGCAGCAGCAATTCCGCAGCCCAGACCCTATGCATCCAGGCCGGCGGCTTGATCAGGCGGTTGAACTCAGGGACTGCAAGCTGCTCCTGACCCTGCTTTTCCAACCTCGCTCAGCGCATGCAGCGCTTGCGAGCTCAGACACAGAAAGAAGTCCTATGCGCCGGTTGACGAGAATCTCTGCCGCACCCCGCCGCCAACGCGGCATCAGCTTGCTGGAATCGCTGATTGCCCTCGTGGTTGCCGCGCTGGGCATTCTGGGCATCGTGGGCGTGCAGTTGCGCACCCTCAGCGACACGCAGACCAGCGTGCGCCGAGAGCAGGCGATCCGGCTCATTGAGGACCTGAGTGAGCGTATGAAGGTCAATCCCAATGCGATGGCCAACATGAGCAGCTATATCAGCGATTGGGACGATACACCTACCCCCAGCAAAATATGCAGCAACGTTGTTTGCACGGGTGCGGAGCTTGCCGTCTACGATGTATCGCAATGGAAAGCTTTCGTCAGCAGAGCATTGCCGCTGGGGGATGCGAACCTCTTCACGTCTGCAGGCGAAGACGTCGCCGCCAACCGCCGTCAGTTAGGCGTGATGATCCGCTGGCGCGAAAACGAGAGAAAAGGCGCCGACAGTGACTACCGTTCGGCCATCAACGCCGCTGCCGACAGTGGAGCTACTGTTACCTGCGCAGAAGGCTATACCTGCCATCTGCAGTACATCCCCGTCAGCGCCCGCTGCGCGCCCTATAAGGGCACCAGCACAGCTCGTTATTTCTGCCCAGGTACCTGATATGCCTCACAAAACACCTCATGGTTTGCAGATGACGCCCGCAGCCAGCGCCTCTTTCATCGCAACGCGCAGCAAACAAAGCGGCCTCACGCTGGTGGAGCTGATGGTAGGCGTGGCCATTGGGCTGATGGTTGTGGCGGTAGCGGGAGGCGCGCTGATGGTGTCTCGTGGCACTTCGGGCACGGTCAGCGACGCCAGTGCGCTGCAGCAGCAGGCTGGCTATGCCTTTCGCGTGATCGGTCAGCAGCTGCGGCAATCGGGCTCGCTGTATCTCAACCTCAATGCCTCCAAAAATACCAGCACGGACATTGACCGGTATGCGTTGCCAGTGGCTTTCGAGGCCAAGGCCACTTCTTCCACTGCAGGAAGGGCTTTTTCCCCGGCGACCGACACCATCAGCGGTACAAACACCACGCTCAACCTGGGGTACCGGCGTTACAAGGAGCCAGTCTATCCCGTCAACGACACGTCCCCCGCTACGCAGTCGCTGTCACGCGATTGCCAAGGCGGTCCGCAAGACTCGGACACCGCCGACAACAACAGCTTCATGCGCATTTCCAGCGCGTTTGCACTCAACGCCAACAATCTGGTCTGCACCGGCACCACCGGTACGACCCAACCAGTGATTGGCAATGTGGCCAACTTCCGTGTTCGGTATTTGCGAATGACCGATACCGCCAGCGGCGCTCCCAAGATCCAGTATGTCAATGCTGCCGCCGTAGGCACCAACTGGGGGCAGGTCACCGGGGTGGAAGTCTGTCTTGTTCTGTATGGCAACGAACCCATGAACCTGCCCTCGGGCAACGGCAGCGCCACCTATACCGACTGTGATGGAACCACCTCGGTGGACTACACCAGCGCCTCCTCCACTGACATGAGCGGCAGCGCCATTGGAGCGGCCCGTGCCCAACGCATGCACATGGTGTTTCGCAGTGTCTACCAATTGCGCAGCCAGGGGCTGATTGGCAATGTGCTGTAACCCGAACCAAGAGCCCTAAACATGCAAGGCAGATTCTTCATTCGCGACCAACGCCCACCGCTCCGCCAGCAACGCGGCGTGGCCCTGTTCGTCGTCATCATCTTTGTCATGCTGTCGATGCTGCTGGCCCTGTGGTCGGCACGCACCTCCCTGTTTGGAGAAATGATGGTCAGCAATGATGCGGATTACCAGCGCGCCTTCGAGGCCGGACAAGCGCTGCTGCAGGACGCGGAGCTGGACATCCGCAATGAAAATGCCGACGGCTCCGTGTGCAGTGGTACGGGTGATGTCTGCCGCCAAAGCACCGCAGACCAGATTCCATTGGAGGCGCCGTCGGTGGGCAAGCTGCTGGCCACGCTGGACAGCCAAGCCTACAAATGCCGCAATGGCCTGTGCACCAAACGCCAAGGCAACCAGGATTTTTGGAACAACACGGATGCAAGCCGTGGCGTCACCCTGGCACAGATGACCAGCACCCCCACGGGCGGCGCACCCATTGGTGCGCGCTATGGCCAATACACCGGCGCCAAGCTGGGCAATGCCAGCAACCCGGCCAATCCCATCCTCGCAGACCGCAGTGCTGCCAACCGCGGTGGCTGGTACTGGATCGAGGTGCTGCCTTATGACGAGAGCAGCAAGAACTCGAATTTGATCGTCGCCGAAGACAGTGCCGGCAACAGCATGGTGGCCAATAACTTTTTGGCGCTCAATATGATCCCGAATGTCGTCTATCGCATCACCAGCCTGGCTTATGGGCGAAAGCCCAATACGCAGGTGGTCCTGCAGCAGACCTATGCACGCCAGCGGCTCAAGGACTGAGCTCACCACTCTGGATCTTCAACGCTTTGACAGCAGGACGCTGGCCTGATGGCCATGCTGGCTGAAACCAACTATTCGCACTACCGACAGGAGGCGCTGTGGCTTACAACAACACCCCCCAATTCCGCAAACATCTGCTGGCCTTGGCCGCATGCGCTGCACTGGCACCACACAGCAGCTGGGCCCTGGAGCTGGCCAGCGGGCCGCCTGGAACCAAGGAGCCTTATGTGGCTCCCAATATCATCATCTCTATCGATGATTCGGGCAGTATGCAGTACCGGCTGGATCGGGAAAACCAAACGGGAGCCAGCAATACGCAGGTGCCCAATGCCGATGGCTCCTGGCCCGTGTCTGCACGGCGTATCAATGTGCTGAAGTACGCACTCATCGGTAACGGCGGCAGCGGTGGCGTGTTGCGCGATACGTCCCTGCTGCCTGACGGCAAGGTGCGCATGTCCTGGCAGGCCATGTGGAACAACGGCAATGCATCTGGCGCCGACAGTGTCGACAGCACCACGATGAAGACCAATTCGATGCGCGTGCTGAACACCAGCCACCGCGACAACCTGATCAGCTTTATCAATGGACTGAGCGCCGTGAACGGCACGCCATCGCACAAGATGTTCTCGCAGGCCGATGGCTACATGCGGCGACCTCTATCGACCAACAGCCCCTGGGCGTCGGTGCCTGGCACGACGGGATCGCCTTACCTGGCCTGCCGCCGCAGCTACCACATCATCATGACGGACGGACGCTGGAACAGTACCGCCACCAAACCTGCCCAAACGGACAACACGACCAACCTGACCTTGCCGGACGGCACGGTCTACGGCGGCACCACAGCCGCCGACCGCGCCAAGAGTGCTTTGTACCGTGATGCATTTGACTATACGCTGGCGGACTGGGCCTTCTACAGCTGGGCAGTGCCACCGCATACCACGGGCTGGACGGGCACCATGCAGCCCACTTCCGACTACCGCAAAGCGCCCGCCACCGAGACGTTCACCAATGGCAGCACCACCGCCACCTTGGACCGTTATTGGAACCCCCGCTACAACCCTGCCACCTGGCCGCACATGGTGACCTACACCATTGGCTTCAGTGCGCTGTCCTACACCTGGAAGCAGACCTACAACGAGGCCAAGTACAACATCAGCGCTTCGTCCAGCATGGTGCCTTTTGGCTATGACGGCAGCTTCCCCGACCTGGTCAATGGCACCAAGACCTGGCCCGATATGAATAGCGGCGGGGAAGAAGTCCGCGCACTGGATCTGTGGCACTCGGCCATCAACGGCCGGGGCCGCTTCTACGCGGTGCAAAAAGGTGAAGACCTGGAGAAGGCCTTCCGCGAAATCTTTGGCCAAATCAACACGCAGACCGATGCCGATCTGACCTCGTCTGTCAGCAGCGGCTCAAACGCGGCGCGCTACGACGTGGCCACCTTCACAGCAGGCTACCAGCCCGATTCCAGCTGGAAGGGCTATGTGGCGGCCCGAACGGTGAGCAAGAGCGGCACCAGCACACCAGCCTGGGAAAACAAAACGACCGCCGACCTGCTCGATGCGTTGACCGGCGTGACGAACCGCTTGATTCTGGGGTGGAGTGACCAGTGGGTCACCAAGACCAGCACGACATCGGGTGACAAGGGCGGTGTCCAGTTCAAGTGGGCCAGCGACCAGACCTACCTGAGCACCGCACAGAAAGCCAAGATCGGGCTGGCCAGTGCCACGCCCATCGCCACCAGCGGTGAGAGCATTGTGAACTTCATCCGAGGTGATCGCACCTTGGAAGGCTCGGACACCACCGGCTACACCACCGCCAAGCCATTCCGCGAGCGCAAGAGCCGCCAGGGCGATATCATCAACTCCGGCGTCTGGTACACCGGCGCCCCCTCAGGCACCTATGCGCTGCAAGGCTACAGCAGCTTTGTGCAAGCGCAGAAAGACCGCGTCCCCATGGTGTATGTCGGCGGCAATGATGGCATGCTGCATGGCTTCTCCGCGACCGATGGCTCGGAGAAGCTGGCGTACATCCCCAATGGCGCTTTGACATCGCTCAAGAACCTGGCGAGCTCGGGCTATACCCACCAGTACTTTGTCGATGGCTCACCGATGACGGGTGATGTGGAGCTCGGAGGCGTCAGGGAAACCACGCCCGGCAACCAGGCTTACATTGCAGACTGGCGCACCCTGCTGGTGGGCACGATGGGGGCCGGCGGCAAAGGCTACTTTGTGCTGGATGTGACCAATCCCGCAGCCGGCAGCACCTCCAGCGCTCCCAGCTTTACGGCAGCCAATGCCAACACCCTGGTACGCCTGGACCGTACCCGTGGCGTGGCTGACCCTCTGGATTGCACCGCGCTGACCGGAGCGCAACGCACTGCCTGCATTGCCACCGCAGAAGAGGACCGCGACATTGGCCACATCACGGCCAAGCCAGTGATGGATGAAACGGACTTCCTGCGCACCACACAAATCACCCGCATGAACAACGGCCGCTGGGCAGCGGTAATGGGCAATGGCTACAACAGCACCAACCAGAGCCCGGTGCTGCTGATCCAGTACCTGGACAAGGGCCAGGAGCTGGTTCGCATTCCAGTGACAACCGCCACCGCCGGCACCGGCAATGCCAATGACAACGGCCTGTCAGCGCCGCGCTTGATCGACCTGAACGGCGATGGACGCATCGACATCGCCTATGCGGGCGACAACCTTGGCAATATCTGGAAATTCGACCTGACCAGCGATGTTGCCAGCGAATGGAACGTGGCCTTCAGCGGCTCTCCGCTGTTCACCGCGCGTGGTCCCTCGGCCCTCAGTTCCTCCGCCCGCACCAATGTCCAGCCGATCACGGTGGCACCCACGGCGCGCGCCAATGACCGGGTCAAGGAGGTGACCCAGTCCGATGGCACAAAGAAAACCGTACCTGTGGGCGGCATGATGGTCGCCTTTGGCACCGGCCGCAATGTCAGCCGCAATGACCCCAGCGATGTGCTGGTACAAAGCATCTATTCTGTGCTGGACAACACGCGCTACCGGGTGAGAAAAACGGAAGGATCCAGCCAATGGTTGGAAGTGCATCCCGGCAAGCCCTGCACGTCCTCTGCGCCTGCGGAATGTCTGGCAGTGCCGGCACCCGCTGCCTTGGGTACGGGCGTGACCACTGCAGGGCTGGCCAAACGGTCAATCGCCGAGCTCAACATCGCCGGAGGCGTGGGCGGCCGCGTGGACGAAGTGGACACGCTCGACAAGACCACCTGGGGCACCACCTACAACGGCTGGTACATGGACCTTCCGGCAGTGGGCGAGCGCGCGCTGAAGAACCTGGAGCTCTATGACAACACCAATATCCTGCTTGCCTATACCCAGGTCCCTGCGAAGGGACAGGATGTCGATGTCAACCGGGAGAGCTGTGACTCCACGTCGGTCGATAGTGAGCGCCAGTACCGTACGATGGTCAACATCATGGATGGCAAAAAGCCCAGCATCCAGCTGATCAACCTGGGCAGCAATACCTCGTTCAGTGCCTCGGACAACGGCAATGCGTCCCGTGCGCAGGTGGACAAGGGCTCGCACTCGCAGGTCGCCGCATCGGAGACGCAGATGCTCGATATCAGTACCTGTACCGGTGACCGCTGCATCAACAATATGGAGGCACTGCTGCGCATGCCTGAACAAACCTTGCGCCCCACCTGGCGCCAGCTGCAGTAAGAAGGAACAGCAATGAATCCAAGAACCGTGACGAAGCAACGCGGCTTCACACTGATCGAGTTGATGATCGTGGTCGCCGTGGTGGGCATCCTGACGGCGATCGCGCTGCCCAGCTATAACGAGTACATCCGGCGTGGTCACCGCGCCGACGCGCGTGCCACGCTGCTGCAGGCGGCGCAGTGGATGGAGCGTGCGGCAACTGCCAACGGTACCTACCCAACGAGTTTGCCTACCAGCATGAGCACCATGCCTTCGGGACGCTATGCAATCAGCCTGAACTCCAATGGCTCAACCTTCACATTGACGGCGACCGCTCAAAACGCGCAAGCGAACGACAAGTGCGGCAACTACACGTTGACGAACACCGGTCTGCAGGGCGCCAACGGTAAAGCCGAAGGTGCATCGGGTTACGACAGCAGCTGCTGGAGCAAATAAGCGCGCGCGAGACTTCGGCGAGCCCCGCAACAAAAAAGGCTCCGGCAACCCATTGCCGGAGCCTTTTTATCGCCCATCCTCAGGGCAAAACCATCACCCCAGTGCCACCCGCATCTGGTCGATCACTGCCTTGTAGTCGGGCTTGCCAAAAATCGCGCTGCCAGCCACAAAGGTGTCGGCCCCTGCATCCGCCACGCGGCGGATATTGGTTTCCTTGATGCCGCCGTCGACTTCCAGGCGGATGTCCTTGCCGCTGGCGTCGATACGCTTGCGGGTGGCTTCGATCTTGCGCAGGGTCGAGTCGATGAAGCTCTGGCCGCCAAAACCGGGGTTGACGCTCATCAGCAGAATCAGGTCGATGTCCTCGATCACCCAGTCCAGCACGTCCAGCGGCATCGCGGGATTGAATACCAGACCGGCCTTGCAGCCCTGTGACTTGATGGCCTGGATGCTGCGGTGCACGTGGGCCGAAGCATCGGGGTGGAAGCTGATATAGTCGGCGCCTGCCTGCGCAAAGGCGGCGGCCAGCTCGTCCACCGGCTGCACCATCAGGTGCACGTCGATCGGCGCCGGCGTGCCGTCAGCCCGGATCGCGTGGGGCTTCAAGGCGGCGCAGACCATGGGGCCGAAGGTCAGATTGGGGACATAGTGGTTGTCCATGACGTCAAAATGTATCCAGTCCGCGCCAGCGGCCAGTACGTTGCGCACTTCATCGCCCAGGCGGGCAAAGTCTGCAGACAGGATCGAGGGGGCAATTCGGTAGGTGGAGCTCATCCCTCTATTGTCGCAGTTAGTATTTCTACCTGACTTCAATCCAGTTTCACATGCCAAAGTTCCAGTTTGAGGTGTCCGTGACACCGCAGTACCTGCCTGAGCAGTCCATGCCCGAGGCCGGCGTGTTTCACTTTATCTATAGCATCATCATCAGAAACAGTGGTGATGTGCCTGCGCAGCTGATTGCACGGCACTGGATCATCAAGGATGCGACTGGACTGGTCCAGGAGGTCAAGGGCCTGGGCGTGGTGGGCCACCAGCCGCTGCTCGCACCCGGCGAATCCTTTGAATACCAAAGCCAGTGCCGCCTGGCCACACCCCAGGGCAGCATGGAAGGCAGCTATCTGTGCATCAGCGACGAGGCACACACTTTTGACTGCCCGATCCCGCGCTTCACGCTCGATGCCACCCAGTACCCCGCCCAAGATGACGACCTGGCGCAAGGACGAGTGCTGCACTGATGTTTCGCAAGAAAAAGCAAGACCCGCTGGCACAGCTGCTGGTGGGTCTCAACCCCGATGCGCCACTGGCCGAGCGCAACCTCTGGATCATCGAGATCTTCGCCTGGATCCGCGGCCAGCAGAACTCGGTCGATGCAGCCATAGCCCGCGTCAGCCAGCTGCTGGACGCGATCGATGGCAATGCCGCACTGCGAGAGAAAGTACAGCGCTGGTGGGCCGTGCAGCTGCAGACCATCGACCTGACCGCGCTGCTGGCCGACTTTGGGTTTGCACCCCGCACCGCGTTCTTCAATGAGATGGCCGAGCGCCTGCGCTGGAAGCTGCTGCCCTCCACGCCGGAGACGATTGATGCGACCGTGCTGTTTTCGATGGCACTGCACACGCCTTTCGATGCGCAGTGGCTCAAGGCCATGGACAAGCCCTTGCTGGAGCGCATCGCCCAGTTGCTCTCGCCGGGCTTTGTGTCGCTGGAGGTGATGGTCGTCCCCACCCAGATCGCCCAAAGCGATGTGGACGCCGGCAGCATTGCCGGCCTGGAGCATTACGGCAACCGGCTCTCGCCGTGGCAGCACCTGGTGCTCAATGCGATCACCTATTGCGCCGGTCAGATTCTGGCAGCCGGCTTTGCGCCGGAGCTGCGCCTGCGCATGAGCGGCAGTGCCAAGAACACGCAGCCCTTCTACAGCCTCATCAGCGGTGTGGAAGAGCTGCGCCGCGCGATGCTGCACCCCAGCCCCAAGGCGGCGGAGGTGCTCGAAGCCGAAGAAACCGTGCGCCGCAGCCTCGATGAGTGCCGCGCAGCCGTCGCCTCGATCTACGAGCATTTTGAGGACAATGGCGTGTCCGTGGGCGTCGTGTTCCGGCTGCGCCAGCTGCGCATGCGCATCCTGCGCGTGCGCGAGCTGCTCGACTGCCTGCTGTCGGCCAACCCCAAGGTCATCACCGCCAAGCTGCTGGCCCACCTGGTGGCCGTCGGCCTGGAGCGGCAGAGCATCCGCGCGCTGATCTCGTCCAACTCGTCCTTGCTGGCCTCCAAGGTGGCCGAGCGCAGCGCCGAGACCGGTGAGCATTACATCACCCGCGACAAGCGCGAATACGCGCAGATGGCGCGCAAGGCGGCCGGAGGCGGCCTGGTGATGGCTTTCACCACCTTGATCAAGTTCTCGTTGCACGCGATTGCCATTTCCGCGTTCTGGGCGGGATTCCTGGCAGGCATCAACTACGCGATCAGCTTTGTGCTGATCCAGCTGCTGCACTTCACCGTCGCCACCAAGCAGCCAGCGATGACCGCGCCGGCGATGGCCGCCAAGCTCAAGGAATCGGGCGATACCGAGGCAGGCATTGCGTCGTTTGTCGACGAGGTCAGCTACCTGGTGCGCTCCCAGGTGGCCGCCGTGCTGGGCAATGTGTTCACCGTCTTCCCGATGGTGCTGCTGCTGACTTGGGGCTGGGCCCGCACCACCGGCGCGCCCTTTATCGACCAGCATGAGGCCGAGCAGACCTTGAAGTCGCTCAGCCTCTGGGGGCCTTCGGTGTTCTATGCGGCCTTCACCGGGGTGCTGCTGTTCTCCTCCAGCATCATCGCCGGCTGGACCGAGAACTGGTTCGTGCTGCACCACATGGACTCGGCCATCCGCTACAACCCGCGCATCACGCGCTTTCTGGGCAAGGCGCGGGCCGCGCGCTGGGCGGCTTTCATGCGTCGCAATATCTCCGGCTTTGCCTCGAACATTTCGTTGGGGTTCATGCTGGGCCTGATCCCCGTGGTGGCCCAGTTCTTTGGCCTGCCGCTCGATATCCGCCATGTCACCCTGGCTGCCGGCCAGATCGCCGCAGCCGCCACCAGCATGGGCCTGGGCGTGCTGCATTTCCACGGCTTCTGGCTTTGCGTGGCGGCGCTGCCGCTGCTGGGCGGCTTCAACATCCTGGTCAGCTTCTACCTCGCATTCCGCCTGGCCTTGCGCGCGCAAAACGTCAGCAATGTCGAGCGCTCGCACATCTACAAGGCGCTGATCAAGCGGGTGCTGACGCGGCCGCTGAGCTTTTTGCTGCCGCTGCGCCTGGGCCGCCACACCCCACCAGGAGAGCACTGACATGGCTCAGGGCGAGTTCGCGTTGATTGCGCAGTACTTCCAACGCCCGGTGCAGCGGGCCGTGCTTGGCGTCGGCGACGACTGCGCGCTGCTCGCGCCGCAGCCTGGCATGCAGCTGGCCATCTCCAGCGACATGCTGGTGCAGGGCCGCCACTTCTTTGCCGATGTGGACCCGCGCACGCTGGGCCACAAGGCGCTGGCCGTCAACCTCAGCGACCTGGCCGCCAGTGGCGCGCAGCCGCTGGCTTTTACGTTGGCGTTGGCCCTGCCCGCTGTCGATGCGCCCTGGCTGCAAGGCTTCTCGGAAGGCATGTTTGCCCTGGCCGATGCCCATGGCTGCGAGCTGGTCGGCGGCGACACCACCCAGGGCCCGCTGAACATCTGCATCACCGTGTTTGGCGAGGTGCCGGCCGGCCAGGCGCTGCTGCGCAGCGGCGCCCAGCCCGGCGATGACATCTACGTCAGCGGCCACCTGGGCGATGCCCGCCTGGCGCTCGAAGCCTTGCTGGGCCACGTGCAACTGCCGCCCGCCGCCTTGGCCGCTGCCCGCCAGCGGCTGGAGAGCCCCAGCCCGCGCGTCGGCCTGGGCATCGCGCTGCGCGGTATCGCCAGCAGCGCGCTGGACCTGAGCGATGGCCTGGTCGGCGACCTGGGCCATATCCTGCAAGCCAGTGGTGTGGGTGCGCAGCTGCAGGCAGACCGGGTTCTGGCGCGCATGGCGGCGATTGCGGGCGTGCAGGGCAGCGCCCTCAAGCTCCCCGCCGATCTTCAACTGCAGTGCTGCCTGGCGGGTGGCGATGACTACGAGCTGTGCTTTACCGCCGCCGCAGACCGGCGCGACGCCGTAGAACAAGCCAGCCTGGCCGCGCAAACCCCCGTGCAGCGCATTGGCCGCATCACCGCCGAACCAGGCCTGCGCGTGTGCGATGCGCAGGGTCAGGCCATGGCGCAGCGCTGGGCCTCGTTTGACCACTTCGCACCCTGAGCCAGCCAGGTCAGCCGCCCCTGCACAGCAGCGGCCTGCAGGCTTATGATGGCGGGCATGAGCGATACGCCCTTTACCCCTTCCGCGCCCGGCGCCGCCGACCGCAATGCGGCACCGCGACGCGCCCACTGGGCTTTCATGCTGCGCAACCCGCTGCACTGGATGGCGCTGGGCTTTGGCTCCGGCCTGAGCCCCATTGCACCGGGCACGGTGGGCACCCTCTGGGCCTGGGTCGCCTACCTGGTGCTGCAGCTGTGGCTGACACCAGCGGCCATTGGCTGGGTGATTGCAGCCTCCCTGGTGCTGGGCTGGTGGGCCTGCACGGCCACCGCACGCAACCTGGGCGTGGCCGATCCGGGCGCCATCGTCTGGGACGAGATCATCGCCTTCTGGCTCATTCTGTGGCTGGTCATGCCCACAGGCTTTTGGGGCCAGCTGACGGCCTTTGTGCTGTTCCGTTTCTTCGATGCCGTCAAACCCCAGCCGGTGCGCTGGGCGGACCGCTGCTTCAAAGGCTTTGGCTGGGGCGGCGGATGGGGCATCATCTGGGACGATCTGGTCGCCGCCTTCTGCACCTTGCTTGTCATCGCGATAGGGAGACATCTGCTATGAACGCCACCGCCGCCTTGCTGACCAGGGATGGGCTGCCCATCCCCGAAGCCGTCACCCAGTTGGCCCAGCACCTGGTCCAACGGGGCTGGATGATGGCCACTGCCGAAAGCTGCACCGGCGGCCTGATTGCCGGTGCCTGCACCGAGCGGCCCGGCTCCAGCCAATGGCTGGATTGCGGCTTTGTCACCTACTCCAACCGTGCCAAATCGGCGATGCTGGATGTGCCCGCTGCGCTGATTGCCGCCCACGGCGCGGTCAGCGAGCCGGTAGCCCGCGCCATGGCCCAGGGCGCGATTGCCCAGTCACAGGCGCAAGTCAGTGTGGCCGTTACGGGCGTGGCAGGCCCCGATGGCGGCAGCGCCAGCAAACCCGTGGGCACCGTCTGGTTTGGCTGGCAGGTCGCTGGCCAGCTGCACAGCGAAGTGCAGCGTTTTGATGGCGACCGCCACGCCATCCGCCAGGCCACCGTGCAGCATGCGCTGCGCCGCCTGCTGGATCTGGTGCAGGCCGCGTCGGCGCAGTAAGCGCCGTCCGACACCCAAACTTTGACTTCGCCGATGGGGTGGACGGCCGCTCTGCGCGACACTGCAAGCACAGCAATCCGGTTTGCAGCACTCTTCTGACTGACAGCCGATGCGAACAAGAGGAGAACTCAGATGAAACGACTTGCCATCACCACTGCTTCCATCGTTCTGGCGCTGAGCGGCCTGACCGCCTGCTCCAGCAACCCCACCAATGCCCAGATCGGTACCGGCGTCGGCGCCGTAGCCGGTGGTGTGTTGGGTGATGCCGTGTTCGGCTCTACGTTGGGCACCATTGGCGGTGCAGCAGCCGGTGCCTATTTTGGTAACCAGGTCGGCGACAACATGGACGGCAACCGCCGCCGCCGTTAAGCGCGCACCGGGCTGGGCCAAGCCCGGCCCCGCCCTGCAGTCATCGCTGGCTTTATGACTGCGAAAGCGACAGCAACAAGGCCAGCACCACGATGGCCGCTATTGCGGCCAGCATGATTTTTACCCAGCTATAGGGTTGCTCACCGGCCAACTGGCCGGTGTAGCCGTTGGCCAGAATCTGGTAGCTCTTGCTGCCATAGGTATAGCCCACCAGCCAGACGGGCACCAGCACATGCTTGAAGCTGCGGCCCTGGTACTGGCGCTGCACCTGCAGATTGCGGTAGGTGTCGCCCGGTACCTGGCGCGCGCACAGCGCCTGCACCTGCTGGTCCATATCCCCCTCGTTGATCGTCGCAGCCCGGTTCAGATCGACCTGGTAGCGCTCCACCGTCCAGCCGCGCACAAACTCGGGCGAATAGGGTTTCAGGTCGGTCCGGGTCGGAAAAGGTTCGACCTTCTGCAGCAGCCCCTGGTGCACCCCGACCGTGCCTGCCACCAGCTCATCGTCAAAGAAATGCTGCAGGCTGCCCGATGCCGGCTCCCAGCGCACATGGCGTACCTGGCGCGTGCTGATGTTGCCATTGGCATCGCGGTACTGCTCGGTCGTGTAGTAGTAAAAACCGGCATCGGCCCGCCACTGGGCCTGCACATGGGCATCAAAGGTCCAGTACGGCAGGTAGATGCCTTTGAGCGTATCGGTCAGCGCCGCGTTCTTGAACTTGTTGGGCGCAAACCAGCGGCTGCCATACCATTTGCGGATCAGGTCGCGCACCTGCCCGTCGCTGATCTTGAACGGCAGCAGGCTCTGCGGCGTGATCGCATCATTGCGCTCTTCATGCGCCTGGATCGCAGGGGACCCACAAAAGTCGCAGCGTGATGCCACCCGCCCATCGACAAACACCGAAATCGCCCGGCAGTTCTGGCACTGGTACTCGCGCCGCGCCTCGCCCCAGCCGCGCCCGCTGGCGGGATGGGCCAGTGCTGCAGCCAGGTCCTGCTCGACGATTTCGCCATCCAGCTGTTTTTGCTGGTCGTCCGTCCAGGGCACCACCGTGCCGCAGTACGGGCATTTGAGCGACTGGGCCTTGGCATTCCATTCCAGATTACCGCCGCATTCGGGGCAGACATGCTTGGCCACCATCGAGGTCGGCGGAGGCGCAAAGGGATCGGGGGCAGGCGTCGGTGAATTCACGGTCCAACTCAGCGTTGGCGCAGAGCAGGTCTGCGCCACGGGTTCTCAAAATGGGGACACACATACGCGCATGCACCGGCCAAGGCGGCGGGGCATGCACGAGCAGCGCAGATTTATCCGCGCAGGAATTCGTTCAGCGATTCCTGCGAGATGCGCCAGGCGCTGCCGATCTTGCGGCCCTTGAGCGCGCCCGATTCCAGCTCGGCCACGACGTCCTGCACCGTCACGCCCAGCGCCTGCGCGGCCTGCTCGGGGGTCAGCACCTGCACGCCGCCTGCAGCCGGGGCCGCCGGCGCGGCTTGCGCTGCCTGTGCTGCCGCTGGCGAGAATGGGTCGGCTGCAGCTGCACCCGACGGCTGCTGCATGCCCTTCATCATCTCCTGCGCCATGCCAAAGCCCATCGCCATCGTCGCCGGGATCGTGGCCGCTGCCGCACCTTCGCCGCCATTGGCCATCGCCTGGCCCATCTGGTACTTCACATAGTCGTTGAGGTTGCCGATCGCGCTCATCGACGAGCGCTTGTCGATCGCCTGCTCCACCTCCGGCGGCACCGAGACGTTTTCCAGCAGGAAGCTGGTAATCTCCAGGCCGTACTTTTCAGTCACGGCCGGGTTGATCAGCTGCAGCAGCGCATCGCCCATCTCGGTGTAGCGCTGGGCCACATCGAGCACCGGCACCTGGGCCTTGGCCAGCGCTTCGCTGAAGATGCTGACAATGCGCGAGCGCATCGTGTCGGCAAACTCGTCGAGGCGGAAGTTCTGGTCCGTGCCCGCCACTTCCTTGAGGAACTTGGCCGGCTGCACGATGCGGAAGTCATAGGTGCCGAAGGCGCGCAGGCGCACGACGCCAAAGTCTTTGTCACGCATCATCACCGGGTTGGAGGTGCCCCACTTGTTGCCGGTAAAGAGGCGCGTGTTGATGTAGTACACATCGCACTTGAACGGCGAGTTGAAGCCGTATTTCCAGCCGCGCAGGGTCGACAGAATCGGGATGTTCTGCGTCGTCAGCTGGTGGCGGCCGGGGCCGAACAGGTCGGCGAACTGGCCTTCGGAGACAAACTGCACCTGCTGCGATTCGCGCACGATCAGTTGGGCGCCGTTCTTGATTTCCTTGTCCTCATCGGGCCAGCGGTACGACAAGGTATCGCGCGAGTCATCGGTCCACTCGATGATCTCGATCAGTTGCTTGGTGATGATGTTCATGAGGTTCATCGGTGATCCTTGGCCAAAAGAGATGAAAACCAGGCCATTCTAGAGCCACTGCCCGCGTGGAGCGATGACGATCTGCGGCCGGATGGCAAAACAGCCGCAAAAGCGGCTGTTGTCAGAGACTTGTTTTACATCTGGCGGTCAGGCACCGCAGCACTTCTTGTACTTCTTGCCGCTGCCGCAGGAGCAGGGGTCGTTGCGGCCGGGCACTTCGCCCTTGACGATGGTGGCCTGGCGCGGGCCCATGCTCTTCCAGATCTGGCGCAGGTCATACACCGCCCAGATCGCCTCGCCAAAGGTCTCCACGCGCTCCTGGCTGGTGCTGGCGGGGCCGTTTTCGTCATACATGCAGACGGTGGGCGTGCCGGTGTCGTCCTCGGTCAGCGCCACCACCGATTCCAGCGCATCGTTCAGCCAGCGGGCGGCTTCCTTGTCGCGTGGTGCGGCCCACTCGTCGGCCCAGTTTTCGACGACGAACATGAAGCCCAGCGCCCAGACCTGGCCAAAGGATGGAATCTCCTGGCCGTCCAGTTCCTGGCGCTCTTCCTCGGGCAGGCTGGCAATCGCGCCGCGCATGTCCATCGCATCGGGCTGGAAGGTGTCGTCATCTTCCAGGCTCTTCACATCGGCGTCGAGCTGGGCGCTCACCTCGTTCCAGCGGATCTGCCACAGCTCCAGAAAGCGGTCTTGCTGGGCCCGGTCCTTGAAGGCCGGCAGCTGCGGCAGTTGGCCGTCGGCATCGCGCTCGATCAGCTCGCCATCACCCACCAGCATCGGCAGGTACTCCTCGACCGGCACCGCGCGGCGCGTGCAGACCAGCGCGGTGAGTGCGCCGTCCGCAAACTCCCACTGCGGAATCTCTTCGGCGCGTGTGCGCATGTCTTCCAGGATCTGGTCGATCTCGGTCAACTGGTCGTCATTCAATCCATCGGGGATCTGGGGCTGGGTCATCGGAGCTCTCTCAATAGGGGGCCGCGCAGCTCAAAGCCCTGCGTGCTTGCAATGCCACCGGTGCGCCCTATGATGGGGCTGGTTTTGTAACAACATTGCAATGGCAGACGGCCGCTGCGCCAGGCAGGGCCTGCAGTGTAGCGCCACCACGGCGCCTGTGCTGCAGCCCGGGATTTGCGCGCCGGCCCGGCCGGCCTGACCTGCACCGACTCCCGATGAACCAGCTCCACAAGATTTTTCCCGTCCGCTACACCGTCATGGTGCTGTGCATACTGTTGCTGCTGGCCGGCATCATTGCGCTGGCACTGCAGGGCAGCCCCTGGTGGTGGCTGGCCGTGCTGGCCGGCGCCGCGCTCACGCTGCTGGGTCTGCGCGACCGCCGCCAGACGCGCCACGCCATCCTGCGCAACTACCCGGTCATCGGCCATATGCGCTTTTTCCTGGAATTCATCCGCCCGGAAATGCGCCAGTACTTCATCGAAAGCGACACCGAAGCGCTGCCCTTCTCGCGCGCCCAGCGCTCGCTGGTCTACCAGCGTGCCAAGGGAGATCCGGACAACCGCCCTTTCGGCACCTTGATGGATGTGGGCGCACGCGGCTATGAATGGGTCAACCACTCGATGGCCCCCACACGGCTGGACGGCCATGATTTCCGCGTCTGGATTGGTGGCTCGCCCGATGCGCCATCGCAGTCGGTGGCGCCCTGCACCCAGCCCTACCATGCCAGCGTGTTCAACATCTCGGCGATGAGCTTTGGCGCGCTGTCGGCCAATGCCATCCTGGCGCTGAACAAGGGCGCGCAGATTGGCGGCTTTGCCCATGACACCGGCGAAGGCTCGATCAGCCAGCACCACCGCGTGCATGGTGGCGATCTGATCTGGGAAGTCGCCTCGGGCTATTTCGGCTGCCGCAACGATGACGGCAGCTTCAGCGAAGAGCGCTACATCGCCAACGCCACCCAGCCCCAGGTCAAGATGATCGAGCTCAAGCTCAGCCAGGGCGCCAAGCCCGGCCATGGCGGTGTGCTGCCCGGCGCCAAGGTCACCCCCGAGATCGCGGCGGCACGCGGCATACCGGTCGGTATCGACTGCATCTCGCCGGCCCGGCACAGCGCCTTCTCCACGCCCGAGGAGATGATGCATTTCATCGCCCGGCTGCGCACCCTCTCGGGCGGCAAGCCCACCGGGTTCAAGTTCTGCCTGGGCCACCCCTGGGAATGGTTTGCGATTGTCAAGGCCATGCTCAAGACCGGCATCACGCCGGACTTCATCGTCGTCGACGGTGCCGAAGGCGGCACCGGCGCAGCGCCGGTCGAGTTCACCGACCACGTCGGCGTGCCGCTGCAAGAAGGCCTGCTCCTGGTGCACAACACCTTGATCGGTGTGAACCTGCGCGACCGCATCAAGCTGGGCGCTGCCGGCAAGGTCATCACCGCCTTTGACATCACCCGCATGATGGCGCTGGGCGCCGACTGGTGCAATGCCGGCCGGGGCTTCATGATGGCGCTGGGCTGCATCCAGGCCCAGACCTGCCACACCGGCAACTGCCCCACCGGCGTGACCACGCAGGATGCCGTGCGCCAGCAGGCGCTCGTCGTGCCCGACAAGGCCACGCGTGTCGCACAGTTCCACAAAAGCACTTTGCATGCGCTGCAGGAGCTGGTGCAGGCCGCCGGCCTGCGCCACCCCTGCGAGCTCAATGCCCACCACATCGTGCGCCGCATCAGCGACACCGAGGTGCGCCTGCTGTCCAACCTGCTCTTGCAGGTGCGACCCGGCGCGCTGCTCGACGACCTGGCGCACCAGCATGACGTCTTCCGCACCTACTGGCCGCTGGCCAGCGCCGAGAGCTTCCAGCCGCTGGCGCAGCCCCATGTCAAACCGTCGGCGCCGGCCGACCACCACGACATGGTGCCCCAGGCGGCAGGCGGTCGCTGAACGGGCAGCGATAATGCAAGGTTTTCACTGTTGCTGGAGTGGCCGCTGCGGCGTGCGCCCCGCTTGCGCATGACCGATACCCCTCCCCCCTTACAGCCCCCTGCCGCCGCTGGCGCCCCGTCCGGCGCCCTGCCTGCCGGGCGCGCGGACTATGCCGGCTTTTTGCAGCAGCACCTGGCTAGCCAGACCTTCAATGTGGTGCGCTACGAGCTGCCCGGAGAATCGGTCTGGCTCAAAAAGGCCGGGCCGGCGATTGCGGCCTGGCGCTACCGGACCTTGGGCCTGCTCTCGCGGCTTCTCGATGTGCCGGTGCTGCAGCCCGTCGTCAACCCCGGCGGGCGCACGGCCATTGCCACCGAAGTGCGGCGCCTGCGCGACCTGCATGCGCGCGGCCTGCGCGTGCCGATGGTGCTGGCCGATGCACCCGATGGCTTTCTGATGCGCCACCTGGGCCTGCCTGGCGGCAATACGCCATCGCTCAGCGACGAGATCGAAGCAGCAGCCCGGCAAGCACCCGCCAGCACCCTGGTGCTGTGGCAGCAGGGCTTTGCGGCCTTGCAGCGCGTGCATGCCAGCGGCACCTGCCTGAGCCAGGCCTTTGCCCGCAACATGGTGCGTTGCCCCGATGGCGTCATTGGCTATATCGATTTCGAGGACGACCCGCTGGCGACCCTGCCTCCTGCGCTGTGCATCGTCAAGGATGCGCTGTGCTACGCGCATTCCACCGCGCTGTTCCTGGACAACGCCGGCACCCTGGAGGCCGCCCGTGTTGACTGGCAGGCCTGGCTCGCGCAGACCGAGCCTGCGGTGCGCACAGCGCTCGAGCGCACCGTGCAGCAGATGCGCTGGGTCGGCAAGCTGCCCAACCAGCGCAAGCTGGGGCGCGATACCTTGCGGCTGCGGGCGATGGTCGGCCTGCTGCGCCCGCTGCCTTAAGAGCCTGCTCCAGGCATCTCACAGACGAAAAATGGCCTGCATCTGCAGGCCATTGTTTTTGGAGCGGGTGGCGATCAGCCCTTGGCGGTCTCCACCACGGGCACCTGTACCGGCGCATTCTCCAGCACCGGCTCATTGTTCAGCACGGCGTTGAGCTTGGTGTAGTCCAGCGCGTTCTCCCAGCGCGAGACCACGACGGTGGCGACGGCATTGCCGATGAAGTTGGTCAGCGAGCGGCATTCGGACATGAAGCGGTCCACACCGAGGATCAGTGCCATGCCGGCCACGGGCACTTCCGGCACCACGGCCAGCGTAGCAGCCAGGGTGATGAAGCCCGCGCCGGTCACACCGGCAGCGCCCTTGGAGCTCAGCATCGCCACCAGCAGCAGTGCGATCTGGTGTCCCAGGGTCAGGTGGGTGTCGGTCGCCTGGGCGATGAACAGCGCCGCCAGGGTCATGTAGATGTTGGTGCCATCGAGGTTGAACGAGTAGCCGGTAGGAACCACCAGGCCCACCACCGACTTGCTGCAACCGGCCTTTTCCATCTTGTGCATCAGCGAAGGCAGCGCCGATTCGGACGACGAGGTGCCCAGCACCAGCAGCAGCTCATCCTTGAGGTAGCGGATCAGCTTGAGCACCGAGAAGCCGCAGGCACGGGCCACGGCACCCAGAATCACCAGCACGAACAGCAGCGAGGTGATGTAGAAGGTCAGCACCAGCTCGGCCAGGTTCAGCAGCGAGCCCAGACCGAACTTGCCGATCGTGAAGGCCATCGCACCGAAGGCACCGATGGGGGCGAGCTTCATCACGATGTTGACCAGCTTGAAGACGGGCTTGGTCAGGGATTCGAGCAGGTTGAGCACCGGCTTGCCACTGTCGCCGACCATCGCCAGCGACACGCCAAACAGCACCGCCACCAGCAGCACCTGCAGAATGTTGTCGCCGACAAAGGGGCTGATCAGCGTCTTGGGGATGATGTCCATCACAAAACCGGTCAGGGTCATGTCATGCGACTTGGCCACATAGGTGCTGACTTCCTTCTGGTCCAGATCGGCCACATTGATGTGCATGCCAGCACCCGGCTGCATCACATTGGCCACGATCAGGCCCACGATCAGGGCCAGGGTCGAGAAGGTCAGAAAGTACACCATCGCCTTGCCGAACACGCGGCCAACCGCGCTCAGGTGCGTCATGTTCGCAATGCCGGTCACGATGGTCAGGAAGATCACCGGTGCGATGATCATCTTGATCAGCTTGATGAAGGCATCGCCAAAGGGCTTCATCGCCGCACCATACTGGGGCTCGAAATGCCCCAACAAGACGCCGATGATGATGGCCACGATCACCTGGAAGTACAAAGTCCGGTAAAAAGGCGGTGCCTGTACGGGCGCCAGGCTGGCGTTGGAATGGATCTGCATGGTGGGGCTCCAAAGATACGCAGCACCAAGTCGGTGCACTGAGGCGCGTTTGTATCCCAGCCCTTACAGATTGCCCATTAGACATTAGTATTAGGCGCCGCCTTCCCAGAGCTACGGAAAACCCAAACCCAGGGAAACTACCTAGCCAGTTGTTACAACCTCCTCTATGATTGCCCGCCGCTCCCTGCGATCCCTGTGGACCTTCTGCGCCGTGCTGCTGAGCACGGCTGCTGCTGCTGCGGGCGCCTGGCACTGGATGCTGCAGCACAGCCTGGCCGAAGAGAATATGCAGGCCCACCGGCAGCTGGGCCTGTACGCCCAGGCGATGGGCCAGCGGCTGGACCGCTACCGGGTGCTGCCCGATGTGCTGGCGCTCGATGCCGAGCTGCGCGAGGCGCTGACCCATCCGCAAAGCCCCGAGCAGGTGCTGCGTCTGAACCAGAAGCTGGAGCAGGCCAATGGCGCCAGCCTGGCCTCCACCCTCACCTTGATCGATGCCCATGGCGTGGCGCTGGCCGCCAGCAACTGGCGCGGCCCCTCCAGCAACGTCGGGGAGGACTACAGCTTTCGCCCCTATGTGCAGCTGGCGCTGGCCCAGGACAAAGGCAGCTTCTACGGCATCGGCATGACCACCGGCGAGGCCGGTTATTTCCTCTCGCGCGCCATCACCAGCGATGCCGGCGGCCAGCACCGGGTGCTGGGGCTGATCGCCATCAAGATCGTGCTGCTGGAGCTGGAGCGCGAGTGGATCCAGAACCCCGATATCGTGCTGGCCAGCGATGCCAATGGGGTCGTGTTTCTGGCCAGCAATGACGACTGGCGCTACCGCACGCTCAAGACCATCGATGCCAGCGCGCAGCAGGAGATGGACCGCACCCAGCAGTACCGCAGCCAGCCGCTCAAATCCATGCGCTATACGCAGCAGCAGCCACTGGACGAAGGCGGCGCGCTGGTGCAATGGCAAGACCCGGCCGTGGGCCGCAAGCTCTGGCAAAGCCTGGCCTTGCCCGACACCGGCTGGCAGCTGCACATCTTGCACGATGTGGACAACAGCGTGGCCTCTGCCTGGTGGGCCGCTGCGGCTGCCGGCGGTGGCTGGCTGGCGCTGTCGCTGCTGCTGCTGTATGCGCGCCAGCGCCAGCGCCTGTCTGCGCTGCGCCAGCGCAGCCGCGAAGAGCTCGAGGCACTCCTCAAGCAGCATGCGCAAGAGTTGCGCACCGCGCAGGATGGCATCGTGGCCGCCGCCCACCAGGCCGATGCCGGCCACAGCCAGAGCCTCGAGCACCTGCCCCAGGGCGTGGTGGTCATCGATGCCGCGCTGAACCTGGTGGCCTGGAACTCCCGCTACATGGAGCTGTTCCGGCTGCCGGCGGGCCTGCTGAAAGTGGGCATGCCGGTCGAGGAGCTGTACCGCTACAACGCGCGCCGGGGCCTGCTGGGCTCGGGCGACATTGACGAGGCCATCGAGCGGCGCATGCAGTTTCTGCGCAGCGGCAAGCCCCATGCGCGCGAGAGCGAAAAGGCCGACGGCACCGTGCTGGAGATCCGTGGCAACCCCTTGCCCGATGGCGGCTTTGTCACCAGCTATGCCGACATCACCAGCTACAAGAACGCCGCGCGCGAACTGCGCTCCCTGGCCGATGCGCTGGAAAAGCGCATTGCCGACCGCACCGAAGACCTGGCCCAGGCCAAGCGCGAAGCCGAACAAGCCAACCGCTACAAATCCAAGTTCGTGGCCGCCGCGGTGCATGACCTGCTGCAGCCGCTGAACGCCGCGCGGGTGTTTGTGTCGCTGCTGCGCCAGCATGTGCAGGGCGACAAGGCCTTGGAGCTGGCCAGCGATGTCGAAGGGGCGCTGGCCTCTCAGGACGATATCCTCAACAGCCTGCTCGACATCGCACGCATGGAATCGGGCCAGCTGGAGGTCCAGCGCCGTGACTTTGACATCCAGCCGATGCTGGCCCAGCTGGGCAGCAGCCTGGGCGTGCTGGCCCAGGGCCATGGCCTGGAGCTGCAGGTCATCCGCTGCCGAGCCAGGGTGCACAGCGACGAGGCGCTGCTGCGCCGCATTGTGCAGAACTTTCTGTCCAACGCCATCCGCTACACGCGGCGTGGCCGCATCGTGCTGGGCTGCCGGCGCGTCGGCCGGCATCTGCGCATCGAGGTGCATGACCAGGGCCCCGGCATCCCCGAGAGCCTGCACCGCGAGATCTTTGAAGAATTCCGCCGGTTGGAGACCGGCCGCCAGCATGAGCGCGGTGCCGGCCTGGGTCTGGCCATCGTCGACCGCCTGGGGCGCCTGCTGCAGCACCCGATTGGCCTGCGCTCGAGCTTGGGCCGGGGCTCGGTCTTCTGGGTCGAAGTGCCGCTGAGCCAGGCCGCACTGCCGCAGGCGCTGTCTCACCAGGCCGCCGAAACCACCGCGGCGAGCGGCCAGGCCGCACCGCTGCAAGGCGCCAGCGCCTGGTGCATTGGCCAGGCCGCCATTCAAGGCACCGCGCCGCTGCTGCAACGCTGGGGCTGCCAGGTGGCGCAGCATGCCGATGCCGAGGCGGCGTTGGCGCAGGCCCGGAACGGCCCAACGCCGTGGCCTGCCTTTGTCGTGGTCGATGCGGCGCATGCCAGCACGGCCACAATACGCGCCTTGCTGGCCTGCGGGCCCAAAACGCCGGGCGTCGTCTGGCTCAGCACCGATGCCGGCCACCAGGACGCCGCCAGCCAACAGGCCCGTGCGTGGGGCTGGGGGGTGCTGACGCAGCCTGCGCGGCCTGCCGCTCTGCGCGCACTGGTCGGCCAGCTGCTGCTAAGAGCCGGTAACACGACCCAGCAAACCGAAGGTTTGCGGTTGAGACTAGGCGTTAAGCCGCAGGCAGTACAGTAGTACGACAAGGCTTGGCGCGGCCGGCGAGGCAACGACGTATCAAGGGCTGTGTTAGCGGCTCTAAGGCAGCGCTGAGTCGTCGGTGGGCATACCGCCATCCGCCTCCAGGTTGCGCACCAGCACGGCAACCTGGGTGCGGCTGTGGCAGCCGAGCTTTTTCAGGATGGCCGTCACATGCACCTTCACGGTGTGCTCGGTCACGCCCATCTCCTGCGCAATCTGCTTGTTGAGCAGGCCATCGGCCAGGTACAGCAGGGTCTTGAACTGGTGGGGCGTCAGCTGCGCCAGGCGGGCGGCCAGCTCGGCGTCTTCCTGCGACAGCTCGGCAGCCATCGAGGGGAAGACGGTGTCCCCCTCCATCACCGCCTCGATGGCTGCAGTGATGGCATCGGCCGATGCCGCCTTGGAGATAAAACCCGAGGCGCCAAACTGCTGGGCGCGGCGGATGATGCGCGGGTGGTCGTTGGACGAGATGACCACCACCGGCAGCTGCGGGTAGGCGCCGCGCACATGCAGCAGCGCCGAGAAACCATGGGTGCCGGGCATCGTCAGGTCAAGCAGCACCAACTCGATGCCGGGGTGCGCCGCCAAGGCTGCGCTGAGCGAGCTGGCACTGGAGGCTTCCAGCACCTCGAAGGCACCAAAACGCCCCCGGATCACCTGCACCACGGCAGCGCGAAACAGGGGGTGGTCATCGGCAACAAGCAGAGCGGGAGGGGACATAGGCGATAGTCTGCCATTTGCGTGGACCTGTGCGGCGCCGTCCACCTGAAGTCCCGCGGACCTGCTGTGTTTTCGCGTCAATCCATCGAGATCTTCGCCGCATCGACAATCGATTTCCAGTGCGCCGCATCGCGGGCCAGCAGCGGCTTGAACTCCGCCGGCGTCGAGCCCACGGGGATCAGGCCCATGTCCAGCAGGCGCTTGCTGATCTCGGGCATCCTGACAATGGCGGCCAGCTCGTTGCCCAGCTTGTCCACAATCGGCTGCGGTGTGCTGGCCGGCACAAAGTAGCCAAACCAGCCATTGGCCTCAAAGCCGCTGTAGCCGGCCTCGGCCATCGTCGGCACATCGGGCAGCGCGGGGTGGCGCTGCGAGCCGGTCACCGCCAGGATGCTGACCTTGTCCGATTTGATATGCGGGTAGGCCGCAGCTGCATCGATGAAGGCCGACTCCAGCTGGCCGCCCAGCATGGCCGCCATCTCCGGGCCCGAGCCCTGGTACGGCACGTGGACCATGTCGATGCCGGCCTTGAGCTTGAGCTGCTCGCCATGCAGATGCGAGGAGGTGGCATTGCCGTACGAGCCGTAGTTGAGCTTGCCCGGCTGGGCCTTGGCCTTGGCGACGAACTGCTGCAGGCTGGTGATGCCCGAGCTGCGCGGCACGAACACCAGGTCGGCCGACTTGGCCGCCTGCGACACCGGCGCCAGGTCGCTCAACTGGTAAGGCACCTTCTTGTACAGCGCGGGGATCTGCACCAGCGCGGTAATGCCCAGCAGCACCGTGTAGCCATCGGCGGGCGCCTTGGCCACCAGGTCGTTGCCCATCATGCCGCTGGCACCGGGCTTGTTGTCCACAATCACCGGCTGGCCCCAGCGCTGCGACAGCTGGGTGCCCATCAAGCGGGCAATGATGTCGGTGCCGCCCCCTGCCGGGTAGGGCACCACCAGGCGGATGGGCTTGCTGGGGTAGTGGTCGGCGGCCAGGGCGCTGCCGGTGGCAAGCACCAGCGCAGCGCAGGCTGCAGTTGTAAGCACACGGCCCAGGGCCGAGCGGCGGTTTTGCATGGTTTGTCTCCTGTTGCGGGTTATGCCGCTGGCGCGCTCTGTGGCGTGCTCGGGGCGCTGGTCATGGTCAAAGCGTTCGGGCAATGATTTCCTTCATGATCTCGTCGCTGCCGCCGTAGATGCGGCCAATGCGGGCATCGGTCCAGGCCCGGCCGACCTGGTACTCGGTCATGTAGCCGTAGCCGCCGTGCAGCTGCAAAAATTCGTCGAGCAGCTTGTTCTGCAGCGCCGTCGCATTGAGCTTGACCATGGCTGCACGGTCCGGTGTCAGCTCGCGCGTCAGGTGCAGGCGCATGCAGTCGTCGACAAACACGCGCAGCATCGTCGCCTGGGCCTTGGCCTCGGCCAGCTTGAAGCGGGTGTTCTGGAACTCGAACACCGTCTGGCCAAAGGCCTTGCGCTCGCGGGTGTAGTCCACGGTCTTCTGCAAAAAGGCCTCGATCGACATGGCAGCCCGCACCGCCACCACCAGGCGCTCCTGCGCCAGCTCGTGCATCAGGTACTTGAAGCCCAGGTTCTCTTCGCCCAGCAGGTTGTCCACCGGCACGCGCACGTTGTCAAAGAACAGCTCCGAGGTGTCCTGTGCCATCAGGCCGATCTTCTCGAGCTTGCGGCCCTTGGCAAAGCCGGGCGTGCCGTCTTCCACCACGATCAGCGACACGCCCTTGGCCCCCAGCTCGGGCGCCGTCTTGCAGACCACCACGACGATCTCGGCATTGATGCCATTGGTGATGAAGGTCTTGGCGCCATTGATCACATAGTGGTCGCCGTCGCGCCTGGCCGTGGTGCGCACCGATTTGAGGTCGCTGCCCGCGCCGGGCTCGGTCATCGCGATCGCGCCAATCATCTCGCCGGCCGCCATCTTGGGCAGCCAGCGGTCTTTTTGCGCGGTACTGCCATAGGCATGGATATAGGGCGCGACGATGTCCGAATGCAGCGGAAAGCCCAGGCCGCTGGCGCCCGTGCGGGCAATCTCTTCGATCAGCACGGCGGCATGGCCAAAATCGCCCCCGCTGCCATAGGGCTCGGGCAGCATGGTGTTCAAGAGGCCCTCGCGGCCGGCCTTGCGCCAGACCTCCTTGGGGACGATGCCATCGCGCTCCCACTGCGCATGGAAGGGCACGATCTCCTTGTCAAAGAAATGGCGGACGGCATCACGAAACTGCAGATGGTCTTCGCGGAATACGCTGCGTTGGGTCAGGTCTTGCATGGTGGTCAAAGGCTGAGATAGGGAAGAATGAATGGGGGGGCATCAGCCCTGGGCGCCGCTGGTACTGCGCAGGCCAAAGCCCGCCTGCGGCGACGCCTTGAACCGGTCCTTAAGCACGCGGCGCAGCAGCTTGCCGGTCTCCAGCCGGGGCAGGCTGGGCTCGAACACCAGGCGCTGGGGCCGCTTGACCTTGGACAGGATGGCGGCCGCGTGGTCAACGATCGCGCGCGCCATGGCCTCGTCGGGCGCAAAGCCGGGCTTGAGCACCACGACGGCCAGGGTCTGCTCGCCAAAGTCCTCATCGGGCACGCCGACGACGGCCACCTCTTCCACGGCGGCATGCTGGGCCAGCGCGTTCTCGATCTCCTGCGGGTAGAGATTGACCCCGCCCGACAGGATCAGGTCGGCACGCCGGTCGCTCAGGAACAGAAAGCCGTCGGCATCGACATGGCCGATGTCGCCATAGGTGGCCCAGCCGCGCGCATCGATGGCCTCGCGCGTCTTGCGCTCGTCATTGAGGTACTGGAAGGCACCGCCGCCCGAGAAATACACCCGGCCGACCTCGCCCACGCCCAGCTCCTGCCCGTCGTCGCCGACGATATGCAGCTGGCCGCTGATGGCCCGGCCGACCGAGCCTGGCCGTGCACGCCATTCGGCCGAATCGATCAACGTCGTGCCGCAGCCTTCGGAGCCGGCGTAGTACTCCAGCAGGATGTCGCCCCACCAGTCCAGCATGCCCTGCTTGACGGCCACCGGGCAGGGCGCTGCCGCATGGATGGCCACGCGGTGGCTGTCCAGCCGGTAGCGGCGCTTGACCTCGTCGGGCAGCTTGAGCAGGCGCCCCAGCATCGTCGGCACCCACTGGCTGTGGCTGACCTGGTAGCGTTCGATCAGCGCCAGCGCCTGCTCGGGCTCGAAGCGGCTCATGATGATGGCCGAGCCGCCGACATCCAGGGTGCGCAGGCTGTAGCGCAGCGGTGCCGCATGGTAGAGCGGCGCGGGCGAGAGGTAGACGGCGTCTTCATCAAACCGCATGCTGCGCATCCATGCAGCTACCTCGGGGTCGCGCTGCGTGCGGTAGGCTGCAGCCAGCAGCGGCTTCTTGATGCCCTTGGGCCGGCCGGTGGTGCCGCTGGAATAGAGCAGATCGCGGCCCAACGGGCGCGTGGCCAGGTCGATCGGCGCGCGCTGGGGTACGGCGGCCAGCGCATCGGCCAGGGGCGCCACACCCGGCGTATCGCCATCGACCGAATAGCAGGCCAGCGCCAGGCCCTGCACCGCCTCTTGCGCAGTCGGCCAGGTCTTGCTGGAGACCAGCAGCACCTTGGCACCGCTGTCCTGGGCGATATAGGCCACCTCGGCCGCGGTCAGGTGGGTGCTGATGACGGCGGCGTACAGGCCGGCCAGCCGCGCGGCCAGTACCAGCTGCATAATTTCATAACGGTTCTCCAGCAGCACCGCAATCGTCTCCTCGGCCTGCAGCCCCTGCTGCGCCAGCCACTGCGCCATCTGCTCGGCGCCCTGCGCGATCTCGCCTGCGGTGTAGCACCGGCCGGTATCGGCCTGCGTCAAAACCACCCGCTCGGGCTGGGCCTGGGCCCAGCTGAAGAAGTTGTGCATCTCCTCGGTCTCCGTGGTGCACAGGGGATCGCTGCACGCAATCACCTGTGTTACATCTTTACTTTAATTTTGAATCACTCGTCTCGAATTTCTAGATTTCACAGACAGTATCTGGCGTTTGCTGCGAAATTTGCTGCGGGTAAATACCAGTAGGTATTCGGTTTTTTGAAACCTATCATTAATTTAATGATCCACAAGTCTCATTAAATGATGAAAACACCTGTCATTGTCGATGCCATCCGCAGCCCCATGGCCCGGGCCAAACCCGATGGCGCGCTGGCCGAAGTCCACCCGGTCGACCTGCTCTCCCAGGTGCTGGAGCAGCTGGTGGCCCGCAACCAGCTCGACCCCGCGACCGTCGATGACGTGATCTGCGGCTGCGTCAGCCAGGCGGGCGAGCAGGCCGGCACGCCCGGGCGCCTGGCCTGGCTGGCCGCCGGCCTGCCCACCCATGTGCCCTCGACCACGATTGACCGCAAATGCGGCTCCAGCCAGCAGGCGGTGCACTTTGCCGCCCAGGCCATCATGTCCGGCACGCAGGACATCGTCATCGCCTGCGGTGTCGAATCGATGAGCCGGGTGCCAATGGGAAGCTCACGCATGGGCAAGAACACGACCGGTGCCCGCTTTGACGAGCGCTATGCACCGGGCCTCGTGGGCCAGGGGGTGTCGGCCGACCTGGTGGCCGCCAAATGGGGCCTGTCGCGCAGCGATCTGGATGCCTATGCCGCCCGCTCGCACCAGCGCGCCCATGCCGCCCAAAGCAGCGGCGGCTTTGCGCGCGAGATCGTGCCCATCCGCAGCCCGCTGGGCCTTGTCAGTGCTGACGAGACCATCCGCGCCAGCACCACGGCCGAGAAGCTCGCCGGCCTCAAGGCCGTGTTCGAGAGCGAAGAACTCTCGGCCCGCTTTCCGCAGATCCAGTGGAGCACCACGGCCGGCAATGCCTCGCAGATGACCGATGGCGCCAGCGCCATGCTGATCATGAGCGAAGAGCGCGCGCTGCAATTGGGACTGCGCCCACGCGCCCGCTTTGTGGCCTTTGATGTCGTGGGCGACGACCCGCTGTACATGCTGACCGCCCCCATCCCCGCCACCCAGCGCGTGCTGGCCAAGGCGCGCATGCAGCTGGGCGACATTGCGCACTACGAGATCAACGAGGCCTTTGCCTCGGTGCCACTGGCCTGGCAGAAAGAGCTGGGTGCCGATGGCGAGCGCCTGAACCCGCGCGGCGGCGCGATTGCGCTGGGCCACCCGCTGGGCGCCTCGGGCCTGCGGCTGATGACCACGATGCTGCATGCGCTGGAAGACAGCGGTGAGCGCTATGGCCTGCAGTCGATGTGCGAGGCGGGTGGCATGGCCAACGCCACGATTATTGAAGTGCTGCGCTAAGTGCCTCAGAGAGCCGTCACAACGGCTCCATCGGATTGAACCTTTGAACTGACAAGGATTTTTGAGATGCAATTGACCCAAGGAATAACCGCCCTCGTGACCGGCGGCGTATCGGGGCTGGGCGAAGCCAGCGCAGTGGCCCTGCTGGAGCGCGGCCTGAACGTGGTGGCGGTGGACCTGAACGAAGAGCGCGGCGCAGCGATGGAAAAGCAGTACGCCGGCCAGCTCCGGTTCATCAAGGCCGATGTGGCCGATGCCGAGCAGATGCAAAAGGCCGTGTCTGCGGCGCAGGCCTGGGGCCAGTTCCGTGCGCTGGTGCACTGCGCCGGCATCGGCGGCCCGGTGCGCCTGATCGAGAAGGACGGCAGCCCCGGCTCGCTGGAAAAGTACACGAACATCATCCGCATCAACCAGATCGGCACCTTCAACACCTTGCGCCTGTCGGCCGTGGCGATGGCGCAGAACGAGCCGCTGGAAGGCGAGCGCGGCGCCTGCGTGCTGACCGCCTCGGTCGCGGGCTATGAAGGCCAGATCGGCCAGATCCCCTATGCCTCGTCGAAGGCCGCCGTCATCGGCATGACCATCGTCGCCGCGCGCGATCTGGCCTCCAAGATGATCCGCGTCTGCACCATTGCACCGGGCCTGTTCGACACCCCCATCCTCGCCAAGCTGCCCGAGAACGTGCGCCAGTCGCTCGCCGCGTCGGTCCCCAACCCGGCACGCCTGGGCCGCCCGCCCGAGTACGCGATGACGGCGCTGCACATTCTGGAGAACCCGATGCTCAACGGCGAAACCATCCGCCTGGACGGCGCCATCCGCATGCAACCACGCTGAGGCACTAACACAGCCCTTGATACGTCGTTGCACGCCTTGTCGTACTTTTGTACTGCCTGCGGCTTTGCGCCTCGTCGGGGGCGCTCAGCCTCAATCGCAAACCTTCGGTTTGCTGGGCTGTCTTAGCGCCTCAAAACCCCTGCCCTGCAGCACCCTTTGAAAGGCTCCCATGTCTGGCTCTGACACCACCGAACTCCTGGTCGAAACCCGTGGCCCGGTGCTCATCATGCAGCTCAATCGCCCCCAGGCGCGCAATGCCGCCACCTTGGAGATGGCCGAGGCGATGGCCAGTGCGCTCGACGCGCTGGACAGCCGGCCGGACCTCAGGGTAGGCATCATCACCGGCGCGGGCGGCAGCTTTTGCGCCGGCATGGACCTCAAGGGCTTTTTGCAGGGCAAGCGCCCCAGCCTGCCGGGGCGCGGCTTTTGCGGGTTGACGATGCGGCCACCTGCCAAGCCGCTGATCGCGGCGGTGGAAGGCTATGCGCTGGCTGGCGGCTTTGAGGTGGCGCTGGCCTGCGACCTGATCGTGGCCGCACGCAATGCCCAATTTGGCCTGCCCGAAGTCAAGCGGGGCCTGGCTGCATCGGCCGGTGGCCTGCTGCGCCTGCCCAAACGCCTGCCCTACCACGTGGCGCTGGAATGCATCCTCACCGGCGACATGTTCGGCGCCGAGCGATTTGCCCAGCTGGGCCTGGTCAACCGCCTGACCGAGCCCGGCGGCGCACTCGATGCCGCACTGGCGCTGGCGCAGACCATTGCCGCCAATGGCCCGCTGGCAGTCGCCGCGAGCAAGCAGGTGGCCAGCCAGTCCGGCGAATGGCCGCTGGCGGAGATGTTCGAGCGCCAGTCCGCCATCACCGCGCCGGTGTTCAGCTCGCAGGATGCGCGCGAAGGCGCGGCCGCCTTTGCGGAAAAACGCGCACCGGTCTGGAAGGGTGCCTGAACCCCGTCCAGCAACTCTGCGTTGTACAGCCCTTGGACGCGCCACAGAAGCGCGCAGCAGGAGACAAACCCATGCCACGTACCCAGCCTCTTCGCCAGCCCCTGCGGGCCTTGGCGGCCCTGGCGCTGCTCGCCAGCGCGCTCCACGCCCATGCCGAGGCCAGCTGGCCCACGCGCACCATCACCTTGGTGGTGCCCGGCGCCGCCGGCGGATCGACCGATATTCCCGCACGCCTGCTGGCCCAAAAGCTGGGCCAGCGGCTGGGCCAGCCGGTGATCGTTGACAACAAACCCGGCGCCGGCGGCAGCCTGGGGGCCAGCCTGGTCGCCCGCGCCCAGCCCGACGGCTACACGGTGCTGGTAGGCAACAGCGGCTCCAATGCGATCAACTACACGGCCTATAAAAAGCTCAGCTACCAACCCGGCGACTTTGCCCCGCTGACCGACATGATCTCGTTTGCCAACGTGCTGGTGGTGCCCGCCAAGTCGCCCATCCAGAGCCTGGATGCGCTGGTGGCCGCTGCCAAGGCGCAGCCGGGCAAGCTGTCGTTCTCGTCCGCCGGTGTGGGCCAGACCACGCACCTGATGGGCGAGCTGTTCAAGGAGCGCACCGGCACCGATGTGGTCCACATCCCCTACAAGGGCTCGGCCCCCGGGACGATGGCGATCGTGACCGGCGAGACCCAGTTCATGTTCGACAACATGACCGCCTCGCTGGTCCATATCAAGGATGGCAAGCTGCGCCCGCTGGCCGTTACCGGCGACCAGCGCGAGCCCGATCTGCCCGAGGTGCCGACGATGACCGAGCTGGGCATGCGCAACTTCAACCAGGTCGGCTGGATGGGCTTCTTCGTGCCCGCCAAGACCCCGCCCGAAGTGCAGAAAAAACTGGCTGAGAACCTGCAGGCCGTGCTGCATGACCCCGACATCATGCGCCGCTACCGCGCGCTGGGCGGCCGCCCCGGCGGCATGCCCCAAGCAGACTTTGCCAAGCTGGTGGCCGATGACCAGCAGACCTGGGGCGCGCTGATCCAAAGCCAGCAGCTGCAGCTGGACTGACACGACCCGCCGATGTTTGACACGCCCACCTCCACCGCCTCTCCCCGCCCAGCGCTGCCTTTCTACTGGCCCAAAGGGGTCTCGCGCGATCTGCGCGTGCCCCGCATCAGCCTGGATGACAACCTGAGCGCCTCGGCCCAGCGCTACCCGGACAAGCCCGCCATCATCTACGCGGGTGCCAGCACCAGCTATGCCCAGCTGCTGGCCCAGGTGGAGGCGCTGGCCGGCTTCCTGCAGCAGCGCCTGCAGCTGGCACCGGGCCAGCGCGTGCTGCTGCAAAGCCAGAACTGCCCGCAGTTCGTCATCGCCTGCTATGCCATCTACCGCGCCGGTGGCGTGGTGGTGCCGGTGAGCGCGATGACCACGGCCACCGAGCTGCGCTACTACGCCGACAACAGCGGCGCGCGCCTGGCCATCGCCGCCCAGGAGCTGCTGGCCAGCGCCCAGCCCTGTGTGGACGAGGGCCTGCTCGATGCGGTGGTCGTGCATGCCTACAGCGATGCGCTTCCCACCACGCCGCCACCCGATGCGCTGCCCGAGGTGGTGACAGCGCCTCGTCTGCCGCTGCCCGCTGGCCCCTACCATGGCTTTGCCGCAGCGCTGGCGCTGCAGCTGGCGCCCGGCCCGCGTGTGGCTCAGGCCGACATGCTGGCCACCATCCCCTATACCTCGGGCACCACCGGCCACCCCAAGGGCTGCATGCACAGCCACCACTCGGTGCTGGCATCGCTCACCGGCTCAAGGCTGTGGCGCGGCTTCAATGACGACCTGGTGTTTCTATCGGTCGCGCCGATGTTCCACATGCTGGGCACGCAGTACGGCATGAACATGCCCATTGCCGTGGGCGGCACCGTGGTGATGATGCCGCGCTGGGATGCGCTGCTGGCCGCCCGGCTGATCGAGCGCCACCAGGTCACCGCCTGGACGGCGCCGCCCAGCATGGTGATCGACCTGTTCAGCCAGGCCACTGCCCATGGGCTGGACCTGTCGAGCCTGGCCATGCTGGCCGGTGGCGGCGCGGCCATGCCCGAGGCGGTATCGCAGATGCTGGCCGAACGTTATGGCCTGCACTACAGCGAAGGCTATGGCCTGACCGAGACCGCCGCCTTTTTGCATGCCAACCCGCCGGGCCACGCCAAGCGCCAGTGCCTGGGCGTGCCTACCCAGGGCGTGCATTCGATGATCGTCGACCCCGAGACCCTGCAAGAGCTGCCCGCAGGCGAGGTGGGCGAGTTGGTCTCCAGCGGCGAACAGGTGATGCAGGGCTACTGGCGCAATGACGAGGCCAACCGCGCGGCCTTTTTCGAACGCCATGGCCGGCGCTACTTTCGCACCGGCGACCTGGCCTCGGTCGACGAGGACGGCTACTACTTCATGCGCGACCGCTTGAAACGCATGATCAATGCCAACGGCTACAAGGTCTGGCCCGCCGAGGTCGAAAACATGCTCTACAGCCACCCGGCCGTGCTGGAGGCCTGCGTGATCGCCGTGCCCGATGCCAAGCGCGGCGAATCGGTCAAGGCCCTCGTGGTGCTGCGCCCTGGCGCGCAGGCGTCGGAGGACGAAATCATCGGCTGGAGCCGTGAACAGATGGCCGCCTACAAGGTGCCACGCGCGGTGGACTTTCTCGCCGCACTGCCCAAATCCGCCACCGGCAAGATCCAGTGGCGCGCATTGCAGGAGGCGGCGCAGCAAGCCGCTGCCTCCTCCCCTTCTTTGCATACGGAACACCCATGAGCTCTTTTTCCTTTCGCCACCAGCATGTGTTTGTCGCAGGCGGCAGCAGTGGCATCAACCTGGGCATTGCCAAGGCCTTCGCCCGCGCCGGCGCCCATGTCGTGGTCATGAGCCGCTCGGCCGACAAGGTGGCCCAGGCCGCCGCCGAGCTGGAGGCGCTGGGCGCCCAGGCCCTGGGCCTGAGCGCCGATGTGCGCGACCCCGCCGCCGTGCAGGCCGCGCTGGAGCAGGCGCATGCCCGCTTTGGCCCCATCGATGTGCTGGTCTCGGGCGCTGCGGGCAACTTCATTGCGCCGGCCAAGGACCTGTCGCCCAATGGCTTCAAGACGGTTGTCGACATCGACCTCAATGGCAGCTTCCATGTGCTGCGCCTGGCTTACCCGATGCTGCGCAAGCCCGGCGCCAGCGTCATCAACATCTCGGCGCCGCAAGGTGTCAACCCGACGATGTACCAGGTCCATGCCTGCGCGGCCAAGGCCGGCATCGACATGATGACCAAGGTGCTGGCGCTGGAATGGGGCGAGGACGGCATCCGCGTCAACAGCATCTCGCCCGGCCCCATCGGCGATACCGAGGGCATGCGGCGCCTGGCGCCCACGGCCGATGCGCTCGAGCGCGCCGTCTCCACCGTGCCGCTGCTGCGCATGGGCAGCACCGACGATGTCGCCCACATGGCCCTGTTCCTGTCGTCCGAACTGGCCAGCTATGTGACCGGGGCCATCATCCCGGTCGATGGCGGCGCTGCACTGCGCGGCGGGCGCGACATGCGTGCCTCCTACGTCCCCAGGAGCGCCGCATGAACCAATGCTACGAACGCATCATTTTTGAGCGCCAGGACGGCGTGGCCACCTTGCGCTTTCACTGCCCCGACATGGCGCTGTTCCTGTCGTCCGAACTGGCCAGCTATGTGACCGGGGCCATCATCCCGGTCGATGGCGGCGCTGCACTGCGTGGCGGGCGCGACATGCGTGCGTCCTACGTCCCCAGGAGCGCCGCATGAGCCAATGCTACGAACGCATCATTTTTGAGCGCCAGGACGGCGTGGCCACCTTGCGCTTCAACTACCCGGCCAAGCGCAATGCCTTCGACCCGCAGATGCGCGAGGAGATGGCCGAAGTGGTGCGCCTGGTGCAGACCGACGCCAGCCTGCGTGCGCTGGTGCTGACCGGCGTTGGCGACCATTTCTGCTCGGGCGGGGACCTGGGCAACATTGCGGCATCGGGTCTGGACAATGCCGGCTGGCGCGCGCGCCTGTCCAGCCTGCACCACTGGCTCAAGGACCTGATGCTGCTGGACAAGCCGGTGATTGCGGCGGTGGACGGCGCTGCCTATGGCGCGGGCTTCAGCCTGGCCTTGGCGGCGGACTTCATCATCGCCTCGGACCGGGCGCGCTTTGCGATGTCCTTTATCCGGGTTGGCGTTGTGCCCGACTGCGCGGCTTTCTACACCCTGCCGCGCGTCGTCGGCGTGCAGCGCGCGCGTGAACTGATGCTGTCCGGCCGCGAGGTCTCTGCCCAGGAGGCCTTGCAGCTGGGCATTGCCAGCGAGCTGGTGGCCCCCGAGCAGCTGCAGGCGCGGGCCCAGGCGATTGCGCAGAGCTTTGTCGGTGCATCGCCGGTGGCGCTGAGTCTGATCAAACGCTCGCTCGCGATGGCGGCGAACGACTTGCCTGCGCTGCTGGAGCAAGAGGCGAACGCCCAGGCGCTGGCGATGGGCACGGCCCAGCACCGCGAAGCCGTGCAGGCCTTTTTGAACAAGCAGCCTGCGCCCTTCCAGTGGCCGGCGCGGACCTGAAAAAACCGGTTTATTCGTTGCTGGCGCTGCCGCGTTTCTTGGGCGGCTCCATCGCGTTGCGGCGGCTCATCCCGGCCCGCCCGGCCTTGCTCCAGTCATAGTGTTCGCCATCGGGCGTGCGGCCGTCTTCAACGGCAGCCACCCCTATCTGCCCGACCATGTCGCGCAGCTCGGACGACATCACCACATGCGCATGGCGCGGATCGGCGCGCAGGCGCTGGCATTGCGCCAGTGCCTCGCTCATCTGCTGGTCGCTGTAGGCCAGGCACTGCGGCTGCCAGTCGGGCGGCATGCCCTCGGCATCCTCGGCGTTGTTGCGCAGATAAAAAACCACAATGCCCATCGGCAACTCCCTGTGTCGGTGCCCGGCCAGGCGCAGCCCGGGCAGGGCCGCATTGTCGCACTCTGACGCACAGGACGCCTAGCGGCGCCAAGCCGCGCTGGCATCCCCTGCGTTCACCTGCGCGAGTACGGCCTCGGTATGGGCGCCTGCGGCGCACATCGCCGGCGTGTCATAGGCCTGGCCGTCAAAGCGCGGCGCCGGGGCGGCCTGCAACACGCCGCCTTGCGCGTGGTAGACACCACGCGCCTGCATATGCGGGTGCGCTGCGGCCTCCAGCGGGCTCAATACGGCGCCAAAGCAGACATCACTGCCCTCGAACACCTGCTGCCAATGCGCGCGCGGCTCGGTGATGAACAGCGCCTGCAGGCGCGCACGGCGGCGCGGCCACAGCGCCTTGTCCCACTGCGACTGGGGCGCGGCAAAATCCGGGTCGTCCGCCAGGCCCAGCGTCTGCAGCAGCAGCGCGTAGAACTGCGGCTCGATGCTGCCGATGGTGATGTGCTCGCCATCGGCGCAGACATAGGTCTCATAGAACGGTGCGCTGTCGTGGATGCTTTGGCCGCGCACATCGGCCACAATGCCGCGCTGGCGGGCGCTCAGCGCCAGGTTCAGCATATGGGCCGCGCCATCGACGATGGCCGCATCCACCACGCAGCCCCGGCCGCTGCTGCGCGCCTGGATCACGCCGGCGAGCAGCCCGGTCATCAGGTAGAGCGCGCCGCCGCCGATATCGCCCACCATCGCAAACGACGACACCGGCCGCGCACCGGCCGGGCTGCAGCCCCAGAGCGCGCCCGAGACGGCGGCGTAGTTGTTGTCATGGCCGGCGCGCGGGGCCAACGGGCCGCTCTGGCCCCAGCCGGTCATGCGGCCGTAGACGAGGGCCGGGTTCAGCGCCTGGCACTCGGCCGGGCCCAGGCCCAGGCGCTCCATCACGCCGGGGCGCATGCCTTCGATCAGCACATCGGCTTCACGCACCAGCGCCAGCACCAGGGCCTTGCCCTCGGGGCTTTTCAGGTCGGCGAAGACCGAGCGCTTGCCCCGGTTGAGCAGGTTGCCGGTGGGGGATGCGCCTTTTTCCTCGCGCACGATGGAGATCACATCGGCGCCCAGGTCGGCCAGGTGCATCGCGCAGAACGGGCCCGGTCCCAGGCCACCAATCTCCAGCACCTTGATGCCGTCCAATACTTTCATGCTTGTCTCCTGTGGTTGTTTTTTGCGATGCGCCGCCTGACGCGGCCAAGTGAGACCCGGCCAGGTCAGGCCCGGCCGGGTTAGGCCCAGCCAGCTCAGTCCCGATCAGGACAGGCTGGAGGTGCCGATCAGCCCTTCGAGCGAGCGCACCAGGGTCACCAGGCGCGGGCCGATGTCGGTCTCCAGCTCGCGGCTCTTGGGGTTGTAGGTGGGGACGGAGGCGCCAAACACCCAGCGCTCACCATCGATGGGCTGCGACAGCGGCACGGCGATCGACAGAATCTCACGGTGCAGATCGCCATGGCTGCGGCAAAAGCCGTGCAAGGCCAGGTCCTGGCGCGCATCGTCCAGGCGCTCGCGCAGCAGCGCAGCGCGCTCGGGTGCGCGGCCATCGAGCTCGTCCAGATAGGCCTGGCGCTCGGCCTCGCTTTGGCCCAGCAGGTAAGCGCGGCCAGTCGCGGTGCGCACCAACGATACAGCCACCCCGATCTCGGGCGTGAAGACCTTGTTGTCCATGCCATTGGCCAGCTCGGCCAGCACCAGGCGCCGGCCCTCACCCACCGCCAGCTGGATCTGGCCGCCCATGTAGTTGGCCAGCTCCTGCATCTGCGGGCGGGCAAACTGACGCACCGTCATGCGCGACAGCAGTGGCGAGGCGAGGTTGAGCACCCCGATGCCCAGCACGTACTTGGACAAGCGCTCCGAATAGCGCAGCAGGCCCAGCTCGCACAGGGTTTCGGTCAGGCGGAACAAGGTCGGTTTGGGCAAACCCGTCAGGTCCATCAGCTCTTTGCCACTGAGTTCTTGCTGCTTGTTGTTAAAGCACTGCAAAATACTGACGCCGCGCACGAGCGCGCTGACCAGTTTTCCATCTGCTTCAGAATTCATATTTCAGTATATAAGTTACTTATTACGAGACAAATGTCTCGATTTATGAAATTCTAATCGGGATTGGGCTGATATGGGCAGCTTGCAGCTTGGCTTGGTGCCCCCAGCCGCCCAATGGCGGCAATCTGCAACACTCCCCACCTGCCATGAGCCTGAACCAACACGGTCTGCCCACCCGCGTACCCGCGATCGCCGCCATCGGCCAACTGCTGGCGGACCGGCAACTGCCCGCCGCCGAACGCCAGCAAGCCCTGGATCTGCTGGTGCAAGACCATGCCGATCTGGACGAGGTGGAAAGCCAGGCCGCCCTCTGGGCCATTGCCCAGATGGGGCGCGACGAAGCCGCCTGCGCGGCATTGCTGGCCTGCGCCGATACCTGGCTGCAGAACGCTGAGATGGCGCAGCCGTTTCTGGATGGCTATGCCCAGGTCTGCGGCAACCGCATCGTGCCCGCTGCAGCCCCGGCCTTTGCCCAGCTGCAGCAGCTGGCGCAGCACGATGCCGAACTGGCCGCCCGCCTGCCTACCTTCACGAAAGCGTCTTGATGTCTCTGCTGACGACCACCGCCTTGTTTGTGCTGACGGCGATTGCCGAGATCGTGGGCTGCTACCTGCCCTATCTCTGGCTCAAGGACAAGGCGCCGGCCTGGGTGCTGTTGCCGGCGGTGCTGGCGCTGGTGGCCTTTGTCTGGCTGCTGAGCCTGCACCCGACCGCATCGGGCCGGGTGTATGCCGCTTACGGCGGCGTCTATGTGACGACGGCGATTGCCTGGCTGTGGCTGGTCGATGGCATCCGCCCCAGCAGCTGGGACATCGCCGGCGTGCTGCTGTGCCTGGCCGGCATGGGCGTGATCATGCTGGGTGCGGCGCAGCGCTGAGCCGTCTACACTGTTTCAGCCCTTGTTGGCAGCGCGGCGCGCCTGCACCGCTTGCGCCAGCTGGGCCAGCACCGGCAGGGTCTGCTCCATGCTGATGCAGGCATCGGTGAGCGAGACCCCATAGGCCAGCGGCTGACCTTCGACGATGTCTTGCCGGCCTTCGTGGATATGGCTCTCGATCATCACACCGGTGATGCGGCGGTCGCCCGCTGCGACCTGCTGGGCCACATCGGCGGCCACATCGATCTGGCGGCGGTGCTGCTTGCTGCTGTTGGCATGCGACAGGTCGATCATCACCTGCTGATGCAGGCCGGCCTTGGCCAGCACCTCGCAGGCGGCCTGCACATCGGCCGCGCTGTAGTTGGGCTGCTTGCCGCCGCGCAGGATGATGTGGCAGTCCTGGTTGCCACGGGTCTCGAAGATGGCACTCTGGCCCATCTTGGTCATGCCCATGAAGGCATGCTCGGACTGGGCCGCCAAAATGGCGTCGCTGGCCACCTTGACGCCACCATCGGTGCCGTTCTTGAAGCCCACCGGGCAGGACAGGCCACTGGCCAGCTGGCGGTGGCTCTGGCTCTCGGTGGTGCGCGCGCCAATGGCGCCCCAGCTGACCAGGTCACTGATGAACTGCGGCGACAGCAGATCCAGAAACTCGGTGCCCGCCGGCAGGCCCAGCGCCAGAATGTCGAGCAGCAGGCGGCGCGCCAGCTCCAGCCCCTCATTGACGGCAAAGCTGCCATCGAGGTGCGGGTCGTTGATATAGCCCTTCCAGCCCACGGTCGTGCGCGGCTTTTCAAAGTACACGCGCATGACCACCAGCAGGTCGTCCTTCAATGCTTCGGCCTGCACCTTGAGCTGGCGCGCATAGTCCATCGCCAGGTCATGGTCGTGGATGGAGCAAGGGCCCACGACGACGACCAGGCGGTCGTCCTGGCCATGCAGAATCCTGGAGATGGCCGCGCGGCTCGACGCCACCAGCTGGTAGGCCTCGTCGGTGATGGGCAGCCACTCCTCCAGCAAGGCGGGCGTGATCAGCGGGCGCACCACCTTGATGCGGGTGTCATCGATGCGGGTCTTGTCAACCGTGGAAAGCCGGGACGGGGACTTGCGAGGCACGGTGCCTGCAGCAATAGAAGAATCGGTCATCCCGCTATTGTCGCAGGGCCTGCAAACACGTTCGCAGGCCTAAGGCATGCAGGATCAGGAAGAGGACAGCTTCATCAGCACCAGACCGCTGACAATCAGCAACGCCGCCACCACGCGCATCGGCGTCAGCGCCTCGCCCAGCACCGTGATGCCGACGAGGAACGCACCCACGGCGCCAATGCCGGTCCAGATGGTGTAGGCCGTGCCCAGCGGCAGGCTGCGCATCGCGACCGACAGCAGGCCAAAGCTGGCAATCATCGCAACGAGGGTGATCGCGCTGTATTTGATGTTGGTGAAGCCATGGGACTGCTTCATCGTGAACGCCCACACCACCTCCAGCACACCGGCAACCAGCAAATAGACCCAGGCCATATCGAACTCCTTGAAAAACGGAAATTTGGAATGGCCAGGCCGTCCTGGCGGTGGTGCGCGCCGCTGCTGCAGCGCCATGCAGGGCCGTCCCTGCGCAACTGGGTACCATGATAGCGGCGCGGCCTGCGCAGGGCCAGGTGGCGGCTGGATCGCCCGCGGCGCTGTGGGTGGTTAGCGCGCCACAGTGGCAGCGCGATCAGGCCAGGGATTCGGCCTCGGTCTCGGCGGGCTCCATCTGCAGCAGGTTGCCGACGGTGGCGCCGTAGTAGGTGGCCACCCTTTTACGCTGCTTGAGCACGGCCTTGTCCTTGCTCACCAGCAACGCGCGGTGCTGGCTGGCCAGGTCCAGAAAGTGCTGGTCGTCCGGGTCGGTGCAGGTAAAGCGGATCTTGGGGGCGGCATCGACATACTGCACGGCCGCATCGAAGGCGGCCATCACGCCCTCGGGTGTTTTGCCGTAGTAGCTGACGCGCGGGGCGATCTGGCTGTAGTGCAGCACCCTTTCGAGCTCGGTGCGCTGGGCCTGGTCGGCAATCCAGCGCAGCGCGCCCTGCGCCACCAGCGCACGGATCGGCGGGATGTGGGGATCGTCGAAGATCAGCATGTCGAGCACCACATTGGTGTCCAGCACCACGGGCCGGGGCAGGGGCCCGGTGTAGCCTTCATTGCAGGAAGGCCACTTGAGCACGACCTTCATCGCTGGCCGCCGGGCGCAGCCTGCTCGCCCCGGGGCTTGAGCGCGCCCTTGATCATGTCAAAGCGGAACAGCCGGCACTCGATCGGGCCGTTCCACATGGGGGTGCGGCGCGATTCCTTCAGGCGCATCTTGCCGGGCAGCTTCAGGTCGGGCGTCAGCATCCAGGCGCTCCAGCCGCTGTAGTTCTTCTTCCAGTGGCTGGCCAGCTGGGTGAAGAACTCCCCGCCATCCTCGGTCTGCGCTGTCTCGCGCCCTGCGCGCTCGACATGGCCCATGCGCTCGGCCGCATTGCGGCCGGCACTGCCGGCGGCGGCAATACGCTCGCCGTACGGCGGGTTGAGCAGCATCATGCCGGGTTGCTCGCTCGGGGGCATGCGCTGCAGCGCATCGCCGCCGCGCAGCTCGATGGTCTCGGCCACACCGGCACGCTCGGCATTGCGCTGGGCAAAGTCGACCATGCGGAAGGAGATGTCCGAGCCATAGATGCCCACCGGGCTCTGGGGCAGGATCTGGCGCTCGGCCTCGTCGAGCATCGCCTCCCAGACATGGCGCTGGAAAGGCACCAGCTTTTCAAACGCAAAGCGGCGCAGGATGCCCGCCGGGATCTTGCGCGCAATCTGGGCGGCCTCGATCACCACGGTGCCGCTGCCGCAGCAGGGGTCGTACAGCGGCTGCGGGTCGTCGCCATGCGGGTCCCAGCCGCTGGCGGCAATCATCGCGGCAGCCAGGGTTTCCTTCAGCGGGGCATCGCCCTTGTCCTCGCGCCAGCCACGCTTGAACAGCGCCTCGCCCGAGGTGTCGATATAAATGGTGGCGCCATCGGTGGTCAGGTGCAGGTGCACGCGCACATCGGGGTGGTGCGTCTCCACGCTGGGGCGCACGCCGTGGCGGCGCTCGCGGAAGCGGTCGGCAATCGCATCCTTGACGCGCAGCGCCGCAAAGTTCAGGCTGGTCAGCGGGCTGTGCTGGGAGGTCACCTCGATCTTGAAGGTCTCCTTGGGCGAGAACCAGATCTCCCAGGCCACCTCGCTGGCAGCGCGGTAGAGATCGTTCTCGTTGCGGTACATGCTGTGCGACAGCTCCACCAGCACGCGCTGGGCCAGGCGGCTGTGCAGGTTCAGCAGCAGCGCATCGCGCCACATGCCGCGCAGCATGACGCCGCCGCGCGCCACCAACAGGTCCTGGCCGCTGGCGCCGGTGATGGCATGGACTTCGTCCGCCAAAAGGCCCTCGACGCCGGCGGCGCAGGGCAAAAACAAATGCAGTTGGTTCATAAGCAGGGGCGCAAGCATACGCGCTTGCGCCATTGTCTGCGCAAGCGCATGGGAATGTGTACTGTGCCAGCCGCCTTCGGGGCCGGGCCCTCGATAGCGCTGCGGTAATGATGGGCCGGCTGCTATAGTCCGACTCCAGAGCGGGCCGCCGCCCCGTGCGCCCAGGCCCTCCCCCCAGACCCCTGAAGAAAGATAAGCGGATGCCCTACCTCGGAGCCGGCGTACACGTCATCATTGCGCTATTTTTTGCCGTCCATGCGGTGCGCAGCGGCCAGAACAACTACTGGCTGTTTGTGCTGCTGGCCTTCCCCTTCCTGGGCAGCGTGGTGTATTTTTTCGCCATCTACCTGCCCAATTCACGGCTGCAGCGCCATGCCCGCAGCCTGGCGAGCAACGCCGTCAAGGCGCTGGACCCGACCCGCGAGGTGCGCGAAGCCCAGGCCGCCTACGACTACAGCCCCACCGCGCAGAACCAGATCCGCCTGGCCCAGGCGCTGCTGGCCACCGGCCAGGCCGAGCAGGCCTTTGGCCACTTCGAGGCCAGCATGAAGGGCCCGTTTGCCAATGACCTCGATATCCGCTGGGGCGCTGCGCAAGCCGCCTACCAGGCCGGCCATCCGCAGCAGGCCTTGCAGCAGCTGCGCGTGATTGCGCAGGCCGACGTGCATTTCCGCGCCGAGGCCGTGGGCCTGCTGGTGGCCAAGGCCTATGCCCAGCTGGGCGACCAGGAGATGGCCCGCAAGAGCTTTGACTTTGCGCGCCAGCACTCGGGCAGCTTCGATGTGATGGCCGAGTATGCGATCTGGGCTGCAGGCCAGGGCGACTGGCAGACCGCCCATGCGCTGCAGGCCGAGCTGAACAAGGCGATGACGCACTGGAGCGGCCAGCAGCGCCAGCTCAACCGCGAGATGCTGCAGCGCCTGAAAACCGCCTTCGCGGCACAGCCCAAGTAAGCGCGCGACCCTGGCGCCCGCTGCAATAGGCCTGCTGGCAGCAGGCCATCAGACCGCCCCGCAGGCCTTGCAGCGCGCCGGTTTGCGCTCGCGCAGACACCCGCCACAGCGCAGTCGCTAAAATCGCTGTCTATGGCAAAAATCATCGTTCTGGCCCTGGTGCTGCTTTTCTTTGGCTGCGGCCTCTACATGCACCTGCGTGGCAAGGTGCGGCACAAGCTGCTGCGCCAGCTGTTTGACCACTCCACCTTCACGGCGCCGTTCAATGTGTTCATGCTGATGTTCAGCAAGGTACCGCGCACGCCGTACCTGCCCACCAGCACCTTCCCCGACCTGGCCCCGCTGCAGGCCAACTGGCGCGAGATCCGCGAAGAGGCCATCGGCCTGCACCAGGCGATGCAGATCAAGGCAGCGGCCAACAACGACGACGCGGGCTTCAACTCCTTCTTCAAGACCGGCTGGAAGCGCTTCTACCTGAAGTGGTACGGCCAGGCCCACCCCTCGGCAATGGAGCTCTGCCCCAAGACCACGGCGCTGGTGCAGTCCATCCCCGGCATCAAGGCGGCCATGTTTGCCGAGCTGCCGCCCGGCGCCAAGCTCAACCTGCACCGCGATCCCTACGCCGGATCGCTGCGCTACCACCTGGCCGTGCTGGCACCCAATGACGACCGCTGCATGATCGAAGTCGATGGCACGCCCTACAGCTGGCGCGAGGGCGAAGGCGTGGTCTTTGACGAGACCTATATGCACTGGGCCGAGAACCGGTCCGAGGGCAACCGCATCGTGCTGTTCTGCGATGTCGAGCGCCCGATGACGAATGGCTTTGCGCAGTGGCTCAACCGCTGGCTGGGCACGCATGTGGTGGCTGCTGCCAGCTCGCCCAACAACGAAGGCGATCCGCGCGGCTTCATCAGCCGCATCTTCAAGGTCTCCTTCTACATGGGCCAGTACCGCCGCCGCTTCAAGGCCTGGAACAAGACGGCCTACAAGCTGACCAAGTTCGGCCTGATGCTGGCCGTGCTGGCCTTGTTCATCTGGTGGCTGTGGCCGAAGTAAAACCGCGGCGCCTCAACGCAAAAACCGCAGTGTGCAACGCCACTGCGGTTTTTTCATGGGCCCGTGCTGCCTGCGTTTACAGCGCTTTGCGCAGGCTGGCCGGCGGAATGCGCATCGCTTCGCGGTACTTGGCCACGGTACGGCGCGCGCATTCAATGCCCTGGGCCTGCAGCAGGTCGGCAATTTTTGCGTCCGACAGCGGCTTCTTCGCGCTTTCCTCGTCCAGCAACTGCTTGATCAGCGCCTTGACCGCCGTGCTGGAGGCGCTGCCGCCCGTCTCGGTGCCCAGGCCCGAGCCGAAGAAGTACTTGAGCTCGAAGGTGCCCTGCGGCGTGGCCATGTACTTGGCCGTGGTCACGCGGCTGATCGTGGATTCGTGCAGACCCAGCTCATCGGCGATCTCGCGCAGCACCATCGGGCGCATCGCCAGCTCGCCATGCACAAAGAAATTGCGCTGGCGCTCCACAATGGCCTGCGAGACACGCAAGATGGTGTCAAAGCGCTGCTGGATGTTCTTGATGAACCAGCGCGCCTCCTGCAGCCGCTGCTGCAGGGCGCCATGGCCCTCGCTGCCCTTGTGGCTGCGCAAGGCATTGGCATAGACATCCTGCACGCGCAGGCGCGGCATCACCTCGGCATTGAGCTGCACGCTGAAGCCGGGCACCGGCAGGCCGCGCTCGTTGCTGGCGCGCACGATGACATCGGGGATGATGGCATTGCGGTCCACATCGGCATAGGGCCGGCCCGGGCGGGGTTCGAGTTTGGCAATCAGCCCCAGCGCGCTGCGCACCGCCGCCTCGTTGCAGCCGGTCAGCTGCATCAGCTTGCGCACATCGCGGCGCGCCAGCAGGTCGAGGGATTCCTGGCAGACCAGCAACGCGGTCTCCAGCGCCAGCGCATCGGCCTCGGGCGTGTCCGAGCCCTCTTCATCCAGCAGCCGCTGCTGGGCCTTGATCTGCAGCTGCATGCATTCGGACAGGTTGCGCGCGCCCACACCAATGGGTTCCAGGCTTTGCAACAGGCGCAGCGCCACCGTCAGGTGGTGCAGCAGCGCTTCGTAGCGTTCGGGGTCGCTGGCATCGCCAAAGCTTTGTGCCAGCTCGGCGAGTGTTTCTTCGAGGTAGCCGTCGTCGTTCAGCGATTCGATCAGAAAATAGAGCGCCGCCCGGTCTTCCTGGCACAGGCGCAACGACAGCGCCTGGCGGTGCAGCACATCCTGCAGGCTCAGGTGCTCGCTGCGCCGGTCGGACATCGGCGTCTCGTCGTCGTCATCGCCCGCACTGGCACGGGCCGGCAGCTCGCCGCCCCACTCTTCCCAGTCCGATGCCGAATCGCCCGCAGCCGCCTCGGCATCTACGCCGGTTTCCTTGCCGGCGCCAAAGTCCAGCGGCAGATCCGATGCACCCGGCTCGAAATCGCTGGTGTTGCCGGGGTCGGTGCCGGTCACGAGGTCGGCAACCTTGTCGGCCGCATCTGCAGCCTCGGTGGACTCGGCAGATTCAGCAGATTCGGCGGCGTCCTTGCCCGGTTCGGATTCGGGCGCATCATCGCCCTCGCGCTCCAGAAACGGGTTTTCGTCGAGCATCTGCTCGACTTCCTGCGTCAGCTCCTGCGTGGACAGCTGCAGCAGGCGGATCGACTGCTGCAGCTGAGGCGTCAGAGTCAGGTTCTGCGATACGCGCAGTGACAGCGAAGGCATCATCGCAGAGCCCCCGCTGCGAGTGCGGCAGCTGGCAACGGATCAGCCCCGCCAGCCCCAAGGTGAGGGGCGGCTTCTTGGCTTGCACGCCCGCCAGGGCGTGCAGTATCACATGCGGAAATGCTCACCCAGGTACACCCTCCGAACCTCTGCGTTCTCCACAATCTCTTGGGGCGTCCCTGCGGCCAGCACCTTGCCATCGCTGATGATGCAGGCATGGTCACAGATACCCAGGGTTTCACGCACATTGTGGTCAGTGATCAGCACGCCAATGCCACGTTCCTTGAGGAAAGCCACAATGCGCTGGATCTCGATCACGGCGATCGGGTCAATGCCGGCGAAAGGTTCGTCGAGCAGGATGAAACGGGGCTGGGTGGCCAGCGCGCGGGCGATTTCGACCCGCCGGCGCTCACCACCAGAGAGCGCGACCGATGGCGACTCGCGCAGATGCTCGACACGCAGCTCCTGCAGCAACGCGGTCAGCTGGCGCTCGACCTCGGCGCGCGACAGCGACTTGCCATGCTCGTCCTTTTGCAGCTCCAGCACGGCGCGTACGTTGTCCTGCACGCTGAGCTTGCGGAAGATCGAGGCTTCCTGCGGCAGGTAGGACAGGCCCAGCTGCGAGCGCTGGTGGATCGGCATATTGGCGACCGACTGCCCATCGATGCGGATGTCGCCGCCATCGCTGCGCACCAGGCCGACGATCATGTAGAACGAGGTGGTCTTGCCAGCGCCGTTGGGGCCGAGCAAACCCACCACTTCGCCCTTGCGCACGGACAGCGATACGTCCTTGACCACCTTGCGGCTGCCGTAGGATTTCTCCAGATGCAACACCTCGAGCTGGCTGCGCTGGTCGCTGGTGGCCACCCGGGCGTTGACGGAAATGGTCGACGAATTCTCTGCCACGGTTACTTGGCTCCGTCGTTCAGTTGGGTGCTGGGGCGCAATGGCGTCTTGTCGTCGGCTGCGGGCTTGGCCGGACTGCTGGCCTTGTCGTCCGCCTTGCCATCTGCCTTGGGGGTCAGGATCACACGGACACGGTCCTTCTTGGGCGCGCCGGGCTTGGGATCGGCCGCCTGGGCGCCCTTCTGGCCGGAGACGGTGAAGGTATCGCTCAGGTTGTTGTAGACGATCAGCGGGCCGCTGACCTGGTCGGTCAACGTGGTCTCGCGGTAGCGGCGCAGCTCACCCCGCCGCTCGAAATGCACGGTGTCATCGCGGCCGTTATAGGTGATGACCTCACCTTCGCCTTCGACGAACTCGTCGGGAGCGCCCGGTGCGGAATCACGTTTTTGGCGGAAGAACGCCAGTTTGCCCGGTGCAGCGGTGACCACGCCGTGCTGGAAGCCGTCGCGGTCCTGGCTCACCGTCAGCTGCGCGCCACGGATGATGATGGTGCCCTTGGTCACCACCACATTGCCCGTGAAGACGCTGGTCTGCTTGAGTTCATCATGGCGGCCATCGTCCGCCTCGATGTTCATGGGCTTGGTGCGGTCTGCACGTTCGGCGTGCGACAGCAGCGGCACGGCCAGGGCCACTGCCAGCAACAAAGAGGTAAAAATACGGTGTCTCATAAAGGCATGAATCTTGCTCTGCCCCATTGTAGCCATGCTGGAGCGTTGGACCGTTTTCGGCACAAAAAAGCCCGCGTGCGCGGGCCTTGTCTATCGCGGTGGGAAGTCCGCTCAGCCTTGTGCAGCCAGGAACTCTACCACCTGCAGCACATTGCTCATCGAGCCCGCACGGGTGCCGTCGGTGTAGTACTTGCCGGCCACGCCCAGCGATGGCACACCTTCGACGCCATAGGACTCCTGCAGCTGGGTCGCCTTGCGCACCTGGCCTGCCACGCTGAACGAGTTGTAGGCTTCCTTGAACTTGGCGAGGTTCACGCCGTTCTTGTCCATCCAGGCGAAGATTTCCTCGTCCTTGTTCAGGCGCTGGCGCTCGACATGGATCGCGCGGAACACCTTGACATGCACCTCGGGGATCAGGCCCATCGACTCCAGCGCAAAGTAGATCTTCTGCTGGGGCACAAAGGTGTTGTTGAAGGCGACCGGCACGCGGCGGATCTGCAGGTTCTTCGGAGCCGACTTGGCCCAGGCTTCGAACTGCGGCTCGAACGCATTGCAGTGGGGGCAGCTGTACCAGAAGAATTCGATCACTTCCACCTTGCCAGCGGGTGCATCAGGGGTCACCGGCTTGGCCAGCTTGATGTAGTCCTTGCCTTCCTTGAACTTGGCCTGCGCATTGGCGCCGGTGGCGAAAGGCAGGCTCAGCGCGGAAGCGGCCGTAGCGGAAGCCGCGAAAGTGGAAAACTCACGACGTTTCATGTTTTGTTAACTCCAGTGACAAGTTGCGGTTAGGAGTGCGCGGCACCGCCAAAAGTTCAACGCTGCACGCGGACGATCTGCGCATCGACGCCAGCGCCATCGAGCTTGCCTTTGAGGCCATCGGCATCATCGCGCTTGTTGAAGGGTCCCACGCGCACCCGGTATACCGTGCGGCCATTGACCTCACGCTCGCTCACCCGGGCTTCCCAACCCATCATTGCCAGTTTGGCGCGCTGCGCATCGCCATCGGACTGGGTGCGGAACGCACCGGCCTGCACGAAGTACTGGAAGCCATCGGTGCCATCCGCACTGCGCGCCTTGGCCAGGTCTCCCAGCGGATCGGCGCCCTGGCCGGCCTTGGGATCGAGCTTGGCCACCTGTGTCTTGTCTGCTGGCTTGTCAGCGGGCTTGCTGGCATCCGGCAGCACCACTTCGGGTTTGGCGGGCTTGGCCTCGACCGGCGGGGTGGCGTTGTCGGCCACCGTGCGCGGTGGCTCGGGTACCACCACCCCCTGCGCAGCCGGTGCCACCGCAGCCGGCGCACGCGCAGGGTTCTTGCCGTACAGCGGCGAGTTCGGGTCCCAGTTCTGGTTACGCTGCGCCTCGGCCTTGTCCTTGGCTTCGCCCTTGACGCCACCTTTGTTGACAAACGGCACCGGCACATTGGTGACGTACACGGCGACGGCCAACGCCGCGCCCACGCCCACCAGCAGCCCCAGGATCAGGCCCAGGATGGTTCCACCACGTTGATGTCGTCGCATTGCAGTTATTACCTTTTCTCGCAAAATCACATGCGTTCCGGGGCACTGACGCCCAGCACGGCCAGGCCGTTGCGCAGCACTTGGGCTACCGCTGCCACCAAGGCCAGACGGGCCAATTTGGTGGCTTCGTCGTCGACCAGGATACGCTCTGCATCATAGTAGCTGTGGTAGGCCGAAGCCAGGTCACGCAGGTAGAACGTAACATCATGCGGCGCATTGCCATCGGCAGCATTGGTCAGCATCTCGGGATACTGGGCCAGCATCTGCATCAAGGCCTGGGCCTGGGGGCCTTGCAGCGCGCCCAGGTCGATGCCCGCCAGCGCAGGCAGGCCGGCGCCGCCCTGCTCCTGCCAGCCGCGCAGCACCGAGCAGATGCGCGCATGGGCGTACTGCACGTAGAACACCGGGTTGTCGTTGTTCTGGGCCACGGCCAGATCGACGTCGAAGGTGTATTCGGTATCGGGCTTGCGCGACAGCAGGAAGAAGCGCACCGCATCCTTGCTGGTCCACTCGATCAGGTCGCGCAATGTCACATAGCTGCCGGCGCGCTTGCTGATCTTGACTTCCTCGCCGCCACGCACCACGCGTACCATCGTGTGCAGCACGTAGTCAGGGTAGCCCTGGGGGATGCCGACGTTGACCGCCTGCAGGCCGGCACGCACGCGGGCGATGGTGCCGTGGTGGTCCGTGCCCTGGATGTTGACGGCCTTGCCGTAGCCGCGCAGGAACTTTTGCGTGTGGTAGGCCACATCGGGCAGAAAGTAGGTGTAGGTGCCGTCGGACTTGCGCATCACGCGGTCCTTGTCGTCACCGAAGTCGGTGGTGCGCAGCCACAGCGCGCCATCCTGCTCATAGGTATGGCCGCTGGCGATCAGGCGCTGGACGGTCTCGTCCACATGGCCATTCTGGTACAGGCTCGATTCGAGGTAGTACTCGTCGAACTTGAGGTTGAAGGCCTGCAGGTCCTTGTCCTGCTCGTTGCGCAGGTAGGCCACCGCAAAGTTGCGGATGTTGTCGTAGTCTTCGACATCGCCATTGGCGGTGAACGTGCGGTCATCGGCCTCGATCGTCTGCTTGGCGAGGAACGCCTGGGCAATGTCGCCGATGTAGTCGCCGTTGTAGAAGTTCTTGGCCAGCGGGTTGTCGCTGTCGGTGGGCCAGCAATCGTCACCGGGCTTGAAGCCCTTGGCACGCAGCTGGGTGCTCTTGGTCAGGGTGTCGATCTGCACACCCGCGTCGTTGTAGTAGAACTCGCGGTGCACGGACCAGCCCTGGCTGGCATAGAGGTTGCAGATGGCATCACCCAGCGCGGCCTGGCGGCCGTGGCCCACGTGCAGCGGGCCGGTGGGGTTGGCCGAGACGAACTCGACGATGATCTTTTCATCGCGCTGCGGCTGCATGCCAAAGCGCTCGCCCTGGGACAGCACCTCCTGCACCACCTGCTGCTTGGCAGCGGGCTTGAGGCGCAGGTTCAAAAAGCCGGGGCCAGCGATCTCGATCGCATCCACCCATTGCGCAAACGCGGGCGTGGCTTCCAGCGCGGCCTTGAGCTGCTCGCCCAGTGCGCGGGGATTGGCCTTGAGCGGCTTGGCCAGCTGCATCGCGGCGGTCACCGCATAGTCACCATGCGCGGCCACCTTGGGCGTTTCAAAGGCCGCGCGGCAACCTGCGCCAGGCGACAATTTCTCGAGCTCGGCAGCAAGCACTGCGAGCAAATCTTTTTTGACTTGCAACATATTTGAAACTTAGACGAAGCAGTTACCAGCGCTGGGCCGGTTTACCAGCCCCGGGCATAAAACACGGCGACGGCGGCGATCACGGGAATCAGGTGGGCTTGCCACATGACCCATTTGCGCGTGGCGCGCACCTCGGCGTCCCCAGGCAAAGCGCCATTGTCGCGCAATTGCCGTAACCAGCGGCGGAACACGGCTGTCGGCTTGAACGACAGCACCACACCGACGACAACCAGGGTCATCTTCAGGTGGAACAGCGGCTGGCTGACATACCAGGTCACCCCCTTGGCCCCCAGAAACAGGCGCAGCAGGCCGGTGGCCAGCACCGCCAGCGCGGCAAAGGCGTAGACCAGATCGAGGCGCGCCAGGCGCTGCACGACAGCCGCATTCATCCACTCACCCCGGCACAGCGCCGCCTCGCTGGAGAGAAAAACCACCATGGTCAACAAGGCCAGCAGGTGCAGACAGGCCAGAACAGCTTCCAAAGTCATCGTGTTACTCCATCTTCTTCCAAAAATCGGCACGTTCGTAGTGCTGCTTGACGAAATCGATCCACAAGCGCACCCGCAGCGGCAGGTGCTTGCGCTGCTGGAACATCACATAAATGCCATTGGGAGGTGCGGCAAAGTCCTCCAGCACCTCCACCAGACGGCCGGCCGCGATCTCCGCCTCGACCTCCCAGGTACTGCGCCAGGCAATGCCCCAGCCTTGCTGGCACCAGTCATGCAATACTTGGCCATCCGAGCAATCGAGCGGCCCGCCGGGCTTGAGGTAGACCACCTCGCTGCCGCCCGCCGCAGCCGGCATGCGAAAAGCCCATCCCCGCGTCTGCGAGGCCTCGCTCGACAGGGTCAGGCAGTCATGCTGGTTCAGCTCGCTGGGGTGGCGGGGAATGCCACGGCGGCGCAGGTACTCAGGGGTCGCCACGCACAGGCGCCGGTTGTCCGCCACGCGCACGCTCACCAGCGACGAGTCGGGCAGATCGCCCACGCGGATCGCGCAGTCATAGCCCTCGCCGGCCAGGTCTACCAGCCGGTCGCTCAGGTTCAGCGAGATCGTGACCTCGGGATGGCGCGCATGGTAGAGCGGCAGCAGCGGCGCGACATGGCGCCGCCCAAAGCCGGCTGGCGCGGTCACGCGCAGATGCCCGGTGGCCTTGATGCCGCCGGCGCTGACGCTGGCCTCGACACTGGCCAGCTCGGCCAGCAGGCGCTGGCAGTCCTCGAGAAAGGCCGCGCCCTCGTAGGTCAAGGTCAGCTTGCGGGTGGTGCGCACGAGCAGCTTGACGCCCAGGCGCTCCTCCAGCGCATCGAGCCGGCGGCCCATGATGGCCGGGGCCACGCCTTCGGCCTTGGCAGCCGCCGTGAGGCTGCCGCGCGAGGCGATGGCGACAAATGATTCGAGCTGCTTGAGGCGATCCATACCAGAACACAGAAAATATGCAAAGCCTGCCGGCCCACGCTTGAGCGACGCGCTGGCTGGGCCACCGCCTATTATCATCGGGGCTCCGGCCTGGCGGGCGCATGAAAGCGCACATCCCGCTGCGACATCATTGACAGCCGCTCTTTTCCTGCGCCCCCGCTCCTATGCCGCCTGCTTCAACGCCGCCTTCCAGCACCCCGTCCAGCGCCGACACCCTCTGGTATGCCCCGGCGCAGCTGCTGCGCCTGTTTGGCAGCAGCCCCGTGGCGATGGCGTACTGGGGGCGCGACCAGCGCCTGCGCCTGGCCTCGCCGCAATGGTGCGAATGGTTTGGCGTGCCCAGCACCGGCATCGCAGGCCAGTTGCTGGGCGAGGCGCTGCCCCCCGCCTTTGCACTGCAGCACCAGGAGGCCCTGCAGGCTGCCGCGCAAGGCCAGCGCCAGCAGTTCGACACGTGCAAGACCGATGCCCATGGCCAGCTCGCCTGGCGCCGTGTCAGTCTTTCGCCCCACCTCTGGCCTGGGACTGCAGGCAGCAAAAGCGCCCAGGGCGTGCTGATGCTGATGCAGGACTGCAGCGCCGAATACGCCAATGCGGCGCAGGCCGATGCGCTGCGCGCTCAGCTGGCCGCGCTGTCATCCACCAATCCCGAACGCAGCGAAGAGAAGGGCGAGTTGCTGAAAATGCGCACCTTGCTGGACTGGCGCACCGCGATGCTGGCCGAGCACAGCGAGATGCTGCAGCTGCTGTCGCATGAGATCCGCCAGCCGCTGAACAATGCCTCGGCCGCGATGCAGGCCACCATGTCCGCCATTGCCGACCTGCAACTGGCCCAGACCACGCCGGCCACCAAGGCCCTGCTGCGCGCCGAACATGTGCTGCAGCAGGTCATCGGCACCCTGGACAACACCCTGGCTGCCGGCACCATCCTGGCCGTCGGCGGGCGTGCCGGCGCATCCTCCGATACCGATCTGCCCACCCTGGTCAACCTGGTGCTGCACGATATCGCCGCCGATGCCCGTCCCCGCATCCAGGTGGTCTGGGACGCCGAGGCACGCACCGTACAGCTGCACCCGGCGCTGATGCGGCTGACCATTCGCAACCTGCTCAACAACGCGCTCAACTACGCCCCTGCAGACAGCCCGGTGCTGCTGCGCCTGGCCGATTCGGACGACCCGCTGGCGCTGATCATCGAGGTGATCGACGAAGGCCCGGGCATTCCCGATAGCCTGCGTCCCCGCCTGTTCGAAAAGGGTACGCGTGGCAGTGACCATCGCCACCGCGCCGGCGCCGGCCTGGGGCTGTTCATCGTGCGCTCGGTGGTGCAATTGCACCAGGGCACCGTCCAGGCCTTGCCGCGCCAGCCAAACGGCACCATCATGCGCATGGAGTTGCCCCAAGGGCTGGACGACTAGCCAGCACAGCGATGACCGCACCACCCTGCCCCTGCTGAAGTTGGCTCCTCGCTTCCCAGGCCTTTACACCGACAGTATTCTTTCAACCGATACACCATGCTTCCCGCCACGCTCGCCCTGGTCGACGACGACCCCGAATACAGCGAATTTCTGGCCCAGCACCTGCGCAACCAGGGCGTCCAGGTGCAGGTCTACAACGACAGCAGCGACCTGCTGGCCGACATCGAGCCCTACCGCTTCGACTTCTATGTGCTGGATTTGATGCTGCCCGGCGTCAATGGCACCGAGCTGCTGCGCATTCTGCGCAAGCGCAGCCAGGCGGGTGTGCTGATCGTCTCGGGCCGGCTGGGCCCCGAAGTGTTTGGCGAAGTCATCCATGCCGGCGCCGATATGTACCTGACCAAGCCGGTGACTTTCGAGCAGGTGGAGCTGGCCGTGCGCGCCGTGCACCGCCGCATCATGACCACCGCCCAGGTGGCAACGGCCTGGAAGCTCGACAGCCACCGCAGCATCCTGATGACGCCCGATGGCCAGAGCGTCGAGCTGAGCCCCACCGACCTGATGCTGATGCAGTGCTTTCTCAAGGCCCAGGGCGCCGTCGTCGGCCGGGACCAGATCCGGGAGCTGCTGGGCTATCCGACGGCGAGCGACTCCGACAACAGTCTGCATGCCACGATCTACCGCCTGCGCCGCCGCATCGAAAAGGCCACGCCGCTGGCCGTGCCGCTGCAGTCGCAGCAGAAAGTGGGCTACCAGTTCCGCGCGCCGCTGGTGTCCGCCTGACACGCAGCAAAACCACTACCTGCTTCGGTTGCGCTGGAATACGCGCGAAAAAAAGCGGGCCCATCAGGCCCGCCCGGTGATCGCGGCAACGCGCAATCACATGCTCATGTTCGATTCCACATCCGCCACCTTGCGGCGCGCCAGCGCCAGGTTGGAGCGGGATTTGTCCAGCACGTAATAGACGAAGATGCCGGACAGCCGCTGAGAGGGGCGAATGATGTGGTACTGCTTGCCCAGGGTGATGAGGATGTCGTCGATGTTGTCGTTCAGACCCAGGGCTTTCATCGTCTTCATCTTCGCGCGCACCACTTCGGTGTTGCCGGCCGCTGCCAGCTCCATGTCCACGCCAGTGCCTACGCTGCCCAGCATCATGCCGCTGCTGTAGTCCACCACAGCAGCGCACAGGGCGCCGTCCATCGACATCAAATCGTTCAAGCTGTCGTTCAGATTTGCCATAACCACTCCAATCTATGTGATCTAGATCAACCACTGCTACCTTATAAAGGTATAGATGATTCTAATAAGTCACTTCTGATTCGAGCAATCATCCGCTGTGCACCGCTGTCACGGATGCCGTAGTCCCAGCGCAGGCCTGTGCTAATTAGATAGCAGCAGCCCTTGGACTGGCTTGCATCCATCCGCAAAACAGCGCCTGGGAACTGCAAGCAGGATTCGTAACAAACCGTGTGTTATTTGCGACGGCCTGCAGTCAACGCAGGCCCCGCGCCCGTGGAGAGGGCCGCGGAAGCCATCTGCAAGCTTATCGGCACCCGGAGCTGGCAATGGCGCCAGCCCGCCATTACATGGTGATGCCGGCTTCGACGTCGGTGACCTTGCGGCGTGCCAATGCCAGATTGGCGCGCTTGTTGTCGAGCACGTAGTATACGAAGATGCCAGCCAGGCGCGAGCAGGGGCGAATGATGTGGTACTGCTTGCCCAAGGTGATGAGGATGTCGTCAATGTTCTCATTGAGGCCCAGCGCCTTGATGGTCTTCATCTTGGCACGCACCACTTCGGTGTTGCCGGCAGCCGCCAGCTCCATGTCCACGCCCGTGCCGGCGCTCGCCAGCATCATGCCGCTGTTGTAGTCCACCACGGCTGCACACAGCGCGCCTTCCAGAGACATCAGATCATTCAAGCTGTCGGTCAAGTTCGCCATGGAACACACTCCTGAAAAAGACGAAGGCGCGTGGGAAATTACCGCCTTTCGATAAAAATGATTGTATCTGATCATTTCTGACGTGTATCAATCTTTGTGCGCATTTTCTGACGGCCTGCTACTTTTCGGCAACAACTGTGCTAGTGGACGCTGAGCGCCAGGATGCCCGCCCGCGCAGACCACCCCAAGCCCCGGCGACACCATCTGCGACATAAATAAAGCGGATCATTCATGCAATCCATCAAAGCCTTGGGCCAGACACGGTGGTAACAGCGCTCGATTACATCCAAAAAAGTCATATATCAAAGTGTTTTTAATGGATTGATTGCGCTATGGGGTATGGAATAAAGTGTGCTGATGCTGCCCGAGGGCCTTGCGCTCCTGGGGCGACTGCAGTTGATATGTATTGAAAGGTAGACACCATGACTGAACGCACCACCGTCCACGGCCTGCAAGTGGCCCAGACTCTGTATGACTTTGTGAACACCCAGGTGCTGCCAGGCACCGGCGTGGAGCCCGCTGCGTTCTGGCAAGGTTTCGATGCCATCGTCTCCGACCTGGCGCCCAAGAACGCTGCGCTGCTGGCCGAGCGTGACCGCCTGCAGACCGAGCTGGACCACTGGCACAAGGCCCACCCCGGCCCGATCACCGACATGCCGGCCTACCGCCAGTTTCTGACCCAGATCGGCTACCTGGTCGAACAGCCCCAGGACGTGAAGGCCAGCACCGAGAACGTGGACTCCGAGCTGGCCGTGCAAGCCGGCCCCCAGCTGGTGGTGCCCATTCTCAATGCCCGCTACGCGCTCAATGCAGCCAACGCCCGCTGGGGCTCGCTGTACGACGCGCTCTATGGCACCGATGTGATCAGCGAAGACGGTGGCGCAGAAAAGGGCAAGGGCTACAACCCTGTGCGCGGCGCCAAGGTCGTCGCCTATGCGCGCCAGTTCCTCGACCAGGCCGCGCCACTGGCCCAGGGCTCGCATGCCGATGCCACCGGCTACACCGTTGAAGGCGGCCAACTGGCCGTCTCTCTCAAGGACGGCAGCAAGACCGGCCTGCAGGATGCCTCCAAGTTTGTCGGCTACCAAGGCGATGCGGCAGCGCCCCAGTCGGTGCTGCTGAAGAACCATGGCCTGCATATCGACATCATCATCAACAAGGCCACCCCCATTGGCAGCAGCGACGCCGCCGGCGTCTCCGACGTAGTCGTCGAAGCGGCGCTGTCGACCATCCTCGACCTGGAAGACTCCGTCGCCGCCGTGGATGCCGAAGACAAGGTCAACGGCTATGCCAACTGGCTGGGCATTCTCAAAGGCACCTTGACCGAGTCCTTCGACAAGGGCGGCAAGACGGTGACCCGTGGCCTCAACGCCGACCGCGAATACAAGGCGGCCAACGGCGACAGCATCAAGCTCCATGGCCGCTCGCTGATGTTCCTGCGCAATGTCGGCCACCTGATGACCAACCCGGCCATCCTCTGGGGTGCAGACAAGCAAGAGATTCCTGAAGGCATCATGGACGCGGTGGTGACCACCGCCATTGCGATGCACGATCTGCAGGGCAAGGGTGCGCACGGCATCCGCAACAGCCGCACCGGCAGTGTCTACATCGTCAAGCCCAAGATGCACGGCCCTGCCGAAGCAGCCTTTGCCGATGAGCTGTTCGGCCGCGTCGAGCAGATGCTGGGCCTGCCCGCCAACACCGTCAAGCTGGGCATCATGGACGAAGAGCGCCGCACCACGGTGAACCTGAAGGCCGCGATTGCTGCAGCGCCTGCGCGCGTGGCGTTCATCAATACCGGCTTCCTGGACCGCACTGGCGACGAAATGCATACCGCGATGTACGCCGGCCCGATGGTGCGCAAGGCCGACATGAAAACCTGCGCCTGGCTGCCCGCCTACGAAAAGAGCAATGTGCTGGTGGGCCTGACGATGGGCCTGCGCGGCCGCGCCCAGATCGGCAAGGGCATGTGGGCCATGCCTGATCTGATGAAGGCCATGCTGGAGCAGAAGATTGCCCAGCCCAAGGCCGGTGCCAACACCGCCTGGGTGCCCTCGCCCACCGGCGCCACCCTGCATGCACTGCACTACCACCAGGTGAATGTGGCCGAGGTGCAAAAGGAGCTGGAAAAGACCAGCGCCGACGCCGAGCGCGACAACCTGCTCAATGCCATCCTGCAGGTGCCCGTGGCCGCCAACCCGAACTGGAGCGATGCCGAGAAGCAGCAGGAAGTGGACAACAACGTGCAGGGCATCCTCGGCTATGTGGTGCGCTGGATCGACCAGGGCGTGGGCTGCTCCAAGGTGCCCGACATCCACAACGTGGGCCTGATGGAAGACCGCGCCACCTTGCGCATCTCCAGCCAGCACATCGCCAACTGGCTGCAGCACGGCATCGTGACCGAGGCGATGGTGCGCGACAGCTTCGCCCGCATGGCCCAGGTGGTCGATGGCCAGAACGCTGGCGATGCGGCTTACAAGAGCCTGGTGGCCAACCCCCAAGGCGCTGCCTTCCAGGCCGCACTGGACCTGGTGTTCAAGGGCAAGGAGCAACCCTCGGGCTACACCGAGCCGCTGCTGCACGCGTGGCGCCTGAAGGTCAAGGCCGGTGCCTGAGCGGTCACCTGGCCGGGGCAGGGCTGCGTGCCCTGCCTTCGGTCACTAATCAGGGTAAATACTAGGAGCAGCCCAGGGGGCTGCTTTTTTTATAGCGCCTAAGCTAATCCTTTTCAGAGCCTGCCCGGTTTGGGCAGGCTTTTTTACTTATTCGTAAAAACAAAGCTCAAAAGTAAAGCAAGTTGCCAATTTGCAGATCTTTGTAAAGAAACCCTGGAAGGATCGACTCGGTCTATGAGCCTATATGTAATCTGGTTGTTACGACCATATTGATTTTCTATAGGCGTCATCTAAAAATCAAATTCATCTGCTACTAAATATTTCTTGTGTCATGAAATATTCATGATTCACCCGGTTTCAACTCGTCATTTCTGCGCGCCCGACTGCAGTTAAAAACACGCCTTAGCAAGTTTTCGTCTATCGGCAAGGGGTAACTGACCATGGGCCATCAATCCATCACACGCACTGCGCAGGCATGGGTCCGCGCACTGGCACCGCAGCGGCATCTGCTGCTGTGCGTGGGCTGGGGGCTGAGCGCCTCGGTATTCGCCCAGAACAACCAGCAGGTGGTGGTCAATGGCGGCATCGTCAATATCTCCGGCCCGGCAGCCCATGCGGTGATGAATATCTCGTCCAACAAGAACATCACCCATATCCGCGGCAACAACCAGGTGACCTCGGTCAATGGCGTGGTCGCGAACATGGCCAGTTTCGGGGCCTATAGCGAATTGAATATTGCGTCGCGCAACGGCGGCGTTGGCAGCGGCAGCCAGGTCGTCTCGGTCGGCGGGCCTGTGGTCAACCAGGCCACCGGCACTGGCATGCGCAGCGTAGTGAACATTGGCGGGCGGTAGCAGGGCGCCATGCGACCGCACGCCGGTGAACGGTTCGGTTTCTCCGCCACGGGGAGCTGACTGCAGAGGTGCATACCAAGAAGTGCACCATATTCTTTCAGTAACGAGGAGATTTTTATGAAGAAGTTTTTAGCAGTTCTGGTTTCGGTTTCCGCTATGGCCATGTCTGCGCAAGCGGAAGTGAAGATCAAGGGCAACAATGACCAGAAGGTCACCGTGAAAAACGGCGCAGTCGCCAATATGGCGATTGGCGCTGGTGCCACCGCCAAGCAGAATCTGGCCTCCAACAAGGGCAACGTCAATATCGGCGGCAATAACAAGCAGGAAGTCTCGGTCACCAACGGTGCTGTCGCCAATATGGCCATCGGCGCGATGACCAAGGCCGAGCAAAATCTGGCGTCCAACGACGGCAAGTAATCCCCCTTTCCCACCTGCTGGCCACCGCATGCGCCCAAAGCCATACGCTGGTCAGCCCCTCAAAAAAAAGATCCTCTGCAGAGCCTTTGCCCAGGGAATGGATGCGGCCGCGTCCCCACCCTGGCAGAACGTTGTGCAGAGGGTCCCTCAAGGAGACTGCGCATGAAAGCCAGCTATGTCGGGGCCTGTGTCCTGGCCCTGTTATGCGCCGCCGCGCAGGCGCAGCAAAAACCGCCCGCCGGCCGCAGCGGCCTCGATCCAGCCTCGCGCAACAAGGTGAGCAACGCGATGGCCCGCAACTACCTGACGGAGCAGGATTCGCGATCGGCGATCGAGCGGGAAATGGTCACCGGCCCTTCGGGCAAGAACTGCAACACCAATGTGGGTGCCGCCCCGCAGATCCAGGAAGGCACTGCCGGGATCGGAAACCGGTATGGCGCAGGCAACGCCGACCAGGTCACCGTCGTGCGGGGCTCCGTGATCAACATCTGCAAATAAACACGAATAAACACGATGGCAGCCACGCCGGAGCGCCGGGCTCAGGCACATGCACTGCCGGGCCAGGGAGCCCGGCAGGGCGCTGGCCGCAGCGGCAGCAGTGCTGCGGATGCAGCTCCACCATCGCCATAAAGAATAAACACCATGCATCTTTCATCGATTCGCCGCCTGGCTGTGGCGCCTTGCGTGCTGGCCTTGTCAGCCTGCAGCATCCAGCCCACGCTGTCCGACCGCAAGGACATCATTGAAAAAGGCATCACCGAACAAGCGCCGCTGGTCACCCCGACCAAATCCGCATCGGCGATGCGCGAAGGCCTGGCCTGCATGGACCGCATGCTCGCGGCCGAGCAGGTGCCCTCGACGCTGGTGGCGGTCAAGAGCATTCCGGACCCGTCGGGCCTGTTCTCCACCGGCACCAAGGAGATGGTGATCACTGCGCTGTCGCGCATGTCGCGCACCAGCCAGGCGTTCCGGGTGGTGGACTACGAAGTCGATGCGCTCAAGCAGGACACCGTGCAGACGATGACCAGCCTGCTGCTCAACAACGGCCAGATCGAACTGCGCAAGCCGCAGATCTATGTCTCGGGCGCCATCAGCTTTGGCGACAAGACGGTGGTCTCCAAGCGCAGCAGCCTGGGGGTCTCCACCGCCAATACCGACACCGGCTACAGCTGGGATCTGCTGGGCACCGTGGTGGGGCTGGATCTGCATCTGGGCGACATGAACTCCCGCACGCTCTACCCGGGTCTGGACTCGGCCAACGAGCTGGTCGTCGCCACCGGCGGCCGCTCGGTCGAGATCGGCGGCCGCGCCACCGGCCTGCCCAAGCACATCTACCGCCTGGGCGTTCAGTACGAAGTCGCCGCCGACGTGAACCAGGGCGCAGGCGCAGCGGTGCGCCTGCTGGTCGATCTGGCCACCATCGAGCTGGTGGGCAAATGGGCCAAGGTACCGTACTGGGAATGCATCGACTACGAGCAGAACCATCCCGAGTTCAAGCGCCAGATGCGCACCTGGTTTGATGAACAGGGCCCGGCAGACCGCATCAACCTGGCCCAGCGCGTGCTGCGGGCCGAAGGCGCCTGGAACGGCCCCATCGATGGCAACGACTCCACCGCACTGCGCAATGCGCTGGCGCTCTACCAGGCCTCGCTGGACCTGACCCCTGTGGGCACCGTCAACTTCGAGACCTACATGGGCCTGCTGCGCCTGTATGCCGGCATGTCGGCCGATGACAAGATCGCCTCCAGCTACTCGCCGCAAAGCGATGAACTCAAGCCGCGCCCCCACGGCCTGCCTGACAACGAGCCGACCAGCGATGCGCTGACCCTGTCGCTGCTCGGCCACAAGGAATTGGCATCGCAGCTGCCCATCGGCACCTCGGTGGTGCTGCGCGTGGCACCCGCCCGCACCGGCTTCCTCTACTGCTACTACCAGGATGCCGCCCAGGTGGTCACCCAGGTCTATCCCAATCCGCAGCAGCAGGCCGTGGTGGCCCAGGGCCGCATCGGGCTGATGGTGCCCGATGTATCGCAGGCCAACTCCTTTCTGATCGAGACCGCCCGCCCCGGTGTGGAGCAGGTGTACTGCGCACAGACGGTGAAACCACTGACTGGCCGCGTGCCGGTGGCCCTCACCCAGGCCCAGCTCGCGCCGATCGAGGGCGTGACCAGCATTGAGGCGGTGCAGCAGCAGATTGCCGCACAGACCGGTGTCATCGCGCAGTCGCAGCTGCGCTGGGAAGTCGAAGGCCCCGTGGCTGCCGCCGCCACCCCGCCCGCCGCCGCACGCAGCGGCAAGAAGCCATGAGCCGCCTTGCAGCCACCGGCCGCCGTGCCGGACTCGTGGCGCTGACCGGCAGCCTGCTGCTGCATGCCTGCGCCAGCTGGGCAGCGATTGTGCTGCCCTCGGCAGGTGCTGGCGATGCCGGCACGGCCGCCAGCAGCAGCGCTGCACCAGCAGCGCCTGCCGCGCCGGGCTCATCGATACGCGTGCCTGCCCCGCGCAGTGATGCCAGCCTGCAGGCGCTGCGCAGGCAGGCGCAGGAAGGCGAGGTCAGCGCCCAGTTCGAGCTGGGCATGTACTACTACCACAATGCCGGTCTGCCCCAAGCCGGTGCGCAGGCCCGCCAATGGCTGGGCCAGGCCGCAGCACAAGGCGATGCACGCGCGATGGCCGCGCTGGGCTACATGCTGGGTACGGGCACCGGCGGTGTGCGCGATGTGCCCGCTGGCCGCCAATGGCTGCAGCGCGCGGCCGATGCGCGCCTGGCGAAAGCCACCTACCTGCTGTCCCTGGTCGAGCGCCGGGTGACCGGCCCCAGGGCCATGCAGCAGTCGCGCCTGCTGTTGGAACAGGCTGCGCGCGATGGCGATGCCATGGCGCTCAACGACCTGGCCGTCGAGCGCGAGCTCGAAGGGCGCATGAACGAAGCCAAGGAGCTGTACGCCCAGGCGCAGGCCGGCGGCAGCCAGACGGCAGCACAGAACCTGGCCCGCATCGCCAGCTACCAGCGCGCCAGCACCTCCGAGCAATTGGGCCGCCTGCGTGCGCGCGCCGATGAAGGCAATGCCAATGCGCTGCTGGAGCTGGCCTACCGCTACCACCTGGGTCGCGGCGTGCAGCGCAATTTCGCCACCGCGATCCAGTACTACCGGCGCGCCGCCGATGCAGGCTCCCCCAAGGCGCGCGAGTTTCTGGCGCTGATCTTCAGCCGCAGCAACGAGAAGCAGCCGGTGATCGACGAAGCCTGGATGCAGGAGCTGGCCGCACGCATCAACGCCGTCGCCCTGCAGGTCGAAGAAAAGCACCCCAGCGCGCCGCCGGATCGCCCCCAGCGCGTGGCCGACCCGCTGGCGCAGCTGAGCCAGCAGCCCTTTGCCTGGCCAGAGCCGCCCGCTGCCGATGGTGATGCGGCGACGGATACCAACACACCGCCGCTCTCGCAGGAGCAGGTGGTGCCGAACGAGGAGCGTCCCGCTCCCGCGCATGCCCAAGGCATGCAGCCCTCCAACCTGAGTCACAACGCGCCGCTCACCGAGTAGCGCAAGAAAGGACAAGCATGCAACAAACCAACATCAAGCAGGCCCTGGCCGTGCTGACCCTGGGCCTGGCCGCTGGCGGCGTCTGGGCGCAAGGCGCCGTCATCTCCGCCCCCGGCGTCGATGTGCGTGGCGGCAGCCAGGGCGCCTCGGTCACCGTCAACGGTGCCGTCGTCAATGCGGCCTCGGGCCGTGGCGCCGTGGCCGAGACGAATATCCCCGGCCGCAGCAGCACCGTGCACGGTGGTGCCGGCGGCGCAGCCGTCGTCGTCGAAGGCCAGGGCAAGTCCTCCACCACCGTGCGCAGCCAAAAGCGCAGCGGCGGCGGCAGCAACCAGGCCCATGTGAACGCCAACATGTCGGGCTCCAACCTGCCCCAGGCCAACTTTGCCGGCCACAGCTTCACGAATGTGGACCTGTCCAACTCCAACCTGCAGGGCGCCAACTTCCAGGGCGCCGAGCTGGTCAATGTCAGCCTGGACAACTCCAACCTGGCCGGCGCCAACCTGAGCGGCGCCACCCTGGTCAATGTGTCGATGGACGGCGCGCTGACCACCGGCGCGATCTGGACCAACGGCCAGCGCCGCTAAGTACGCATTCGCCAACCCTTCAAGCCCCCAGGCCGCTGGCCAGCCACTACCATGCGCGCATGGAGCACATACAACCCATTCGCCCTGGTGGCTGGCTGCCCGGCCTGTTGGGCTGGGCGCTGCTGGCCGGTTGCGCCAGCCAGGCGCCGCAAAGCCCCGCCCCGGCCAACGCCGAAATGGGCCTGTCAACGATGTCGCTGGCCGAGGCACCCGATGTGCTGCTGCTGGGCGAGCAGCACGATGCCGCCGCGCACCAGCAGTGGCAGCGGGCCACGGTAGCGCATTGGGCTGCAAGACGGCAATTGGCCGCCGTGGTGCTGGAGATGGCCGACGCCGGCCACAGCACCCAGGGCCTGGCCCCCAGTGCCAGCGACGCGCAGGTGCAACAGGCGCTGGCCTGGAATGACAAGGGCTGGCCTTGGCGCCACTACGGCCCGGTGGTGATGGCGGCCGTGCAGGCGGGAGTGCCCGTGTTGGGCGGCAACCTGCCACGCGCGCAGATGCGCGAGGTGATGCAGCAAACCCGCTGGGACAGCCACCTGCCCGTGGCGGCATGGCAGCGCCAGCTCGACGCGATGGCCGATGGCCACTGCGGCCTGCTGCCCAACCACCAGCTGGCCCCGATGGCGCGCATCCAGCTGGCCAAGGACGAAAGCATGGCCAGCACCGCCATGGCCCAGCTGCAGCCGGGCAAGACCGTGCTGCTGATCGCCGGTCGCGGCCATGTGCTGCGCAGCACCGGCATCCCTACCTGGCTGCCTGCGGGCACCCGTTCGGTCGTGGCGATTGGCCAGGCGGGCAACCAGGCCCAGGCCGATGCGGCGGACCGCGACTGGGTGCACAGCACCCCGGCGCTGCCGGCCGAGGACCACTGTGCCGCGCTGCGCGAGAAGTGGAAGCAGTAAGCGCGTCGGCGCCCCGCGCTTCAGGTCACCGGGGCGGGATTGAACAGCACCAGCGCATTGTGCAGCTGCCATTGCTCGGCCCAGGTCTTCCTGCGGCCACTGGCCACCTCCAGCATCAGGCGGAACATCTCCCAGCCCATCTCCTCGATGGTCGCTTCGCCATCGGCAATGCGCCCGGCGTTCACATCCATCAGGTCATGCCAGCGGCGTGCCAGATCGCTGCGCGTCGCCACCTTGATCACAGGCACCTGCGCCAGCCCATACGGCGTGCCGCGCCCGGTGGTGAACACATGCAGGTTCATGCCGGCGGCCAGTTGCAAGGTGCCGCAGATGAAGTCGCTCGCGGGCGTGGCCGCATAGACCAGGCCGCGCTCAATGCCGCGCTCGGCCAGCCTCTGACCGGGTGACAGCACGCCGGTGATCGGCGCCGTGCCGCTCTTGATGATCGAGCCCATCGCCTTTTCCACGATATTGGACAGGCCGCCTTTCTTGTTGCCCGGCGTGGTGTTGGCGCTGCGGTCCACCTTGCCCTTGTCCAGGTAGGCGTCGTACCAGGCCATCTCGTCGATCATGGCCTGCGCCACCTCGGGGCTGGAGGCGCGTGAGGTCAGCTGGTCAATGCCATCGCGCACCTCGGTCACTTCGCTGAACATCACCGTGGCACCGGCGCGCACCAGCAGATCGGTGCAAAAGCCGACCGCCGGGTTGGCGGTCACGCCGCTGAAGGCATCGCTGCCGCCGCATTGCACGCCCACCACCAGGGCACTGGCCGGCACGGTCTCGCGCTGGCGCTGGTTCAGCCTTGCCAAGTGCGCCTCGGCCCGGGTCATGATCGACTGCACCATCGACATGAAGCCCACATGGGCCTCGTCCTGCAGGCAGACCACATCGAGTTCGGGCGCGCGCTCGTCGGTGATCGGGAAGGAGCCCGGCGGCAGCAGGCGCTCGGGCTGCAGCTTTTCGCAGCCCAGGCTCACGACCATCACCTCGCCGCCAAAGTTCGGGTTGTGGCTGATGTTGCGCAAGGTGCGCTGCGGTATGTCGGCACCCACCGCATCAATGGCCACGCCGCAGCCATAGCTGTGCTCCAGCCCGACAACATCGTCGACATGCGGGTAGCGTGGCAGCAGCTCGGCCTTGATGCGGCGCACTGCAAAATCCAGCACGCCGGCCACGCACTGCACCGTGGTGGTGATGGCCAGGATATTGCGCGTGCCCACCGTGCCATCGGCATTGCGGTAGCCCTCGAAGGTATAGCCCTCCAGCGGCGGCAGATCGGGCGCCGGCACGGTGGCGATCGGCAGGCCTTCGAGCGAGCGGGCCTCGGGCATCTGCAGCAGGCGCTCATGCACCCAGCTGCCCGCCGCAATCGCCTGGCGCGCATAGCCGATGACCACGTTGTAGCGGCGCACGGCCTCGCCTTCTGCCAGGTCCACCAAGGCGACCTTGTGGGCCTGCGGCACCTGCTCGACCAGGCGCAGGCCCGAGGGCAGCACCGTGCCGGCCGGCAGCCCGCCGTCATTGGCGATGATCGCGACGTTGTCCGCCGCATGCATGGAAATCGAAAGTGGGGTCGTTCTGGCTTGTGTCATATCCAATACTCTCTGGCGCGGTGCAGCTTAGCGCGCTGGCGTGGCTACTGCACCGCGCGCCTGTCCTCCAAGGTGACAGGCTGGCTGCGCTGTGTCAATCGGCCTTGATGCCGGCGGCCTGGATCACCTGCGCCCATTTGGCTACCTCGGCCTTCTGGAACTCGGCCAGCTCGGCCGGCGTCATCGTCGAAGGCTGCATGCCAAAGGCCTTCAGGCGGGCCTGCACTTCGGGCGTGGCGACGATCTTCATGATCTCGGCATGCAGGCGATCCACCACCGGCTTGGGCGTGCCCGCAGGCGCAAACACCGCCTGCCAGGAGCCCATGTCAAAGCCTTTTTCACCGCCCTCGGCAATGGTGGGCACATCGGGCAGGGATTCCAGGCGCTTGGAGCTGGTCACCGCAATCGGGCGCAGCTTGCCGGCCTGGATATGCGGGCCCACGACCAGGGCCGTGTCGAACATCATGTCGACCTGGCCGCCGATGACATCCTGCACTGCCGGGCCGCTGCCCTTGTAGGGCACATGGGTGAACTTGACCCCGGTCTGGTAGGCCAGCAGCTCCAGCGCCATGTGGTTGGAGGTGCCGCTGCCGGGCGATGCCGAGGTCAGCCCGCCGCTGGCGGCCTTGGCCTTGCTGCCGGCCATCACATCGGCCAGGGTCTTGTAGGGGCTGGAGGCGGGCACCACCAGCACCAGCGGGCCCGAGCCCAGCATCGCGACCGGCGTGAAGGACTTGACCGGGTCGTAGTCGAGCTTGGAGTAGAGGCTGATATTGATCGCATGCGAGCTGATCGTGCCGCCCAGGATGGTGTAGCCATCGGGCGCCGCGCGGGCCGCCAGGGCCGAACCGACGCTGCCGCCGGCCCCGCCCTTGTTCTCGATGACCATCGGTGTGCCCAGTGCCTTGCCCAGCGGCTGGGCCACCACACGCGCCAGCGTATCGGTATTGCCACCGGGCGGAAACGGCACCAGGTAGGTGATGGATTTGCCGGTGGGCCAGTTGCTTTGCGCCAGCGCGGATGTGCTGGCCAGGCCGGCGCCCAGCATCAGCGCGCTGGCCGCGAGCGAGCTTTGGATCAGGGTTCTGCGTTGCATGGAGGTCTCCTTGGTTTGTAATCGTCGAAAGCAATGCACGCGGCGTGGCTCAGAAACGCGGCTGCCTGCCGTCAAAGCTGGGGTCGTACTTGCGCATCTGGCCCAGGTCATCGCGGTTGCGGATGCCGCAGTGCAGGTAGTTGTCATGCAGGCGCGCCAGCGCATGGCGGTCCAGCCGCACACCCAGGCCTGGCGTTGTCGGCACACGCAGGCTTCCGGCTTCGAACTGCAGGCGCCCGCCTTCGATGACCTCCTCGTCCTGCCAGGGGTAGTGGGTGTCGCAGGCATAGGTGAGCAAGGGCACGCTGGCGCACAGATGCGTCATCGCCACCAGGCTGATGCCCAGATGCGAGTTGCTGTGCATCGACAGGCCCAGGTCAAACGTGCGGCACAGGGTGGACAGGCGCTGCGTCGCGCGCAGACCGCCCCAGTAGTGGTGGTCGCTCAGCACAATCTTCACCGGGCAGCCCATCTCGGCATTGCGCCGGAACTCGGCAAAATCGGTCACCACCATGTTGGTGGCCAGCGGCACCTCGCAGGCGCGGGCCACGGCCGCCATGCCGTCCAGCCCGGGCGCCGGGTCTTCGTAGTACTCCAGCACACCGCGCAGCTTCTCGACAATGCGCAGGCTGGTCTCCACTGTCCAGTTGGCATTCGGATCAATGCGCAAAGGCAGGCCGGGAAAGGCCTTGGCCAAAGCCAGGATGCCGGCGGCCTCTTCATCGGGCGGCAAGGCCCCGGCCTTCAACTTGATGCTCTGGAAGCCGTACTGGCCCATCATGCGCTGCGCCTGTGCCACCAGCTGCTGCGGGGTCAGCGCCTCGCCCCAGGCATCGGGCGCATAGGGCTGGCCGGCATGCTCGGCGTACTTGTAGAACAAATAGGCCGAGAACGGCACACTGCAGCGCGCCGCGCCTCCCAGCAGATCGACCACCGGCGCATTCGCCATCTGGCCTTGCAGATCGAGCATGGCCACCTCAAAGGCGCTGACCACCTTGGCCACCGTTTTCGACACATGGGTGCCCGGCGCCAGCGATACCTGCTGGCCCAGGAACTCCGAGGCCGTCTGCACCGGCGGCGCCACCAGCGCGGCCACCCGCTGCTCCATCTCGTTGAGCGCCCAGGGCGACAGCCCCACCAGTGCCGGCGCCGCCTTGGCCAGCGCATCGAGCATCGGCTCGTCGCCATAGCTCTCATTGATCCCCACCAGGCCCGAGGCGGTCTCGATCTCGATGATGGAGCGCAGTGCCCAGGGTTCGTGGATGCCGGCAGCGTTGAGCAGCGGCGGATCGCGGAAGGCAATCGGCGTGATGCGGATGTGGCGAATGGCGTGCGAGGTACTCATCGTGAAAGCGCAGGAGGATGCAGAAGTGGTGAAGGGGCTGCGAGGCGGGGAGCGCTTAGCGCACGGTCATGAAGATCTGCGGCAGCCAGGTGGTGAAGGCCGGCACAAAGGTCACCAGGCCCAGCGCAAAGATCAGCGCGCCATAGAACGGCCAGATGGTGCGCATGACGGTACCCACCGACACGCCGCCAATGGCGCAGCCGACAAACTGCGTCGTGCCCACCGGCGGGGTGTTCAAGCCCAGCGCGCAGTTGATGAGCAGCACAATGCCGAACTGCACCGAGCTCATGCCGTAGTGCTGGGCAATCGGCAGGAAGATGGGCGTGCACAGCAAGATGGTGGCAGCCATGTCGAGGAAGGTGCCGAGTAGGAACAGGATGATGTTGATCAGCAGGAACACCATCCAGGGCGTGGTGGTCACCTGGGCCAGCATCTGGCCGGTGAGCTCGGCCACGCCGTAGAGGCTGATCAGGTAGCCAAAGGTGCTGGAGATGCCGATCAGCAGCAGGATGATGCCGGTGTTGCGCACCGCCTTGGACGCCGCCTTGACAAAGTGCGCCCAGCTGAGCGACCGGTAGACAAACACCGTCAGCGCCAGTGCATACAGCACGGCCACGACGGCCGATTCGGTGGCCGTGAACACGCCCGACAGAATGCCGCCCAGAATCAGCACCACGACAAACAGGCCCGGCAGCGCCGCTGCCAGGCTGCGGCCCACGACCTGCCAGCCGGGGAAGGTGCCCGCCGGGTAGCCCCGGCGGCGTGCCACCCAGTAGGCCGCGCCCAGGTTGCTCAGGGTCAGGATGATGGCCGGGATGATGGCCGCCAGGATCAGCGCCGCAATCGACACCTTGCCGCTGGCTGCCAGCGCATAGATGATGATGTTGTGGCTGGTCGGCATCAGCGCGCCCACCAGGGCCGCATGCGTGGTCACGTTGACGGCGTAGTCAGCGTGGTAGCCCTCCTTCTTCATCATCGGGATCATCACCGCGCCCATTGCCGAGACATCGGCCACCGGCGAGCCCGAGACGCCGCCAAACAAGGTGCAGGCCACCACATTGGACATGCCCAGCCCGCCGCGCACATGGCCGATCAGCGCCCGCGCAAAGTTGACGATGCGGTCGGCAATGCCGCCGTGCAGCATCAGCTCACCGGCAAAGATAAAGAACGGAATCGCCAGGAAGGAGAACACCCCCATGCCGGCGGTCATCTGTTGAAAACCCACCTCCAGCGGCAGCCCCTCGTAGGCCAGGGTGGCCAGCGCAGACAGGCCAATGGAGAAGGCCACCGGCACGCCCAGCAGCAGCAGGACGGCAAAGCTCAGGCTCAGAATCAGCAAGGCTGTGGTCATCGCCGCGCTCCTAGTTGGGCTGCACTTCGCGGCCTTGCGCGAGTGCGATCAGGTGTTCAATGGAAAACAGCACGATCAGGCTGCCGGCAAGAATGGCGGGCACATATTTCCAGCCCTCGGACAAGCCCAAGGTCGGCAGGCGGTAGTCCCAGACCGATTCGGCCAGCGACGCGCAGCCATAGGCCATCGCCGCGCCGAACAGCAGAATCAGCGCATGGATCAGAAACTCCATCTTGGTGCGCAGCCAGTCCGGCGCCAGCACCAGCAGCGATTCCAGCCCGATATGGCCGCTGTCGCGCACGCCCACGGCGACGCCGAACATGGTCACGTAGAGCACCAGCAACAGCGACAGGCTCTCGGCCCAGGTCGGCGTGTTGTTGAGCACATAGCGGCCAAACACCTGCCAGCTGACGGCAGCGATCAACAGCATCAGGCCGGCAATACCCAGCCACATGCACAAGCGCGACAAGGCGCTGCAAATCTTGGTAAACATCGTGGTGCCCGAGCAGCCCGGGCGCACAGCCCCGGGCGATGGTTGCAAGGAGCCAGCACCCGGCGGGCACTGGCATTGGCGTTGGATCAGCGGTGGATCAAGGCGTGTCTTGCGCGCGCTTGACCAGATCCTTCAGCTTGGCATCGGTGATGAACTTGTCATACACCGGCCGCATCGCCGCCTGGAACGGTGCCTTGTCCACCTCGATAATCTCGGCGCCGCCGGCCTTCACGACCTCCAGTGACTTGGCCTCGCGCTCGGCCCACTGCTTGCGCATATACGGCACCGATTCCTTGGCAGCCTGGCGCACCCAGCCCTGCTCCTCGGGCGAGAGCCTGTCAAAGGTCCGTTTGGAGAACAGCAAAATCTCCGGCGCCATCGAGTGCTCGGTCTTGCTGAAGTACTTGGCGACTTCGAACGAGCGCGAGCTCTCGAAGGTCGGGTAGTTGTTTTCTGCCGCATCGATGAGGCCGGTCTTCAGCCCGGTGTAGACCTCGCCCATCGGCATCGGCGTCGCATTGGCGCCCATGGCCTCGAGCATGCTCACCCACAGATCGGACTGCTGCACGCGCACCTTCATGCCCTTCATGTCGGCCAGGCTCTTGACCGGCCGCTTGGCGGTGAACATCGAGCGCGCGCCGCTGTCGTAAAAGCCCAGGCCGACAAAGCCCTGCTTCTCACAGGCTTTGAGGATCTCCTCGCCCACGGGGCCATCGAGCACCTTGTGCATATGCTCCACCGAGCGGAACAGGAAGGGCATCGTGGGCACCACGGTCTCGTTGCAGACATTGTTCATCGCGCCGACATTGACCCGCACCATCGCCAGCGCACCGATCTTGGCCTGCTCGATGGTTTCCTTCTCGCCCCCCAGCGCCCCGTTCGGGTAGACGCGGATACTGTGCTTGCCGCCTGACAGCGCCTTGAGGCGCTCGCCCATGAACTTCACCGCCTGCACGGTCGGGTAGTCGTCCGGGTGGATATCCGATGAACGAAATTCGGTGGCCTGCGCGCCGAGCGCCAGCAGACCGGCAGCCAGTGCTGCACTGATAGTGGAAAGTCGCATTTGTCTACCTCGTTATCTCTATGGTTGGGGAACATGTCCGGATGGTTTCCGGATCTCTGGGTCACACACACCTCGCCTGTTTACAGGGGCCGAAATTCCGTCTCCTCCATTCCTGAAACGCCTGGGCGCAGCGCAAACAGGCCACCGGCCAGCGGCTGGTCCGACAGATCGATGCCGTCTGGCCGTATCGATGTGACATAGAGCACATCCAGGCCCGGGCCGCCAAAGGCGCACATGGCCGGCTTCTTGACCGGCAACGGCAGCGAGCGGTCCAGTTGCCCATCGGGCCGGAAGCGGTGCACCAGGCCGGCGTCATTGCCGCAGATCCAGTAACAGCCCTCGGCATCGATGGCCGCGCCATCGGGCCGGCCCGGCAGGCTGGTCATGTCGACAAACAGGCGGCGGTTGCGGGGGGTACCGCTGGCGGTGTCGTAGTCAAAGGCCCAGATCTGCTGGCTGCGGGGGTGCGAATCCGACAGGTACATGGTCCGGCCATCGGGGCTGAAGGCCAGCCCGTTGGGGGTGATCAGCGGGCCCAGCTGCAGATCCTGCGCGCGGCCTGCTGCCAGGTCATCGGCGCCAAAGCGGTAGACCCGGCCCACCGGCTGCGCCGCCGCCATGTCCATCAGCATGCTGCCGGCCACCAGGCGGCCCTGGCGGTCACAGCGCCCATCGTTGAAGCGCATGCCGGGCATCGCGTGGCCGACGGTGGCCAGCGCCTGGATACGGGCCTCGCCATGGCGGTCACCATCGCCCAAGGTCACCTGGTAAATGCCATCTTCCAAACCGGCAATCCAGCGCCGCGGCTCGCCCTGCCAGGGGGCCATGCAGGCCAGCATCTGCGGCAGCTGCCATTGCGTGGCGGCGCCTTGCCCGGGCTGCCAGCGCTGCAGCAGGCCCCTCGGTATGTCGGCCCAGTACAGCGCAGCCTCCTGCGCCCGCCACACGGGGCTTTCGCCGGTGGCGTTGCGGGCATCGATGACCAGCTCGGCGGCTGTCATGCAGGCTGCTCCGGCGTATCGCCAAAGGGGCCCTGGGCGGTGAAGGCGCCGCCCTGGTAGACGGCGACCGGGTCGTTGGCGGCAGGGGCGGGTTGCGCCTCCACCTTGGCGCGCCAGGGCTCGGAGCTGTCCTTGGGCACAAAGCCCAGGTGGGCGGCGGCATGGTTGTCCCACCACAGGTCGCGGTTGGCCGATGCGCCATAGACGACGGTATGGCCGACGTTGGGGGTGAACAGGCTTTTCTCGACCAGCTGCACCAGGTCGTCATAGCTCAGCCAGCTGTGCATCATGCGCCGGTCCTTGGGCTCGGGGAAGGACGAGCCAATGCGTATGCTCACCGTCTCGATGCCATAGCGGTCAAAGTAAAAACTCGCCATGTCCTCGCCAAAGGACTTGGACAGGCCGTAGTAGCCATCGGGGCGGCGGCGCGCGTTGGCGTCGATCTTTTCGCTCTGCTTGTAAAAGCCGATCACATGGTTGGAGCTGGCAAACACGATGCGCTTCACACCATGGCGGCGCGCGGCCTCGTAGAGGTGGAAGATGCCTTTGATATTGGCCTCCAGCACCTCTTCAAAAGGCCGCTCCACCGATACACCGCCCAGGTGCACGATGGCGTCGCAACCGGCCACCATCGCATCCACCGCCTGCTTGTCGGCCAGGTCGCAGGGGACGACTTCTTCTTGCGCATCCAGCGGCGCGCCCATGCCGGCGATATCGGACACGCGCAAGACGGGCGCCAGGCCACGCAGGCGCTGGCGCAGCACCCGGCCCAGGCCGCCGGCCGCGCCGGTCAACAGCAAGCGTTGCAGCGGAGGTGTTTGTACCTGCATGTGCTGCTCCTTTTCCATAAAAAAAGGCGCTTGTGAAAAGCGCCTTGGGTGGTCAGCCTTGTGCCAGGCCGTCAATGGCAGAACGGATGTTCTTCAGCGCCTTCACCACCAGCGCGGGGTCGGTGGCGAACGACAGACGGATATAAGGCGACATGCCAAACGCAGCGCCCGGCACGGTCGCCACCTGTGCGGCATGGAGCAAAAAGCCCGACACCGCGGCATCGCTGTCCAGCACCTTGCCGTCGGCCGTGCGGCGGCCGATCAGGCTCTGGCAACCGAGGAACAGGTAGAAAGCACCATCGGGCACCGACGACAGGGTCAGCTCGGGCACGATGGCCAGTGCGCTGCGGATGGTCTGCAGCCGGTCGACAAAGGTCTGGCGCGCCTGGCGCACGCAGTCCTGGTCGCCCAGCAGTGCCGCCTGTGCAGCGGCCTGCGCCACCGAGGTGGCACTGGTGCAGCTTTGCGATTCGAGCTTGTTCATGCCGCCGATCAGCTTCTCGGGGCCTGCCGCATAGCCAATGCGCCAGCCGGTCATCGCGTAGGACTTGGAGACACCGTTGATGATCAGCATGCGGTCCTTCAGGTAAGGACAGGCCTGGGCGAACGAGACAAAGGGCACACCGGTCAGGATGATGTGCTCGTAGATCTCATCAGACATGACCAGCACCTCGGGGAAGTCCTTGAGCACCTCACCCAGCGCCTCCAGCTCGGCACGGCTGTAGACCGCGCCGGTAGGGTTGCCGGGGCTGTTGATGATCAACCAGCGCGTCCTGGCCGTGATGCTCTGGCGCAGGGCCTCGGGCGTGAGCTTGAAGCCGACTGCCTCGGAGCAGGGCACATAGACCGGCACGCCGCCGTGCAGCGCCACGATGTCGCCATAGGACACCCAGCAAGGCGTGGGCACCACGACCTCGTCACCGCTCTCCAGGGTTGCCATGAAGGCATTGAAGATCAGCTGCTTGGCGCCGACACCGGTGGTGATCTCGGCCACGGCGTAGTCGAGGGCGTTGTCCTGCTGGAACTTCTGCGCAATCGCCTTGCGCAGGCTCTCGTTGCCGGCGGGCACGGTGTACTTGGTGGCACCGGCCTTGGCCGCCGCCATCGCTGCATCGATGATGTGCTCGGGCGTATTGAAATCGGGCTCACCAATGCTCAGGTCGATGACATCGATGCCTTCGGACTTCATCTTCTTGGCCTGCGAGGAAATCGCCATGCTGGGCGACGAAGGCAGGCTCTCGACTTTTTGACTTAGCTTCAACATAAATTCGCAATCGCTCGGTTTCTCTTAGATGCCCTTGTCGTTGGGGTTGGCGTAGAGCGCCTTGGTCGAATCGCTGAGCGGGAAATTGATGTTCACGTTGCGCGGCGGGATCGTGGTCATGAACCACTTTTGGTAGAGCGCTTCCATCTCGCCGGACTTGATCATCGCGTAGACGGTGTCATCGACCAGCTTCTTGAAGGCCGGGTCATCCTTGCGCAGCATCACGCCATAGGGCTCGGTGCGCAGTGGCTCATTGAGGATCACGTACTGGTCGCGCTGGGGCGAGGTGGCGATAAAGCTGGCCAGTTGCACGTCGTCGAGCACAAAGGCGTCGGCCTTGCCCGATTCAAACATCACAAAGGCTTCGGACGGGTCCTTGCCATAGACCTCGTTGAACTTCACGCCCTGGGCCTTCTTGTAGGCGCGCAGCAACTGGATCGAGGTGGTGCCGGTGACGGTGGCCACATTGCGGTTTTGCAGATCGGCAATGCCCTTGACCGGCGAATCCTTGCGCACGGCCAGGGTCACGTTGGCCGAGAAGTAGCTCGGCGAGAAGGAGACCTGCTCCTGGCGCGCGATGGTGTTGGTCACCGGCGTGCAGTCCAGATCGACGGTGTTGTTCTGGATCAGCGGAATGCGGCTGGTGGGCGTGGTGATCAGGTACTTGATCTCAAGCTTGGGCAGGCCAGCGGCCTTTTGTGCTGCCTCGGCCACCTTCAGGCAGATGTCGTTGATCATGCCGATGGGGTCCGCATTGCCGTTGACCTTGTAGCTGAAGGGCACGGACATGTCGCGTGCACCGATGGTGATCGCGCCGCTTTGCTTGATCTTCTCCAGGGTGCTGGAGGTCTGCGCTTGCGCCAGGGAAGCAGCCAGCAGGGTGACGGCACATACGGTGGTTTTCGAGAAAAGCTTGAGCATGGTGGGAAAGTAGGTTACAACAAGGCATCAGTCATGTGTTGTCTGATGACAAGGGTGAATTATGATCACAGCTATGCCCAAAAGCCCCTCGGAATTACCCGCATCCCCGTCAATGGCATCCGCCCCGGATGCCATTTGCCACGGTTGCCGTGCCGCACAAGCCAACGGCCAGACCCTTGTTCTGCCGGACCACAGCCATGCTTAAAAGCCCTTCGGAATCCACCACCGCCCCATCGATTCCCCTGGACTCCGCTGCCAGCCTGCGCGGCAGCCGTGCCGCCAAAGGCAGCCGCAGCCTGGCCAATCTGCTGTCGGAAGAGTTTGAAAACAAGATCCGCCAGGGCCTGTTGCAAGAGGGCGACAAGCTGCCGACCGAGACCGAGCTGGTACGCAACTACGATGTCAGCCGCACGGTCGTGCGCGAGGCGCTGTCCAAGCTGCAGGCCTCGGGTCTGGTGGAAACCAAGCATGGCATCGGCACCTTTGTGCTGCCCGCCCGCAGCACGCCGGGCATGGTGCTCAGCGCCCATGAGCTGAGTGAATCGGTCGATGTGCTCGCCGTGCTGGAGCTGCGCATCAGCCTGGAGACCGAGGCCGCCGGCCTGGCCGCCACCCGGCGCCAGGAGCCGCATCTGCGCGCGATGCGCACTGCCTTGCAGGCCTTTGAGCAGAACTTTGCACTGGGCCGCGAGACCGTGAGCCATGACCTGGACTTTCACCTCAGCATCGCCAAGGCCACCGGCAACCGCTACTTCCAGGAGATCCTGCAGCACTTTGGCTCGATGCTGATTCCGCGCAACCGGATTGCCTCGATCCACATCCCCACGCGCGACCCGGACTACCTCAAGCGCGTGAACCGCGAGCATGAAGAAATCTTCTCTGCGATCGAGCGCCAGGATGCCGACTCGGCCCGCGCCGCCATGCGCATCCACCTGACCAACTCGCGCGAACGCCTGCGTCTGGCCCAGCGCCTGGCCCAGGAGCAGCAAGCAGCCGGTGCGCCAGGCAGCGAACGCTGAGCCGCCCGCACGCGAGCCCGCCACCGGGCTGCAGCGCTCAGGCCCCAGGCCCTCAGCGGCAGCGCCAGCCACCCCTTGCTAGCGCCCACGCAAGGACCCCGCCAGCACCGCGCCAAGGCCACGCCAATCGGCCTGCATCCCCACTCCCATCCCCCAGCCAAGCGTTTCCCCTAGTCCACCAAACCTTGGCGATCTATGTTTTCAGTTGTATGATGTCTTATATCTAAAAAGGAGACAGAGACCTATGCATCGCCGTTCGCACCTGATCTGTTCAGCGCTGGCCCTGGCTGCCGGGGGCTTGTTGTCGATGCCGCTGTGGGCGGCCGATGCATGGCCCAGCAAGCCGATCCGGCTGGTGGTCCCCTACCCGCCAGGCGGCAGCTCGGACATCATTGCCCGCTCGATTGGCCAGCTGATCTCGCAAGAGCTCAAGCAGACGGTGGTGATCGACAACAAGCCCGGTGCCAACGGCAACCTGGGGGCTGAGTTTGTGGCCCGCGCCCAGCCTGATGGCTATACCTGGCTGCTCTGCGACCTGGGTGCGCTGGCGATCTCGCCATCCGTCTACACCAAGCTGAGTTTTGACCCGAGCAAGGACCTGCGTGGCGCCGCCATGCTGGCCTACTCGCCGCACATGCTGGTGGTGCACCCCTCGGTGCAGGCCAACAACCTGCAGGAGCTGGTGGCGCTGTCCAAGAAGCAGGACCTGAACTTTGCCGTCACGGCCACCGGCAGCGCGCCGCACCTGGCCGGTGTGGAACTGGCCCGGCTGACGGGCGCCAAATGGGTCTATGTGCCCTACAAGGGCGGCGTGCAATCGGTGCAGGACACCGTGGCCGGCCAGACCCAGGTGCTGATGAACGGCATGCTCGCTACCTACCCCCATGTGCAAAGCGGCAAGTTGAAGCTGCTGGGCATTTCCAAGAACACCCGCATGCCGCTGATCGCCGATGTGCCGACCCTGGCCGAACAAGGCGCAGCCGGCTTTGCTTCGGGCACCTGGCAAGGCGTGGTGCTGCCGGCCAAGACGCCCGACGCCGTGATCCAGAAGGTGAACCAGGCCTTGCTGACCGCCATCCGCTCGCCCGAGGTGCGCTCGCGCCTGACCGGCCAGGGCGCAGAGGTGGTCACGATGACGCCGGTCGAGACCGACCAATTTTTCAAGGCCGAACGCCAGCGCTGGCGCACGGTCGTCCAAACCGCCAACCTGCAGCTCGATTGAGCCGCGCAGGTTTGGCACTGTTAATTCCCCCTCTTTTCTTTGAAAGTTTGATATGAGCACCATGAGCCCCCAGGATGTGAAGAACGTGATGAGTTCCGGACTGCTGTCCTTCCCCATTACCGACTTCGATGCACAAGGCAACTTCAACGCCAAGGGCTATGCCGAGCGCCTGGAATGGTTGGCCCCGTTTGGCGCCAGCGCGCTGTTCGCCGCTGGCGGCACCGGTGAGTTCTTCTCGCTGACTGCGGAGGAATACCCCGCCATCATCAAGACCGCGGTGGACACCTGCAAGGGCAAGGTGCCGATCATTGCCGGTGCAGGCGGCCCGACCCGCTTTGCGATCCAGTGCGCACAGGCTGCAGAAGCCGCTGGTGCCCACGGCATCCTGCTGATGCCCCACTACATGACCGAAGCCAGCCAGGAAGGCCTGGCCGCCCACGTCGAAGCCGTCTGCAAGAGCGTGAAGTTCGGCGTCATCATCTACAACCGTGGCGTGAGCCGCTTCACCCCCGAGACCGTTGCCAAGCTCTGCGAACGCAACCCCAACCTGGTGGGTTTCAAGGACGGCGTGGGCGACATTGAAGCCATGTCGGCCATGTACCTGACCATGGGTGACCGCCTGGCCTACCTGGGTGGCCTGCCGACCGCCGAAGTCTATGCCGCTGCCTACAAGGCACTGGGCACGCCGGTGTACTCGTCGGCCGTGTTCAACTTCATCCCCAAGACGGCCATCCGCTTCTACGAAGCCGTGCGCACCGATGACCATGCCACCCAGCACCAGCTGCTCAAGGACTTCTTCATGCCTTACCTGAAGATCCGCAACCGCAGCGCCGGCTACGCCGTGTCCATCATCAAGGCCGGCGCCAAGCTGGTGGGCCACGATGCCGGTCCGGTGCGCGCACCGCTGGCCGACCTCAAGCCCGAGGAAATCGACATGCTGGCAGCGCTGATCAAGAAGGTTGAAGCCTGATCTGCGTTGACCTCCTGGCCCGGTAACCACCTGCAGCACGGTGCTGTAGGGGGTGCCGGGCTCCTTCCGTTCAAAGCCCTCCATACATGACTGCTACCCAACGCCCGCGCGTGCTGCAAATGGGCAAGATGCCGCTGCCCGCGCTTGATGCCGATCTGGCCCAGGAATTCGATACCACCGTGCTGAGCGCACAAGCGGACCCGCAGCAGTTCCTGGCTGCCCATGGTTCGGAATTTGCCTACCTGGTCACCTCGGCCAGCATGGGCGCATCGGCCGCGGTGATCCAGGCCTTGCCGGCACTGCGCGGCATCAGCAGTTTTGGCGTCGGCTTTGATGCGCTGGACCAGCAGGCCATCCTGGCCACATCCGCCCGCGTGGGCTACACCCCCGGCGTGCTGGACGACTGTGTGGCCGACATGGCCTTTGCGCTGCTGCTGGACAGCGCCCGGCACCTGGCGGCGGCCGACCGCTTTGTACGTGCCGGCCTCTGGCCCAGCGAACGCTTTGGCGTCTACACCCGCGCCTCGGGCAAGCGCCTGGGCATTCTGGGCATGGGCCGCATTGGCCGCCAGGTGGCGCGCCGCGCCAGCGGTTTTGACATGGAGGTGGCCTACCACAACCGCCGCCCGGTCAGCGATTCGCCGCACCGCTACATGGCATCGCTGCAGGAACTGGCCGAGTGGTGCGACTTTCTGGTCATCACCGCCGCCGGTGGCGACGACACCCGCCACCTGGTCAATGCCCAGGTGCTGCAGGCACTGGGCCCGCAGGGCTTTCTGATTAACGTGGCGCGCGGCAGCGTGGTCGATGAAGCGGCGCTGCTGGATGCGCTGCAGCACCAGCGCATTGCCGGCGCCGGCCTCGATGTGTTCGAGGACGAACCCCGCCCCCTGCCCGGCCTGCTGCTGCAGGACAACGTGGTGCTGGCACCGCATATCGCCAGCGGCACCCAGGAGACGCGCCGCGCGATGGCCGATCTGGTGCTGGCCAACCTGCGCAGCCTGATCGACCACGGCCAGCCGCTGCAGGAAGTGCCCTGGTCCCTGGCGGCGGCACAGGCCCGCATTGCCTGAGCGGCACCTGAACCACCCCTCCATTTTTTTGAGACCAGGCCCCAACCGCCTGGCAAGCCTATGACGACACACAACAACCTGATCAACGGCAGCTGGACACCCGGCAAGACCACCTCCCCCAACACCAACCCCAGCGACCTGTCCGATGTGATCGGCCAGTACGCCCAAGGCGATGCCAGCGACGTGGATGCCGCAGTGGCGGCGGCCACTGCGGCCTTCCCAGCCTGGAGCGTCTCGGGCATCCAGGCGCGCCATGATGCGCTCGACAAGATCGGCCATGAAATCCTGGCGCGCAAGGAAGAGCTGGGCGATCTGCTGGCCCGCGAAGAAGGCAAGACCCGGCCCGAGGCGATCGGCGAAGTGGCCCGCGCCGGCCAGATCTTCAAGTTCTTTGCCGGCGAATGCCTGCGCCTGGCCGGAGAGAGCCTGCCGTCGGTGCGCCCCGGCATTGGCGTGGAAATCACGCGCGAGCCCATCGGCGTGGTCGGCCTGATCACACCCTGGAACTTCCCCATCGCCATTCCGGCCTGGAAGATTGCACCCGCGCTGGCCTTTGGCAACTGCGTGGTGATCAAGCCCGCCGACCTGGTGCCCGGCAGCGCCTGGGCACTGGCCGACATCATCCACCGCAGCGGCATCCCGGCCGGCGTCTTCAACCTGGTGATGGGCCGGGGCCGCATCATTGGCGATGCACTGGTGCAACACCCCGATGTGGCGGCGATCAGCTTTACCGGCTCGGTCGGTGTGGGCCGGGGCATTGCCGAGGCCTGCGTCAAATCGGGCAAGAAGGTGCAGCTGGAGATGGGCGGCAAGAACCCGCAGGTGGTGCTGGACGATGCCGACCTGGCCCAGGCCGTGGAGCTGTCAGCCCAGAGCTGCTTTTACTCGACCGGCCAGCGCTGCACCGCATCGAGCCGCCTGATCGTCACCGACAAGATCTACCCCGCCTTTGTGCAGGCGCTGCAAGAGCGCATGGCCAGGATCAAAGTGGGCGATGCGCGCGCCGCCGGCACCGACATCGGCCCGGTGGTGAGCCAGGCCCAGCTGGAGCAAGACCTGAGCTATGTGGAAATCGCCAAGGCCGAAGGCGCCGTGCTGGCCGCTGGCGGCAGCCGCATTGCCTGCCACACCGGCAGCGGCAACGAAGGCTTTTTCATGCAGCCGGCCCTGCTGGTAGACAGCACGCCGCAGATGCGCATCAACCGCGAAGAGGTGTTTGGCCCGGTCGCCAGCGTGATCCGCGTGCAGAACTATGAAGAGGCACTGGCTGTGGCCAACGACACCGCCTTTGGCCTGTCTGCCGGCATTGCCACCACCAGCCTGAAGTACGCCAGCCACTTCAAGCGCCACGCCCAGGCCGGCATGGTGATGGTGAACCTGCCCACCGCCGGCGTGGACTACCATGTGCCGTTTGGCGGCCGCAAGGGATCGAGCTACGGCCCGCGCGAGCAAGGCCGCTATGCGCAGGAGTTCTACACCACGGTGAAGACGGCCTACACGCTGGCATAAACGCTGCGCCTGCCCATGGCGCCTGCGGGCATGCGGTGGCCCTCCACCGCATACCCGCGCAGTACTTGGTCGCTCTCAGGTAATACGCTTGGCGGAAAATGGCAGGATGAAACTTCTGCCCGACCTTTCTCTGCCGGTGACGGCCGACATCAACGACCCCCAGCCCCTGATCCTCTACCACGGCCGCAACTGCCCCGATGGCTATGGCGCGGCGCTGGCGGCCTGGCTGTTCTTCTCCGGCAACGCAGAGTTTCGCGGCCTGGACCATGGCGAGATCCAGACCGTGGACGACCTGGGGCCGCTGGCCGGCCGCACGATCTACATCCTCGACTTTGCCTTTGGCCCCGAGCTGCTGGCGGCCATCGAGGCGCAGGCCCACAAGCTGGTGCTGCTGGACCACCACAAGAGCGCGGCAGAGAAGCTCCATGGCTACCAATGCACCTGCGGCGTCGTGCATTTCGACATGAACAAGTCCGGCGCGCGCCTGGCCTGGGAGTTCTTCTTTCCCCAGAACCCCATCCCCGCGCTGGTGCTGCACATCGAGGACCGCGACATCTGGCGCTGGCAGTACCCCGAAAGCGGTGCCTTTCTGGCCGCGCTGGACATGGAGCCGCGCAGCTTTGAGCGCTGGGCCGAGATTGCAGCCTTCAGCCCCGAACAACTGAGCGCCTTCATGGCCCGGGGCGGCGCGATGGACGAGAAGTACCTCAAGCTCTGCAGCGACATTGCCGAAGGCGCGCAGCCGCTGGTGTTCAATGGCGTGGCTGGCTTGATGGTGAATGCCCCGGGCATGTTCCACAGCCAGGTCGGCGATATCCTGGCCAAGCAGAGCGGCACCTTTGCGCTGATGTGGAGCGCCAGCCCCAAGGGCGCCAAATGCGGCCTGCGCTCGCGCTCGGACTTCAACTGCATTCCGCTGGCCGAAAGCATGGGCGGTGGCGGCCATGCGCAGGCCTGCGGCTTCCGCATGGGGGTGGACCGCCTGCCCGAGCTGCTGGCCGGCAGCCTGACCGCCCGGCCCGAAGACGCGCTGCCGCCCCCACGCCCCGCGCCCGCCGCAGCGCCTACCCCGGCGCCCACGGGCACGCCATGATGCCTGCCACCGGCACAGGCAGCGGCACCTGGGCGCAGCAATGCCCCTTGTGCGGCCAGCGCAACGGCTGCGCCGTGGCCCAGGGCCTGCCCGCTGCCCAGTGCTGGTGCATGACCGCCGATATCGACCCCCAGGCCTTGCAGCGCCTGGCCCCGGCCGAGCGCGGCCAGCGCTGCATCTGCCCGGCCTGTGGCAGCGCGCAGCCCGATCCCGGCGCCAGCCCCAACCGGGGTGACTGACAAGCCCCAGCCCCAGGATCATCATCAAACGCCCGGGGCCGGCCTGCTTGCAGGCGCTCCACCCGGCCAACCGCCACACGCGCCCCATCCGCCCAGCCTCCGCCATGCAGATAAGACACCACAACGCCCAGGATCTGCGCAGCCTCTATGGGGAGCGCTTTCGCTGGTACCTGCTGTTCAGCGTGATGGTGGGCACGATGGCCTCGATCATCTCGTCAACCATTTTCAATGTCGCCATCCCGGCGATGAGCCAGCACTTCCAGCTCGGCCAGTCGCGTGCGCAATGGGTGACTTCGTCCTTCATGGTGGCCACCACGGTGGCGATGCTGACCACGCCCTGGCTGCTGTCGCGCTATGGCTACCGCAACACCTACCTGGGCGCCGTGCTGCTGCTGATGCTGGGGGGGATGGGCGGCGGTTTCAGCAGCGACTACAACCTGGTGCTGGTGGCGCGCGTGGTCGAAGGGCTGGCGGCCGGTGTGATCCAGCCGATTCCCGCCATCATCATCCTGCATGCCTTCGCATCGCATGAGCAAGGCCGGGCCAACGGCCTGTTTGGCATGGGCATCGTGCTGGCGCCGGCCATTGGCCCGAGCGTGGGCGGCCTGCTGGTCGACTGGATGGGCTGGCGTTCGGTGTTCTTCATGGTGGTGCCGCTGTGCCTGGCCTCGGTCTGGCTGGGGCTGAAGTTTGTGCCCGTCAATGCGCCCGGCGGCGCCGCCGCCGACCGCCATGGCAACAGCCTGGACTGGCTGGGCCTGGCCATTGCCACCACCGGCACGGTCTGCCTGCTCAATGGCCTGGTGGCGCTGCATGGCAGCGGCTGGCAGCAAAGCGCCGTGCTGCTGGCGATTGCGCTGGTCTGCCTGCCCGCCTTCATTGGCTGGCAGCGGCGCCTGCTGGCCCAGGGCGGCAAGCCGCTGATGGACCTGCGCCTGTTTGCCAGCAAGCCTTTTGCGGCCGGCTGCATCGTGGCCTTCATCTACGGCGTGGCCTTGTTTGGCTCCACCTACCTGCTGCCGGTATTCATGCAGCTGGGGCTGTCGTACTCGGCGTCGGTCGTGGGCACCACGATGCTGCCCGCTGGCCTGGTGCTGGGCGGCGTCATCGCGCTGGCCGGCCGCATGGCTGACCGCACCCCTGTGCACTGGCTGGTGATCGGCGGCCTCTCGCTGCTGGCGCTGTCCTTTGTGCTGACCGGTGTGCTGCAGCCGGGCTCGTCGCTGTGGCTGCTGGTGGGCTATACGGTGCTGGGCCGCATTGGACTGGGCTTCATCCTGCCGTCGCTGACCCTGGGCAGCATGCGTTCGCTGGACAAAAGCCTGATCTCACAGGGGTCGAGCAGCTTCAGCTTTCTGCGCATGCTCGGCGGCGCCGCCGGGGTGAGCCTCTGCGGCATCTTTCTGGAGTGGCGCGTGGCCTTCTACGCCAACCAGTCGCCCGCCATCGACATTGTGCTGGCCGAGCGGGTGGCGGGTTTTCGCGACACTTTTTTGATGCTGGCCGTGGTCTGTGTGCTCGCGGGCGTCGCTGCCCGCCAGCTGCAGGCACCTGCGGCGGCCAGGCCATAAGAGACTTTGACCAGGTTCTTGGCCCGGAGCGAATGGTCTACACTGGGCCATCCAACGGTTTTCAAAGAGTTTTTGCCATGTGCCAACTGCTGGGGATGAACTGCAACACCCCCACCGACATCAACTTCAGCTTCAGCGGCTTTTCGCAGCGGGCCGGCAATACCGACCACCACAGCGATGGCTGGGGCATCGCCTTCTTTGAAGAAGGCGGCCTGCGCCTGCTGGTGGACCACCAGCCGGCCGTCCAGTCGCCGGTGGCCGAGCTGGTGCGGCGCTACCCCATCCACAGCCGCAATGTGATTGCGCATATCCGCAAGGCCACGCAGGGCCAGGTGCTGCTGCAGAACTGCCACCCCTTTGTGCGCGAGCTCTGGGGCAAGAACTGGGTGTTTGCCCACAATGGCGACCTCAAGGACTTCCGCCCCCGCCTGCACACCCACTTTCACCCGGTGGGCGATACCGACAGCGAGCATGTGTTTTGCTGGCTGATGCAGGAGCTGTGGAAATCCCATGCCGGCACGCCCAGCATTGCCGAGCTGACCCACACCCTGCGCGAGCTGGCCGCCCAGATTGCGCCGCATGGCACCTTCAACTTTCTGCTCTCCAATGGCGAGGCGCTCTGGGCCCATGCGAACACCTTCCTGTGCTACACCGAGCGCGCGCATCCGTTCTCGCAGGCACAGCTGAGCGATGAGGACCTGAGCATCGACTTTGCCACCTGCACCACGCAGCAGGACCGGGTGGCCGTGGTGGTGACGTCGCCGCTGACCACCAACGAGCAGTGGACAGCTTTCCAGCCCGGCGAGCTGATGGTGTTTGCCGACGGCCGGCGCCTGGCGCTCTAAACAACAAACCCGGCAGCGCCGGGTTTGTTTTTCACGATCCTGCAAAGGCCCTCAAGCCAGCGCGCGGGTGATCAGGATCTTCTGCACATCGCTGGTGCCTTCGTAGATCTGGCAGACCCGCACATCGCGGTAGATGCGCTCCACCGGAAAATCATTGACGACGCCATAGCCGCCCAGGGTCTGGATGGCGGCGCTGCAGACGCGCTCGGCCATCTCGCTGGCAAACAGCTTGGCCATGGCCGCTTCCTTCAGGCACGGCTGGCCGGCATCGCGCAGGCTGGCGGCATGCCAGATCAGCTGGCGGGCCGCCTCGATCTGCGTCGCGCATTCGGCCAGGCGAAAGCCGACGGCCTGGTGGTTGATGATGGGCGTGCCAAAGCTCTCGCGCTCCTTGGCGTACTGCACGGCCACATCAAAGGCGCTGCGGGCCATGCCCACGCTTTGCGCGGCAATGCCGATGCGCCCGCCTTCGAGCGCGCCCAGCGCAATCTTATAGCCCTCGCCTTCGGCGCCGATCAGGTTCTCGGCCGGCACCACGCAGTTCTCAAAATTGATCTGCGCGGTATCGCTGCTGTGCTGGCCGAGCTTGTCCTCCAGCCGCGCGACCTGGTAGCCCGGGTTGTCAGTGGGCACGATGAAGGCGCTCATGCCCTTTTTGCCGGCGCCCTTGTCGGTCACCGCAATCACGATCGCCATCTGGCCGTTCTTGCCGCTGGTGATGAACTGCTTGACGCCATTGATCACATAGGCATCGCCCTGTTTGCTGGCGGTGGTGCGCAGCGCGCTGGCGTCCGAGCCGACATGGGGCTCGGTCAGGCAGAAGGCGCCCAGCATCTCGCCCCTTGCCAACGGGGCCAGCCATTGTTTTTTCTGTGCGTCGCTGCCGTAGCGCATCAGGATGGCATTGACGGGGCAGTTGGTCACGCTGATGGCGGTGCTGGTGCCACCGTCGCCAGCGGCAATTTCTTCCAGTACCAAGGCCAGGCTGATGTAGTCCAGCCCTGCGCCGCCCAGCGCATCGGGCACGCAGATGCCGTAGGCACCCAGCTGGGCCAGGCCCTGGTGGGCTGCCTTGGGGAACACATGGTCGCGGTCCCACTGCGCGGCGTGCGGCCACAGCTCGGCCTGGGCAAATTCACGCACCGCATCGCGGATCATCGTCTGGTCGTCGTTCAAAAGCATCGGTTGTCTCCGGATTTTCTCGTTCTGTCGCTGTCTGCTTGGCGGGCTTACCAGTGCTTGGCGCGGCGGCCATCGTGGTGCAGCAGGCGCCCCTTGTCCGCATCGCTGACCGAGGCCAGGGTCTGGCGCATGCCGCTGACGCTTTGCTGCACGGTCAGCGGCGCTTCATCCCCGCCCATGTCGGTCTGCACCCAGCCCGGGTCCAAGGTGATCAGGCGCGCGCCGGGGTAGTCATGCTGGGCGGAGGCCACCGCCATGTTCAGCGCCGTCTTGCTGACCCTGTACAGCCAGGAATAGCTGTCATCCACACCTTCGATCTGCGACATCGACGACGAGATAAAGGCAAACACGCCGCCGCTGGCCTCGACTATCGGGCCGATCTGCGGCAGCAGCTGCATGGCGCCCAGCACATTGGTGTGCATCACCGCATCAAAATCGGCCTGGGTCGGCACCGTGCGGGCATTGGGCCGGCGGATCACACCGGCCACATACATCGCCAAGTCGATCTGCTGGCCAGCCAATGCCGTGGCCAGTGCCGTCACGCTCTCCGGTTTGAGCACATCAACCCGAAAAGCCCGCGCGCCCAGCGCCTGCAGCCGCGCCTGCGCCTCCGCATCACGCACCGTGGCCAGCACCGTCCAGCCTGCCTGCGCATATTCCCGCACCAGCTCCAGGCCAATGCCGCGCGAGGCGCCGATCACCAAAATCACAGCCATTCCTACGCCCTCCTCGGCGGTTGTCGTCACTGTCCCTGCTCTTGCAGGATTTGCTGCTGGTAGCGCGCCACCATGTCCGCCTGAGGCTCGGGTGCCGCGCTTGAGCCCATCTGGTCATGGATCATCTGGTTGAGCGTGGGCAGGGTGCTGCGCGCGATCTGTGCCTCAGCCTGCCACAGACGCGAGCGCATCAAGGCCTTGGCGCAGTGCAGATAGGCTTCGCGCACCTCGATCTCGATCACCAGCTTGGGCCGTTGGCGTTCGCCATCGAACACATCGATGAAGCGGGCCTCATCGCGCAGCTTTGCGGTGCCGTTGACGCGCAAGGTCTCGTCCACGCCAGGCAGCAGGAAAAGCAGCGCGATACGGGCATCGGTCAGCAGGTTGCTGAGCGAATCGAGCCGGTTGTTGCCCCCGGCATCGGGCAGCAGCAGGTGCTGCGCGCCCTGGCATTTGACAAAGCCGGGCGGGCCACCCCGGGGCGAGGCATCGAGCATTTCGTAAGCCTGGCCGGCCGTGGCCACCACGCACAGCGGCGACAGCGCGATAAAGCGCTGGCAATGCACATCGAGGTGGTCCAGCTGCTTGGCCAGCGCACGCTCGGCGGGCTGGGCGTACAGCGCGCGCAGTTGCTCGGTAGATTCGATCATGCAGCCTCCGGGTCGTCATGTTCTGCATCGGCCGCCGCAGCGCCTGCGGCTGCATAGACGGCCAGATACGCATCCCAGGAGGGATCGAAAGACACGTCGACGCGCCCGGGCAGGGCCACCGCCTGCTGCTGCCGGCTTTGGCGGGCGGCTGCCGCGTCATCGACGTAGTAGCAGGCAGTGCGCTCGCGCATGCCTTCGATACGGGTATAAGCCAGAATGCCGTTTTCCATGCGCTCCAGCGCCGCCTGCAAGCCTTCCTGCGCATCACGTGCCTGGTCCAGGGTCTCGCCGTCTTCAAACGTTAAGGTCCATTGCAGGCAATAAGGCAGATCGGCGCGCGTGGCCACGGCATTGGCCGACAGGCGCAGGCCCAGCAGATCGGGCACGGCATCGGCGGGGGCATCGCGGCGGCGTGCCTCCAGCATTTTCCAGCGGTCATCGTCGGCCGGGGGGAAGCGGTAGCTGCGCCCCAGGCTGTCGCGCAAAAACGCATCGAACACGGCAGGGAAGGCCGACAGCGGGCCCACGCCAGCGACCTCGGGCGCGAAGGCATCGACCACATCGACCGGGCCGACCCGCACCGCAAAGTCCCATTCGCCCAGGACATGGTCGAGCATGATGAAGGCCATGTGCTGGGCCAGTTCGCGCTGCTCGGGGGCGATGATCTTCTCAAAGCCCAGCTCCAGGCCAACGATGCCGCCGGCATCGTAGTGGGCCACCAGCACGTCCGAGCAGGAGAGCTCCAGGCCCTCCATCGCCATGCTGAAATCGTTGATGGGGCTGCGGTTGCGGAAGGCCTGCACCTTGTAGCCCGGCAGGCTGGGCGCCGCACGCACCAGCGCCATCAGGTTCTCGAACTGGTCGACATTGCCATGGGCGCTGAACACCAGGCGCGAAAACAGGCTGCCTTCCGAGCGCTCCAGCTCCAGCGCCAAATCGGGGGCGATGCGGGCCAGCATCTCGTTGGCCTGCACCACAAAGGCCTGGTTGGGCAACAGCGCCAGGTGGCGCTCCTGGTAGACCAATTCCTGCCAGAAGGACTCGATATCCTTTGCCTGCAGCTGCCCCGGGCCGGGGCCCACCGATTCGTTCGTCATAGTTTCTCCTCTGTCAGGATGACTAGACTACATGATTTCAATCGCCATCGCAGTGGCCTCACCTCCGCCAATGCACAGCGTAGCCAGGCCACGGCGCTTGCCACGGGCCTGCAGCGCATGCAGCAGGGTCACCAGAATGCGCGCACCGCTGGCACCAATGGGGTGGCCCAGCGCGCAGGCGCCGCCGTTGACGTTGACGATGTCGTGCGAGACCTTCATGTCGGCCATCAGCGCCATCGGCACCACGGCAAAGGCCTCATTGATTTCCCAGAGGTCCACATCCTCGACCTTCCAGCCGGCCTTTTTCAGGGCCTTCTCGGTCGCGCCGATCGGTGCGGTGGTGAACCACTCGGGCTCTTGCGCGTAGCTGGCATGGGCCACGATCTTGGCCAGCGGCTTGCAGCCCAGCTCCTTGGCGGTGGATTCGCGCATCAGCACCAGAGCGGCTGCGCCATCGTTGATGCTGGAGCTGGACGCCGCCGTGATCGTGCCATCCTTCTTGAACGCGGGCTTGAGCGCCGCGATCTTGTCCAGGCGCGCCTTGCCGGGGCCTTCGTCCTCGCTCACGGTGACCTCGCCCTTGCGGGTGGACACAGTGACCGGCGTGATCTCTGCCTTGAAAGCGCCGGACGCGGCCGCCGCCTGCGCGCGCTGCACGCTGGCAATGGCGAACTGGTCCTGCTGCTCGCGGCTGAACTGGTACTTGGCGGCACAGTCCTCGCCAAAGGTCCCCATCGAGCGGCCGGGTTCATAGGCGTCTTCCAGGCCATCGAGCATCATGTGGTCGAACACCTTGTCATGGCCCATGCGGTAGCCGCCACGGCCCTTTTTGAGCAGGTAGGGGGCATTGGTCATGCTTTCCATGCCGCCGGCGACCACCACATCGCGGCTGCCGGCCACCAGCTGGTCATGGGCCAGGATGGTGGCCTCCATGCCGGCGCCGCACATCTTCGACAGGGTCACAGCGCCAGTACTCTTGGGCAGACCACCCTTGAACAGGGCCTGGCGCGCCGGGGCCTGGCCCTGGCCAGCCATCAGGCAGTTGCCGAACAGCACCTCTTCCACTTTTTCAGGGGCGACACCCGCGCGCTCCACCGCTGCCTTGATGGCCGCGCCGCCCAGGTCATTGGCCGAGAGCTCGGCAAAATCGCCCATGAAGGCACCCATGGGGGTACGGGCTGCGCCAACGATAACGACGGGATCATGCATCTGGTGTCTCCTGATTGAATTCGGGTCTTGTGCGGCAGGCCTCTCAGGGACCGCTCGCGCTGTAAAAAAGGCAGCCCTGGACGCAGGGATGCCTGGCGGGTTTAATCGCGCTTGCGCTCGGCCACCAGGGCCACGGCGCGTTGGTGGACCTCGGACAGCCCGCCAATGCCTGGAACGGTCATCTCCAGGTCGGTGATCAGGCCGTTCTTGAGGCTGTAGCACCAGCCGTGCAAGGTCACCTTCTGGCCGCGCGTCCAGGCGTCCTGCAAGATGGTGCTCTGCGCCACATTCACCACCTGCTCGATGGCATTGAGCTCGCACAGCGCATCATGGCGGTGCTGGGGCGACAGGCTTTGCAGCAGTGCCAGGTGCTTGTCGCGCACATCGCGCACGTGGCGGGTCCAGTTGTCGACCAGGCCCAGGCGCAGGCCTTCGAGCGCCGCAAGCACGCCGCCGCAGCCGTAGTGGCCCACGACCATCAGGTCCTGGATCTTGAGCTGGTCCACCGAATACTGGATGGTGGACAAACAGTTCAGATCGCTGGGCACCACCACATTGGCCACATTGCGGTGCACGAACACCTCACCGGGCTCCAGACCGGTGATCTGGTTGGCGGGCACACGGCTGTCCGAACAACCGATCCACATGTACTTGGGGTGCTGCTGCGACATCAGGCCCGTGAAGAACCCGGGGCGGTCACGCTCCATCTGCTCTGCCCACAAACGGTTGTGGTCAAACAGGTCTTTGATGGAGGTTGTACTCATAAGGCTATCCTTTTGTTGTGTGGGTATCAGGATGGCGCAGCGCAGCCGGTCAGCAGGTTTCTGCGAACAGCTCACGCCCAATCAACATGCGGCGAATCTCGCTGGTGCCGGCGCCAATTTCATAGAGTTTCGCATCTCTCCACAGGCGGCCGAGCGGATACTCGTTGATATACCCATTGCCGCCATAGATTTGCACGCCTTCGCCGGCCATCCAGGTGGCCTTCTCGGCGCACCAGAGAATGACGCTGGCGCAGTCCTTGCGTACCTGGCGCACATGGTCGGTTCCGAGCAGATCGAGGTTTTTAGCGACCGTATAGGCAAAAGAGCGGCCCGCTTGCAGCACGGTGTACATATCAGCCACCTTGCCCTGGATGAGCTGGAACTCACCGATGCTTTGGCCAAACTGCTTGCGGTCATGGATGTAGGGCACGACGTTGTCCATCACCGACTGCATGATGCCCAACGGGCCACCGGTCAGCACGGCGCGTTCATAGTCCAGGCCGCTCATCAGCACCTTGGCGCCGCCGTTGACTTGGCCCAGCACGTTCTCCGCAGGCACTTCGACGTTCTGGAACACCAGCTCGCCGGTATGGCTGCCGCGCATGCCCAGCTTGTCCAGCTTTTGTGCAATCGAAAAACCGGGCATGCCCTTCTCGATCAGAAAGGCGGTGACACCCCGGGCGCCCATCTCCGGCTCGGTCTTGGCGTACACCACCAGGGTGTCGGCATCCGGGCCATTGGTGATCCACATCTTGTTGCCGTTGAGCAGGTAGTAGCCGCCCTTGTCCTCGGCCTTGAGCTTCATGCTGATGACGTCGGAGCCGGCACCCGGCTCGCTCATCGCCAGCGCGCCCACATGCTCACCGCTGATCAGCTTGGGCAGGTACTTGGCCTTCTGGGCTTCATTGCCGTTGCGGTTGATCTGGTTCACACAGAGGTTGCTGTGCGCACCGTAGGACAGGCCTACCGACGCGCTGGCACGGGAGATCTCCTCCATCGCCACCATATGCGCCAGGTAGCCCATGTCGGCGCCGCCATACTGTTCGGATACCGTGATGCCCAGCACCCCCAGGTCACCAAACTTGCGCCACAGGTCCATCGGGAACTGGTCGTTGCGGTCAATCTCGGCGGCACGCGGCGCGATTTCAGCCTGCGCAAACTCGCGCACGGCATCACGCAAAGCGTCGATATCCTCACCCAACTGGAAATTCAGGCCTGGCAATCCGGACATGGTCTTGTCTCCTATCTATATGGCGCACCAGATGCCGCGGCCACCGGCGAAGGCGGTGGAACGGCATCATTACGTTTACGTTTACGTTCACGTCAACTATATATTATTTTTTTGACGGCTGCTTTGCGAGCAAAGCATGGGCTTCCTGCATATGCTCATCAATTTCTGCCAAGTTGGCCTGCAAATCTGCCAACTGCGTCTGCAGGCGCTGGCGGTGCGCCGTCAACACTTCGATAAAGCGGCTCAGTTGCACCCCGGTGTCACGCGGCGACTCGTAAAGGTCGATGATTTCCTTGGCTTCCTGCAGGGTCAGCCCCAGGCGCTTGGCCCGCAAGGTCAGCCGAAGACGCGTGCGCTCCTTGGCCGAATATACGCGCTGCTTGCCGCCTGCGCCCGTGCGCTCGGGGTGCAACAGGCCCATGTCCTCATAAAAGCGGATGGCCCGGGTCGTCAGATCAAATTCTGCCGCCAGCTGCCCGATGGAATAAGTCGGTGTCATGGTCCCCCTGCATGCGCTTGTTGTTCTGGATGGACCATTATGCGGCATGCACCGCTTGGCACCACCAGGCGCCGGACAAAAGAAAAACCCCTCTACTCGGGAAGAGCAGAGGGGTTGATCAGTATAAAAGCCTGACGATGACCTACTTTCACACGGGAATCCGCAC
>NZ_JBGBDC010000010.1:0-253868 GCF_041107495.1 Comamonas sediminis
GCGGGAATAGCTCAGTTGGTAGAGCGATACCTTGCCAAGGTATAGGTCGACGGTTCGAACCCGTTTTCCCGCTCCAACACATTGCGAAAAGAGCCTTTGGGCTCTTTTTTGCTTTTCGGCGTCTGCGTTCTGCACGCTGGCGCATGTTGCTGCCGCTGCACAGACCGGCACGACGCCTGTCTTCGTTTTCCCCTCGCGCATTCGCTGTCATGGGCACTGCGCACATCTGCAGATGCTGTGGCTACTGTGTCCACACGGAGTTCCCCGGCTGTCTTCGTCCAACAGCGCAGCGGGAGCGGCTAGAATGGCAGGCTGCGTGCCCCGATGGTGAAATTGGTAGACACCCGGGACTTAAAATCCCGTGCCGCGAAAGTGGCGTGCCGGTTCGATCCCGGCTCGGGGCACCATCCATATGTTTTGCTTTCACTAGATTTAACTTTGCAGAGTGAAAATCGTGAATTTTCAAGCTTTAGCGGATACCATCTAACCCGTTTTAACTGCCAAAAGTGATTGTCCGTGAAGCTGGCTGCACGGGAAATGCACGGGCAAATGCACGGGAGACTTGGGGATGGGGAAGCCGAGGAAAACTGCTGAGGGCACATGGCGCGTGCAGTACCAGCTTGATGGCAAGCGTGTCGGAGGCACATTCGCAACCAAGCGAGAGGCTGACGACTGGTTGGCTCGCACTCGGGTAGAAAGCACGGCTCGCCAGCAAGGCAAAACCGGCACCATCAAGACACTCAAGCAGGCGATGTTGCGTTATGGTGAGGAGGTTTCTCCAACCAAGCGCGGCGGTGACAAGGAAGTCATCCGCATCAACGCCATTCTGCAGCATGAGGCATTCCCCTCCAATGTGAAGATGTCGGACCTGACGCCAGACCATCTGACAGCCTGGCGAGATGCCCGGCTCAAAATTCGGGCGCGGGGGTCTGTGTTGCGGGACATGAACCTGCTCTCATCAATCATGACGACAGCTAGGCGGGAGTGGCGCTGGATCTCAGCCAACCCGATGAGTGATGTTCGCCGGCCTGCTGAGCCTGATCACCGGGAGGTCGTCATATCGAGGGTTCAGATTGTCAAGATGCTGCGAGCATTGGACTACTCCAGTGGTCCTGTTCGGAGTGTTCGACAGGCGGTAGCTATGGCTTTTGCTATGGCTCTATGTACGGGGATGCGGGCGGGGGAATTGTGTAATTTGAAGTGGGAGGATGTGCGAGAGGATCATGTCATCCTGCACATCACCAAAAACGGGAAGCGCCGTGAAGTTCCGCTGAGTTCACGGGCAAAGATGCTCATCAACCGGCTGCGCGGCTGGGATGAGGAGAAGGTGTTCGGGATTACCGCGCAATCCTTGGACGCGATGTTCCGCAAGTATCGGGTCCGTGCAGGGCTCTCGGGGTTCACGTTCCATGACAGCCGGCATACGGCGGCAACGATGATCGCCGGCCGCATGCGCAGTGGCAGCATGCCTGCGCAGCAGGCCGTCATGGACCTTTGCAAAATGTTTGGATGGTCCAGGATGGACCAGGCGCTGGTCTACTACAACCCCAAGGCCGGGGACATAGCAGCGCGCCTTGGCTAGGCCTTCTTCTTTGATTCCCACTCGAGTACCTCGGCGAGCAGCCAGCGGCCATCGTTGCAGGGTTCGGGGAAGTCGCCGCGGCGGACCATGGCCATCACTGTCTGGCGGCATCGGCCAACGCGTTCTGTGACTTGCACTGTGCTGAGCCGATCGCCTTTGTTCTGGGCCATCAAGATCACAGCATCAGTCAGGCGGGCAACCTCCTTCTGGAGTGCTTCGATTTCACTCATATCAGTTCTCCAAAAAAGAACCCCGCTCATTGGCGGGGCTCGGGTTCGTCTTGTTCGGGGAGGGGTGCTCGTTTGTCACCCCATTTGCGGGAGCGTTTGGTGGTCATTTGTGCCCTCGTTTGCGCAGGCTGCGCTGGTGCAGATCTCTGTCCTGCAGGACGTTGCAAATCGGGTAGCGGGATAGGAGGTGCTCAAACTCGCCGCCGGTAATGGCCTCGCCGGTGCACACCCACTCCCACGAGATCTTGAGGGGGAGACTTCCCGGAAGAATGCTCCCGAATGATGTGGCACGCAGGAGGTCGGTCTGTACTGGCGAAAGTTGAATTCCCCAGGCGTCGGACTTGTGGACCATCTGGCGCCTGACATAGTGGACTCGCATCATGTGATTTCTTCCTGCTTTGGGGCTGCGGGGAGGGGCTGCCAATGGGTTGGTTGGTCGGGGCTTGGGTCAGCATCCTCCAGCAGCGCATCCACCCATACCCACAGCGCGTAACCAGGGCCCTCAATCCATCTCATGCGGGCTTGCTCGCCGTTGAATGCCCACACCTCTGTTCCATCCTTCGGCGCAGTCTCGATGCTCTGCCAGCAATCGGCGCCCTTGTGGGCCATGGCTGCTTGCCATGTGAGCCAGCGAGCTTGGATTTCTGGATGCTTATAGGCGCCCAGCTCGTCCCGATTGAGCCATCCTTGGCCGCGCACAAAGATTCCGTTTTCGGTGAGGACGTGTTTTCCAAACGCCTCACGGCTTGGGTCAGGGGTTGTCATTGGTGGCTCCTATTCTGTGTGCGTTCGTAGTCATCAAGCATGCCGAATGCTGCTTTCTTCGCCCATCCCTCTGCGAACCAGTTTCCGACCAAACGCTCAAGATCGTGCTGGCTCAGCGGCTCCCGCTCAGGTGCTGTCGGGGCGGCTGAGAGCATGGCGCGATAGGCAGAGCCCATGTCGAAATAATCAACAGCCTCGCCGACAGGACAGCCAGCGGCGGTCATTGCCTGCGTCGGCTCCACCGGCACCAGGCGCCACCCATCCGGCGCAGACTGCCGCGCTGATAGCTGGGCCAACTGCTCGCGCGCATCGGTGTTCAGCCGATTGGCCATGTCCAGGCGCTGGGTGAGGGCGGTGACTTGCTGCTCGGCGGCTGCGGCGCGGTTGGTTTGCTTGATGGCTTCTTTGTCGGCCTTATGAAGCATTACCTCAAGGTCAATTTCGCGCTGCGCGAGAGTGGCGAGCCGATCGAAATAGGTCTTTTCGGTAGCCTCCAGTGCCGCAATGCGGTTGGCTTGGGCGACTAGCTGGGCTCGGATCACCGAAGTGTATGGCAGCAGGCCTTCTGTATCGAACGGTTCACCATTGGCCGCGTCATTGAGCGCGTCCAGCCAGATCACTGGCAAATCACACTCGCCGCCCAGGCCCGCGTAGCAGGTGGCTGCGAGGGCGCGCAGTCGCTCTATCTCGGCGTGCTGGCGGCGCAGCTCGGCCGCAATGGCGTCATAGCCAATCTCTAGCATTTCATCTGGATCAAAATCTGAGTCGATCCAGTTCGCCAGCCGTAGCGCTTCGGGCTTTGCTTCTGTCTTGTCGGTCATGCTACCCATACTGCTTTTCCTCCAGTTGGCTCGAAGTCGCCAGATTTGAGGCGAATGTATTGCTGGCCATCAACGCCGGCCGATTGGACGTATCCCTGGATGCCCCAAGACTTAACCTCGGTGACTACAACCATGCAGGCGCCGAATGTCTCGCGGTCGGGATTGACTTGAACAATGTCGTTTACTTGGGTCATGGTGCTTCCTTGGGGGCGGGCTTCGCATCTTCCTCGGCGATCTCAGCCAGGCGCTCTTCGGAGAAGTCATCTGCTGTCAGGATGTATTGTTTTGCTTCAACAACTAGATAGAAGCGAGGAGGGGGACATTCGCTTAGCCAGTTTTCCAGCAGGGTCTGCAGCTTTGCCTTGTGATCCGGTGTCACTTCCGGATAGCCCTCGGCATACTCATCTCCAAAGTCCCAGGCGCTACTTGCAATGTCCTCTATTACAGAGTCGGCATCTACCAAACTGGAGATGGACGGTTCCTTCGCCGCGCCTTGGTATACCGTGTCACCTGGGCGAAGTTCATCGCCGTAGGTGTCCAGCAAGTCTCCGAGATCGCTGCAGTTGAAGTCTTCGTTGTCTTTCGACCAGCATTCTTTGGTGTTGTTCATATCTCAATCCTCCTTCTTGGCCTGGGCTGCCTCAAGATTCAGCCGGGCGCACACGGCCTTGGCTTCTTTCTCTGTCTCGAATGGATGGACTTTTCCCTGGTAGCCACATGGCTTGTACCGGCGCTCACCTGGTGCTTTGCGAGAGATGCCCCAACCGACAACTGGCGCCCCGGGCCTGCTAATGTCGTTCCAGCTCACAGGCCGGAATTTGCAACCTTGAATGCTCATTTGCTCCCCTTCTGTTGTGTGGTCTGAGCGGGCCATGCGCCCCATCCGTATGCGCACTTATCTTCCGTGGGGTGTTTGTCTGTGCGCGGTCTGCTTTCACAATTCCAGCTACGTCCACGCACATCCCAAAGGAGTTGCCAGCCGCTTGCCCTAAGACTGGCTCCGGGTTCGCTGGCCAGGATGTAGGTCAGTCCGCGCCGGAAACCTTTGGCCTCTGCAGCCCTGCGCGTTGCGGCGTAGAGCATGCTGCAGGCGTTTGCAGAGCCATTGGTGCACATGCGAGTCACCTCGCAAGTCAAGCCGTCATCTAGAGCCCTCGCAACTGGACGGCCAACAACTGCCACGCCGATTAGCACGCCCTCAGAGTCGTGTAGGCCTTGCCGCCAGAGCGCTCCTACTGGTGCGCCGTGGTGGCGGTGGTGCTCTCTGATGAAGGCGTCTGCGTCTGCTCGCGTTATGGGCCGTAGTTCCATCACGCCTCCTTTGCGGCATTGCCGCCTTCCTGGGCTGCAGCCATGGCGGCGTCGATTACAGCTGCGTCTTTGCAGTGGCTGAGGCGAAGCGAGTCCATTTCGATGTGATCGTATGCCAATTCAAGCGCATGCAGCAGTAGCGCATCTGCGGGCTGGGCCTGGGGTGCTGCCAGTAGCAAGTCACGCAGCTTGGCCATTTCTTCTGCAGCATCCACAGAAACAGGGTCTTCGTTTTCCTGAAGCGCCTCAATCACTCGATTTGTGAAGGTCGCATCGAAGGCCAACAGCTCGCCCTGCGCCTTCTTACCTTGCAACAGTTCGATATGCAGGCGCAGGAGCTCATGGGCAGCAGGTTCAGGCAGGGTGTATGCGATGCCATTGATCAATACGGATTCGGTCGGCCCGGCCTCAAAGTTGGGTTTGGCATCCTGCACCAGCAGCGTTACGCCGTGCTTGTCGCCCGCATCCTCCATCACCTCGGTGACAGTGCCGAAATAGCGATGGCCGGCATCGTGGTCGCCCGTGCTCACATCCACCGATACCGACATCCCCTCGATCAGGGCGGCCAGCTGGTCGGTGGTGCTCAGCTGCAGCAGGGCGCGCGCAGCCTTGTACACATAGGACTTGAGGTCGGTCAGCCCCTCTTTGATTGTGAAGCCGTTGGCAAGGAATACAGCCTTGATCTGCTCGTCTGTCACCGGCTCGGTCTGCACCCCTGCCTCGATCCCTTCTCCACGCGCCGCCAGGAACGCGCAGAAGTTCGCCACATCCACCGGGTCGCCTTTGGCAACGTGATCGCGCAGCATGGCCGACAGGCGTGGCTGTGAACATTCCGGCGTGTCCCAGCCGCCATAACCTTTGGCGCGCTGCTTTGCGAGCTTGGCCTTCATCTTGGCGGCTAGGGCATCCACGGCCGCGTCGTCGGGGTGCACCTCTGCCAAGTCACCTGCCGAGGAATCCTCGGTAGCTGGAAGTGTTGGGGTGGCGGCAAGGGCGGCGCGGGCCTGGCCTCGCGCAACGTCCAACTCAAGCAACGCGATGCTCATCCCCGGCAACTCCGCGAGCGAGTTATAGACTTCGGTCGTTGTGAGCGCTGCACGCTTTTCGCAGGCACCCTCCAACTGCGCCAGGGCCACAGCCACTGCTGCGGGCGCTGCCTGTGCTGCCACTGCCTGGGCGGTTACTTCGTGGAGCAGCTTTTCCAAGCGATGCCTGAACCACGCCGACCTGTAGCTGTCTGCATCGTCATACTCGTGGATAAAGCGATGCAGCTCAGTTGCCAGCTTGGAGTCATGTTCGGCGCCGTATCCGCCTTCAGCAATCCTTTTCGCGATGAACTCCGAGTTGCTGACCCGCAGCTGGCATTCTTCCCAGCTTGGTAGGTTGCTGGGTGGCGCATCCCCCTCGGCAGTCTTGAGGTGAGCGGAAGAGTTGTTTTCAGCCATGTTGGGCTCCAGAAATGGAAATGCCCGCTCAGGGCGGGCTGTGAATAGGGGCCCACTGGGGGCGGTGGTTATTCGGGCTTTAAATCCCGACGGCGAAAAGCCTTGTCCAGGTGCAAGCCGTCTACGGCATGCCCTCGCATAAGTAGCGCTCGGCAGATAAGCGCTTGCTCGTGGTGACTGGCACCAGCCTGCCGAACCAGGCCCAGATAGCTGTTGCCTGTTTCAAAGACCTGGTCGGCTGGAATTTCTTCCAGTCGCCTCAGGGCGTTTCGGAGGGTGCGCCGGCGGGTAACGCGTCGGTGCGGCAAGATGATCTGGCCGACATAGTCAATGCCGCGATGGATTGGTTGTCGAATGGTCTTGCGCGGGTTGAGCGCCAGACCCAGGGCCGGCAGGAACGCATTGATGCTGGCAAGTGCGCCGTTCAGCCAATCCGGCGATTCATGCAGCAACACCATGTCATCGACGTAGCGCGTGTAGTGACGCGCGCGTATGTGGTGCTTGATGTGCTGGTCAAGCTCGTTCAGCAGCACATTGGCGAAGAACTGGCTGGAGAGGTTGCCAATGGGTAGGCCGCAGTGTGAGGCTGCGTTGGTGAGGCGCTTATGCAGCGGTACGGCGGCGAGGATCGCTCTGCTGCCGCGAACTTCGTAGTCCAGTCGTGGGTCGTGAAGCAGGACTGTCTTTGTTAGGCCTCGCCACCAGCGCTCAGGTATCTGGTCCACCAGCAGTGGCCAGAGCTTGCGCTTATCGATGGACACAAAGAAGTTGGCCAGATCGATCTTCAGATAGTGGCCCGGCACGGTCCAGTTCTGCGTCTGGCTGCGTACTTTCGCCTCAAGCCGCTCGGCCGCATACAGGGTGCCACGCCCGGGAATGCATGCACATGAGTCCGCAATGAAGCGCCTGTGAAAACGCTCCGAAATCTCGTTGTAGACCATGTGGTGCACCACGCGATCAGTAAAGTCTGCTGCCCAAACTTCGCGTGGTCTGGGTTCGCTGATGGCAAAGCAGATGCTGCGACCAGGCCGATAGCTGCCATCGCGCAGTTTCTCATTCAGGTCCAGCAGGTTGTGCTCCAGCCGCTGCTCAAAGCGCAGCGCGCTGGCGGAGGTCCGCTTGTGCCGGCGGCAGTCGAAGTAGGCCTGCACCAGCTTCTCGAGCGAATAGCTTGAATTCATAGAAATTCTCGGTGAAATATGCGGACGGGGTGGACTCGGAACTCGTTGTTCCGGTTGTTGTTGTTCGTGTTTCCGTTCTTGAAATCGACCGCCCAGGGGTATCGAACTCATCACGTCGGCCCGCCGATGTCTCAGCGGGCAAACTGCGCGGAATCACTGCAGCTGCTGCCGCTGATATTCCTGTCGCGCCTTTCGGTGGGCTTATGGCCCAGCGGCTCGACCAGATTTCATGGCGCGTTGGCCTGGCTGCCTTGGCAGACCGGCGACAAGCGCTCGCTCCGAGGATTTCTGCCAGCCGGTGGCTTGTTTGCCGATGCTGGTGGTCAAGGCAATGGCATGGCTGTACTGCTTTGGCGAGATCAGGCGCAGATCGACCGCCAGGCGAAGTGACAGGTTGACTGCCTCCACTTCCTGCCGCATGCGCAGCAGGACTGGTGTCCTGTCGCTTGTGGTGTTGGCCTCATAGGTGCGCATGACCAAAGACATGCAGCGCCTGCGAAGCTCTGCGCCAAAATCGGCCTTGTAGTTTCTGCGCATGTTGGAGACGTATTCGGTGACCAGCTTGCTCAGATCGTAGGTGGCCTTGTAGATCTCAGTATCAGTGTGTAGTGCCATGCCGCAGGGGCGGGCTACGCCCGCAAAGGGTTAAAGAGTTGAAGCGGAAAAGCTGCGGACGGGGCGGACTCGGAACTCGTTGTTCCGGGTGCGGCCGTCCGTGAGACCGTCCTTGAAACCGACCGCCCAGGCCCATCCGTGGTGCTCGCTACGCGACCAGTACCAGCCGTCCTTGTCAAAGTGCTCACGGGTGTTGATGTACGCCAGCATCAGGTCTTCCTGGTCTGGTGCGCGCCAGTCGCTGTGGCCGTTGAGTGAGTCACCCTCGGCTATCACTTGCTCCACGCGGCTGAATACCACATCCACATGGTCGAACTCCACGCCGCCGGGGATGACGACGTGATGTGCCTTGCCCTCGATCAGGCGAGTGCCGATGTAAATGCCGCCTTGTTCTGGCCAGGGCTGGTTGATTGCTGGGATGGTGCTCATTGATTGCTCCGGTTGTAGAAGTGAGAAAAAGGGGTGAAGGGCTTAATAGATGAATCTGCGGACGGGGTGGACTCGGAACTCGTTGTCCCGGAGGAAGTCGTTCGTGTAACCGTCCTTGAAACCGACCGCCCAGGCGTAGTGCTCCGCATAAGGCGTGCTCGTCCAGTACCAGCTTTCTGTGCCGAAGGTGTCGTGCAGGTTGGCGCCGGCCAGCTGCAGCTCGCGACGTGCCGGCAGATAGAAATCGGAGTGTTCGTCTCGGGTGTATTCGCTGGCCAGCTTTGCTGCTGGGCATTCCTTGGCAACGCGGCGGGTGTTCTCAAGGCCATCCCAGTTGGACAGATCGCGCTCTCCATTTGCGCCCCAGGTAGCTCGGCCGGCATCCTGTTCCGGGCTCACGATCAGGCCGTAGATTCTGCCGTCGTCCCCACGAAAATCCCCGGCATAGATGCCGCCTTGACCTGGCCAATACTCGCCGATGGCCGGTCGGGCGTGGTCGATGATCGGCATTCCCTGCTTCTCGTCGCTCGTGACAATGTCGCTCAGGAGTTCCACCCCCAAGGCTGGAGAGCTGCCGGTCGCGCCAATGTTGATGGTCAAATTCTCGATGTGAAGATGTTTCATGAATGCCTCTGCTGTCAGAAATGAAGAAGCCCGCTGGCTGGCGGGCATCGTGTGGCTGGGGTGATGGGCAGGGGTCTTGCGACTCGCAGACCATCTCGGTGTTTCTTCATGCGATGGCGTGGCCTATCGCCAGTACAGGCTTGCCTGCTGCCAGTGGTGCAGGGTGCTGCGGTCCAGGTCTGCCAGGTCGCCTGCGTTGATCACCGTTTGATCTGGGGCGAACTCTTCGCCGCTCACGGTGCTGATGTGGATGGAGTCAACGCTGTGGTCTGGGCGATGCACGCGCCAGATTTGGCCGCCAAGCTCCCGAATCAAGCTCGCCTCATTGCGAAAGCGCACATCTGTGACGACGATGGCGGTGGACGGCAGTGGTATGCCGTCGGCCCAGAACAGCCGCTCGCGCATGGCGTTGATCCAGTACTGCTGGTCCTGGGCTCTGCGGTACTCCGTTCCCCACCAGCGCATGATCTGCCGAGGGCTCTGTGGTGCCTTCGTATCAATATGAGGATGGGTTGCAATAACAGCCTGCATAAATGCGCCGTTGGTGCACCGCCAGAGGGCCAAGCGCTCGCTGTCTTCTTCCTTGGTGACCCTGCAGGTCAACTCGTGGATCTGCAGGCTGTACGCCTCGGCGACTTCGGCGCGCAGCGGATCGGCGAAGGCGATGGGGAAGGCCAGTCGGTTCTTGAGCAGCACATGCGCAACGCTGTCCTTGCCTGCGCCTTCAAGGCCGGTTAGACCAATGATGCGCAGCTTTTTCATGAGGGTGTCCGATCGACAATCTTGGCGACATCGTGAATGGGATCGCGCAGGACATGCAAGGCCGTCTTGCGCGCGGCATCTGCGCTGATCGCCTTGAGGCGGGTTCGTGGCAGGCGGTTGGCCTCGGCCAGCATGCTTACGTCCTCGGGACGCACATGCGCGGGGATGGTGGTGATCTCGTATTCATGCAGCTGGATGTTTGCAGGCTGCATGCGAGCGGGTTGGGTGATGGGGCGGATGCTGTGGTCCATGGTGGGCTCCAGGTGGTGGGTTGAGGTTGAACGGGTTGGCCAAGCGTGGCCTGCCTGATGTGTCAGGGTGGTGAGGCGTTTTCCTTGTCGGCCTTGCTGCCGGGCACTGGCAGAACGCGGCCGTCTGGGCGTGGGTAGCGCAGCCAATCGCCCGTGCGGCTGGGCAATGCGTAGGCGTCAAAGCGGCCTGTCTCAATGCCCGGGTTGCGGCGCAGCTCAGGGCATGTGTAGCTGTCCTCGCTGATGATCGGTATCGTGGCATTGCTGTTGACCAGGTGGGCCTGGCGACGTGCCGCGCGCTCGGATGGAGTGAGGATGGGCAGCACGCCGCGCGCCGTTGGCACGATGCGTTCGTTGTCCAGCTTGGGTTGGGTGAAGGGGCGCGGCCCGCTGCTTTTGGGCCGGCGCGTCGTCTGCTGTGTTGTTGGGATCATGGTGCTGGCTTGAGGTGCAGGCGCATGACGGTGAGCTTTCCCGCAGCGCAGTTGAAGTGCTCCAGGCCATCGAGAATGGCTTGCGAGCTGGATGCGGCGGTGCTGGTGAACTCCAGATCGCCAACACGTACAAGGAATCGAGGCATGGTGCTGCTCCAAGTAAAACGGCCCACGCATCAACTGATGGATGGGCCGAAGGGGGTTGTAAAAAATGCCGCTTCGCAAGCGTGTGGGCGCCGGAGTGTGCTGACGGCAAAAGCGCTGCCTGGCTGGAGCAGCGCGGAGGGTTCTTAGCGGGATTGGGCTTGCTTGGGTGCGGGCTTTTCCGCTGGCTTGGCGCTTTGCCCTACAAGCTTGAACTGCGGCCGCTGCAGGTCATCGCGGGCGCGGGCAAAGCGCTGGCGAATGTCCGTGCTCAGATGGTTTTGGTAGCGGAATGCCGTGCTGTCCAGGCTTTGGGCCGGGTGGTAGCACTTAGGATGTTTGCTGGGGATCATGTTGGGCTCCAGAAACGAAAAAGCCCACCGGGGTGGTGGGCTGGGTTGGTGGGGCTTCGAAGTGACTTGGGTTCAAATGTTGCACTTCGAGAGGGGTGAGGTTGCTCCATGCTTTGAGTAGACCTCTATTTGCCAGTAGGCACTACGCATGCTTCCCCCGCTGAATGTGTGCGCAGAGGATGCGATGTCACGGCAAATGCTGTTTGCTTGTGCAGACGTCGTAATGTTGTCCCAGATCTTGATTGTTGAAAAGGCCTGGTACCGACCATTCGCCGCTGCAACAGAGCACCAGGCACTCGTTGTATTCTTAAGCGCTGAGCAAATCTGCAGGGCAGTGTCCATTGGATTTGTTGGTGCGGGTTCTTGCCTTGGCTGGACAATATAAGTTGCAGCTTTGGATTCGCTTTTGAGTGGCTTGGGGGCGCTGGATGGCGCGCTAACGGGGGTGATATCTTCATCTTCCAGTGTCGCCCACTTTGTCGCATCTGCAGGGCAGCGTGGAGTGCTTTGAAGGGTAATCGTCTTGCCATTTGGCATGGTGCACTTGACTTGTGCATTGGCACCAGTTGCGAATGCGCAAGCAATGATTGCAAGAATGAAATTGAACCGCGTCCCCATGCCCTATCACCTCGTAAGCAGTTGTACCTAGAGAGCATTATGGCGGATCGTGGAAAAGGGTCATTGGCCATCAGGTGAGCGCCATGCAGCTTGCGATTGAGATCTCGGTGGAGAAGAGGGTGCTCGCCGCTTGACGCTCGCCTGATGGGGCCAGGGTGTCGCTTCCTGGCCATGCGGCGCTTAACGCGCTGGGCTTTGCTGTTCTTGGCATCCCTGTTTGCCTCACCGCCGTATAGAACCCAGCGGGTGGATTTCGCGTGACCTTTGATGTTCCTGTTGCTTATCCCATCCGGGGGCAGAGCAGTACTGACTACGGTGACCGACGGCCTTTTGTATCCCGCTACCGCCCGCGGTGCCTTGTATTTATCCAGCCGTGCCTGCTGCATGAACTTGGTGCTAGCTCGATCACTTCACACCCATCGCGTTGTTGAATTCCTAAGCGATGGATGAATTATCAGAATTCCGAATCTTGCTGTCAATCAGTTTTCCGAATTATTTTTTCTTGTAGCGCTGTTCCTTGCCGCAGCAAGGCCTGCAGGCCAAGCAATTTAAATTTGCGCAAACGTAGATTGCGGCAGTGTCAAATTGCGGTTGCATCGGCCCATATCCTGTGTAACACTGTATGTGCATACAGTATTTAAATCATGAGCACAGAACAAAAAAAGCTACTTGGAAGCAGGCTCAAAGCAGCAAGGACAGAGGCCAATGTGTCGCAGGACTTTGCTGCTGAGACTCTGGGTGTGACGCGACAGTCGGTGTCTGCGTGGGAGAGGGGCGCGAGTAGTCCCTCTGCGATTCAGCTAGGCCAGCTAGCTGCGATGTATTGCATTTGCGCCCACAAGCTCTTGTTTGGCGAACCGTTCCAGCGCGTGCAGCTGAGTAGCCTCATGAGCGCTGGGCGATACGATTTCAAAAAACCAGTCAGGGGGTAGGCATGACAGAAGAACAAATCTTGGCCAAGATCCGCGCTCTAGATCTGCGCCGTCCTTGACCACGCGATGTGGGTGCGTTTTACGCGACCTGGTTGGCTACTGTCTATGAGCGCCTCTCGCCAGATGCGCAGACGCAGGCAATCACCCTTGGTGGAGTGATCCACGCCCGCAGCCTGCGCATGGTCCCTGTGTTGGGCTCAGTTGGTGACGATGGATATATCTCCGGCCTAGAGCTAGGTGAGGGGCATACGGTCGCTTCGAAAAATAATCTGAAATAGCCGCAGCACTTTCTCAGTGCGAGTGAGGCTCAGTCGTCTTCCTGGATAATTGTTTTTTTGCAGCGGATTTGTCAGGCTTTGTCCCATTGAATGGATCAGCGGCACTTGGCTTCTTGACTGACTTGCTGTGGTTGTATGCGTCATTCACATCTATGAGCATGGCATCGCGCTGCGCATCGCTTGCAAGTCCCCGGAACAGCATCACCAACTGAGCTTCAAGTCCAGATAGCTGCGCAAAACTTGTTGCTTCCGGCGCTCCTTCGCCCCAAAGCAGGTATTCCGGCCGGAGGCCCAACTCACGGCAGATCTTTATGAAGGCGCCGGCTCTCGGCTCAGCCGAGCGACCTTTGATCAGCTCATTCAGAGCCGGTTGACCAATCCCAACAGCTACCGCCAACTCCTTTTGAGTCTTGCCGCGATGTTTCAGCCACCAGTCGAGGCGATCACCGAAAGAATCGAAGTGAGGTGTAGATGTCATGTGGCAATGATCCGCTGAGAAAAATTCGGTTTTCTGATTGACAGGTAAATTCGGTTTGCTGATAATTCAGCAATGAAGCCCAGTGACCTCATATCTTTTTTCCGAACTGCAACCGGTGTAGCTCGTGCGCTGGGTTGTGCGCCATCAACTGTGGCGGAGTGGGTGGCGAGCGATCAAATTCCAGAGGGTCGCCAATATCAAGCTCAACTGGCAACAGATGGACGACTGCTGGCCGATCAGCCCGCATTGCGAACACACCTCGCCAAGCCTTGCTCCCAAGGGCTGCACACGCAGGATTCGCCCGATGCTTAGTTCACGCGCTGTCCCAAATTTGCACAAGCAACTAGCCAGTGAGGATTTGGCAGTGGGCCGAGTGCCAGTGGCCGAAGCCTTTGCCGGTGTGCCTATCGGTGCGCGCACCCTCTGCGCTGAGTGCGTTCTGCTGCATGGCTATACCCCCAGCACCCGGGCTTGCATGGCCCACAGCGCCCCGATGGTCCCCGGGCTGGTGCTGCCAGTGGCAATCATCCGCTGGGTGCAGAGGTCCAGCCAGTGGTCGAGCTTCGCGATCGTGAAGTCTGCGCACTCTGCTTCCATCAGGATCACTAAGTTTTCCAAGAATATTTCGATAGCGCTGATCTGGTCGGCTGCTGCAGCTGTTGTCATGGCGGTGGTCATGGCGGCTTTCCTTTTGGGGGCTGATTGATGAATGCTTTCAGTCTCTCAGCTGGCGGCCCCAGTGGATACATCGAAAACGACGCGCAAGGCGATACACGCCGCTTCGCTGGCATGGATCCGCTGGACGCGGCCTACCTGATCGCCCAGAACCACAAGGGTGGAGTAGCCCAGATTGCCAAAGATATGGGCGTGAATGCGGGCACCTTGCAGCACAAGCTGAACCCCAACAACGACCGATTCCACCTGACTTTGCGCGACGCAATCCTGATGCAGCGTGTGACCAACAGTCGAGGAATCTTGTTCGCTTGGGGTTCGCAAGAGGGCTACACCGTTCAGCGCTCGAGCACTGCGGCCGCGAGTGTTGATCTTGTCGATGTCTTCGTGCATTGGCAGCTCAAGCAGGCCGATCTGACGCGAGCCATTGGTGATGCGGTGAATGAGGCGCGTGACCGCCGGGGCCAGGTTGGCCGCGCTGCGCAGCGCCGTGTGGACTATGCGGTGCAGGAGGCGATTGCCGCTGCAAACCAGCTGGCTGCAGCCATTGCAGCCCGCGTGCCCCAGCGTGATGCGGGCATGTAGAGAGGATATTCCTATGCTTGATGTATTGACTACGAATGACACGAAGGCGGAGGCTTTTGCCCAGCAGTCGTGTGAGCAGTTGGCGCGGCTGCAGCGTGAGATGCTGGAAATCGTGCGGGGTGTTGTGCGCAACGGCGGCAAGGATGTCTCGGCCCGAGAGCTGGGCCAGCGTTGGGAAGCATTGCACAACAAGCGGATCGGCGAAGGCACCGTGAGCAGCACGATCAACAAGCTCATCACCAAAGGCGTGCTTGAGCGCGGCCAGGCGCGCGCCTGCGCAGTGACCGGCAAGACTATCAAGCCTGTAGTGCCCGTTGCGCAGCAGCAGCGCTTGTTGGCGTAAGGGGAGCCCAGTGAACCACTATCCCCACCATATTGGTGACTTCCGCAGTGCGACCCGTCATTTAACGTTCGTTGAACGGGCGTTGTACAGGGAGTTGCTTGATCTGTACTACGACACCGAGCGGCCGTTGAACGCAGACCTGCAAAAGTTGGCACGCCTTGTTCTTGCGCAGGGTGAAGAGCAGTGTGAAGCGCTATCCGGCGTCCTGGATGAATTCTTCGTCTTGCAGGATGACGGCTGGCACAACGATCGTTGCGACGCCGAGATTGAGGCATATCGAGGCAAGGTGCAGAGCGCCAGTGCTGCGGGCAAGAAGAGTGCGGAGGCTAGGCGCAGTAAGGCCTCCGAGCGTAGTGGGCGTTCTTCTGCGCGGAAGGATATTCCATCTTCTGGAGGCGGCGCGCCCGGTGGTGATGGTGGTGTTGCTCAGGAGCACAAGCAAAGCTCCAGCGACAACGCAACGACCGTTGAACGCCCGTTGAACGACGGTGCAACTAACCAGAACCAGAACCAATACGTAAAAGAGACTTCGTCTCCAAAAGCGCAAAGCGCCGACGACGATGTGCCCCAGCATGTTGGTGACTGGGTTGCCGTGTTTGGCAGCGAGTTCGGTGTCGAGGTCAGCCCCACTAACCGCCAGGACCGCCAGAAGTTCTGGCCGCTGGCAACGTCCTGGGTGGCCAGCGGCGTCAGTGTCGGGCAGATGCGCCGCGCCTGCAGCAAGGCCCGCGCAGAAGCCCGCGAAGGCATTGCCTATCTGCCGGCCTATTTGGACCGTGTGCTTGCCAGCCAAAGCGCTGCGGCTGCTGCGCCCGTTGAAACTGTCTGGCAGAAAGCCGCTCGTGAGCGGGTGGAGGCTGGAGCGCCGTTTGCAGCTGCAGCAAATCCTTCGACTGGCGACTCGGTGATTGACGGATTCGCATTTTTCGATAGCGCGGCGGCTGCTCATGGCCGCCGCCTGGAGGTGTCCCAATGACCAGCCCTGCAGTTCAGCATGATCCATCCCTCATGTGGATCTATGGCATCTTCTCCGCCTGTCAGGTGCGTTATGGTCGGCGATTCTTGGCCCAGTACGAAGGCGTGGCCATCGAGCTTGTGCACCGTGATTGGGCGCGGGTTCTGCGAGAGTACGCGTGCAATCCAGCTGCGATCAAGTGGGCGCTGGAGAATCTGCCCGATGCCCCTGTGTTGGCGCCTCAGTTCCGGCAGCTGTGCGGTGCTGCGCCACGGCCAGCCACCCGTCAACTGGAGCGGCCTGCCGTCTCGCCCGCTCGCTTGAGCAAGGTGCGCGAGCAGCTGCAGCAGATCGTCAGCCACCGAGTGCCAACTGACAGCAAGGGCTGGGCGCGTGAAGTGCTGGCCAGGGCAGATCGTGGTGAGGCTGTCAGCTACCGCGCAAAGCAGATGGCGCTGGAGGTGTTGGGGAAGGCGGTGCGTGTATGAGCGTCCGCTTTTCCGCAGAGATCACCGGGGCCAATGAGGTCATGGCCACATTGCTCGGCCTGAGCAAGGGGCGTGCGGCTCAGGCATTTGCCAAGGCAATGAACGACACGGGCTTCGAGGGGCGCCGTGCCATGCAGGCTGAGATGGCCCAGGTGTTCGATAAGCCCACACCATATATCCTGCGCAGTCCGCGATTCAAGGGAGCCACAGCGCAGCGGCTCAGCGTGACCATTGAACCGACGTACCTTGGTGGCAAAGGCATAGACCCCCAGAAGATTCTGCAGGCGCAGGAGTGGGGCGGTACGCGGGTGGACAAGCGCAGTGAAGTGGCTCTGCGTCGGGTGGGCATCCTGCCGGCTGGCTTCCAAACAGTCGTCCCTCAATCTCCATTCCCTGGCAGCACGGACGGCTACGGCAACATCAAGGGCAGCTTCATAGTCCAGCTGCTCTCCTACTTCCAGTCCTTTGGTGAGCAGGGCTACAAGGCCAACATGACGGATAAGACCAAGGGGCGCGTCCATCGTGGCACAAAGAAGTCGGCAGGCCGCCGCTACTTCGTCTCCTACGGCAAGCTGCGTGGCGGTGCGCGCACCACGGCCAAGGGCGATCCTGACCAGCGTGCCAGCACATTGGCGCCTGGCATCTGGGCGGCGTCGGGCACGGGCGGTGTGGTTGTTCAGCCAGTGCTCCTGTTCGTGAAGCGCGGCTCTTACAAGCCTCGCCTGTCCATGCAGCGGATCGTAGACAAGGCGGACCTGTACAACTACCTGCAGAGCCGCGTTCGCTTTCGCTTCCGTGAAGCGGCGGGGGTGTGAGATGGGTGTGAAATTCTCCATCGAGGCATCGGCCCGCGTCGATCATGGGTCCTTCCCGGCTGCCGCCAAAGCGGGTAATTCGCGCCACGTTCTCGGACTGTTGCGTGGTGCTCCTAAGGGGGTTAAGTGAAGGTGGCACCTTGCTTGGATGCTCTCATTTCGCAAGCAGAATTTGCGGAAATCATCGGTGTGAGTGAGGCCAGGGTCAGCCAGTTGGTCAGCGAGGGCGTGATTGCGCGCGGTGACACCTGTGCAGGGTGGCTGCTTGCGTACTGCGAACGCTTGCGCGATCAGGCCGCCGGCCGCGTTGGTGCTGATGGTGCTGGTGGTCTGGACCTCGTTCAGGAGCGTGCTGCCCTGGCGCGCGAGCAGCGCATTGCTCAGGCCATGAAAAACAAGGTGGCCAGCGGTGAGTTTGCGCCCATCGGCATCTTGGCAGACGTGCTCGGCCAGGCGGCCAGCGGTGTCGTGGATCGTATGGACCAACTCGAAGGCGATCTGCGCAAGGCCTGTCCCGATTTGCCCGAAGATGCCCGCGCGGTAGTGCTTAGCGTGGTGGCCAAGGCGCGTAACGAGTGGCTACGCAGCACGGCGAAGCTGGTGGCCGACAAGGTCGATGAGCTGGCCGACGATGTTGAGGATGAGGCTGCCGTGATGGAGGATAACGACTGATGGGCGCGCCACTATCTCCCGAAGCAGTAGCGGCCATCAAGTCAGCCGTGGCGCTGGGGCTGTCCAGCATGCGCGCCGAGGTGCCGCAGACGCTCAGCGAGTGGGCCGCGCACCACTTCATCCTGGCCGGGGAATCCAGTCACCAAAAAGGTGGCTGGGTGGGCTGGCCCTTTCAGGAAGGCATCCTCGACTTTATGAGCGATGACCGCATAGAGGAACTCTATGTGAAGAAGTCCAAGCGGGTCGGCTATACCAAGATGCTGACCAGCTTTGTGGCCTACAACATTGCGCATCGACGCCGCAAGCAGGCCATCTGGCAGCCGACGGACGACGACCGTGACAGCTATGTGAAGAGTGAGATAGAGCCTGTGCTCGACGGTGTTGAGGCGATCCGCAAGGCGCGTCGCACTGGCGGCAAGATCGAAGACACCATCAAGTACAAGCCGTTCCGTGACAGTGTCCTGCACCTGCTGGGCGGCAAGGCGGCGCGTGCCTATCGCCGGATCACCGTGGCCGTCTCCATGCTCGATGAGTGGTCAGCCTTTGACCAGAGCATCGAGAAGTCTGGCGATCCAGGTGGCTTGGCCAAAGGTCGCCTGGAAGGCGCACCGTATCCGAAGTTTGTCGGTGGTAGCACCCCGCGCATCAAGGGTCTGTGCCATGTGGAGCGCGCCTGCGAGGATGCCGACAGCCTGGTGCGGTACCACATCGATTGCATTCACTGTGGGCTTGACCATCCTCTTGTGTGGGGTGGCAAGGAACTGCTGCACGGTTTCAAGTGGGAACGTGGCCAGCCGGACACTGTGCGCCATGTCTGCCCTCACTGCCGAAAATCCATCACCCAGGCCGATTACCTGCGTGGTGGCTCGCCCATGGTGGGGACGTGGGTCTGCCAGAAGACCGGAATGCGCTACGGTGCAGATCGAGTCTGGCGCGATGCGCGGAACGTGCCTTGCAAGCCTCCGCGCACCTTGGGCGTCCACATCTGGTCTGCGTACAGCCCCCAGCGAACTTGGGTGAGCATCGTCGATGAGTTCGAGAAGGCCTACAAAGCGTTGCAGGCCGGCGATGTGGGGCCTATGACCAGCTTCACGAATGAAACTTTGGGCGACACCTGGGAGATCAAGGGCGACAGCACTGACGAGAATGCGCTGCAGCAACGTGCCGAGCCTTACGCCCTCAAGACCATCCCCTTGGGTGGGCTGGTGTTAACGGCGGGGGTGGACGTACAGCGCGATCGGTGGGAGCTCACCGTCTGGGCCTGGGGGCGTGGGCTGGAGAGCTGGGCGGTCGACCACCACATCATCCACGGCAATCCGGCCAGTGAGGGGGATTGGGAGCCTGTTGCCGAATACCTCCAGCAGCGCTACACACACGCCTGGAATGGGGCAACTCTGGGCTTGTCGGCCATCAGCATCGACAGCTCGGACCAGACCCAGTCCGTGTACAACTGGGTGCGCGCTCAGCAGACCCGATTGCCACAGTTGCGGGCGATCAAGGGACGCGGCGAAGAAAACATCCCGATCCTAGGGCCAAGCAGCTTGCAGGAAATCAACTGGCGTGGTGCCAAGATCGCGCGCGGCATCAAGCTGTGGGCGGTTGGCGTTGACACAGCCAAGGACCTGCTGCTCGGACAGTTGGCCATTGCCGAGCCAGGCCCTGGGTGTGTGCATTTCAGCAATCAACTCCCGCGCGAGTTTTTCGAGCAGCTCACGGCAGAGCAGCGCATTTTGACCAAGAAAGCCGGCAAAGAGGTCTATGTGTGGGTCAAGCGCCGCCCGCGCAACGAAGCGCTGGATTGCCGCAACTACGCGATGCACGCCGCCATGGGCCTGGGTATCCACAAATACACCGATGCCCGCTGGCAGCAGCTGGAAGCCATGGTGCAGCCGGCGGTCGATCTCTTTTCTATGCCTGGCAGCCCGCCCGCGCAGGCCGTATCCGTTCCCGATGTATCCCAGGTTGTTGTGCCCCCTGCGCGCACCAGCCGTTTTGCAAGCCAGTCATGGTTGAACCGACGATGAACAATTCAACAAAAATCACCACCCTCACGCCAGGTCGCAGCGAAGACATGGCGGTTCAACTCGAAGTGGAGATGGCTGACATCTTGCGGGAGGACTTGGGGATGACTGCCAGTGAAGCGGCTGACAAGGCCCAGGCCGTTGTGCGCGGCATGCGCAAACGCATGGGTGGCAACAACTGGTATGTGCCGGTCCTGCTCGACAAACAGGCAAGAGATGAGGCAATTCGCCGTGAATTCTCGGGCCCCAATAGCTTGCCCGGGCTGAAACGCAAGTATGGCCTCACCGAGCGGAGGATCTACCAGATTGCCCGTGCCAAGCAAGGACACTAACTGCAATCTTTTAGTACAAATTTCAGGGGCTTGTGATTACGCTCAAGCGCGTTGCCGCCACGCGCGGAAGAGGAACCAAAGCATGAGTCAAGCCACCGACATGCTCAGCCAGTACCTGCAGGCCGAATCTGCAGTGCTCAGCGGGCAAACCATCAGCTTCAATGGCCGCACCCACACCCTGGCTGACCTCGAAAGCATTCGAGCTGGCCGTAAGGAGTGGGAGAAGAAAGTGGCTGCAGAGCAGGGCGCTGCGGGCGCCACCTTTGGCGGCAAGGGATTTGCCGTGGCCACGTTTGGGCGTCGTCTATGAACTACCTTGACCAAGTCATCGCGGCCGTCAGTCCTCGCTGGGGTCTGCGGCGGGCCCAGGCGCGCCACGTCATGGCGCAGTACGAGGCAGCCCGCCCCAGCCGCCAGCGCCTGTCAAGCCAGGCGGTGGGATCGATCAACGCGATGGTCCAGGCCAGCGCGTCAGCTGTCCGGGCCCAGGCGCGAGATCTTGAGCGCAACCACGATATTGTCCGGGGCGCATTGCGTGTTCTCGTCAATAACGTCGTCGGTGCAAACGGTATCGGCATTGAGCCGCAGCCGCGCACCGCCAAAGGTGAGGTGCATGAGGACTATGCCAACCAGCTTCGAGGGGCCTGGATGTTGTGGCAGAAAAAGCCCGAGGTCACCCACCGCCTGCGCTGGCCATTGGCGCAGCGGTTGATGGCCTACACCTGGTTGCGCGACGGTGAGGCATTTGCCCAGCAGATCATGGGTCCGCTGGCCTCGCTGGAGCATGGGTCGGCTGTGCCGTACTCTCTGGAGTTGCTGGAGCCTGATTTTGTACCGCTCGACATGAGCGACCCAGGCAACAACCTGCGGCAAGGTGTTCAGTGCAATGCCTGGGGGAGGCCCGTGGGATACCACTGCTTCAAGGGTGATCCGCGCGAGGTTTTCAACCTCGCCACCAAGGTGGTGCCCGCTGATCGCATGTTGCACGTCGCCACCATTGACCGGCTGCACCAGTACCGTGGAATGAGTGAGCTCGCCAGCGTCATCACGCGGCTCGAAGACCTCAAGGACTTCGAGGAAAGCGAGCGCATTGCTGCGAAGGTTGCTGCAAGCCTGACAGCCTATGTAAAGCGCAATGAGCAGTATGGCGGGGAAGGGAGCCCGCAGGGTGGTGGCGCGCCGAGTGCTGATGGCCAAAGGCCAGTGCGCGAGTTGGAGATGATGCCGGGCATGATCATTGACACCCTGGAAGTGGGCGAAGAGATCGGGATGATTGACACAAAACGGCCCAACCCCAACCTGGTTGCCTGGCGTGCTGGCCAGCTCAAGGCGGTGGCCGCCGGAATGGGGGCCAGCTACAGCAGCATCAGCCGTGACTACGACGGCAGTTACAGTGCGCAGCGGCAAGAGTTGGTTGAGCAATGGATCCATTACGCAGTGCTGGCCGATGAGTTCGTCAGCATGTTGGTCCAGCCAGTTTGGGAGAGCTTTGTCCGCACTGCGCATCTGTCAGGTGTCGTCCGCTGCCCTAAGGATGTTCCTCTGGAAAACTCGGACGATGCATTGTTTGTGGGCCAGGCTATGCCTTGGATAGATCCTTACAAGGAAGCGATGGCAATGGAGAAGCTGGTCAAGAACGGATTTGCAAGCGAGGTGGAGGTCATCCGCAAGCGTGGCCAGAACCCGCGCGATGTGCTCGACCAGATCTCTGCGTGGCGAAAGGATGTGGATGGCCGAGGGCTGGTGTTCGCCAGCGATGCTGCCAACGACACTGCCATGCAGGGCGCTGCCAAGGCGCAGCCAGGCGACGAGGAATGAATTCTAAAAATACTGCAATCTTTTAGTACAAATTTCAGGAGCGTTTTTAGAAACTTGAGCCCATTGAAATCAATGGGCTCTTTTTATGTCTGCAGCACAAGCGCAACCCTGGTACACCGTACGTCACAAGACGGCTATCTCTGCGGCCGCTGCAGGCGTTCAAAGCGCTGCAGAGGTTCTGATCTACGGTGACATTGGCGAAAGCTGGTGTGATGAAACCGTAGCTGCCAAGGACTTCGTTCGCGAAATCTCAGCTTTGGATGTGACTGAGCTGACCGTGCGCATCAACAGCTACGGTGGCAGTGTGACCGATGGCATGGCCATCCATAACGCGCTCAAGCGTCACAAGGCCCATGTGGTGACGGAAGTCGACGGATGCGCGTACAGCATCTCCAGCCTGATCGCGCAGGCGGGCAGCACGCGCCGCATGGCCTCCAACGCTTTGATGATGGTTCATGCCCCCTGGGATGTCGTCTTGGGCAACGCTGCCGTCATGCGTGAATACGCTGACTCGCTCGATCAGTACGCCACGGCTATGGCAACAAGCTTTGTCGCCAAGGGTGTAGCCCAGGCCGATATCGATGCCTGGCTGGCCGATGGCAAAGACCACTATTTCACGGCTCAAGAGGCCCTCGCGCAAGGCCTGATTGACGAAATCTCCGACCCCCTTCCTATTGCCGCATCCGCTCATGTGCGAGATGCAGCGCAAGCCCGCTACAGCCGCCAGCCAGCGGCCGTGGTGCAACCCCGTGCGGCCACCGCCGCGATGCCAACCAAGGAAAACTCCATGGATAAACCAGAAACCCAGGCGGTGCAGACTTCTGTCGTAGCCGCTGCCCCTACGGCTGTAGCCGCGCAGGATCAGCAAGCTATCGTTCAAGCCGCACTGCAGGCAGACAAGGAGCGTCGCCAAGCGATTGCTGCTCAGTTTGCTCCCTTTGCGCAACGCGAGGGCGTCTCTGCTCTCCTGCGTCAATGCGAGGACGACAGCGCAACGACTGTCGCTGCAGCTGGCCAGAAGCTGCTGAGCCATATGGCTAAAGGAGTCGAGCCCATTGCTGGCTCGGTCGTGACTGTGGCTGATGAGGCCGATGTGCAGCGCGCCGCCAAGGTCAAGGCCTTGCTGGCCCGGGCCGGCCTGGGTAAGCAAGATGGTGCCAACCCGTATCGTGGTCACACCCTGCTGGAGATGGCGCGCGCAAGTGCCGCTCGTGCCGGCGTGGGCGTGGGTGACAAGATGCAAGTGGTGGCAAGCGCATTCACGCATTCCACCAGTGACTTCCCCATGCTGCTGCAGGAAGTCGCTCGCAGCGCAATGTCGCAAGGCTACACGGAAGCTGATGAAACCTTCCCGCTGTGGACGCGTGCAGGCACGTTGAACGACTTCCGCCCGTCCAAGCGCGTTTCGCTGGGCGCCTTTGCCAACCTGGATCTGATCCCCGAAGGCGGCGAGTATAAGTCGGGAACCATCGGCGAGAGCGGTCAGAGCGTTGTGCTGGCCACCTACGGCAAGATGTTCTCGATCACTCGCCAGGCCATCATCAACGACGACCTGGGCGCGTTCGCGGCCATCCCCCGGGCCATGGGCCGTGCCGCTATCCGTACTGTGGCTGATCTGGTTTATGCCGTACTCAACGGCAACCCAGTGATGGATGAAGACGGCAAGACGCTGTTCCATGCTGACCATGGCAACCTCCTGCCTGCTGCTGGCATCACCACTGACAGCGTTGACGCCATGCAGTCGGCCATGGCCCTGCAGAAGACCAAGGACGGCCACGTCACCAATGTGCCGCTCAAGTACCTGCTGGTACCTGTTTCGCTGCGCGGCGCCGCGAACACCGTGCGAGCTTCCGAGTTTGCCGTCGGCGCAAGTGCCAAGAACAACACGGTGCCCAATATCGTGCGCGAGTCGTTCGAGGTGATCGCTGATGCGCGCCTGGATGCCAAGTCTAAGCTGGCGTGGTATGGCGCGGCCGATCCCAACCTGTACGACACCGTGGAGGTGAACTACCTGGATGGCAACCAAACGCCATACCTGGAGCAGCAGCAGGGATGGACGGTTGATGGCACCGAATTCAAGGTGCGCATCGATGCCGGCGTCTCGCCCCTCAATTTCCGTGGCTTGGCTAAAAACCCAGGTCAGTAATCCTCGGCGCCCAGCCAGTCGGCTGGGTGCAGTCAACGCAACAGGAGTTAATCCATGAAGAACTTTGTGCAACCCGGGGATGTGCTGGACTACACCCCGACCGCTGCTGTGGAAGGCGGAACCCCCGTGGCCCTGGGCAAGCGCGTAGGCGTCGTCGTCAACTCGCTGGCCGCCAACCAGTTGGGCGCTGTGCGTGTGTCTGGTGTGGCCGTTCTGCCCAAGGTGGCCGCAGACGTTCTGGGCCAGGGTGATCTGGTCTACCTGACGGCAGAGGGCCTGATCACCAAAACTGCCACCAGCAACACGCCAGCTGGTTACGCCGCCTATCCGGCTGCGGCGGATGCCGCCACCGTAAGCGTGCAGCTCAACGGCTAAGGCAAATGGTCGCCAACATCGCCCCTTTCGCCGCCATCCAGCAGCGTACTAACGCTGCAGTGATGCAGCGCCTGGCCAATGCGGTTGCACGCGTGGATGGGGGTGAGCCGTTTGGGGTGATCTTTGAGTCGCCTTATGGCGATGCCTTCGGGGGTGATGTCGACAGCCGGTCGCCGCAGTGCAAGGGCTCGGCGGAAATGCTCGGTTCTCTGCAGCGCGGCGCAGCGATCTCGATTGATGCGACCACCTACCGAGTGCAAGACGTGGAGCCCGACGGCGCTGGCCTGGTGTTGGTCCGCCTTATTCAGGAGATCGACTGATGTACGCGCTGGAGCCGCAAATCGTTGCTCGCTTGGCACAGGCGCTCCCCGATGCGCAGGTGGTGGGCTGGTCTGAGGATGCAAGCCGCAAGGTGCCTGCCAACAAGGTGCTTCTGGTGGTTCGCTTGGATGACACCCCTGTCAATACGAGCAATCAAAAGGCTGCATCTATTGGCGCGGCGTGGTCTGTGGCTCTTGCGGCACGCCGCGGCTCCGGTTCGGTTGATCTTCTGGATGGAGCCTTCGATGCCAGCTTCCAAGCACTGCACGACTGGGCGCCGGAGCCGGTGAGAGGCCGTCCCTGGGACTACCTGCATTACCGGCGGGCCAGTCCCATGCCTGATCAGGACGACGGCGTGTTTGGTGTGGTCATGTATTTCGAAACTGCTGCGATCTATCGCAGCGGCAACTAACCCTTCAACCTTAGGAGCCCGACATGGCTTTGAAGTACGAAACGAATCAGTATGTCATCCCGCGCGGTCGGGTGTTTTTCAACCTCCAGCGCGCAGACGGCACCTTCGCGGGTGAGTACCCCTTTGGCAACTGCCCCGGCGTGTCGCTCACCATTGACACCGAGAAGGCTGACCATTACAGCTCTGAAACCGGCCTTGCGCAAAAGGATGCTGCTGTCGTGGTGCGCATCGACCGCACTGGCTCGCTGACTTGCGACAACTTCAGCCCGCAGAACTTTGCGCGCTGGCTCTCTGGTACTGCTGCGCGCGTGACGCAAGCCGCCACCCCTGTAGCGGATGAAGAAATCACCGTGTCCCCTGGCTATTTCTACCAGTTGGGCGCCACGCCTTCCAAGCCGCTGGGCGTGCGAAACGTCACAGGTGTGGTTGTCAACAACGAGGCTGGCACCACGCCTTATGCGGCCGGTGAGGACTACGAGGTGGATTTGCCAACGGGCCGCATCCAGATCCTGGCGGGCGGTGCCATTGCGGAAAACACCAAGGTAAAGGTGAATTACACGCCAGTCGCCGGCTCGTATGACGCCGTGAAGTCTGGCGGCAGCTCGGAGCTGACCGGCAGCCTGCGCATCGTGTCCGACAACGCCATTGGTGGCAATCGCGATGTCTTCTGCCCTCTGGTCACGCTCACCCCGAGCGGTGACCTGCCGCTGATTGCCGAGGGCAACAGCACCGACTTTGCGCAGATGGAGTTCGGCCTGGAGGTGCTCAAGAGCGCCAACGCGGAAGCCATCTACGTCGACGGCCGCCCGGTCCCTGGCGTCTAAGTCCTAAAACCATCCTGGCCAGGCCATGCCGGCCGGGTGGTTTGCATTGTTGTTAGTGCCCGCTGACGGCAATGCAAACCATAGAGCACATATCGCATGGCATTTAAACCCATCAACATTCTGATCAACGCCAAAGACAATGCGTCTGCGGTGTTCGACGGCTTGAGCAACAAGATCAAGTTGGTGGGGGCGAGCATTGCCGCATATTTCGGTGTGCAGGCGTTCGTCGGCGCAGTCAAGGGCGCGGCCGATCTGCAAGCTGCCATGTCCAAGGTAGAGGCTGCTACCGGCGCTACTGCCGCCGAGATGAAGACGATGGAAGGCGCCATCGCAAAAGCTATCTCGGGTACGCAATTCACTGCAATTGAGGCAGCTGGTGCGCTTGAGAACCTGGGTAAAGCCGGTCTGTCGGCTGCCGATGCGATCAAGGCATTGCCTGCAGTAATCAGGCTCGCCGCTGCTGGCAGCACTGATCTGGGGGCGTCGGCTGATTACGTCACCAAGGTTGTGATGGGCATGGGCCTGTCGTTTTCTGATGCCGCGCGCGTTGCGGACGTACTGGCCAAGGGTGCGAACGCCACCAACACCAGCGTCGATGGCCTTGGCCAGGCGCTGAGCTACACGGCCCCTATTGCCCGTACCTTGGGTGTCAGCCTTGAAGGTGTTGTGGCCATCATCGGTAAGTTGGCAGACGCTGGTATTGACGCCAGCCGTGCGGGTACAGCTCTCAACTCGATCATGAGCCAGTTTGCCGATCCGGCGAGCAAGTTCCGGCAGGAGCTGTCTGCAGCCGGCATCACGACGAACGACTTCGAGAAAGCTCTGCAGCAGCTTGCTGTGGCAGGGCCCAAAGGAAGCAAGGCAATCAACGCGGTTGGCCTGGAGGCTGGCCCTGCCTTGCGGTCGCTGCTCAACCAGGGTATGGCTGCATTGTCCGGGTTGAAGAAGGAGCTGCAGGATTCGAGTGGCAGCGCCCAGAGTTTTGCGGACATCCTGAAGAACAATCTGAATGGCAGTCTTGCTGCAATGTCGCAGGCTTGGACGAGTGTTACCAACACCCTGACCAAGCCAGTCCTGCCTGTCTTGCAGGCGGGGGTAGAAAAGCTGTCGGAGACATTCCGCGCCTGGGTGGCTGATGGAACCATCGGCAAGATGGGGGATGCCATTGCGAAGGCCTTTCAAGCGGGCATAGATTGGGTCACCAAGTTCGTCGCCAGCTTTGACCTGGATGCCCTGACAACCAAGATCCAGACATGGGCCAACGAGGCGGGCGCAGCTTTTGAGGCCATTGGCAATAAAGCCAATGCCGCCGGCGCCATCATGCAGACGGCATACGGTGTGATGTCGGCGGGTGGTAACACTGTCATGTCCGTGCTGTATCTGCTGGGCGCAACAGCGGCCGGTGTCCTCGCAAAAATCCAGGAAGGTCTAGCCTTGCTGCTCCAAGGCATGGCCAAGATTTCGTTCGGCGACGTGTCCAAGCAGTTTGCGGATTTTGCCAAAGAAGTAGAGATATCCGCTGGTGCGACTGGCGCTGCAGCTGAGGCTCTCGCTGATAAGGCCTCGGAGGCGTTTGACAGTGCGACAGAGGCTGCTAAGACTGCTCAGAATGGGTTTGGACGCTTCAGCGACGCTATGGCGAAAGGTAGTGAAGAGTCCAAATCGCTATCTGAGGCGAGCAAGGCTGCTGGCCGTGCTGTTGCTGAGGCTGCAGCGAAAACAGAGGCTGCCGCAGCTTCTGCGGCCGTTAAAGCGAAAGCTGACGCTGCTCAAAAATCTGCGTTGGCCGATCTGCAGGCGCAATATAAAGCTGCTATTGATTCGGGTAATTGGCAGAGGGCTGTAGAGCTTCAAGACCAGATTCGCAAGGCGGTAGCCGGGGTTACTGATGAGTTCAATAAACAAGGCGCTCCAGTTGAAAGCGCTGCCGAGCGGGTTAGTCGTGCGTTTCAGGAGCTGGGGGTTACCAGTCAGGCGGAGTTGAAGCGTATGGCTGAGGCTGCTAAAGCGAGCTTTGAAGCCATAAAGAACTCAGGCGATACCACTCTTGCAGACAAGGCGAATGCCTGGAAGTCATATGCGGACAAAGCCATCGCCGCAAATAACGGCGTTGCTTCATCGTCAATTCAGGCTGAGGCTGGAATGCATGGCTTCAAAGTGGAGGTTGATGCTGCTGGTAAGGCAACCATTCGTCTGATGGAGCAAGCTGCAGGGGCGACAGGTGGGGTTGGGGATGCTGCGCGAGATGCTGCTGCAGGATTCGTCCAGATGGGGGAAGCTGCGGAGAAGGCGGCGCAGCAGGCTGCTGAAGCTGCTCGGAAATCCTCAGATCTTGCCGCTGGCTATCAGGGGCATGACAACATGGGTCACGCCACCCGCAGCGCCGGCGGGTGGACCTGGATGCGGATTGTCGACGAGCTCAAGCAGCGCGGCCTGGATGAGGAGTCAGCCCGCAATGCCGCTAAGGACTTCACCGACGCCCAAGGAAACGTGCAGTACTACAACAATGCCGGCCAAAACAAGTGGCGCGGCAACACCCTGTCGGACGCCCTTGGCAACGTGGTCCAGGACTACTTCATGAACGGCAAGGGCAAGGAAGATGCGCTTGCCAAGGCGAGGCAGGACGCGCAGGAAAAGAGCCCTGCTGTCACTGCGCCTGCGCCAAAGCCCACCGCTGCTGCGCCTGCGGCAGCCGCTGCCACGGTGATCGTAAACATCACCCTCGAGAACACCAGATACACCGTTCCCACCACTGACCGAGGCCGCAATGATATCGAGGCCTTGCTCAAGCAAATCGGCTATGCAGCCCAGGTGTCCCAATGAGTAGCGCAACCCACACCCTGGCCGGCATCGCCATCCCGCGCGGCATGCTCTGGATTGATGAGCATGACTGGCTGCCGGTCCAAAAGGAGAAGTCCTATAGCTGCGAAGGCGCGCTGCTGTTGGATGTGGGCGTCAAGCTGGCCGGGAGAGCGATCACGCTGCAAGGCGAGGAAGATGCCGGGTGGATTGAATTGAGCGTACTCAATCAGGTTTACGAGCTGGCCAGCCAGCCCACTCAAACCCATCTGCTGGTGTTGGCTGATGGGCGGGAATTCGACGTGCAGTTTGACGCAGTGGATGACGCCATCGGCGCGCGCCGCATTGGCCGTCCAGAGCTGCCCAAGGCCGACTGGCCATTCGTTGCAACCTTCAAACTCATCACGGTATAACCATGCCCCTTCTGACCGGTGACATCCGCTTTGCGCGCAGCGCAAACATGGCCGACGTGCCCGAAGGCGGTGGCCGCCCGTCTGCCCAACTGCTCACCAGCGGCCGCAGCAATGAGATCTTTCCCGACATCACCGAAGAGACGCGGACTGTCGGCCGGGTCGAGATCTATCGCATCTACGGCGTGCTGCGCAATGCCGATCGCACGATGCTGGGCGGCGCCAATGTGATCATCGCCGAGCCGCCGGCCGACCCGAATGTGTCGATCACTATGCTGTCGCTCAAAAACTCATTTGCCACGCGGGCCGATATCGCCAAGCGAATCGAGAGCGGCATGGCCACGGGATCGGAGTGGTCAGGCTACCTGTTGGAAGACCATTTCACGACCATGCGCAGCATTCAGCTGCTGCAGCGCGTGGGCATGGCGCCGCCAGTGCTTGGCAAGACCTATGTGCTGGTCTACAACGAGGGTCTGGCCGGTGAGCGCCGCCAGCGCATCCGCATCAAGAACACGTCGGTGATCGTGCGCACCTTCACACAGATCATCAACAACCAGGCGGTGGACTTCGATGCGCAGGTGGCCACTTGCGAGTTGTTCGACGCCCTGAGCTACGACTTCCCCGGCAGCCCCCCGGTGCGCACGTATGCCCGCGACACGAGTAAGACAGTGGTCCGTGAGACGGTCTACTCGGACTCGGGCATGTTCTATGGCGCGTCGCGCCTTACCGTGGCCACCCAGATCATCGACACCTGGCTGCAGGTCGCTTCTGTGTACACCCAAGTGGTGCCTAACAGCAAGAGCGAAGTGGCGTCGGTGGACCAACAGCCCAGCGCGCGGCGCGTGATCACTTTGGCTGAGACGCCGCGAAAGGTGGAGGTCGGCATCACCCCGCATACCCAGCGGTTCAAGGTCGATGAGGTGAATGTAGGTTTGGTGTACGTTTTCCAGTGCACCCCCATGCCGGAGCCTGGAACCATCTTCATCGATTATTGGTCGCTCGGTCAGCGCTACACCATCGCAGACGATGGCCAGGGCAAGCTCGAAGGGCAGGGCGGGGGTTCCGTTAGCTACATGACGGGCGCTGTCAATCTGACGCTGAAGGCAATACCTGATATCGGCAGCACCATCTGCCTGAGCCATGGCGCCCGGGTTTCCTATACCAGCCGATCGAGCCAAGGCGCAGCGGTGCGCGCGCCAGAGTATGCCTTTGTGATCGAAACCGAGAGTGCGGGGGATCGTGTGGTGCCCGGGACTCTGGTGATCAAGTTCACCAGTGCGGGTGTCGTGCGCACCGTCACAGATGCCGCCGGAAAGCTGGCCGGCGATGCAACTGGGGTGATTGACTACCCTAGTCGCTCGGTGTTGCTGCGGCCCAAGTTCATGCCAGATGCAGGTGCAGAGTTGCTGATCGACTGCGACACCGAGTCGCTGGTGACTGAGATTCTCGCGCCTAGCGCGCCTGATCCGGCGGGCTTTATCGCGCTCACCTTGGCGCAGCAGCCTGCCGCTGGAACGCTGCAGATCAACTGGGTGACCGCGCGCCAGGTGAGCAACACCAGCGGAGGCCAGCTCACAACCACGGAGGCGGCCAAGGATGCCACTGTCACGTACACCATCCGGGCTGTGCCTGAGTACTACGAGCCCGCTGCGCAAGCCACAAGCACCATTCCAGCTGGCGGTGCCCCGATCGTCTGGAACCAGTCCGCATATTAAGAGGCAAGCATGGCAATTCAATACGTAGCGCGGCCATTCGCCCTCACCACCAGCGGTGCCAATAGTGCGTCTCTCACGCAGGAAACCGGCACCACGAGCGATAACCGCATCATCTGCTCGCGCACTGTCACGGACGATGGCGCCGGTGCATTCATTAGCGGCATGGGCACCGTTGCCTATGCAGAAAAGCAGGTGTCCCTTAAAGTCGTGTCGTACGACCGGACCAGCAGCGCTTATAAGAGTGATTACGAGGATGCCAAGGAATTCGAGCGCGTCGTGACAGATGGCTCCGGCTCAAGTGCCAGTAATACCCGCAAGGGTGGGTCATACGGCACAACCGCCGTGGGCGAAGAGGTGCTAGGTGGTTCCTCTGTGGTGGCCAGCTACCGAGTGGGCGCTGGTGTGCCGGTGCACAAAACCCAGACCTTCACGCCTCCAGCCGTGGTGCTGGACCTGTGCCCCTATACATCCCAGCGCATCGTGGCAGGCAGCGTCCAGTTCCGCTGGATGGGTCAAACCTATGCAGACTTTGAGGGCGTCATCTATCGTGGCCGCACTGAGTCTGACCCAGGTATTGCCTGCGGAAAGATTGATTACGACGCTGGCACGGCCTTGATGAATGATTACATCGTCGGCGGCACCGGCCCCACGGATTTCCAGCTGCTGAGCCTGTGGACGCAGGCCGCGCAGTGGAGTACGGCAAGCCTGTTCTTCACCACCGAGGCATCGCCCCTGCGAGCGGGTGCTGGTGGCTTTGTGCTGACGGTGGTAGACACCAAGGGCACAACGCTGACCGCCAATGTGGATGCGCAAGGCAATATTACCGGTCTGCACATGCGCGGAAAGATCGAGTTCAGCCGTGGTGGCGTGGAACTGATGTTCGGTGACTACGTGCTGGATGCCGACCTGACGGCCGCTGAAAAGGCGGAGTGGTGGTATAGCGCTGCCGACGTTGGCGCCGTGCAGCCAGGGCGGATCTGGCGGCCTTGGCCCGTGGACCCGACGACATTGCGCTATTCGTGCGTGAGCTACATCTACCTGCCGGTCGATGTCTCGCTGATGGGCATTGATCCTGCTGCTCTGCCGCCGGATGGCCGGGTTACTTATGCGCGGCCTGGTGACACCTGTGTGATTGGTGTGAAGCACGGCGGCGTGGAGTTCGCCCCTTTCGTGGGGCAGGTTTACAGCTTGGGCTACGAGCGGCTCTCGCTTGTTCAGGTGTTGGGCTCAGATGGCGCGGAGATTTTCACGGGCTACACCGCTGACCTGGATGCGGGCAAAGTGACCTTTACGGATCTGACGGGCTACCCGGCCAAGGTGAAGGTAATTGGCCGAACTGAGGTTTATCGCCAGATCGCAGAGGTGCGGATCGATGGCAAGGTGAAGCTGACCCAGCCCGTGGGCTACGCCTTCCCTGCCGGCGCAGTGTTCAGTACCGCACTGCGCCAAGGGGACCGCTTTGCGCGTGTCTCCCGTGCATACAGCCAAGCGCGATGGAGTGGCACGACTTGGTACGACGGTGTAGACCCTTCGATTGGCGAAGCGACGGCCAAGTACCAGGCCGACATCGTACCTATCGAGATCAGCAACCGTGGCGCTATCACTGAGCGCTGGGCCCTGCGCATCCGTACCGATGGGATCACGTTTGATTTGATCGGGCAGCACATCGGCCAGATTGCCAGCGGCACGATCAATGCCGACTTTGCGCCAATGAACCCCGCAGCCGGCGTTCCCTATTTCACGATCCGGGCCACTGGCTGGGGGGCTGGATGGATCGCAGGCAACGTGGAGTTCGTTGACACCATCGGCGCCGAAGCCCCTATTGACCTTATGCGATGCACTCAGCCATCCAGCCCCGCAGGGATTGATGACAGCTTCTGGATCGTCCAGCGCGGCGATGTGGGTCGCGAGCCCGAAAGCACATTCTCTTAAGGAACATTCATGGCATCCACAGTAGATACCTCTGTCAAATTCGCGCACTCCAGCATGCCTGGTGCTCCCGTCATCAATGGCCAGGCTGGAAGCCGCCTGTCCGCTTTGAAAGCCTTCCTAGTAACTGGTTTTGGAGTCAAGGCTGTGGACGCAGGGGGCACCATCAGTGCTGGTAAATGCCGGCTGCCCTTTGGCTCCGGTGCGAGCGCTGCGGCACCCAATAGCGTGGTACTGGTCTCTGGTGCCACGCCGGCAGCGATCAATGGTGAGCAGAAGGTTACTGCGGTAGGCGCTGCCTGGGTAGAGTTTGCGACCGCTTTGCCAGATGGCCTCGTCACCGGAGGCGGCATCTCATTCAAGATCGCTCCGCTCGGATGGGAGGAGGTGTACTCCAAAACCAACGTCTCTGTGTTTCGGCCCACAGATCCGCGAGGCACTCGGCCGTATTTGCGTGTGGACGACAGCAATGCTCTGTATGCCATCGTTCAGATGTTCGAGACCATGTCAGATGTTGACACTGGAACGAATGGGACCCCGGCGCGTTTCTGGTTTGGGAGAAGTTCTGCCAGCGCAACTGGTGTTGTGTGGACGATGGCGGGAGATAGCCGGGCCGTCATCTACGCACCGCACCCTTTCACTGCCGGCCCGGGCGTCTGGGCGCAATACGCAGCGCAGATGAACTTTTTCGGGGACCTGCTGAATTTCCGAAGTGGAGATGCCTATTGCGCTGTGATCTCCGGCGCGACCGATACTGCAGTTAGCGATGTGTCGGGGGATGTGAGCCAAACAGGGGCGAACGGTGTCCATGTCATGCGCATTGCTGCTGGCATTGGAACGCAAGCTTCGGCATCCCTTCAATCGTGGGCCCTCGGTACCAGCGGCGCTCCTTCTGGCAATCACATGGGCTCCGCGCCTGCGCGGGCAGATGCCAGTCTCCGGTTCGCTCCCATCCTCGTTTCAGACGGAGGTGCATTTGTGGTCAATGGTCCTCGGGGTGCCTTCCCGGGCATCTTCCATTGCCCACAAACGGGCGTCAGCAGCATGGTCGAGAACGGCCCTCAGCAGACTGCTGGGTCGGGTGACTTTCTGGGGCGCTCCCTGCTTTCAGCGTATGTGGGCGCGCCGCAGACAAACGGGCCACAGGGCGTTGCATTCATCGACATCACTGGTCCCTGGAGGCCTCAGTAATGGCGGCCCGCTATTGGCGGCTTGTTGGCCTGCAGGTTCCGACCGGCATGTCCGTGGCCGTGCTGCAAAGCCTGAAAGCCTTCGACGCTACAGGCGCGGAATTGACGGCGATGGTCTCAGCCTCCGTGCCGCCGACGTCAGGGTCTCCGAGCGCACTTCCCGCTTCTTGGTCTCGGCAAGATTTTGTTGCATCGGGTTTCGCGATCCATCTGGATATGGGGGTGAGCGTCAACATTGCCCGGGTCTCTGTCCAGTTACAAGGCCTCTCGTTTTCGACCTTTGGATCGCTTCAGCAACTCAATTCGGGGGCTTGGGAGCATGTGTTGCGCGTCGGGGAGGATCCTTACTTCGACAATGTAGGCCTTCTCTGGATTGCGCAGGATTGGCTCGATCGCTCCCCCAAAGCGTTTGAAATGATGCGAGGGGGCGCGCCTGAGTTGGTCAAAACTGGCAAATGGGGCAGCGCTGCTAAGTTCATGGGAGGGAGCTACTTGAACCTGCCCGCAAGCAATGCGCTATCCCCTGACACGGGTGGGAAGCTCACCTTTGAAGCATGGGCAACGTGCGATGTTGGCTCGGATAGGGCGAATGCGCTAATCAGCGTCTTTTGTGGCAGCTTTGAAAGCAGTGATCGCTGCTATCAGATCAACCTATCGGTCGCGGCGGGCACTGTGACGGCACAGATCGTCGTTTGGGGCGGTTTCGGTAGTTCTAACGTTGTTGGAAACCTTTCACAAACGGTCACCGGGGACGTTACGACCGAGATCTATATCGGTGCCTCATTTGATGGGCTGCAGCTTACGTGGTGTGTCAATGGGAGCCTGATGACCACCACCATGACAGGCAGTCCGATATCGGGCCCTGGTGTGACATGCATCGCCCGCGATCCAACCCGTGAGCCGCAAGGTTTTGACCGGGACTACAAAGGCATCATCGGGGCAATGCGAATTACCAAAGGAGTGGCGAGGGACCTGAGCTCGGTTCCGCTGGCACCTTGGCGGTCTGGCGTGCACGATTTTCCAGCTCACCAACTCGCTCGTACCAGTGCTCTATCTGGTCAGGTTGCGCCAGTCGGTATGCACAGACTGCACGGGACCTCTGTTGCCAAGGATTGCGAGTTCGGCGGACCTGGTCGCATCTGGGGCACCAATGAAATTGAGACTTCGCCAAATTCGCGCATGCCCACGGGCGGACGCGTGGTGTTGCTCCGGCAGCGCGACAAGATTCTGGTTCGTGAGACCTGGGCTGATGCGGCCACCGGCGCTTGGGAATTCAAGGGGATCGATCCACTGCCCGAGTATCTTGTGCTTGCTGAAGACCTCGAGGGCAACTACCGGCCGGTGGCTGCCAACAAGCTGACGCCGGAGGTCGCATGAGCGTAGGCGATTGGGAAGTATCTTCTGCCCTGATAGTGGCGCAGTTGCTGGGCGCGTTGGTGCGCGCCGATGCAGGCACGCAGCCATCCCGACTGGCGCTCTACACCACATCCAGGCCAGCCAGCATCTTGGAGGGCCACGCTGACACACCGCAGGCAGTGATTGTGCTGGCTAAGCCTTGCGGCGCCATTGTTGAAGACCAATTGGTGCTGTATGTGGCTGATAACTCGGGTGCCATGGTGGCCGCATCCGGCGTCCCCCGTTGGGCAGAATGGATCGCAGGGGATGGCACCGTGCTGACGCGCTGCGATGTCACGGATCTGGAAAATGGTGGCGGCATCCGCGTGCTGGGAAGCGCCACGCCACCTGGCGATATCTCGCCCATGCTGTACGCCGGCGGCAAAGTGCAGCTGGGCCTCATTGCCTTGACCTAAGAGAGCAGCCGTGTCCCGCACTGACCTTGTCTTCAACCAGCAAGCAGAGCCGATCAAGGGCGGCCCTGTGCGCCTGGTGTTTGGCGCCGGCTCCGATCTGCCGCTGCCCACTGTCATCCTGGAGGGCGGCGGCACCATCACCGGCCTGCGCGGGCATGCCCAGCTGCGGTCAGTAGTCGTTGCGAGAGGTGGTGGCCGGATTTCCGGGCTTCGTGGCCACGCCCAGATGTCGTGGGACGCCGATGTGAGCCGAGGCGCTCGCGTGGGCCTGGAGTCAGCCTGGCAAGAGGCATTCCCCGTGGCCATGGCAGTGGCGCCTGCCTGGCAAGAGGCCACCCAGGTGCGCAAGGCGGCCATTGCGAGATGGCAAGAGGCCGTGCCTGCCCACTACGTCCTGGCCACCCATTGGCAAGAGGCGCAGCGCCTGCGCTCTGCCAGCCGATCAGCTTGGCAGAGCGGCATCGGTGTGCGTGCAGGTCTGGAATCGCAATGGCAAGAGAGTGTGAGGCTCCGTGCGGCCGCACGCGGCCACTGGCAGGAAGCGCGTCCGCTGCGCGCCGGCCTCGATACGCATTGGCAAGAGGCGCTGCGCCTGCGGGCGGCCGTCCAGCCTCATTGGCAGCAGGCGAACCCTGTGCGCACGGCCATTCACAGCCGTTTTACCGATGGTATGCCTGTGCGGGTGCCGGTGCGCTCGCACTGGCAGGAGGCAAACCGGTCAGCACCAGGCCGTACGGTGGTCGTGCCTCCGGTTAAGCCTCCGTGCTATGTACCCGCTGTCCCTGTATCGCTGGTGTTCTTTGACCCGGCGGATAGTTCACTGCCGGCCCGCTTGGTTTTCAGATGCGGCACCCGTGCCGGTCCAGAGCCTGGCGAGCCCATCGTTATACCTATTCAGAGGACATATATCGTGCTCAACAGTATTGGTTTGCGCCGCGTGAGCGATGGCGCGGTAATTTCTGCGGTGGCCTTCAGTATGGCATTGGGTGTGGATAGCTGGACCTGGAGCTGGCAGGCGACTATTCCTGGGCGGCAGCTTGGGTTGATCGCATCTGATACGGATGATCCGGTGCAGGTTTATGCGCTTATCAACAATGTGCCTTACGTGCTCTTGGCCGAAAGATGGCAGCGTGAGCGTAGGTTTGCAAGCGATCAAATCAACGTCAGTGGCCGCGGCCTAAGTGCATTGCTTGATGCACCTTACGCGCCAGTAGTCAACCACGGGTCGCAGGGTGGTTTCACTGCGCAGCAGTTGACGCAGCACGTTCTCACGGCCAATGGCGTGCCTCTGGATTGGGTGGTGGATTGGGGGCTGACGGATTGGCTGATCCCCCCTAATGCGTGGAGCTTGCAAGGCAGTTACATGGCGGCTCTCACCGACATTGCCACTGCCGCTGGCGGCTATATCCAGCCGCACAACACGCTGCAGCGCCTGCATGTGTTGCCACGCTATCCCAAGCAGCCGTGGCTATGGAGCACGCTCACGCCCGATTACCAGTTGCCCAGCGATGCAGTTGAGGTCGAGGGGACTGAGTGGGTGAGAAACCCTGCCTACAACCGCGTGTATGTCAGTGGCGAAGGCGCTGGCGTGCTGGGTGAGGTGGTGCGCGCTGGTACGCCGGGGGACTTTGATGCGCCGATGGTGACGCATCCTTTAATTACCGATTTGGAGGCAGCTCGGCAGCGCGGCATCGCCGAGCTTTCTGCAGCCGGATCCAGCCAGACCGTTTCTCTGAGCATGCAAATTGCGCCCCAGACCGGCGTTATCAAGCCAGGCAAGCTCATTCGATACGTAGATCGGAGTGGTCCGCGTCTGGGCATTGCTCGCAGCACATCGATTTCATGGGATGGAGCTGCAAAGCTGCGCCAACAAATTGCACTGGAAGTGCCGGAGACAGTGTCATGAATCTCGCAAAGTTGTTTGAGCAGGTCTTGCCAAAGCGTCCACTGCAGGTCGGTGATGTTGTGGAGAGTGATGGCTCCATCTGCACGGTGGAGTTGCCCGGGGGCGGGCGACTGCGAGCCAGGGGTGACATGGAAGTGGGTGAGAAGGTATTTGTGCGGGACGGCGTGATTGAGGGGCAGGCCCCAAACCTACCCCTCATGTCGATCCAGATTTAGGAACCGAATTTTGTCAGCAAGGGTGAGCATTTTTTTTATGAATGGGGGTGTCATGTGATGCAAAACACGGAAATCAGCATGCCGGTTACCAAGGTCACCAGCGTGGTTACATTGGCCACTGCTGCACAGACCGATGTGGCGGACAAGCTTGCCCAGGCTGCGACCATCAATTCCAGTTTCGAAACCTGGTTCTGGGTGAACTCGATTCCATGGGGCAATATAGCTTCCATCGTGGCTGTGCTCTACACGGGGCTTCTGATCTGCGAATGGTTCTGGAAAAAGCTGTGGCGGCCGGCGTTTGAGCGCTGGGGGTGGATCAAGCCGCGTAAGACGCGTGTAGTCCTGTTTGAGGACTACCAAAAAATGACCGAAACGCAGAGGGCCGAGCTATGAGCCGCGTTCCCAATGCTTTGCGCACTGGCCTGGTGGCCTTGGGCATCCTCCTCGGGGGAGCAGGTGGCTACGTCGTCTCCGGGCGCGACAAGGCCGCAGCCCAGGCGATGGCCGAGCGGAGCCAGTACATCCAGGCCGTGGCCGCTGACCCTGGCACATCCGAGGCGGTCAAGATCGCCATGGTGATGGGCAGCTACTACGAGAGCAGCTACCGGCACATTGGCACGCCCTACGTGGATAAGCTGGGCAAGGGTCAGCCCCTGACGGTCTGCAACGGCATCACGGGGAGCGCAGTGGTGGCTGGCCGGTATTACACGCCGGCCGATTGTTACGCGCTTGAAAAAGACCGCTACCAAGCGGCCGAGCGCACGGCCATGGGCATGTTCCGCCTCTGGTCCACCTACACCCCGCTGCAGCAGGCTGTGTTCATCGACTTCATACACAACAAGGGCGAGGGCGCGCTGTACACCTCGACCCTGCTGCGCAAGGCAAATGCGGGCGATGTGGTGGGTGCATGCCGCGAGAACCCGCGCTGGAACCGCGGCACGGTCAATGGGGTGTCGGTGTTGCTGCCAGGCCTGCAGGCCCGGGGCGATGCCAATGGCGAGATCTGCGAGGAGGGCTTGTGATGTTTGAGCAGTTCAAAAACCCTGATCGCAAGACATACAACGGCGTGGCCGCTATGGCGGCTGTGACTGGCATCCCGCCAGCTGAAATGGCCTGGATGGCCAAACGCATTCAAGCCTTGGTGAAGGCCGGCACGCCCAGGGCGCAAATCACCTTGATGGTGAAGGAGGAGGCCAAAGCTCGGCCCTGGGAGCAAAAACCATGACCACCGGTGTAATTCTGCGAATTCTGGCCTGCTTGGCCCTGTTTGGCACCGGTGCGCTGGTCAATGGGTGGCGCATGAGCGGCCAAGTGGCCAGGTGCGAGGCCGAGCAAACCCAAGGCCAAGCCACCCGCGCCCAAGCAGCACGCGCCGACGAAACCCAAACCGCGAAACTGGAGAGCAAGCATGCCCAAGACACGATCTACAACGCCGACCGCCTGGCGAACCTCAAGACTGGCATTGATGTTGATGTGCGCGCTGAGCTTGCCCGCGCTGAGCGCCTGCACCGCGACACCGACAGCCGAGCCGCCACTTATCGTGCGCAAGCCCAAGCCGACGCCGCTGCCCGCAGCGATCTTGCAGATAAAGCCTCAGCCCTCGACCGACAGCTTGCAGAGGGCCTCGGCGTGGTCGCGAGCCTCGGAGGCGATCTTAAACGGAGAGACCTCGAAGTAGCCGCGCTCTGCGATCAGGTGAACATCGAGCGCCGGCTGAGCGGTGACGATAGCGATCTGGCCTGCAGCCAGAAATAGAAAAGCCACCCCGGCGCCAATATGGCCCGGGGTGGCTTTTTTCGTTTGTGCGCAAGTATTAAGGGGTGGAGCTGCTAAGCAAAGCTCTCTTCTGCTGATCGAATTCTTCAGCGGTCAGGACGCCCTGATCTCGCAGGTTCACGAGTTTAGACAATTCGTCAGCGACTGAGATTGTTGGGGCAGAGGTGAGCGGGCCCGTGAAAGCTTTTGGTTGTGCGCTCGAAATGGCGCGCAGTGACTCAAGTTGCTTCTCATGCTCCCGCTCGCGCTCCTTGGTGCGCAAATACTCATCCCTTTGCCGTTCCGAGTATTGCTGTCTTTCGGCCGCAAGATCCTTGGTGACCAAAACGACGATAAGTCCAACCAAAGGCGACAGCAGGAAAGACAGCAGGAAAAATCCCCATCCGCTGCGCCCCCTAGAGATTGCTAATGAGGTGACGCCCCAGGCCAGCAGCGCCCAAATAAATAAGACGATGAAAAGTTCCAAGACTGATGCTCCTATGACCTTCTGAAGGATTTGGTTACAGGATCATAGCCTATGCGTATGCTGGAGAGATTTCAAGCCTTCTTCCCGTCGCTCGGCTCAAAACGGCACATCTTTGCTCAGTGAGTCCATGAAGTCGGCAGACGGGGTGGCAGTCTTGGGCGGCAAGTACTGCCCAGGATTGTTGAGCACGCCGGTCGAGGTCTTCCGGTATTGCTCCCACATCTCTTCATCCGTCTCTGGCACCCACCTGTCAATGAGCGAGCTTTCTATGCAGATCGCTTCCGGGTGATCGTCTTTGATGTGGTCCTCAGTGCAGCGAAAGCGGGTGGTCTTCCACTTCCCCAAGTCCTGAATTTTCCAAAAGTAGTGCTTCTCAAGTTTCATGCTGACCTCCTAGATGTACTGTATATTTATACAGTAAAGCGAGTAAGTCAAGAATTCCCTCTTGATGCCGGGCTCAGCCAAGAGTGCAAATGAAATGCACGAATTGTGCACGGAAAGCAAGAATAATGGCGCCAATGCTTGATTCTCGATCCCGGCTCGGGGCACCACCCGGATGATGCGTGGCTGGCGTTGGCGCGATGCTGCGGCAGACACGCCGGTGCCTGGCGATGCGTGCACCCCACGATCGTCCGCACGGTCTTGCGGAACACCATCTATGCTGCGGCAGGCTGGCGGTCATCGGCCAGCTTCCAAGAGCACTCTTTCTCTCTCCATCTCCACCTTCGTCTCCGCAGCGTCCCCGCCGGCGCACGTCCTGCAGGTCCTCCATCGCTGATAGTGACAGGTGCCAGCCCATTGCGCGGGCGTCTTGATGACGGTGCGAGCGCTCGCAGGCCTGATCCGCACCGGCTTGCCATTCCACCCCGGCGGTCGCGCCGCAGATGGACCAGCGGCGCAGGGGGCGTGCGTTATGCCAGGCGCGCGCATCCGCGCAGACCGCCGCGTTGGAATGTTCAGCCCCTTGCGCTGGGCCGCCGTCTGCGGCCCTTCAGTCGCGCAAATAGCTCTTCTTGCCACTGTCGGACAGGCAATAGCGTCCGCCGCGAGGACCCGTGCAATAGCGGTTGGCGCGGCAGGCGCAGTCCGTGCGGGAGGGTGTGGCATCGGAGACCAGCGGACGCAGGGTTGGCGTGGCTGCGTCGGCGGCCGTGCAGACGCGCTTGGAGCCGCTGATGGAGCCGTCGCGGCAGACAAAGCGCGTTCCCGCACAGTGCGCGATGCCGCCTTTGCTGCCGCTGCAGGGGTAGTTGGCCGCTTCGGTCCCGCTGGCCAGCACGGAGAGGAGCAGAACCAGAAGCGCACGGACGGTCGTCAGCATCGTTGCCATCTGCGTTGGTCTCTTTGGAGTGCGCCATTCATCTGCATCTGCCCCTGGGTAGTGTGTGAATGCTACATCATTTTGTTACATTCCCCGGTCACACGGCTTGGGCGCCACCGGGCATGCCCTTGGGGCTCAACGGTCGCCGGTGTCCGGCTTTTCCGCGCATGGCCGCGGCTGCGGGCTTGCGGTGGTGCCGTTCTCGTCCAGCGGCTGCAGTGCTCCCATCCAGCGAAAGGGGCGGTGATGGGCGCCTTGTTGGCGTGCCAATGCGTCGACAGACTGCAGCCATTGCGCACATTCCCGGCTGGGCGTGTTCGCGCTGCGCTGGGTGCCCAGCCGGCTCAGAAAGCGGCCCAGCTCCCGGTGCCAGGCGGCGTAGTCGCCACAGCCATGCGTGCACCAGTGCGGGCGCATGCCCAGCCAGGCCTTGATGCTGGGGTGCTGGCTCAGCGCGCTGGTGTCGAGGATGCAATGCACATCCAGATGAGGCGGCAGCATGGCTTCGACTTCACGCAGGAAGACCAGAAACTCCTGGTGCCGGAGACGGGGCTTGCACTGCGCTGGCGGGCTTGTGCAGGGGCTGCTGAGTGCCTTGCACAGCGCCGTTGAGAGCGAATGCGGCCAACTGCCATGGTCGGCGAGGGCGTGGGATGGGCTGGCCTTGCGGGGAGCGGCGGGCAGGCTCAACGGGCTCTTGGTGTCCAGGCAGATCACCAGGGCTCTGTCGCTGCCGCTCAGGTACAGCGCAGCGGGGGCCTGCAGCTGCTCCAGCAGCAGCGGATCGCTGAAGAGCGCAAAGTGGGGACGGGACCTGGTTTTACCCAGCAGCTGCAGATAACGGGCCACGCTGCTCTTGGACATGCCCGTGCGCGCTGCCAGCGCGCGCACGCTGTCGGGTGCGGCGTCGCCAGAGGCTGTTGCGGCTGTGGTGATGGCAGCGATGGTTTGCAGCTGCCGGTCATCGATCGTGCGGGGCTTGCCCGGGCGCATGTTGTCATACAGGCCCACGACGCGGTGGCTGGCAAAGCGGCGCCGCCACTTGCCCACCGTCGCCTGCGTCAGTCCCATGCCCTGGGCGATCGTGGTGTTGCTGTCGCCTTCCACGCTGCGCAGGATGATCCGGGCGCGGGCCGCCAGATGGGCGGGCTGGCCTGCCTGGGTGGCCATGGTTTCGAGCTGTTCACGTTCCCGTTCAGTCAGTGTGATGCCTGACTTCGGTCTGCCTTTTTCCATGCTTGTTTCTCCGTGTCCGGGGATCTTCTGCGCTGTACGTTCCGAAGGCGTGGCGTGCGGGTCGGCTCATGGTGTAAGGCGTCTTCGCGCGTCAGCGGCCGCAGCCGACAAGACATTCCACCTGAGCACTCGCGCCGGCCCATGTTCAGACCGCGACAGCGGAGGAGGCAGCAGATCCCTTGCTATGTGTTGGGGCAGCGATTAATGCTGCTTATTTATTGGACAGATGAAATGATTACTCGCTAATTATGGCAAGTTATTCTGGGACGGTATCGAATATCGATTGCATATATATGTTGTGTAATTATGGGACGTATCCTCGGACAAGGGGCTTGGGTCATGATTTGTATGGAATTATTGTGTTGAATGGCGTTGGTTGCAAAGGATTGTTCAATAACCTGTGGATGTCATCAATATGACAGTTGAAAAATTTCATCTAGCAACAAATTAATTTTGACAAATAAGCTCATTCAGTCTATTTAGGCAAGGAAACACTTTGTTAACATTTTAATAAAAATGGCATGTACATCGCGAAAACAGATAGATACCATTGCGCCGTTCAGTAATTGCGCTGCGCGGTCGCATGGCATGGTTTCTGAAATGACTGCATTTTCGTCCGAATGATCCATGAATGAGGAGCTCGCCTTGAATATCACAAATTACACCCCATCCGCTGTCGCAAGACTTTCCATGCCGGTGACCAATCGCAAATCGCGCGGCCAGGGCATGACGGAATACATCATTATCTTGGGCTTGATTGCGATTGCCGCGATTGCCGCCTTCAGCTTTTTCGGCCAGACGGTGCGCAGCCAGGTTGCGGGTATGGCCAAGGAAGTGGGTGGTGAATCGGGCAAGGAAGGCATTACTGCGGCACAGGCAGCATCGGGCAAGGCGCTGACCAATGCCCAGAAGAACATGAATATGTCGACCTATACCGAGGGTGGTAACGACGGCGCCAAATAACAGCCGCTGTCGCAACCCGGTTGCGCTGCTGCGAAGCTGCCGGCGCCTGGCCCCAGCGTAAGCAGGTACTGCCTGCGGTGGGCGGCTGGTATTCAGTGCAAACCCTTGGGTGGGCCGGGTTGGGATAATGGCTTTGGGCTATCAACGGGAGGGAGGGCCTCCGGAATCCAACGAATTACATAATAGTGGCCATCATGCATAAACCATCTTCGTATCGATTCGGGGATCGCGTACAAAAAGGGCAGGTGATTGTCTATTTGTTGGCCATGGTTCCGGTGGTCTGTCTCGGCATATTCCTGGTCTATAACACGGCCATTGTGACGCGAGACAAAATGAAGCTGCAAAACAATGCCGATGCGATGACGTATAGCGCTTCGACGGTATTTGCGCGGCAATTGAATTTTCTGGCCTATACCAATCGGGCCATGGCCGCGAATGAAGCGGGCGTCGCGATGCTGGCGAGCTTTCAAACGTCGGTGGGCATGGTGGTCAGCACGGCGGCCAATATCCAGGTGGCGCGGGTGGAGATCGAAGGGCAGAAGGGCGTGTGGAACCTGGCCCAGGCAGCAGCCGCTGCTGCGCGCTATGACTTCATCAGCGCCATCAATTACTTGGTCAAGTGGGGTGGCAATGTGCAGGCGGCCGCCAAGTACCAGCGCCAGGCCAACAACATCGCCAAGGCCATCGAGCCGTCGGCCCGGCCGTTCCAGATCATGGTGGACGCGCTGCGGGTGCTCAACACCGCCATCTCTCTGGCCCAGGCGGCGACGACCGGCGCCAGCATTCCCGAGGCCATCGTCGTCGCCAAGGATGTGCTCAGCGACAACGACGACAAGGCCTATTTGCCGGTAGCGGCCAATGCACCGCTGATTGCCAGCTCGTCGCTGGAGTTTCTCAACTTCATCAAGCTCTACAGCACCACGTCGGACCGCCGCAACGACGAGGACGATTTTTTTGATGCGATGCGTTTTGCCCATGCGGCCCAGGCGACACGCGATGACTTCAGCAAGGACCGGCGCATTTTCCCGGGCCTGATCGGTCAGGGCATCAGCGGCATGCAAAACGAGGGCTCCAGTTTTGACCTCTCCAGCGGCCCGATTGCCACGGCCATGCAGGAGCTGCTCAAAGGCACGGTGTCGTGGAAGGGCGGCACCGAGCTGGTCGCCACCCGGGGCTCGGACCTGGCCGAGGAGCGGGGCCGCATCCGCTGGCAATCAGCCGATTCGGTGAATATCTTCGGCGCCGGGGTGCTGCTGGGCGAGCGCTTTGTCGGCGATTTCGGGCTGGGCGCAGCCGCTGCCACGGGTGGCTCCGGCTATGCCGACAAGGGCTGGTCCGGCCACCGTCTGGCCTTGCGCTCCTACGACAAGAACTTCAAGCCGCGCAATGCCGATCCCGAGTACCAAAGCGATGAGAAGCGCAACTACGGCAAGCTGACCGCGGACGGCCTGTCCGACAGCGCCATCTATGCGGCGGGGCGCGACCGGGATGGCAACAATTTGCTGGTGCCTTATGCGGTGCTGCAGTTCAACTCGGCCTACAAGTACAAGCCGCGTACCGACATTGGGCTGGCCACCAGGAATTTCTCGCTGCCCCGCTACTGGGATGTGCGCCAGCTGCGCACGCTCAAGGGCCGGGACCAGGACAAGTGGTATGGCGACCTGTCGATGACCAGCATCAACCCCCGCAAGTGGGGCAGCCTGACCGACAAGGGGCCCACGATCTCGGTGATGGTGGCGCGCCGGGGCAGCGATATGCGCACTGGCGAACAAGCCGGCTTTGGCTATGCCAAGGACGACTACAGCATCGGCCTGCGGGACCGCATGCTGGGTGGCGACATGAGCGCGCTGTCTTCGGCCCAGCTGTATTTCAAGCGGCCGCAGGACCGCTGGCAGCGCCGCGACATGACCAAGGACCAGTACAAGTCGCTGCAGATCGCCGGCCGCACGATCAAGGTCGGCTTCACCGGCGGCTATATCGAGCACAAGAACCTGTTCTCCCCTTACTGGCAGGTCCACCATGTCGAGCCCTCCATCTGGGCGCGTGGCGTGGCCGTGGCCGGCTCCGCCCTGGGCGGGTCGGATGGCCTGTTTGGCGGCGGCGAGCCCGACAACCAGGATGCCGCGCAATGATGCTCCGGACTCCTCCGATGAAGGCGCTGCAGCGCCGTGCCCGGCACCGCGCGCAGCAGGGCAGCGCGCTGGTCGAGGTCACGTTGATCAGCGGTTTTGCGGCACTGCTGATGGCGGCCGTACCATTGATTGCCGACTACGGCCAGGCGCGCATGCAGGTCACGGCGGCGGCCAAGCTCAATGCCTGGCAGCGCGCGGTCTGGTTTCCAGCGGCGACGGAAACCGAGGTCATGTCGGCCGACCAGTACAAGGGCGCCAGCGGCGCCATCCGCAAGTCCGATGCCGAGCTGAGCAACGACCTGCGCCGCCATGTGTTCCGTGATCCGAAGCAGGACACCAACACGGGGGTGCATGGCGAGGCGGTGTCCGAGTTCACGTCGGGCCAGGCCCGCATGCCCGACTTCAACGAGTCGCTCAGCGCCAAGACCACCGCTGCGCCACTGCCCTCGGTCGCGGCCTTCATGGATACCATCTTCTCCAAGGTCGGTGAGGTGCAGAACCTGGCCAAGGGCGAGTCGATCGCCAAGTTCCGCTTTGTCACCCAGGGCTATATGCGCACCGAGGTGGCACTGGAGCGGGGTGCCGGTTTTGCCGCTGCGCGCTTCCCAACCGAATTTGGCAAGGTGGAGTCGGCCTTGCACAAGAACGACACGCCGCTGCCGCTCAAGTTGCAGATCAAGGACCATGTGACCATGCTGTCCGAACCCTGGAGCGCCGGCGGCACGAACCGCGAGGAATCCAAGATCCAGGGGCTGGTGCCGATGAAGCTGCTGGACCGCCCGGAGTACCAGGATTTCCGCGCGCCACTGGGGCAGCTGGGCAGCACGCTCAAGTGGCTCTGGCCCACCTTTGACCACAACAAGCTCACGATGGGCCTGACGCCTGGCGATGCGCAGGAGAAGTCGGTGCCGCTCGACCGCTATGAGTGGCTGCAGAAGGTGCCTGCCAATGAGCACTACAACGACAACCCGGGCGAGCACGAGTGCGGACCGCTGGAGAAGCCCGACGGCAAGGACTGCTTCCGCTTCTACCGCGCGTTCCCGCCGCCGCCGGTCGTCAACACCTTGCCATGACGATGATGCTGTTGCACAGGCCCAGGCGTGGCATGCGTGCTGTGCGCCGGCCAGCAGGGCTGTGGTTGCCGCTGGCCTGGCTGCTACTGGCCGCGCTGGCCGCCGCCGTGCCGCTGGCAACCCGCGCCGCACCCGGCAGCGCCATTGCCTGGCCGGTCATCCTGTTTCCAGACAAGCATCTGTCGCCGTACTGGGTGGCCGAGCTGATCGTGCAGAACAAGATACCGATGCAGATCCAGGCCTTTGATATCGACGGCGACACCCGCCAGGCCCAGCGCTTCTACCAGGAATGGCTGGGGGGCAAGTCCGATTTCTCGGAAACCACGCTCGAAGGCATTCCGATCCTCGGCGCGCGCGATGGCCATTTCCGCATCACGGTCGAGTTCCGGCCGCTGCCCAGCGGCAAGCAGCAGGTGCGCATCTCGTCGGCCTGGCTGCATGGCGCGGTGCCGCAACTGGTCAGCGAGCAGCTGCAGCGCCGCAGCTACCTGGCCGTGCCGATGGGCACCGATGAGTTTTCCGACACCTTTTCGTTCGATGCTGACCGGGTCAACCGCACCACCGTCTGGGGCAATACCTTGAGCGTCGAGGCCAATGAGCTCTACATCCGCGAACAGGCACTGGTGGCCGGCTGGACGGTGCTCAGCCGCAAGACCATCCAAGGCGGCACGCGCGCCCAGGTGGTGCTGCGGCGCGGCGGCCAGGAGGCGGTGATCGCTCTGGCCCACAACGGCGTGGGTTGCTCCATCGTCATCAGCAACACCTTGCCCCAGGCCTAGCCGTTTCCCGCATGCCGACACCGAACCTCCCCCTCCCTGTTATCCGCAGCCGCTGGCAGTCGGGGCAGATCATGACCGAGTACGTGATCGTCGCGGGGGTGCTGGCGGCGGTGTTCTTCGCGCCCATGCCGGGGGCCGACAAGTCTTTGTTTCAGCTGCTGATCGATGCCTTTCGCGCAGCCTGGGCTTCCTATTCCTACACGATCTCTTTGCCATGGTGACCCCAAACTCTCCCAAACCGAACCGTTTCTCCCGGCTGGCCAATGGTTCGCGCCGCGCCGCTCCGCTGATCGCCGCCATCACGCTCGGTGTCATCGCAGCCGGCCTGGGCTGGTACTACCTGAAGACCTCCGAGCGCGAGATCCAGGCCAACCTGGAATCGGAAGCCGAACGCCTGCGCACCGATGTGGTGGTGCCGGTCCAGAACATTCCCGCCGGCACCGCGCTGCTGCCCGAGATGGTGGCCAAGCGCAGCGTGCCTTCGGCCTATGTGCATGCCGATGTGCTGACGCCGGACATGATCGACGCCTTTCTGGGCCGCCAGCTGTCGGTGGACATCAGCGCCGGCAAGCCGCTGCTGGCCAACTTTTTTGTGACGCCGCGCAAGCTGTTCTCCGAGGAGCTCGAAGCCGGCGTGCGTGCGGTGACCATTCCGGTCGACGAGGTCAGCACGATATCGGGCATGCTGCGCGCGGGCGACCATATCGACTTCCTGTTCATCGCCGACAAGGATGGCGGCACCCAGGCCGAGGACGCCATCGTCGTGCCGCTGTTGCAGGACGTGGTCGTGCGCGCCACCGGCCAGATCACCTCCGAGCAGTTCTCCGAGCTGCGCAAGCGCCCCGACATCGCCAACACCGTCGATCCCTACCGCCAGCGCAGCTACACCACGGTGACCGTGGGCCTGCCGCCGGTGGACGCGCAGCGCCTGATCCTCGCGCAAAAGCTGGGCAAGATCGTCGCGGCACTGCGCAATGCCGATGACCGCCAGAAGCTCGACACCGGCACCAACGCCCAGCAGCTGGCCAGTTACATCGACAGCTTCCGCCCCCAGCGCCCCCCGGTTCGGACCCTGCCCAGCCGCACACCGGCAATGGTCGAGTACATCGTCGGCGGCAGCGGGGTCAAGACCCAGATGCAGACGCCGCTGGCGGCCTTGCTGGGCGCTGCGGCCGTTCCTGGCGCCAGCGCGCCGGCGCCCCAGGCGCCCGCCGTGGCCGGCTCCTACTGATCCCCGCTGCGTGCTGATCTATTCCCTGGCCTTGCTGTGCCGTTCGCTCCCTAGAGTTGGTAGACCATGAATTCCTTGATGATCCGTATGTCCCGTCCCCGTCCGGCCCTTCAGAACTGGGGTGCGACGGCTTGCACCGCGCTCGCGCTGGCCCTGCCTACGGCGCCGTTGTTGGCCGCACAGGCCTCGGGCGGCACCCCGCAGCCGGCAGCCACCGGCGCGCTGGGGGATTTGCTGCGCGCTGCGCAAAGTGCCTCGCTGCAGGCGGAAGCCGAGCAGCGCGGCCAAGGGGGCGAGGGGGGCGATTTCGCCCGCGATACCGAGGGCCAGATGGCGCCTCTCACATCGCCTGGCTTTCGCACCTTGCCCACGGTCAGCGTCAACACCCAGGCTGCCGCAGATGCAACCAGCATCGGTGGCGTGCAGCCCCTGGTGATCAGGCACCTGCCGGCATCGCTGTCGCTCTATGTGGGGCAGATGACCCTGATCGAGCTGCGCGACGTCGTGCGCGTGGCCGTCGGCAATGGCAAGATCATGGAAGCGCGTGTCGTGGACCAGAAGAGCCTGCTGCTGACGGCGCTGGACGCCGGCGAAAGCACGGTCCATATCTGGCGCAAGGACGGCCAGGTCAGCAGCCTCAAGGCGCGCGTCAATGTGGTCGACCTGGACCGCATCGAAGGCGAAATCTCGATGCTGACTGCCGGCATCAGCGGGGTGAGCGTCTCGCGTGTCGGCGAAAAGATCATCCTCGACGGCGCCAACCTTGACCCCGCTGCGGTATCGCGGCTGCGGGAGATTGCGCGCATGTACGGACCGGCCGTTGTGTCCTTCGCCACCTCGGAGCGCCTGCGTGTGGACCGCATGATCGAGATGGATGTGCGCATTGTGGAGTTCTCGCGCTCGGCGCTGGACGACCTGGGCATGAAGTGGGATACGACCGGTGGCGGTTTCAACTTTGGCCTGTTCTCCGATATCGCCTCCAACGGCGGCTACCGCATCCTGCCGGAGAACTCGCCCTTTCTGAACTTGGACAGCGGCTACGGCCAGGGCTTTCTGGACCAGCGCCGGCGCAAGGCGCGCTACTACTTTGGCCTGAGCACGGCGCTGACCTCGGCGATCAACCTGCAGGTGCAGCGCGGCAATGCGATGCTGCTGGCCTCGCCCAAGCTCACCACCCGCAGCGGCGGCGAGGCGCGCTTCCTCTCGGGCGGTGAAATCCCGTTGCCCGCGATGAGCGCGCTGGGTACCGGCTCGGTCAACTACAAGCCCTATGGCCTGCGCCTGCATGTCAAGCCAATGGCCGATGGCGCAGGCAATATCTCCGGCTCGATCCTGGCCGAGGTCAGCAACATCGACCAGTCGGTCTCGGTCGATGGCATCCCGGGGCTGCTGACGCGCCGCACCGAGAGCGAGTTCAATGTCGATGACGGTGACACCATCATCCTCTCGGGCCTGCTGAGCCGCCAGTCCTCGCGCGCTACCGATGGCCTGCCGGGCCTGCGCCATGTGCCGGTGCTGGGCTGGGCCTTCAAGAACAACAACGACAGCGACACCCAGATCGAGACCGTGGTGTTCATCACCCCGCGTGTGGTCACCGCGCGCGATTCGCGCCCCCGCCTGGAGCGCAGCCAGCAGATGGAGGAGCAGATCTCCAACGGCTTTACCGACCTGACCGAAGACCTCTACCGCAACTCCAGGAAGGCCGAGCCGCCGATGCCCGAGCGGGGTCTGGACCCCGACAGCTATTCGCACAACTGACGGCTGCGGCCGCTGATCCCGGAGAAGACCGTGCATAAGTTACTAGTCCATTCGCCCCGCCAGAAGGCGCAGGAGTTCGAACTCGGCGCCGAGACCTTCACCATCGGCAAATCCGCAGACCGCTCCCTGCACCTGACGGGCTGGAACGTGGCCCGCGACCATGCGGTGGTGATGCTGCATGACGGCGAGGTCTTCATCGAAGACCGGGGCAGCCTGTTTGGCACCTGGGTCAACAACGAGCGCGTGACCCGCTATGGCCCCTGCCGAGGGGGGGAGGAGGTGGTCGTCGGCGGGCACTCCATCATCGTGCTGCTCGATGAGAAGCTCGCGGGACCCCGCGAAGAATCCCAGGCACCGGACCCGGGCGCACCGCCTGCGCTGGAGCACCTGCGTCCCGCGCGCAGCCAGCCGCGCCAGGAAGACCCGCTGCTGCAGTGGCGCCGCCTGCTGCACCGCCAACTGCTCGAGCAGCTGGAAGCGCGCCGCATCGACACCATCAAGATGAAGGACGACGAGCTGCGCTCCAACGTGCGCGCGCTGATTGCCGAGGTCATCCGCGACACGCCGAACCTGCCCGAGACCATTGACCGCACCGAGCTGAGCCAGCAGCTGCTGGACGAGGCGATTGGCCTGGGCCCGCTGGAGGTGCTGCTGCAGGACGACTCGGTGACCGAGGTGATGGTCAACCGCTTTGACGAGATCTGGATCGAGCGGCGCGGCCGCCTCGAGCGCACCGATGTGTCCTTCACCAGCGACCTGGCGGTCAACGGTGCGATCGAGCGCATCGTGACGCCGCTGGGCCGGCGGATCGACGAGAGCTCGCCGATGGTCGATGCGCGCCTCAAAGACGGCTCGCGCGTGAACGCCATCATTCCGCCGCTGGCGATTCGCGGCCCCAGCATCACCATCCGCAAGTTTCCGAAGAAGCGCATGGGTGCCGAGGGCATGGTGCAGTACCAGTCGATCTCGCAGGCCATGGTCGACTTTCTGCAGCTGGCGGTGGAGAACAAGCTCAACATCGTGGTCTCGGGCGGCACCGGCACCGGCAAGACTACGTTGCTGAACATGATGTCCAATTTCATCCCCAACGACGAACGCATCTTGACGGTGGAGGATGCGGCCGAGCTCTCGCTGAACCAGCCCAACCTGGTGTCGCTGGAGGCACGCCCGGCCAACGTCGAAGGCAAGGGCGCCGTGTCGATCCGGGACCTGGTCAAGAACTCGCTGCGGATGCGCCCGGACCGCATCGTCGTCGGCGAGTGCCGCAGCGGCGAGGCGCTGGACATGCTGCAGGCGATGAATACCGGCCACGACGGCTCGCTCACAACCTTGCATGCGAACTCGCCGCGCGATGCCGCAGCCCGCATGGAAGTGCTGGTGACGATGGCGGGCATGAACATTCCCGTCACCGCCATCCGCGAGCAGATCGCATCGGCGATCCACCTGATGGTGCAGCTCACCCGCTTTCCCTGCGGCAGCCGCAAGGTGACCCAGATCACCGAGGTGCTCCACTGCACCGATGGCGTGATCCAGATGCAGGACATCTTTGTGTTCCGCAAGACCGGGCTGGATGCCGAGTTCCGCACCCAGGGCCGGTTCGAGGCCACCGGGGTGATCCCGGACTTTGTCTCCAGGCTGGTGGAACACGGGGTGCCGGTGAACATGGAGGAGTTGTTCTTCCAGGGAGAGCCGGTATGAAGAATTGGCAGTTCCTCGGCTTTCTGCTGGCAGCCGCCGGCTTTGTGGTGCTCTCGGGCTGGCTGGTCTACAGCCGCCTGGGCGAGTGGCGCAACCGGTCCAACATCTACCTGCGCGGCCGCGGCCTCCGGATCCTGGGCATCTCGGAGTTCCATGCGCAAAAGGCGCTGACCCTGGCCACCGGCCATGTGGCCATGGTGGCGGTGGCCGGCATCCTTGCCTACCTGGTGGCACGCAACGGGTTGCTGGTGGTGGTGGTCTGCGGCGCCGTGTACTTTCTGCCGGCGCGCTACTTTGCCTGGCAGCGCAAGAAGCGGCGCGAACGCATCGAGGCCGAGCTGCCCGATGCCTTGCTCTTCATTGCCAGCGCATTGCGCGCCGGCAGTGCGCTGTCGGTGGCGCTGCAGATTCTGGTGCGTGACCAGAAAGGCCCGCTGGGCGATGAGTTCGCGATTGTGCTCAAGGAGCAGCGCATTGGCCTGTCATTTGACGACGCGGTGCAGAACATGGCGCGGCGCATCCAGATTCCGGATTTCATGTTGGTGGTGGTGGCCTTGCGGGTGGCCAAGGAAGTGGGGGGCAACCTGTCCGAGCCGCTGCAGCTGCTGGCCGAGACCCTGCGCAAGAAAGCCATGCTGGAAGGGCGCATCAAGGCGCTGACGGCACAAGGCCGCATCCAGGGCCTGGTGATGACCATGTTCCCCGTGGTGCTGGGCGGCATTCTGTACCTGATGCAGCCGACCATGCACCTGCTGTTTGTCACCCCTATCGGCTGGGGGGTACTGGCCGTGATGATCGTGATGCTCACCCTGGGCTATATGTCCATCAAGAAAATTGTCGCCATCGACATCTGAGCCATGAAAAACGCCATTCTGCTCGCCGCCATCTTTCTGTCCGCTGTGATGGCGGCCATCATCCTGCTGTACTTCGTGGCCATCGTGCGCAAGGCCCGGCCGTCGGTGCGCGAGCACATGGACCCGCTGCCCTGGGGCATCCGGCTCATCTGGCCGGCGGTCAACGTGCTGCAGTTCCATGTCTCGGAGATCGCGCCCACCTCCAGCCTGCTGCGCTGGAAGCGCAAGCTGCAACTGGCCGGTTTGGAGTATGTGCTCAAGGCCGAGGAGATCATCGCCGTGCGCGTGATCGCGATGACGGCGGTGGCGCTGGCCTTCACCGGCGCGGCGATGGCACTGAAGATCGATGGGCAGTGGGTGCGCCTGGCCTGCCTGGCAGGCCTGCTGTTGGGCTGGATGCTGCCGGCCATCTGGGTCAACGACCGCAAGAAGCGCCGCGACAAGGAAGTGCTGCGCACCTTGCCCGGCTACCTCGATCTGATCACCTTGTGCTGCCAGGCCGGTCTGGGCTTGACAGCGGCGATCTCGCAGGCGGTGCAGAAGGGACCCAGCGGCGCCATGCACGAAGAGCTCGAGCGCCTGCTGCGCGAAATGCGCACGGGCATGAGCCGTACCGAGGCCTTCAACGCGATGGCCGAGCGCATGGACAACAAGCATGTGCGCGGCCTGGTCTCCAACCTGACGCAGGCCGAATCGCTGGGTGCCAGCGTGACCGACACCCTGGTCGCCATCTCCGAGCAGCGCCGTACCGAGCGCTTCCAGCACGCCGAGAAACTGGCGATGGAAGCGCCCGTGAAGATGCTCGGTCCGCTGGTGATCTTTATCTTTCCGGTCACCTTCATGGTGATCTTTTTTCCACTCGCGGTGCAGATGTACCAGACCTTGAAATGAAGGTGCCCGGCATGCCAGCACTCAAAGCACAGGTGGCCGAGCGCTTTTCCGAACGCGCCTTTGGCCTGATCTTTCGTCCGCCGCCCGGCAGTGGCGAGGCGCTGGTGTTCGAGCGCTGCGCGGCCGTGCATACCTGCTTCATGCGCTACGCGATCGATGTGGTGTTTGTCGATGCGCAGCAGCAGGTGCTGCGCATCAGCGCCGGCCTGGCGCCCTGGCGCATGGCCTGGTGCCGGGGCGCGCAAGGTGTGCTGGAGCTGCGCAGCGGCGAGGCTGCGCGCCTGGGGCTGGCACCGGGCCAGCGGCTGCAACTGTGTTGAAAGGGGTTGACATGCGCATGACGCTCAAGCCTGCAAGCCGCGCCCGGCAGCGCGGCGTGTCGATGACGGAGACCTTGATCGCGCTGCCGGTGGTGCTGGTGTTCACGCTGTCGCTGGTCCAGTTTGCGCTGATCTACCGCGCCAGGCTGACCTTGCAGTACGCCGCCAACGAGGCTGCGCGTGTGGGCTCGCTCAACAATGCGCTGCCGCTGCCCTATGACCTGCGCATTCCGCTGGCCAAGAAGGGCATGCTGGCCGACGTGAGCCTGGGCAACGTCAAGTCCGCACTGACCAAGGGCAGCGTCTGGCAAGGCTTTGTGCGCGGCATGATGCCGCTGTATGTGTCGGACGCCAGTGTCTCGGGCCTGCTCAAGGGCTGGGTCAACACCAACACCGATTTGATCCAGGGCAGCTGCATCGAGTATGTCAACCCGACGCAGAACACTTTTCTGGACTGGGCGATGGTGGAGAACTATGGCGAATCGCGGGGCATCGTTCGCATCCCCAACGACAGCCTGCGCTACCGTAAGCCGCTGCCCTATGAGCGCGATGCGCGTACCGGCGCGACCGACACCTACAACGGCGACACCCCGAATCTGGAAGATGCGCGGCTGCGCGGTGCGGTCTCCAACAAGACCTTGGGCGAGACCAATATCCTGCACCTGCGGGTGCACTACGGCTACAAGCTCAGCGTGCCGATTGCCGGGCCCATCATCATCAAGGCCATGCAGGGCTACCGCTATGTCTCCAAGCACATCGGCTCGGTGCTGACCACGGGCGACGATGTGCCCGGTGCCGAAGGCACCGACCTCTCGGCCATCGATGCGTTCTTTCTGTCAAACGACCGCTTTCCGCTGACGCAGGAGGCCTCGGTCGGCATGCAGTCGTCCCTGTACTGGCATCCCTTCTATTCCTTCGGGCCGGCGCGCGATACCTCGGACCTCAATGCCAGCTTCAAATGGGAAGTGGCCGACGGCAACAGCGGCCTGGGTGACTATGCGACCCTGGTGCCCGACCTGGTCGGCAATATCCGCAACGGGGCGCAGTGGGTGACTGCGCATGTGGGCAATGCAGCGCTTGATGGCCTCCAGGACGTGGTCGGCCTGCGCAACGCCTTCTGCCCTGCAATCTGGACCAATCCGATGGGGGTGGAGAATGTTCCCAATCCATTTGATGCGGCACGCTGACGGGGCATTGACGGCAGCGGCCGTGCTGCTGCTGTCTGCCGCGCTGGGCGCTTCGCCAGCCGGTGCGCAGACGGTGTGCAAGGATGACGGCGTGGAATACCTCCTTGGCGGTGCCGCCGCCGCCGGACCCGGTTGCAAGGCCGCAGTTGCAACGCCCGCGCGCCGCACGCTGCGCACGGTCGCATCCGCACCTGCCCCAATCCACACCCGGTCGCCAAGCCCGCGCCCGCCTGAGCGCGCAGATTTTGGCCAGGACGAGCGCCGCTTGATCCTGGAGATCGAGCTGAAAAAGGCCCAGCAGGTGCTGCAGGGCTTCTCCCAGGCCCTGGGAGGATCGGCCGCCAGCGCGGCACCGGCCGACCAGACCCGCGCGCTGGCCGATGTGCGCGCGTTGACCGCCGAACTGGCGCGCCTGCCACCGGCCCGCTGATCGCTTCGCGTCTATTCGGGGTTCTCCAGCGACTGCACCAGCTCGGCCGCATGCGCATAGCCCGAGGCCCTGGCCCGTTTTGCCCAGTACAGCGCGCTGGCGCTGTCCTGTTCATACATGCCGATCTGGGCCAGGTTGTACTGCGCCGGCGCATGGCCCAGGTCGGCCGCCAGGATCAGCCAGTCGCGCGCCTGGGCATCATCGTTCTCTACCGAGCGCAGATGCCGGTAGACGTTGAAGGCCGCACGTTTGTCGCCCCCCTGGGCCAGGCGCTTTTGGCGCAGCAGCTCAGTCTCTGACATGCGGGCGATGCCCGCGCTGTTGGCGCCAGGCTCGTAGCGGATGCCGGTCGGCGGTGCCGGCAACGGCGAATAGGGGATTTGCTTGCAGCCGGCGCTGGCCAGCAGTGCAAGCATTGCCAGGGGAAGGACGATGGAGGACAGGCGCATCGCCGCATTGTGGCATTGCCCGGCCCGGTGCCGTCAACGCCTTCAGCGCACAAAGGTGGACGGCTGCAGATCCGGTGTGGTGGCCTTGCGCCGCTCCAGCCAGAAAGCTTCGTTCCTGGTCAGCATCTGGAAGTCCTGCGCATCCTGCAGCTTTTGCGCCGCATCCATCGGCCAGTTGGGGTTGTAGATCAGCTCGCGCGCCAGTGCCACCAGGTCCGCGTCGCCGCTGCGCAAAATGGCCTCGGCCTGTTGCGCATGCACGATCAGGCCCACAGCCATCGTGCAGGCACCGGTGGCGGCCTTGATGGCCGAGGCCAGTTCCACCTGGTAGCCATAGGTGGCCAGCGCGCCGCCGCGCAATGGCGAGCCGGCAATGCCGCCCGACGAGCAGTCGATCGCATCCACCCCCAGCGGCAGCAGGCGCTGGACCAGCGCGATGCTGTCTTCCAAGGTCCAGCCGCCCGGCGCCCCGTCGGTGCAGGACAGCCGCACCAGCAGCGGCAGGCCCGCTGGCCACACGGCGCGCACCGCTTCGACCACGCTGAGCAGCAGCCGGCAGCGGTTGTCAAAGCTGCCACCCCAGGCATCGCCGCGCTGGTTGGCCAGCGGTGACAAAAAGCTGTGCAGCAGATAGCCATGGCCGGCATGCAGCTCCAGCACCTGGTAGCCCGCGCGCGCGGCGCGGCCGGCGGCCGCGGCAAAGGCCTCCACCACCTGCTGGATGTGCTGCAGCGACATGGGCAGCGGCGTCTCCAGTCCCTTGCCCGCCGGGATCGCACTGGGGCCCATCGGCGTCCAGGCATCCCAGTCGGCGATATCGGGCTGGCAGGGCAGGGGGCCACGGCCCTGGGCCGGTGTCAGCTGCCGGGCCTTGCGGCCGGCATGCATCAGCTGGATGCCGGGCGTGGTGCCGCAGTCGCGCATCAGCTGCACGATGCGCTGCAAGGGCGCGACCATGTCGTCCTGCCACAGGCCGATATCGCCCAAGGTGCCGCAGCCACGCCGCTCCACGCCAGTGCCTTCCTGGAGCACCAGACCGCTGCCGCCTGCGGCCAGGCGGCCCAGGTGCATCAGATGCCAATCCTGCACCCGGCCATGGCGGCCCTGGTACTGCCACATCGGGGCGGCCGCGATGCGGTTCTTGAGCACGACATCGCGCAGCTGCAGCGGGATGAAAAGCTGGTTCTGGGTTTCGCGGTGGGCCATGGTGCGGCGGCCTACTTCTTGACCAGCGGGCAGGCCGATTCGGACAGCGGCAGGAAGGCCTTGTCGGCCGGCACCGTGCTGATGACCTTGTAGTAGTCCCACGGGGCCTTGGACTCCTGCGGTGACTTGACCTGGAACAGGTACATGTCGTGCACCATCATGCCGTCTTCGCGCAGGCGCCCGTTCCTGGTGAACACATCGTTGATCGGCATCTCGCGCATCTTGGCCATCACCGCCTTGGCATCGGTGCTGCCCGCGGCCTCCACCGCCTTCAGGTAGTGCTTGACGGAGGAGTAGGCGCCCATCTGGCTCATATTGGGCATCGCATTGACCTTGGCGAAGTACTTCTTCGAGAATGCGCGCGTCTCGTCATTCATGTCCCAGTAAAAGGCCTCCGACAGCAGCATGCCCTGCGCGGTGCGCAGGCCTACCGAATGCACATCGTTGATATACATCAGCAGTGACGCGAGCTTTTGCCTGCTCTCGGGGGTGATGCCGAATTCGCGCGCAGCCTTGATCGAGTTGACCAGGTCATTGCCAAAGTTGGCCAGGCCGATCACATCGGCCTTGCTGGCCTGGGCCTGCACCACGGCGGACGAGAAATCCGAGCCATTGAGCGGGTGCCGTGTCTCGCCGATCACCTTGCCGCCGACCGTGCTGATCGCCTGGGTGGTGGCCTTGACGATGTCATAGCCGCCGGAGTAGTCGGCGGTCAGAAAATACCACTGCTTGCCGAACTTCTCGGCTGCAGCCTTGCCCACGGCATTGGCCAGCGAATAGGAGTTGTAGGCCCAGTGGGCCACGGTCGGGCCGCACATGTCGCCAGTGATGCGGTCGCTGGCCGGGCCGCTCATCACCAGCACCTTGCCTTTTTCCTTGGCGATGTTCAGCACCGCCAGCGCGGCGGCCGAGCCGCCCACGTCCTGGATCGCGTCCACGCCGTTGTCGTACCATTCGCGCGCCTTGGCCGCTGCCGAGTCGGCCTTGCTCTGGTGGTCAAAGGTCAGCAGCTCGACCTTGCGGCCCAGCACCTGTCCTCCAGCCTCGTCCAGCGCCATCTGGGCAGCCGTGATGCTGCCCTTGCCGGTGATGGCCGAGTAGACGCCCGACTGGTCGACGATCAGGCCGATGCGCACCGGCGGGCCCGATTGCGCCATGGCGCCCAGCGGCAGGCACAGCAGTGCTGCGGCCAGGCCCAGCGGTGGGAAGGGGGCGCGCAGCGCGCGGATGTGAGAGATAGCCATGTCTTGTCTCCTGTTCAGCTTTTTGTCAGTACCTGGGATTCGCGGATCATCTGTTGCCAGCGCAGGCGCTCGGCCTGCAGGAATTTCTCGTAGGCGTCCGGGCCCTGGGCGGTGACGGAGACCCCTTGTTTTTCGAGCAGGTTCTTCAGCTCGGGCGCCTGCAGCTGGGCCACGGTGACCTTGCCCAGGCGGTCCACCACCTCGGCGCCGGTCTTGCGTGGCACAAAAAAGCCGTTCCAGATCGGCGCGGCAAAACCGGGGTAGCCCAGCTCGGCCACCGTGGCGATCTCGGGCCAGGAGGCCATGCGCTGCGCGCTCAACGTGGCCAGCACGCGCAGCTTGCCCGACTGCACCTGCGGCCGGGTGAAGAGCGCCGTCATCATGCCCATGTCCACCCGCTGCTGCAGCAGGTCCGGCAGCGCGGGAGCCTCGCCCTTGTAGGGCGCATGGATCATCTGCGCGCCGCTGAGTTTGCCCAGGTATTCCATCGCCACATGCAGCGGGCCCAGCGGCCCGGTGGACATGTAGCGCAGCTTGTCCGGTGTCTTCTTCGCATCGGCGAGCAGCTCGCCCAAGGTCTGGTAGGGGCTGTCCTGGGCCACCACCAGCACATAGTCCACATTGCAGATCGAGGCGACGGCGGCAAAGTCGCGCTGGGGCCGGTAGCCCAGGTCGGGCATCGTGTGCTCGAGCACGATATTGGTGCCCACGCCGCCCATCAGCACGTTGTAGCCATCGGGCTCGGCATGGGCCACCTGGTTGGCGCCGATGGCCCCTGCCGCGCCGACCTTGTTGTCGACGACCACCGGCTGGCCCAGGCCCGGCTCCAGCGCCTTGGCCAGCAAGCGGCCCAGCACATCGGTGGCGCCCCCTGCCGCAAACGGCACCACCAGCCGCACCGGGCGCGACGGGTAGGGGCTCTGCGCCCAGGCCGGGTGGCTGGCCAGCAGGCTGGCTGCGCCCCAGGCGGCGTTGCGCAGCAACCACCGTCGTCTGTCCTGGTTGGCAGGTGATTGGGCTGGGGGAAGTTGGTCGTTCATGGCATTGTCTCCGTTCCTTTTTGTGGTGTTGCCGTGTCCAGAGGCCCCTCTGAAATCGCTATATCCGGGTGGCGCTGATCGTCAGTCCTCCATCGATATGCAAGGTCTGGCCGGTGATGTAGCCGGCCAGCGGATGCAGCAGAAAGTCGATCGCATGGGCGATCTCCACCGGCTCGGACACCCGCTGCAGCGGCACGGCAGCGAGCAGCGCCTCGGTCTGCGGCGCGCCGGGCGGGCTGGCGGTCTTGAACAGTTCGGTGGCCACGGGCCCCGGGGCGATCACATTGACCGTTATCTGGTCCGTGGCCAGCTCCAGCGCCCAGGTGCGGCTCATGCCGATGACGGCGGCCTTGGTGGCGCTGTAGGCGGTGCGGTTGGGCTTGCCCAGCGCGGCGCGCGACGAGATATTGACGACCCGGCCAGCGCGCGCCTGGCGCATGCCCGGCAGCAGCGCCTGCATGCACACCAGGCAGGCGTTCACGTTCAGCGCCATGGCCTCGTTCATGTCGGCCACGCTGGTGTGTGCCAGGTCGGTGGTGTGGGCCAGCGCGGCGTTGTTGACCAGGCCGTAGAAGGGGGCCTGTGCGGCCAGCTGCTCGACCTGCTGGCGCGTGCCATCCAGGTCCATCAGGTCGCAGGCGATGAACTGCTCATCGGAGCGGGCGTCGGCAGGGATGCTGCGGGCCAGGCCAATGGTCTGGTAGCCCTTGTCGGCCAGGTAGCGCATCGTGGCGCGGCCAATGCCCCGGCTCGCGCCAGTGACCAGAACGCGGGGTTTGCGGGAGCTGTCTGTCATGCCAGGCCTTTCAATATCTGCCGACCGATGATGGTCTTTTGCACTTCGGTGGCGCCTTCGTAGATGCGCATCGGGCGGACTTCGCGGTAGAGGCGCTCGACCACGCTGCCGCAGGTGATGCCCATACCGCCCCAGAGCTGCACGGCCGCATCGACCACCTGGAAGGCGGCCTCGGTGCCCTGCATCTTGGCCATCGCCGCCTCGGTGCTGATGCGGCGCTGGCGCACATCGCGGCACCAGGCGGCCTTGTGCACCAGCAGGCGCGCGGCTTCCAACTGCGTGGCCATGTCGGCCAGCTTGTGCTGCACGGTCTGCATCTCGGCCATGGCCTGGCCATAGAGCTGGCGCTGGCTGACCCGCGCCAGGGTTTCGTCGAGCGCACGCTGGCCCATGCCCAGCGCGGCGGCACCGACGGAGCTGCGGAAGATATCGAGCACGCCCATCGCCACCTTGAAGCCTTCGCCGGGCTGGCCCAGCAGGCGGTTGGCGGGCACCCGGCACTGCGCGAAATGGATCTCCGCGAGCGGATGGGGCGCGATGATGTCGATGGTGCGGTGGATGCGCAGGCCCGGGGTGTCGGCATCGACGAGCAGGGCCGACAGTCCGCTGGCACCCTTGGCCTCTTCGGTGCGCGCAATGACGACGTAGAAGTCGGCGATGCCGCCGTTGGAGATATAGGACTTGGCGCCATCGAGCAGATAGTGGTCACCTTGGAGCACGGCACGGGTCTTGGTGGCCGCCACGTCCGATCCGCCATCGGGCTCGGTCAGCGCAAAGGCTGCGACTTTTTCGCCCTGGCTGCAGGCCTGCACATAGGGCTGAACCAGCGGTGCATCCCCTTTCTGCCAGAGCGCGGCGCTGCCGATGCCCTGCATGCTGAAGACAAAATCGGCCAGCGGCGCGTAGTAGCCCAGGCATTCGCGCACCAGGCAGATTGCGCGCAGGTCCACCGCCGCTGGCATGCTATCGGCCATCGCCGGCGCGGCGTATTCCAGCAGGCCATGCTGGGCGAGGCTCTGCAGCCAGTGGCGGCATTCGGCCTGCAGGTCCTGCGGCGTTTCATCGGCCAGGCGCGCGCGGTTGTCGCTGATCCAGCGGTTGAGCCGGGCGATGACCTCGTCATGCCGTTCGTCAAAAAAGGGCGTGTCGGCCAGGGTCCATGGCTGCTTCATGCGGTGGCCTCCTGGGCGAGCAGGCGCTGGGCCAGGTCGCGCAGCTCATTGCGTTTGACCTTCTTGCCATTGGGCCCCATCGTGTAGGGAAAGGTGTCGACCCGGAAGATGCGGATGGGCACCTTGTAGCGGGCAATCTGCTGCTGCAGCTGGGCCTTGATGGCCTCTTCATCCCAAGCTCCACTAGCGCTGTCGCTGGGCTCCAGCACAAAGGCTACCGGGCGTGAGCTGCCCGAGGCATTGACCGCTACCACCTGGCAGGCGCTGGCGCCGCTCAGGGCGATCACCGACTCCTCGATCTCGGCGGGGTTGACCAGAAAGCCGCCGATGCGCAGCACATCGCCCAGGCGCGAGATATGGGTAAAGCCGCCGTCGCCATTGAGGTAGCCCAGATCGCCGGAGCGCAAATAGCCGTCATCGGTGAAGGCCTGCTGCGTGGCCTGTGCATCGTGCAGGTACTGTTGCATCAACGTGGGGCTGTAGAACTCCAGCTCGCCGGGCTCCTGTGCGCCGGCGAGGGCGCCGGTCTCCAGGTTGCGCACGCGCACCCGCGCCTGCGGGCAGACCGGAAAGCCGCCCGATTGCGCGCGCCGGGGCAGGGGCGCGGCCGGGTCCTGGTGGGCAAACAGCGCAAAGGTCTCGCTCATGCCAAAGCAGCCGACCATCGGAATGCCGAACTGCTGCGCAAGGGCCGGCAGCGCGTCGAGCCCGGGCACAAAGTTGGCATGGCCAAAAAAGCGCAGCGCCTGCGGCTGCCAGCCTGCGGGCAGATCGGCAATGAGCTTGTCGACCATGTCATTGGTGCCAAACATGTGGGTGATGGGCTCGTGCTGCAGGCAGGCTGCGGCACGCGCGGTATCGAACACCTCATGCAGCACCAGGCAGGCGCCTGCGGCCAGGGTGGCCATTGCGGCGGTGTAGCCAAATGCCCCGCACAGCGGCAAGGCCAGCAGGCTGCGGCAGCCGCTGTCGATGCCAAAGCCGGGTGCCACATCCTGCGCATGCTGGGCCACGCTGGACTGGCGGTGCACGATGAGCTTGGGCTGGCTGGTGGTACCTGACGAGGACAGGATGATGCAGGTCTGGTCGCCCTGGCAGGCGCTGTTGTTCTGGGGCGTTGCGGGTGCTGCCATCAGCGTTTGCCAGGGCTGGATGGGCAGCGCCGTGCCAGCGACTTGCATTTGGCCTGGGTTGCTGTGGGCCGGGCCCAGGCTGGCATCGATCAGGCACTGCAGGCTGCCGCCTTGCTGCGCCAGGATTTGCGCCAGGCTGTTGCCCGGCAGCAGGCTGCCCGCACTGGCGGCAGCGCCATTCATCACCGCCAGCGCATTGGCGGTGGCGCGGTCAAAGGCCAGTGCCTTGCAACCCGAGCGGTCGATAAAGCTGCTGATTTCCTTGACGCCGAGCTTGAGGTTGAGGCTCAGGGTGGTGATGCCCAGTTCGGCGCAGGCCAGGTGCAGCAGCAGCCAGTGGGGGGTATTGGGCAGCCACAGGCCCAGTACATCGCCGGCCGCGAGGCCTTGCTGGCGCAGGCCGTTGGCGCATTGCTGTACCTGGCTGCGCAGCTGCGCATAGCTGTGGGTGCTGCCGCCAAACTGCAGCGCGGGCGCGTCGTCGGCGCCCAGTGCCAACAGGCTGCGCACATCGTTGGCCCGCGCGCTGCTGGGCGCGCTGGCCATGGGTTGGGAGGTCATAGGCGGCCTTCAGACGGTGGCGACCGGAGTCACGGGTGAGCCCACGGCACCGGGCAGGCGAAGCGCCGGTGCGGTCAGCATGAAGCGGTAGCGACCATGGGCCTCCAACCACTGCGCCAGAGGATGCAGGTACCAGAGTTCACCAAACGGCATGCCGAGCTTGAACAGGCAGAGCTCATGCAGCGGTAGAAAGGCGCAGTTGCCATCGACCGGCCGGCCCGGCACCGATTCGATGCCGTAGTTGTCGGCCACCAAGGTGGTGATGTGGCTGTCGATGATCCACTGCTGCAGCTCGGGATCGCGCCCATCGAGCACCGCGCCAACGGTCTCGGGCATGTCCGGCTTGGGGGGGCCATCACAGGCAAGCAGCAGTTCGCTGAAGCCGGTGTAGAGCGCCACGATGTCGCCCTGGGTCACCTCGATGCCGTCGGCCTGCAGCACCTCCTTGAGCATCTTGCCCGACACCAGGGTGTGGCCGTCGCCAAAGTGGCGGCGCAGGTTGACCAGCACGCCCCGGCCCTGGATCGCCTGCTCGGCCAGGCGCTCCACGCCCAGCGCCTTGGCGCGGGACTGGCCGCCCATGTCCGGCAGGTCATCGGGCGCGAGGATGTCGATGCCGGCCTGGAAGCCGTTGTAGTAGACCAGTTCGTCCACGCCATCGCCATCAATGTCGAAATGGCTTCCCACATGCGACAGCGCATCCCATTGCGTTGAGTACTGCAGGTAGAGCTCGGCATAGTCGTCGCTGACCACGTCGGTGTAGAGCGGGTTCTCGCGCGACAGCGCAAAGTTCAGGCCCGGGCCCAGCGGCCGGCGCGAGGGCTTGATGATCGGCGGGTGGCGGCGCGGGTTGAGCGCATTGCCGCCGGGCTTGTCCAGTGGCAGGCTCAGGCAGAAGCGCTCGCCGGTCTGTATCTCCCGCGCCGCTTCCTTCACCTTGTCCGCCGTCAGGTAGTTCAGGCGGCCGAGCTGGTCGTCGGGGCCAAAATCGCCCCAGTTCGATTGCGCGGGGCGCTGGGTCCAGCGGGGCGAGCCAGCGCTGCCGACAACAGGGGCGGGGTGCGGGGCATGTACAGGGCGGTAGGCGTTCATAGGGTTTTCCAGATAACGGGGGAGACAGGCGCCGGCAGCCATCTGCATTAGCTTGTGCGGGCCTTGCGGGGTGACGACCAACTATGAAACGGGAGGCGCTGGGATGGCAAAAGCTGGCAGCACAGATGTTCACGATATGAACTCAGGTTTTCCCGGGGCGCAGAGCCCTGCGCGCCTGGTCAAGGTGCTGCGCCTGTTGACGCGCCACCATGTGCAAGGCCTGTCGATTGCCGATCTGACGGCGCTGTCGGGGCTGGACCGGTCGACCGCGCGGCGGCTGCTGATGGTGCTGGTGCAGTCCGGCTACGCGGCCAAGGATGCGGACACGGGCCGCTACCGCCTGGGGGTGGAAGCGATGCTGACGGGGCTGGCCGCGATGGCCAAGCCGCCGATCTTCGGGGTCTGCCACCCGGTGATGGTGAGCGTGGCCCGGCGCACCGGCGATACGGTGTTTCTGATCATCCGCGTCGGCGACTTTGCCCATTGCCTGCATGTGCAGCCGGGCAGCACGGTGCTGCCTGCGCACAGCCTGATGACCGGGCAGATCCGCCTGCTGGGCCAGGGAACGGCCAGCCTGGCGCTGGCCGCCAGCCTGCGCGATGCCGAGCTGGAGCAGATCTTCCAGCGCCGCCGGCTCGACTACGAGGCCGCCGGCATCAGCCAGGAGCGGCTGATGGACATGGTGCGCCAGACACGCAGGCGCGGCCATTCGCTCAGCGTCAACCTGCTGACCTCGGGTGCCACTGGCGTGGGCCTGGCGATCGAGTTCCAGACCGACCACAGCGCGCATATCGCCGCCATCAGTGTGGCCAACCATGATGCGCAGATGGATGCCGCACACCAGGCGCAGGCGCTGCAGGTGCTGCGCGACGAACTGGCCCAGGCCGGCATTGCACAGGTGAGCGGCGGAGCAGGCGATCGCGTAGGACGGTAGCGCAGAGTGGCCGCTGGCAGGCCTGGGTGCGGAACCTGGGCCACGCCCTGGGCTCAAATTGCGTTCTTTTGTGCACTTTGAATGCGGAGCCCTGATCCATGACGACTGAAGAAATGCGTGCCACCTTGACCTTGTGCCTGCTGGCCTCGTTCGCCGATGGCGAAAAGCACGAGCGTGAGCGCGAGCAGATCCGCCAGGTGGCCGAGGGCCTGGCGGCCGACCAGCAGATCAACCTGCCCCACCTCTACCAGGATGTGCTGCTGCGCCGCGTGCAGCTGGGCGATGTGCTGGCGCAGCTGCAGACGGTGGAGTCGCGCCAGCTTGCCTATGAGATGGCGCTGTGCGTGTGCGAAGCCGATGGCAGCACCAGCCCCAAGGAAGCCGCCTTTTTGGCGCAGCTGCGTGAGGCCTTTGGCACGGCGCAGCCGGCGCCATCCACCGCGCCGCCCGCTGCGCCAACGCCTGCGGTTGCGGCAGCCACGGGGATGGCGGCTGCCGCTGCGCTCAGCACACCCCGCGAAGCAGCGCTGGCCGGTAGCCTGGTCGATGCGCCGTTGAATGCTGCCTTGCTTGAAGCCCCGCTGGCGCTGACCGAGCCCGCACCCCATCCGGCAGCGGCAGACCCGCTGGTGCCGGCGCAGACCGAGCGCCGGCCCTCTGCGTTGCCGGTGGAGGCCATGGACCAGAAGATCCTCAAGGCCTCGATTCTCAATGGCGCGATCGAGCTGCTGCCCGAGAACCTCTCGACCTTGGCCATCATTCCGCTGCAGATGCGCCTGGTCTACCAGATCGGGCAGAACTATGGCTACGAGCTGGACAAGGGGCATATCAAGGACCTGCTCGGTGCGCTGGGCGTCGGCCTGACATCGCAGTACCTGGAGCAGGCCGGGCGCAAGCTGCTCGGCGGCTTGCTGGGCAAGGCGGGCAAGGGCCTGCTCGGTGGCTTGGGCAAGCAGGCGGTCAGCAGCGGCATGAGCTTTGCGTCTACTTATGCGCTCGGCCATGTCGCCAACCAGTACTACGCCGGCGGGCGCCAGCTGTCCACCGAAATGCTGAAGAACGCCTACGCGCATGTGATGCAGGATGGGCGCCAGCTCCAGCCGCGTTACCAGGCGCAAATGCAGCAGACCGCCAGCGGCTTGACCACCGCCAAGATCCTGTCGATGGTGCGCGGCGGTCAGTAGGAATATATCTGAATGTAACTGCTCCTGTAGGTCAAAACCTGGAATTTATGCAGGACGATACCGTCGATATTGTCGGACTATATTGATTTCTGTATTTGGTTTTTTGACTGATTTATGCCGAACCCGCCTGCATAGGCGGGTTTTTTTGTTTCAAAAATGCGCTGTGGCATGTCTTACAAAATCCAGCGTTTATCCCACATTTCTCCTCTGAAGGAGTATGAAAACAACCCAAAAGCGCATTGCATCGCAGCAGGTTTGCCCAGGGATTTTGGCAATTTTCTCAGCTGGTGGGAGAGCGGCGCGGAGTTGGATTTGCTTATAGACCGGAACTAGTCGCGGTTATATGTTCTTTCAATAAATTAATTTACTGTTTACCAAAGATTCAAAGTACGGTTGTCCTTGTGAATAGTTGTGTTTGTATCAGCAATCAGCGGCACCTGTCCTCGACCCTCGGTGGATAAGGCCTGAGTGGAACTCAGCCCCTTCCGGCGTCTTGGCGCGGTGTACTAGGAGACGCTATGAACCCGATTGGTGCGCAGAGGACACTTCGCCGTCTGTTGTATGGGGGGCTCGCGAGCCTGGCCCTCATCTGCAGTTTTAACGCTTTGGCGGCATCTACAGGAGCTGGCCGGGCCTATGGCCTGCAGGTGACCGCCGATGCGGCCGGCGTGGGGCTCGGCGTTCCGATTGCCGACACGGGGCCGCGAACCGCGCCACCGGATTTCAATGCGCCCACCTCGGTCCTCAGTGCATCGGTCGCTGCAGGCCTGGGCAATTTGCTGACGGTGCGCACGGGTGTTCTCAACGCCGCCACGCAAAGCAAGCTGGCGCAAAACAGTGTCGTGTCCTCGGCGTCCGTCAATGGCCTGGCCCTCAAGCTCGCCGGGCTGGCGCTCGGGGCCGATACCCTCAGCTCGCAAGCGAAGATGTCCTGCGAAAACGGCGTCCTCAAACCAGAGGGGAGTGCGCAGATCCTGGGCGCCTCGGGCTCGCTGGTGGGTGTCGGTGTGGGGGTCAACACCTCGGTCAATCTGACCATCGGCGTGCCAACCCTCGGGACCATGGTGGGCGTGGTTCTCCACACCAATGAGCAAACACTGAGTAACCAGGGGCGGACGCTGAGCGTCAATGCGCTGCGCGTCGAGCTGGTCGCCACCGCGCTGGGCGCGCATTTGCTTGGCGCATCCGTCGTGGTCGGCAACTCCACGGCCACGATGGCCGACTGCGCGCCGACCGTCACCTTGGCGCCGTTGCCGCTGATCACCACCAGTAACCAGTCCTCGGTCGCCGTCAGCGGAAGCTGCAGCGCCGGCAGTGGCAATGTGGCCATCACGTCCACGCCCACAGGTGCCAATCAGTCGCTGCCTTGCTCGGCCACGGGCAGCTATTCCGGTTCGGTGAACACCACCGGACTGGCCGATGGCCCCGTAACGCTGACGGCATCCCAGTCCCCCGCAGGGCCGGGCAGCGCGGCCAGCCAGTCCACCACCAAGAACACGGCCCCGGTGGTGCAGCCGCCCGTCGTGACGGTCGTCTCTGCGCCACCTATCACCTTGGCCAACCAGGCGTCGTATGGCGTCTCGGGCACCTGCTCGGCCAATGGTGCGGCGGTATCCATCCTGGTGGGCGCAGTGCCCGCATCGGCAACGTGCAACGGCGGCCTTTGGTCGGCCTCCGGTCTCAATGTCACAGCGGTGCCGAATGGGCCGGTCACCGTCACGGCCTCGCAAACGGTCAGTGGTTTGCTCGGCTCGGGCAGTTTCGCCACCAGCAAGGACGTCACCGGTGTGCTGCCCGTGGTGGTCGTTACGTCGGCACCGGCCATCACCGCGGCGAACCAGGCTTCCTACACCGTATCGGGCAGCTGCTCGGTGAACGACAGCAACGTCACGGTCCTGATCGACACCGTCACTGCCACCGTGTCCTGTACCGGCAATATCTGGGCTGCCGCAGGCCTGGATGTCAGTGGGTTGCCCAATGGGCCAGTCACGGTCACGGCCTCCCAAACGGCCAACCTGCTGACGGGTTCCGGCAGTCTGGGAACGACCAAGGATTCGGCCGGCGCCATCCCCGTGGTGACCATCGGCCTGGCACCGGCCATCACGCAGGCCAACCAGACTGGCTATACGGTCTCGGGGACCTGCTCGGTCAATGGCAACAGCGTGGCGGTGCTGGTGGGCGCTGTCTCTGCCTCTGCGCTGTGCACCAACGGCAGCTGGGCCACTGCAGGCCTGGATGTCAGCGCCTTGCCCAATGGTGCGGTCACGGTCATGGCTTCGCAGACCGTGGGCACGCAAACCGGATCCGCGACCCTGGTGACGAGCAAGGACGTGACGGGCACCGTCCCTGTGGTGGCGGTGACCTCGGCCCCCTCGATCACCCCGGCGAATCAGGCGTCCTACGCCGTCTCGGGCAGCTGTTCGGCCAACAGCATCGGCGTCGCCGTTCTGATCGGCTCCCTCGCTGCCACGGCGACCTGCAATGGAGGCCTCTGGTCGTCGGCAGGCGTCGATGTCAGCAGCTTGCTGGATGGATCGGTCACGGTGACAGCCTCACAGACGGTAGGCAACCAGACAGGGTCGGGCAGCCTCTTGACCACCAAGAACACTGTGGTGGAGGCTCCCGTGGTGACCATTGTTTCGGCACCCGCCATCACCGCACTGAATGAGGCGTCCTATACCGTCTCGGGCACCTGCTCGGCCAATGGCACGCCTGTCGCAGTCCTGGTCGGTTCCGTGGCGGCCTCGGCAGCCTGCACCGGCAGCATCTGGTCCAGTTCGGGCATCGATGTCAGCGGCTTGGCGGATGGACCGGTGTTGGTCACGGCCTCGCAGACCGCCGATGGCCAAACCGGATCAGGCAGCCTCGTGACCGCCAAGGACACGGCGGGTATTGCCCCCGTGGTGTCCATCAGCTCGGCGCCTGCCATCACGGCAACCAACCAATCCGCCTATACCGTCTCGGGCACCTGCTCGGTCATGGGTTCGCCCCCCGGCTCGAATGTGGCGGTACTGATTGGCTCCATCCCTGCATCGGCGGTGTGCAATGCTGGGCTTTGGACCACCTCGGCGGTGGATGTGGGGACCCTGCCGGATGGCGCGGTCACGGTGACGGCGTCGCAGACCGACAATGGCCTGACCGGATCGGGCACGCTGGTGATCAGCAAGGACACGGCCGGCGTCGCACCTACCGTTGCGGTTACCTCGGCTCCCCCCATCACGATCGCCAACCAGGCGTCCTATATCGTTTCGGGCACCTGCTCGGTCAACGGCAGCACGGTGAACGTTCTGGTGGGTTCCATCGCCGCATTGCCCCTGTGCAGCGGCGGTGCCTGGGCCACTGCAGGCCTGGATGTCAGCAGCTTGCCCGATGGACCTGTCACGATCATGGCCTCCCAGACCGCCGGTACCCAGACGGGATCGGGCAGTGCAGTGACCAGCAAGAGCGCGGCGGGGATCGCCCCCGTGGTGACCATCACCTCGGCCCCTGCAATCACGGCTGCGAATGAGTTGTCCTATACCGTCTCGGGCACCTGCACGGCCAATGGCACGGGCGTTGACGTTGGCATCGGGTCCCTATCCGCCTCGGCGCAGTGCAACAGCGGCCTCTGGGTCACCGCAGGCCTCAATGTCAGTGGCTTGCCCAATGGATCCGTCTCGGTGGTTGCTTCGCAGACCTTGGGTGGGCTGACCGGCTCGGGCAGCCTGGTGATTGGCAAGGACTCGGTGGGCATTGCCCCCGTGGTCACCATTACCTCGGCCCCCGCGATCACCGCCGCGAACCAGACTGCCTACACCGTCTCCGGCACCTGCTCGGCATACGGCGCGCTGGTGACGGTGCATGTCGGTGAGGTGGCAGCCGTGCCGTTGCCGGTGTGCAATAGTGGGATCTGGTCCACCGCAGCGATGGATGTCAGCGGCTTGCCGGATGAAGCGGTCCTGGTGACGGCTTCGCAGACCGTGAGCGGCCAAACGGGATCGGGCAGCCTGGTGACGGCCAAGGATACGGCCGGTATCGCTCCCGTGGTGACCGTGACCACGGCACCCGCCATCACGGCTGCCAACCAGTCTTCCTATGTCGCAGCAGGCACCTGCTCGGTGAATGGAACCAACGTGGCCGTGCTGGTCGGCGCGGTATCGGCATCGGCGCCTTGCACCAGCAGCGCCTGGTCTACCGCTGCGCTGGATGTCAGTAGCCTGCCCGATGGGTCGGTGACCGTGACGGCCTCGCAGACAGCGGGCGGCCTGACGGGATCAGGCAGTTTGGTCACCAGCAAGGATTTGGCTGGTGCTGCACCTTCGGTGGCGATTAGCTCGGCACCCGCCATCACCGCTGCCAACCAGTCGGCCTATGTCGTATCGGGCAGCTGTTCTGCCAATGGCGCCGATGTGTCGGTTCTGGTGGGCCAGGTCGCTGCGACGGCACCATGCAGCAACGGCGCCTGGACGACCGCCGCGCTGGATGTCAGTGGCTTGCCCACTGGATCGGTGACCGTGCTGGTCTCACAAACGGTCGCCGGCCAAACGGGATCCGCCAGCCTGGTGATCAACAAGGAATCGGGAGGGACCGCACCCGTGGTGAGCATCAGCGCGGCTCCCGAGATCACCGCGGCCAACCAGTCGGCCTATACCGTCTCGGGCACCTGCTCGGTCAACGGTACGGCCGTGGTGGTCCAGGTGGGCGCCCTGTCAGCGACGGCAACGTGCGGCAGCAATGGTTGGACCACCGCCAGTCTGGATGTCAGTGGCTTGCCCGATGGCTTGGTCACCGTGACCGCGTCGCAGACGGTGGGCGGTGGTACGGGGGCGGCGAGCGTGGTGATTGGCAAGAGCACGGGCGGCGCGGCTCCCGTGGTGACCATTACCTCGGCACCCATCATCACGCTGGCCAACCAGGCGTCCTATACCGTGGCGGGCAGCTGTTCGGCCAATGGCACGAATGTGGCCGTCCAGGTCGGCAATGTGCCTGCCACTGCGATGTGTGACGGTGGAAGCTGGTCTGCTGCCGGCCTGGATGTCAGCGGATTGGCGGATGGAGCTGTCATCGTGACGGCTACCCAAACGCTGGGTGGCCTGACCGGGTCGGACAGCGTCGAGACCAGCAAGGCCACTGCAGTGGTGGTTCCGGTCGTGGTCATTACATCGGCACCGGCGATCACCGCCGTCAACGCGGCGGCCTATACCGTCTCCGGTACCTGCTCGGTCAATGGCCAGGCAGTGGCTGTGCTGGTCGGCACGGTAGCTGCCACGGCGCAGTGCAATGATGGCCTGTGGGCCGCCGGTCCTGTCGATACCGGTGGCCTGGCCGATGGTCAGATCACGGTAGAGGCGTCGCAAACTGCCGGTGGCCAGACGGGAACGGTCAGTTTGGTGATCAGCAAGGACACGGCCGGTGTTGCGCCCGCCGTGAGCGTGACGTCGGCACCGGCGATCACCGCAGCGAACCAGTCGGCCTACACCGTCTCGGGTACCTGCTCGGCCACCGGCGAGGCGGTGGCTGTCGAGATCGGCACGGTTCCCGCCTCGGCGCAGTGCAACGCCGGCCTGTGGACAAGCTTGGCTGTGGATGTCAGTGCCTTGCCCGATGGCCCGGTCACGGTGAAGGCCTCGCAGACGCTGGGCGCCCAAACCGGCACGGGCAGCCTGGTGACCACCAAGGACGCGGCCGGCAACGTACCCGTGGTGCGCGTGACGTCGGCACCTGCGATCACATTGGCGAACCAGGCCGCCTATAGCGTCTCGGGCACCTGCTCGGTGGATGGCAGCAGCGTGGCAGTCCTGGTCGGCTCGGTATCGGCATCGGCACAGTGCAATGCCGGCATCTGGTCCTCAGCGGCTGTGGATGTCACTGCGTTGCCTGATGGAGCCGTCACCGTCATGGCCTCGCAGTCTGCCAATGGCCAAACGGGATCGGGCAGCTTGGTGACGACCAAGGAAACGGCAGGCACCGCCCCGGTGGTGACCGTCACTGAGGCACCTGCGATCACCACAGCCAACCAGGCGTCGTACACCGTCTCGGGCACCTGCTCGGCCGACGGCACGCCGGTCGCGGTGCAGGTCGGTTCGGTGGCTGCAAGCGCCCCATGCGCGGGTAGCACCTGGTCCGCCGCAGGCCTCAATGTCACGGTCCTGCCTGATGGAGCGGTCACCGTGACTGCGGCACAGACCGTCGGCAGTGTGCTGGGCTCGGGGAGCCTGGTCACCTTCAAGGACACGGCTGGCGCCGTGCCGGTGGTAACCGTTACCTTGGCTCCCGCCATCACGGCGGCCAACCAGGCCTCGTATGTGGTCTCGGGCAGCTGCTCGGTCAACAGTGCGGCGGTGGCTGTACAGATCGGCTCGGTGTCGTCATCGGCGCCATGCGCCGGGAACCTCTGGACCATCCCGGCCGTGGATGTCAGTGGTCTGCCGGATGGACCGGTCACGGTGACCGCCGCGCAGACGGTTGGCGCGCTGCAGGGATCGGGCAGCCTGGTGACCACCAAGAACACAGGCGGCGTCCCACCCGTGGTGACCATTACCGTGGCTGCCGACATCACGGCGGCCAACCAGTCGGCCTATAGCGTCTCGGGCAGTTGTTCGGTCAACGGCACCAATGTGGAGGTGCTGGTCGGTTCGGTGTCCGCATCGGTGCCCTGCACCAGCGGCAGTTGGATGACCGCAGCGTTGAATGTCAGTGGCTTGCAGGACGGCACGGTCACCGTGACCGCTCAGCAGACGGTGGGCACTCTGGTGGGGTCGGCCAATGTGCAGGTCAACAAGAGCACGGGCGTAGCTACACCCGTGGTGACCATTACGTCGGCACCTGTCATCAACGCAGCCAACGCACCGGCGTACTCCGTCTCGGGCACTTGCTCGGTCAACGGCAGCAATGTGCAGGTGCAGGTCGGCTCGGTGTCTGCAACGGCACCGTGCAATGGTGGCCTCTGGGCGACCGCGGGCATGGACGTCAGCGGTCTGGCGGATGGGCCGGTTGCGGTGACGGCGACCCAAGTGGCTGGTGGCCAGACGGGCACGGGCAGCTTCGCCACCAGCAAGGACACCGCAGGCGTGGCACCGGTGGTGGCGATCACCTCGGCGCCTGTGATCACGGCAGCCAACCAGTCGGCCTATACGGTCTCGGGAACCTGCTCGGCGGATGGCGCCAATGTGGATGTGCTGATAGGCGGCCTCACCGCGTCGGCGGTGTGCAACAGCGGCATCTGGGCGACTGCGGCCATCGATGTCAGCGGCTTGGCCGATGGACCGGTCTCCGTGTCCGCGTCGCAGACGGTGGGTGGCCAGATCGGCTCCAGCGGTTGGGCGACCAGCAAGGATTCGGCTGGCGTGGTGCCTGTGGTCGCCATTGGCTTGGCACCTGCGATCACGGCGGCCAACCAGTCCGCCTATAGCGTCTCGGGCACCTGCTCGGCAAATGGCGCCGCTGTCACGGTGCTGATTGGATCTGTCCCGGCATCGGCGCAGTGCAACGCCGGCATCTGGACGAGCGCGGGTGTGGATGTCAGCGGCCTGCCCGATGGCGCAGTCACCGTCATGGCCTCGCAAACCGCTGGTGGCCAAACGGGATCGGGTAGCCTGGTGACCACCAAGAACGCGGCCGGCGCCGCACCGGTGGTGGCCATTACCTCGGCGCCTGCGATCACGGCAAGCAACCAGTCGGCCTATGGCGTATCGGGCACCTGCTCGGCCGATGGTGCCAATGTGACGGTGCTGGTCGGCAGCATTTCGGCGACGGCCGTGTGCAGCGCTGGCGCCTGGTCCATCGCGGGCCTGGACGTCAGCGGCCTGCCCAACGGACCGGTGACGGTGACAGTGGCGCAGACGGCGGGAGGCCAGACCGGCACCGGCAGTATCGTGACGAGCAAGGATGCGGCTGGCGTAGTGCCTGCCGTGGCCGTGACCTCGGCGCCTGCGATCACGGCGGCCAACCAGACTGCCTATACCGTATCGGGCACCTGCTCGGTCGATGGCGCCAATGTCACCGTGCTGGTCGGCACGATCTCTGCGACGGCCCTGTGCAGCGGCGGAGCCTGGTCCACCGCAGGCATCGATGTCAGCGGCTTGCCCGATGGTGCGGTCGCTGTACAGGTGGCGCAGACAGCGGGCGGCCAGACGGGGTCGGGTGGTTTTGTGACCAGCAAGAACTCCAGTGGGGGCACGCCCGTGCTGGCCATCACTTCGGCGCCAGCGATTGCCTTGTCCAACCAGGTGTCCTACACCGTCTCGGGCACTTGCGCGGCCAGCGGCAGCAATGTGACCGTCGTGGTCGGCTCCCTGTCTGTGTCGGTGCCCTGCAGCGGCGGCACCTGGTCCACGCCAGCGCTGGATGTGCGTGGCTTGCCTGATGGTGCGGTCACGGTGACGGCTTCGCAGACGGTGGCTGGTGCGGTGGTCTCTGTTTCCCAGAACCCGGTCAAGGACACCGTGGCGCCTGTCGTCTCGATCGGCACGGCGCCGAGCATCGATACCTCCAACCAGAGCGCCTACCGCCCTGCGGGCAACTGCACCGCTGGAGACGGCGCCATGACGGTGAAGGTCGGTACCGTCCAGGCTGCAGCGGCCTGCGTCAACGGCAGCTGGACGGCACCGGGCATGGATGTCCGTGGCCTGCCGGATGGCGCGGTTGCCGTGACCGCATCGCAGACGGACCAGGCCGGCAACACGGGCAGCATCACCCGCGAAGTCTCGAAGTCGACGGGCTCTGGCGGTGAGCCGCCCGAGCCTCCGGTGGCCCGGATTGCGCCCCAGAACGGTACCTGGATCATCAGCGATGAGCTCAATGGCGAGCCAGGCCGTGGCATGGGTATCGACATCCAGGACGGCGTGCTGTTCATGCAGGTCTACAACTACCGCCAATCGGGCGAGCCGACCTTCCACACGGCGCTGGGCACCTTGCGCGACAACAAGGTGACCGCTCCGCTGTACTTCTATGAAGGCGGGCGCTTCTTTGGCAGCGAGCAACGCGATGGCCATGCGGCCGGCAGCCCCGGCAATGTGGTGATCACCTTCACCAGCCGCAGCACCGGTACGATCCAGTTCCCCGGCGAGCCGGTGAAGGCCATGCACCGCTTTGACTACGAGAGCACGCCTGCTGGTGTCTTCTCCGATCCGGCCTTTGTCGACCGCTGGGCCATGGTCGAGCTCAACAGCAGCAACCAGCCGGTGCGCAGCTGGTGGGCCGATATCGGCAGCAGCGAACAGGTCTCGATGAGCGAGGACTGGGTGACTGCAGCGATGGGCTGGCCATACCCACCTACTGTGGCGACGGCGGTCCATGGCTTTGGCGGCACCTTGTCGGGCCGTGTGGTGGCGCAATGCAGCTATGGCGGCCGGGGTCTGGTGTTCAACTGCGCGGGCAACCGTGCGGGAGCTAACGGTGCGCCGGCGATCGCGATGACGATGAAGCGTGGTGTGGACCAGCTCAGCGGCACCGTGAAGGAGGGCGGTGGCGAGACCCGGCGCCTGGTGGGCTTCCGCGTGGCGCGTGCAGCCTACGCCTGGCAGGACAACCAGCGCGTGCGCACCAGCTACTATGCGCCGGGCTACCTGCCCGAGTCGGGGACCTGGGTCGTCAGCAGCGAGTTGCGGGGCCTGCCTGGCCGCGGTATCTCCATCGAGCTGCAAAAGCCGCTGCACCAGGAAGACCACCTGTTGTTCATGTCGGTGTACGACTACCAGAGCGACGGTAAGGCCACCTTCCACAGTGTGCTTGGCGCGCATGACCCATCGACCACGCCCGAGCCCCACACCCCCGACCTGCCCACCGTGCAGTACCAGGGCGGGCGCTACTTTGGTGGCCCGGCTGCGATCGCAGGCTTCAAGGCGGATGCGGGACTGACCCAGTCGATCCACTTCAGCGCGCCGTCGGTGGGAACGCTGGCCTTCCCGGGTGAAGAGCCGGTGCAGATCGAGCGCTTCTACTACGGCCTGAACAAGGGATCGGCCCAGTCGCTGCGCGGGTCCTGGTCGGTGATGTCTGCGACCGACGCGATGCCAAGCCGTATCTTCCGCTTCCAAAAGCGCGATGAGCACTCGGTGATCGATACCGACTCGGGCTATGTCTGTGTCGCGGAAGTGCTGCGCCAGTACAACTTCCACTGCACGGGTCCGTCGGGATCACCCGCCTTCCGCTTTGTCGCCGGCTTCTACGGCGCCAGTACCGGGATCGTAGGTGACGACGAAGATGCCCCCGCCATCACGGTGGTGCGGGTGACCGACACCAATGGTGAGATGGTGCAGGCGGGCGACTGAGCGCAGAGGCCACCGCTGGCCTGGCAAGGCGCAGCGGTGGCTTCCGAGCCGGGTGGCGGTCGCGGTAATAGCGATGGTGTGCGGGGGCGACTGGCTGACGCGCTGTTGCAAAATCGGCATTGAATCTATGCCAGTATGTAACCGCTGCTGTAAGCCGGCGCCTTGATTTGACGGTGGAAGGCGCTGTCAGACATGTCAGGCGCCGCAGGCTGGAGACGGCTCCAGCGCCTGTTTTCCCGCTCCCCCGTACCGCGTGCCCACCGTGATGGTGGGCTTTTTGCTGGCTGCGATTGCATTACAAAAAGCAGCATTTATGCGGGATTTCTCCTCTGAAAACAGCGTTGGAATAGCGGGGAGTGCGACTGAAGCGGGCAGCCTGTACAGGCCAGTTCCCTCTGCCGTGCGGCCCGTAAAGCGCCAAGACTGCGGTAACCGGCTCTGGGCCGGAGCACTCGCGTGCTTATAAGCGACTTAAATAAAATAATTTGCCGTTTACCAAAGATTCGCTGTACCTTTGCGCTTGTGAGTAGTTGTGTTTGTATGAGCAATCAGCAGCACCTGTCCTCGGCCGTCGTTTGGTGGGGTCTGAGTGGATCACACCCATCTGGCGTTCTGGCGGTGCAGAAGGAGACGCTATGAACCCGATTGGTGCACAGAGAACGATCCGACGTCTGCTGTACGGGGGGCTTGCCAGCCTGGCCCTCGTCTGCAGCACTTCCGCCCTGGCGGCATCCTCAGGATCCGGGCGGGCCTATGGCCTGCAGGTCACCGCCGATGTGCTTGGCGGGGGACTCGGTATTCCGTTTGCCGATACCGGCCAGAAGAGTGCACCACCGGATTTCAACACCCCCATTTCCGTAGCGAATGTGAGCGTGACCGCAGGGGTCAATCTTCTGAGTGTGGGGACGGGCGTCATCAACTCCTCCACCCAAAGCAATCTGGCGCAGAACAGCGTGGTGTCCAACAGCTCCGTGGACGGCTTGAACCTGACGCTGGCGGGACTGTCTCTGGGCGCCAACACCATCAGCTCGCAGGCGCGCATGGCCTGCGTCAACGGCGTGCCGCAAGGCTCGGGCGATGCCCAGATCCTCGGCGGAACCGGTGCGCTCAGCGGCGTCAGCGCCGCCGTCAATGGTCTGGTGAATCTGACAGTCGGCGTGCCAACCATTGGCACGGAGGTCGGTGTCAAGCTCTACACCAATGAGCAAAGCCAAAGCGGCACCTCCATGAGCGTGACCGCGCTGCGCATTGAGTTGGTGGCCAAGGCCCTGACCCTGCCTTTGCTCAACGCGTCGGTGATCGTCGGCAACTCCACCGCGTCGATGCCCGATTGCAAGCCCACGGTGACCTTGAATCCGCTGCCGCCGATCAATGCGGGCAACCAGAGTTCCGTGCCCATCAGTGGCAGCTGCAGCGCTGGCAGCGGCAATGTGGCCATCAGCTCCAATCCTGCGGGCGTCAGCCAGTCGCTGCCCTGTTCAGCGGGCGGCACGTACGCTGGCTCGGTGAATGCACAAGGCCTGCCCGATGGCACGGTGACGATCACGGCGACGCAGACGGTCGCCGGACAGCCCCCTGGTACCGCGAGCCAGTCGACCACCAAATCCACGGGTTCGGTGCCACCACTGCCGGTGGTGTCCGTCGTCGCGGCTCCGCAGATCACCGCGTCCAACCAGGCTTCGTACTCCGTCTCGGGCACCTGCTCTGCCAATGGTGAAGCCGTGGCGGTAACGGTCGGCTCGGTGCCGGCCACTGCCGTGTGCGGCGCAGGCGTATGGTCGGCTTCAGGCATCAATGTCAGCGGCCTGCCCGATGGCGTCGTCACGGTGACGGCCTCGCAGACCGTCGGCGGCCAGACCGGATCGGGTACGTTGGTGACGGGCAAGGACGCGACCGCACCGGCGGTGGCCATCACTTCGGCTCCGGTGATCAATGCCGCCAACCAATCGGCCTATGGCGTGGCCGGCAGTTGCTCTGAAAACGGCGTAGCGGTGACCGTGCGTGTGGGCAGCGTGGCCGCTGTGCCGCAGCCCGTTTGCAACAGCGGTATCTGGTCCGCCTCGGGCATGGATGTCAGTGGTCTGCCTGCGGGCTCTGTCACCGTGACTGCGATGCAAACCGATGCTGCAGGCAATACCGGCAGTGCCAGCCGCGCGACCAGCAAGGAGAGCACGGCCGCTGTGGTGACCGTGGTGGTCGCGCCCCGCATCAACAGTGGCAACCAGGCCAGTTATGGCGGTGTCTCCGGTGCCTGCAGCGCCTCTGGCGGTGCGGTGACCGTGGCGATCGGCAGTGTCAACAGCACGGCTGCCTGCAACGCCGGCACCTGGGTGACGAGCGGTGTGGACGTGCGCAGCCTGCCAGAGGGCACGGTGGTCGTGAAAGCCTCGCAGACCGTCGCTGGCACCGTCATCTCCGGCTCGCTCAACACGGTCAAGGACACGACGGCACCGGCGGTCTCGATCAGCACCGCGCCGACCATCGACACCTCGAACCAGAACGCTTACAGCCCTTCGGGTACCTGCACCACCGGTGATGGCCTGGTTACCGTGAGTGTCGGGGTTATCAAGGTGACCGTGGCCTGTGTCAACGGGACATGGACGGCACCGGGCATGCAGGTGGGTGCCTTGCCCAAGGGGTCTGTCACGGTCACCGCTTCGCAGACCGATGATGCTGGCAATACCGGTAGCAGCACGCGCGAAGTGAACAAGACCTCGGACCCCAGCGGCGAGTTGCCCACCACGCTGATTGCGGCGCAGAGCGGCACCTGGATCATCAGCGATGAACTCAATGGCGAGCCAGGGCGTGGCATGGGCATCGACATCCAGGATGGCGTGCTGTTCATGCAGGTCTACAACTACCGCCAATCAGGTGCGCCGACCTTCCACACCGCACTGGGCACCTTGCACGACAACACGGTGACCGCGCCGCTGTACTTCTATGAAGGCGGGCGCTTCTTTGGCAGCGAGCAACGCGATGGCCATGAAGCGGGCAGCCCTGGTAATGTGGTGATCACGTTCACCAGCCGCAGCAGGGGCGCGATCCAGTTCCCCGGCGAGCCTGTCAAGGCCATGCAGCGCTACGACTATGAGGGCACGCCAGCCGGCGTCTTCTCCGACCCGGCCTTTGTCGATCGCTGGGCCATGGTCGAGTTCAACAGCAACAACCAGCCGGTGCGCAGCTGGTGGGCTGACATTGGCAGCAGCGAGCAGGTGGCGATGAGCGAAGCGCTGACCACTGCCGCGGTCACCTGGCCCTATCCGCCAACCGCCGCAACCACCGTGCACGGCTTTGGCGGGACCTTGAGCGGCCATGTGCTGGCACAGTGCAGCTATGGTGGCTCGGGGCTGGTCTTCAACTGCGCAGGCAATCGCGCAGGAGGCGCAGGCAGTGGTGGCACCGTGGCGCTGACCTTGCAGCGTGGTGTCGACCAGCTGAGCGGCACCGTGCGCGAAGGTGGCGACGAGGCGCGGCGCCTGGTGGGTTTCCGTGTGGCGCGCGCCGCCTACACCCGGCAGAACAACCAGAATGTGCGCACCAGCTACTACGCGCCGGGCTATGCCCCAGAATCGGGCACCTGGGTCGTCAGCAGCGAGTTGCGCGGTCTGCCTGGGCGCGGTATTTCGATCGAGCTGCAAAAGCCCACGAACGCTGAGGACCATATGCTGTTCATGTCGGTGTACAACTACGAGAGCGATGGCCAGGCGACCTTCCACAGCCTGCTGGGCGCGCACGATGCCTCCACCACACCGGAGCCCAACACGCCTGATCTGCCGACCGTGCAGTACCAGGGCGGGCGCTACTTTGGTGGCCCGGCAGCGGTGGCGCGCTTCAAGGCGGATGCGGGACTGACCAAGTCGATCCACTTCAGCGCGCCATCGGTGGGCACCGTGGCCTTCCCCGGTGAGCAACCTGTGCAGATCGAGCGCTTCTACTACGGCGTCAACAAGGGCTCGGCCCAGTCGCTGCGCGGCTCGTGGGTGCTGCTGTCGGCCAGTACGGCGATACCCAGCCGCATCTTCCGCTTCCAGACCCGTGACGCCAACTCGGTGATCGATACGGACTCGGGCTATGTCTGTGTCGCTGAAGTGCTGCGCCAGTACAACTTCCGCTGCACTGGCCCTGCGGGCGCACCGGCCTTCCGCTTTGTGGCCGGCTTCTACGGCGCCAGCACCGGCATTGTGGGAGACGCGGAGGATGCACCGGTTATCACCGTGGTGCGGGTGACCGACACGAACGGCGAGATGGTGCAGGCGGGCGACTGAGGCCGAGGGCGCCACCGCTGGCCTGGCAAGGCACAGCGGTGGCTTCCGACCCTGCAGCACCTGGTCCCAGGCCGGAACTGGTAAAATGCCTGAGCGCAAGGCACCACAGAGCAACGGTTTCGCAGAAATATCCTGCAAACCGTTGTTTTTTATTGCCTATGCCCCAGACGCTGGCCTGGCAATGCGAAGCATGTCGGCAGCGAAGGAGACCGTTTCGCATCCCCCGCTTTTGGTGGCGCGGGGATCGGGCGCCAGCCAGCAGGCATCCTGCTGGCTTTTTCTTCGTCTGAGATCGACAAACCGGGCACAATGTCCGATATTGTGGATATTGCGCCGCTCGGGTGGGTGGCGCATGGAGAGTTGCCAGCCCGGCCCGCTGCAGGTGGGGTGCTGGCGGCTTGTGCAGAGCGATGCGGCGTGCCGTGTCATCAGGCGTGGGGTTGGCCAGCGCAAGCGGACAGCCCCCATTTAGGAAGGTACAGAACATGCCCAGTTACAACCCACCCTTTGAGATCCATGTCCACGGACAAGTGCTGCTGCGTGCCGATGTCGGCTTTGACCAGCTGCAAGAGGCCTTGAAACCGCTGTGGGGCTACGCGGGCGCCAAGTCGCTGGTCGATGGCGCGGAGAGCGCTTATGAGGAAGAGCCCGGCATTCTGTTCGAGCCCAAGGACCATGTGCTGCAGATGTGCTGGACCGTGCGGGGTGACGATGATTTCCGCCAGTCGCTGGACGACATGTGCATGAACCTCAACGAACTGGCCGACCAGGGCGCAGCGATCGAGGTCACCTTCTACGACGCCGAGTTCGATGACGAGGAGCAGGACCGCAGCGCCGAGTCGCGCGACGACTTCATGATGCTGTTTGTCGGTCCGACACCGGCGGCCATCATGCAGGTGCAGCGCGACATGCTGGTGCAGGACGTGGTCAGCACGATGGAGCGCCACTTCGATGCCGGCGAGCTCGTCGGTGTGGTGGGCGAGATCGACAAGCTGTTCAGCCAGCGCTTTGATGCGCTGGTCGATTCGCTGGAGATCGGCAAGCCACCCCGTGGCACCGGTGGCCCCGGCGGCGGCCATGGCGGCGGCGGACGCCGTCCGCGCCACCTGCACTGACCATCGGCTGCGCTGCCCACAGCGCAGCGCTTCCCGTGTTTCACCCCAAGGCAGCCGCTGTGCTGCCTTTGTTATTGGCCTTGCCCCTCATGTCCAGCCCCGTCCTGCTTCCCTATCTGCAGTCCTACCCCGCCAGCTTGCAGCAGCAGGCGGGCAGCCTGGTGCAATCGGGCAAGCTGGGCCAGTGGCTGCTGCAGCGCCATCCGCAGCCGCACCAGATGCGCTCGGACAAGGCCTTGCATGCCTATGTGATGGGCCTCAAGGGCGAACACATGCGCAACAGCGCAGCGCTGGCCAAGGTGGTGTATGACAGCAAGCTGCAACTGGTCTACCAGGCGCTGGGCATCCATGTGCGTACCGGCAACAACCATGGCGGCAAGACCCAGTCGCGCCATGAGATCCGCATTGGCAGCCTGTTCAAGCATGCGCCCGAGGCCTTTTTGCGGATGATCGCCGTGCATGAGCTTGCGCACCTGCGCGAGTCCGACCACAACAAGGCCTTCTACCAGCTATGCGAGTACATGGAGCCGTCCTACCACCAGCTGGAACTGGAGGTGCGGCTGTACCTGACCTGGCTGGACCAGGGCGGCCACCGGCTGTGGCAAGTGGCGGCTGATGCGGCGGACGGTGCCCGCTGATCAGTCAGCGGCCCGGCACACCTGAGGGGGCAGCCCCAGCCACTGGGCGGCGGCATACTGCAAGGCGGCCAGCTCTCCGGTGGTCACCAGGCTGAAGGCCTCATCGGCACCAGGTGCCTGCGCCGGCTTGCGCAGCATGCCGGTGGCATGCAGCAGGCTATAGGTGCGGCGGGCCACCGGCGTGGCCGTGTCCATCAGCTGCACCTGGTCGCCCACCAGCGCGCGCAGGGTATCGGCAGCAAATAGGTAGTGGGTGCAGCCCAGCACCAGGGTGTCGATCTGGCCAGGCTGGGTGCCAAAGGCGCCCATGGCGGCCAGGTAGGTCTGGCACAGACTCTGGATATGCGCGGCATCGGCCGCGGCATCGCGCCCGGGCCGGGTGCTGTCTTCAATCGCGCGCGCCAGTCCGTTGCAGGCCTGCACCACAAAGCGGGTTTGCGTGGCATGCGCAGCCTGCAGGGTGGCAAAGCGGCTGCTGGTGACGGTGCCCTGGGTGGCGATCACGCCCACCACATGGGTCTGGCTGTACTGAGCGGCGGGTTTGAGGGCGGGCTCCACACCGATGATCGGCAGGCCAGGGTGCTGCTCGCGCAGGCCCTCGATGGCCGCTGCGGTCGCCGTGTTGCAGGCAATCACCAGCGCCTTGATGCCATGGCGCTCGCGCATCTGCTGCGTGATGTGGGCGCAGCGCTGCTGCACAAAGGCGTCACCTCGCTCGCCGTAAGGGGCATTGCCACTGTCGGCCACATAGACGAACTGCTCATCGGGCAGCACGTCGCGCAGCGCGCGCAGCACGCTCAGGCCGCCGATACCGCTGTCAAAAACACCAATGGGGGAGAGGGGGCTGGGCATGGAGGCGTGCACGGTGAGGGCTCTGGAAAAAGAAGCGGGCGCCGTGATTGTAGGCAGGCTGCAGCTTTTATGCACCGGTCGCCGCCAGCAGCATCATGCAGGTGCAGACAATACTGGTGAGCCAGACCCCCAAGGCCACGCCCAGCACATGGGGCCAGCGCGGCAGGCCCGGCCGCCAGCGCTGCAGCAGGCAATGCGCGGGCGTGATCAGCAAGGCCTGCAAAAAGCTCGCCGAGATGAGGATGGGCCAGAGGCTGTCGCCCTGGATGGCATCGAGCAGTGCGCCATCGCCGGCCCAGACAAAGAGCTGCTCGGCAGGCGCATAGCTGGCAAAGCCCGGCAGCCCCAGCGTGGCAAAGGACAGCACAAGGCCGCCCAGGCTCCACAGCAGGGGCGTGCGCTGGGCCTGGGTCCATCGCCAAAGTCGCTGCAAATAAGACATCTCGGTATTGTGCCCATGAACGGTTGCCTCAGCTTGGCAGCCCGCGCCCTGGCGTCGTTTGACCGCATCGATGCCCCAGGTTTTTTGGCAGGAATTTCTCCTTATGGCCAGCACAGCCTTGGGCGGCGGTGTATAAATTTGCCCTGTCAATCTGGGCTTGGCCCGGCATTGTTGCCAGCAGCGACCGCTGCTGCCCAACCAACAACTAGGAAAACGCAGCCATGGGCGCGCAATGGAAAGCAAAGGGCAAGGCGCTGGTCGCTGATGCCAAGGGAAAACTCTTTGGCAAACTGGTCAAGGAAATCACGGTCGCGGCACGTTTGGGCGGGGGTGACCCGGCCAGCAATTCGCGTCTGCGCATGGCTGTGGAAGCAGCCCGCAAGGCATCGATGCCCAAGGACACGTTGGAGCGTGCGATCAAGAAGGGCTCGGGCGCAGGCGCCGATGCGGTCAACTACTCGACCGTGTTGTTCGAGGGCTATGCGCCGCACCGCGTGCCGGTGATGGTCGAGTGCCTGACCGACAACCCCAACCGCACGGCACCCAATATGCGCGTGTGCTTCCGCAAGGGCCAGCTGACCGCCGTGGCCTGGGATTTTGACCATGTGGGCATGGTTGAAGGCGAGCCAGAGAACGGCGCCGATGTGGAATTGGCTGCCATTGAAGCGGGTGCGCAGGATTTCGAGCCGGCCGAAGAAGAGGGTGTGACTCTGTTCATCACCGAGCCCTCGGACCTGGACACCGTCAGCAAGGCCTTGCCCGAGCAGGGCATCAAGGTGCTGTCGGCCAAGCTGGGCTACAAGGCCAAGAACCCCGTCAGCATGGGCAGCCTGCCTGCCGAAGCGCAGGAAGAAGTGCAAGCCTTCCTGGCCGGTCTGGAAAATGACGACGATGTGCAGAACATCTACGTGGGCCTGGTGGACTGATCACAGTCTGTGCCAACGCTCCTGGAACGGCCGCGCAGGCCGTTTTTTTATGGGCCGCTGCCAGGTGGCCGTAGGCAGTTTGCGCTTCTTCATCATCTGCCCATTGACACGCCGGGCCAGATATGCCGAAATTCGCTTGCGCTGGTCGTCGGCGCAGTTTAGATAAGAGCCCATACCATGAAAAAACTCATCGTCCTCGCCAGCATCGCGCTGGCATCCCAGTTTGCGCTGGCAGCCGACAAGACCCCCACGGCCCAGCAGCAGCTGATGGGCACCTGCAACACCGAGGCCAAGACCAAGGAGCTCAAGGGCGATCAACGCAAGGCGTTCATGTCCAGCTGCCTGTCTGACGGCCGCAAGCGCCAGCAGGAACGCATGAAGACCTGCAATGTGGACGCTACCGGCAAGAAGGGCGATGAGCGCAAGGCCTTCATGAGCGAGTGCCTGAAGAAGTAAGCCATTGTCCGCTCCGGCGCTGATGCGCGGGGTCTGCCCAATCGGCAAGAAAAAACGCCAAGCATGCACAGATGCTTGGCGTTTTGCGTTGTGGACCCCAAGGCACCACGGCTCGCTACACGAGCCGCTTAGAAGCGGTGGCGAATGCCGACGCCAAAGCTGGTGCCGTTGCCAAAGTCCTTGACCTTGTCGTACATCACGATGGCGTAGCCGTCGGTGCGCTTGGAGAAGTCGTAGTTATAGCCGACGGAGACGGTGTCACGCTTGGCATTGCTGTCTTGCAGCTTGCTGTGCGCCCAACCGGCGAGGATGCGGCTGGTGGCGCCCAGCGGTACGGTGGCACCCAGGCTGGCGGTCTTGATCTTGAAGTCGGTGTCCTTGCCGGTCGTCTGGCCATAGGTCGCATAGGCCTTCACAAAACCGGCGTCATAGCTGCTGCCCAGCATCCAGTTGCGGTGGTTTTCGGCCAGCACGGCGGGCACGGGGTTGCTCATGTCCACGTCTTCATAGAAGCCGGTGATGGCAAAAGGACCGTTGGCATAGGTGGCGTTCACACCGATGTTGTTCTTGCCGCCCTGGCCGGCCTGTTCACCAAACTGGTAGTGCAGGTTGCCGCTGAAGCCGCCGACCTTGGGCGTGCTGTATATCACCTGGTTGCTCCAGCCGGTGTCCGAGGGGTTGCTGCTCTGCCAGCCGCTCTTGTTGAACAGCGACACGTTTTGGTGCAGCACCAGCGGCGAGAAGGTGAAGGAATCACCAAAGGGGTTCATCGAGATCGATGGCACGAAGTTGGGCGCCACGGTGCGGCCCAGGGTCACGGCACCAAAATCGCCGGACAGCGACACCAGCGCATCGCGCGACCAGAAGACGTCGCCATTGAAGCGGCCGGGCGTGCCGGTGTCGGCGCGCATGAAGCTGGTCAGCAGGAAGCTGGCCTTGAGGCCGCCGCCCAGGTCTTCGGTGCCCTTGAAGCCGAACCAGGAGGTGGTCATGCCACCGCTGCCCAAGGTAGAGGTGCGGCCGTCATCGCCGGGAGCTTTCATCGAGCCGATATACATATCGACCAAGCCGGTGGCGGTGACCGACGATTGGGCCTGCGCCGCGGAGGCGCAGACGGCCATCACGGCCAGGGCGAGCAGTTTGTTGTTCATGGCAGTCCTTTGTTACAAGCGTGTGAATTTGTGATAGCGGTGAATTGTGAAGTCAGTGCCGACCTCCCTGAGCAATATGTGTGCCAATGGCGGAAAAAAGCGCTGGTAAAGACCCGAGGTGTGGCGTGCACGCCGCATATCGGGCCTATATGGTTTTCGAATAGGTAGCGCCGCCGGTCGTTGGCTAGTGCGATGGCGAGCGGCGGAGGGCGGGTTTTTCTGGGGCCGCGTGGGAAGAGCATTGATGTAGCTCAATGTGCGGCTGCGCCATTCGCGGCAAAGTGCGGGCCATGCCTGACTTACTCTGCCTGGATGAATTTGCCCCGATCAGCGCCGGCGCGGGTGCCTTGCTGCGTCAGCGCCACCAGCAATTGGTGGATGTGCTGTACCTGGAGCAAGGCTCGGTCGCCTTTGGTGTGCAGGAAGAGGGGCGCATGCGCCACCTGCTGGGCGTGATGGAGGGCCCCTGCTGGCTGGACGCCGCCCCTGCATTGGCGGGCCAGCCCTGCGCGGTGGACATGGTGGCGCAGACCGCCGTGCAATGGCGGGCGGTGCCGGTGACACAACTGCGCGGCTCCCTGCTGCAATGGCCGGCAGAGGCCCAGGGCCTGGTGGCCAGCATGGCCCAGGGCTACTGCCAGCAGGCGGCGCTGGCGGTCAGCCGGGTGGCGCAGGATGCGGTGGCGCGCTGCGCCGAGTGGCTGCTGCTGCATGCCGAGCCCGCCGACAAGGGCTTGCGGGTGCAACTGGGGCAGTCCAAGCGCCAGATCGCTGCACACCTGGGCATTGCGCCCGAGACGCTCTCGCGCGTGTTGCGCCAGCTGCGCGACCAGGGCCTGCTCGACGGCCTGGGCAAGAATCTGTGGCTGCCGCAGCCCGAGTCGCTGCGCCAGCTGGCCAAGGCCTAGTTCAAGCCATCTCCCCAACGCTGCCACCGCATTGGCTGGCCGGCCGCGCCCAGCCTTGTCGCAGGCGTGTGCTGCCTGGGGTGCCCCGTCTCCACCGCTAGCCTCGCCGGGGCCGGCCGTGGCAGCGGGGCTTCACCCGCTCCCTGTGTAACCCGGGTTTCCTCCGTCCGGTCTTTTCCCGATACCGGCGCTGGAGCTAAACAGCGAACATGTGCGCAGCTGAAAGGAGGCGCCACATGCCAGAGTCTGTTATTTGCCATTGCCGGGTTCTGGTTTCCGCCATCGTGGTGGCCAGGTAGCGCGGCATGGATGGCCGGCAGGTGCATTGGCAGCCCGATCCTCCCCCTGCGGCAGAAGGCCTGCGCGAGACGGCCGGACCCTGGCTGTGGCGGCTCTGGGTGGTGGTGCCGTTAATGGTGCTGCTGGGCACGGCGCTGGTGCAGTGGCTGGCGATCCACGCCAGCCAGCAGACCGTCATTACCCAGCTCTCGGCCCAGCAGGCCGATGAGACCGAGATGCTCGCCAGGCTGATGGGCAGCAAGCTCGAGCAAAGCCAGAAGGTGCTCGGCACCCTCGCCGAAGCTGCCGCACCCTGGGTGCAGGGCCCGGCGTCCCAGCCGCCGCCGCTGCTGGACCAGGGCGGCACGGCCACCCGCTACTTCGACAGCCTGGTGTTTGCGCGCGGCGCCGAAGTGGTCAGGCGCCAGGTGCGCGACGCGGGCCAGGGCGACGAGGCTGTGGAGCCTGCAGAGCGTGACGTGCTGCGCCGGGTCATCGTCGATGGCAAACCCCTCGTGTCCGAGCCCTTCAGAAGTGCCTCCGGCGGGCCCAGCATTGCGCTGGGCATTCCGCTGCGCGACAAGCAGGGCGCCGTGCAGGGGGCGATGGCCGGCGTGCTGCGCCTGCAGTCTCAAAGCCTGCTGCCGGTGTCGCTGGCGATCACACCGCCCGACAGCGGACAGCTGGTGCTGATGACGGCCAGCGGTGTGCTCATCTCCCACCCGGACCCGACCCGCGTGCTGGGCCCGGCCGACAGCGACAGTATGCTGGCGCAAGCGCTGCAGCTGTGGCGCGAGCGCACGGCCAACGGCGGCGCACTGACCGCCCATTCCTGGTGGCTGGCGCCGCATGTCGTCAGTGTGGCGCAGATGCCTGCGGCCCGCTGGCTGGTGGTGCGCGTGATGCCGCATGACCAGAGTCTGCAAAGCTGGGGGCGGCAGTGGCGCAGCTGGTGGTGGTTGCTGCTGCTGCCGGTGGCGCTGGCGGCACTGACCTGGCTGTGGCTGTGGGGACATAGCCGGCGCTTCAAGCAGCTCGTGGCCCAGACGCCGCTGCCCGTGGCGCCTGCGCCGGTACTGGCGCTCGCCTCCGGGCCCGTGGATGCCTCGGACTCGGCAAGCGGTCCGCTGCCGGACGAGATTGACCGCATGGGCATGCACCTGCATGAGCTGGGCCAGCAGCGCGACTCGCTGTCCGAGCAGTTGCGCCAGCAGCAGCAACTGGCCGAGAGCGTGCTCGCATATGCGCGATTTTCCTTTTTGCTGCTGCAGGGAGACCAGATCCAGCAGGTGTCGCAGGCGCTGGCCCATCTGCTGGGCTACAGCCGCCAGGATCTGCAAGGCCAGCCGGTGCGCATGCTGGCGATGGCCGACCAGGACTTTGACCTGGCCTGGGAGCAGCTCGCGCCGGATCTGGAGCGTCTGGGCAGTGCCGAGACCAGCGTGGTGCTGCGCCACCAGTCAGGCGCGCCGGTCATGGTCAGCCTGCATCTGGTGAACATTGCGGAGGCAGGACCGGAATTGCGCTGGTGTTTTGTGCGCGCCGGCCAGGCCCGGGTGGCCGCGCAGTCGCCCAGCCGCATGGACAAGCTGACCCTGCTGCCCAACTACGATGCCTTGCTGCTGCACCTGACGGCCCTGCTGCAGGCGCGGCGCCAGGGACTCGATGAGTCGTCACCGAGCGCGCCGGTGCTGTTCTATGTGAATGTCGATAACATGTCGGCCATCAATACCCTGGCCGGCCATGCCCAGGGCGACCTGGTGCTCCAGCATGTGGCACGCCAGCTGCAGCTGCTGCAACCCTTCCAGGGCTATGCGGCACGCGTGGCAGGCGACAAGTTCGCACTGGTGCTGCGCCAGTGCAGCCGTGAAAAGGCGCATGAGCTGGCTGCCCAGCTGTGCGACACCTTGCAGAACTGGGAGCCCCAGCTGCGCAGCAAGCACTTTGTCGTCACCGTCAGCATCGGGCTGCTGCAGATCGATGCCTCGTTTGCCGATGCGCTGCAGGCGGTGCGCGCGGCCGACATGGCCAGCTACAGCGCCAAACGCCAGGGCGGCAACCGCGCCTGCTGGCGCGAGGCCAAGGCAGCCTGAAGGGAAGGGCTGCGTGGGCGGGACACTGAGGGGCTGTCGCCACAGCTTGGGGTAACAACCGGGATGGCTGGCCGGCCTCGGCTGATAAGCTTGAATGTCCACATTTCGAGAATGTATCGATGATCTCGCCACACGGCAGTGTAGAGATCCTGCACACGTTCCCCACACCCGCATGCGCGACCAAGCCCTGTTTGACAAGATTGACCTGCACCTGATCCGGGTGCTGCACACGGTGCTGACCGAGCGCAGCGTTTCGCGGGCGGCCTTGCGGCTGGGCATGTACCAGCCGGCGGTGTCTGCCGCGCTCAAGCGGTTGCGCGATCTGGCCGGCGATCCGTTGCTGGTGCGCTCGGGTGCGGCGATGATGCCCACCGACAAGGGCCAGCGCATGGTCGAGCCCGCTGCTGCGATCCTGCGCGCGGCCGAAGGCCTGTTCAGTGATGCACGTGATTTTGACCCGCAGACGGCGACCCGCACTTTTCGCATTGCAGCGAGTGATTACTTCGATCCGCTGTTTTTGCCGGCGCTGGTGGCGCGCATCAAGGCAGAAGCGCCGCTGTGCGTGGTGGAGATCTACCCGCTGTCGCCCGAGACGCACTACCACGCCCAGCTCGCCAATGGCGACATCGACGTGGTGGTGGGCAACTGGTTGCAGCCTACCGGAGACCTGCACATGACCAGCCTGATGAGCGACGAGGTGGTGAGCCTCGTGAGCCGCCGCCATCCAGCAGTGCGGCGCGGCTGGGATGTGCAGGCCTGGCTGCAGGCCGAGCACATTGCACCGACGGCGACCCACCCTGGCGCGCGCGGCATCATCGACGCCCGGTTGGATGCGCTGGGCGTGGAGCGGCGCATCATGGCGCGCTGCGCCCATTTCAGTGCGATCCCGGCGATGGTGGCATCGAGCTTGCTTGTGCTGACCACGGGACGCCAGTTCTGCGAGCGCTTTGCCGACAAGCATGCGCTGGCGATCCTGGAATGCCCACTGGCGCTGCCGCCGCTCGACTACTACCTGCTCTGGCATGCGCGCAGCCATGCCTCCGAGGCGGCCATCTGGCTGCGCAGCTGCCTGAAAAAAACCGCTCTGGCGCTGCGAAGCCCGGTGGCCTATTCGCCGTGAGTGAGTGCATCTTCGCGTTTTATCCCGCGCTCGGGTAACAATTTGAGGGACAATTGCCGCCCATGACAGAACAGACCCCGACACCGCCAACCGATGGTGCGGCCGCACCCCGGTTACAGCTGATCGGCATCACCAAGCGCTACCCAGCGGTTGTAGCCAATAACAAAGTATCGTTGAAAGTACGGGCCGGGGAAATCCACGCCGTGCTGGGCGAGAACGGCGCTGGCAAGTCCACGTTGATGAAGATCATCTACGGCTCGGTCAAGCCCGACGAGGGCCAGATCTTGGTCGATGGCCAGCCGGTACTGGTCCGCAACCCGCAGGAGGCGCGCCAGCTGGGCATCAGCATGGTGTTCCAGCATTTCAGCCTGTTCGATACCTTGACCGTCGCCGAGAATGTCTGGCTGGGCCAGGACAAGCGCATGTCGCTGGCGGAAGTGACTGCTCGCATCACCGAGGTGGCCAGTGAATATGGCCTGGACATCGACCCTGTGCGCCCGGTGCACAGCCTGTCGGTGGGCGAGATGCAGCGGGTGGAGATCATCCGGGGCCTGCTGACCCGGCCCCGGCTGCTGATCCTTGACGAGCCGACCTCGGTGCTCACGCCGCAGGCGGTCGAGAAGCTGTTTATCGTGCTGCGCAAGCTGGCCGCCGAGGGCTGCAGCATTCTCTATATCAGCCACAAGCTCCATGAAATCCGCGCGCTGTGCACCGCCTGTACGGTGATGCGCGGCGGCGAGGTGACCGGCGAATGTGACCCACGCGCGCAAAGCAATGCCTCACTGTCGCGGCTGATGATTGGCGCCGAGCCGCCGATGCTGGAGCTGCGCCCCAGCCAGGCGGGCGCAACCGTGTTGGCGGTGCAGCAGCTGCGCCTGGCCCGGCAGGACCCCTTTGGCGTGGATCTTGACGGCATTTCGCTGCAGGTGCGCGCCGGCGAGGTGGTCGGGATTGCCGGCGTCTCCGGCAATGGCCAGAAGGAGCTGATGTATGCGCTCTCGGGCGAAGACATGCGCGCCGAACCCCAGGCCGTGTTGATGGATACCACGCCAATGGGGCGCATGGGCCCGGGCCAGCGCCGTGCACTGGGCCTGCATTTTGTGCCCGAAGAACGCCTGGGGCGGGGCGCCGTGCCCAGCATGAGCCTGGCGCATAACCTGGTGCTGACGCGCAACGAAATGCTGGGGGCCGGCGGCTGGCTGCGCATGGGCCAGCTTGACCAGATGGCACGCGGCATCATTGCGCGCTTTGGCGTCAAGGCCGGTGGGCCGCATGCAAGTGCGCAGTCGCTCTCGGGCGGCAACCTGCAAAAGTTCATCGTGGGCCGGGAGATCGATGCCAAGCCCCGCCTGCTGATCGTCTCCCAGCCTACCTGGGGGGTCGATGTGGGTGCGGCCGCGCAGATCCGGGGCGAAATCCTGGCGCTGCGCGATGCAGGCTGCGCCGTGCTGGTGCTCAGTGAGGAGTTGGAAGAATTGTTTGAAATCAGTGACCGCCTGCATGTGATCGCCAAGGGCTGCCTGTCGCCATCGGTGGCGCGGGCCGATGCCTCGGTGCAGCTGATCGGCGAATGGATGAGTGGACTCTGGGATGGCCGCAGTGCTGCCCCGGCTGCCGCTGCTGCGGTTGCTGCCGAGGAGGGCCGCCACCATGCTTAAGCTGGAGCAACGCCCGCAGGCCTCGCGCTTCTGGACCTTTGGCTCACCGGTGCTGGCCTTGCTGATCACGGTGCTGATCGGTGTGGGCCTGTTCGTGCTGCTGGGCAAGGACCCCGTCAAGGGCCTGCAGGCCTTTTTCTGGGAACCGATCAAGTCCGGCTATGCGCTGGGCGAATTGACGATGAAGGCCACGCCGCTGCTGCTGATTGCGCTGGGCCTGGCCGTCTGCTTCCGCTCCAATGTGTGGAACATTGGCGCCGAAGGCCAGTTCGTCATCGGCGCCGTGGCTGCGGGTGGCATGGCCTTGCTGGCCGACAAGAACACCGGTCCCTGGATCGTGCCCGTCATCCTGCTGGCCGGCATGCTCGGCGGCATGGTCTGGGCCGGCATCGTTGCCTGGCTGCGCGACCGCTTCAATGCCAACGAGATTCTGGTCAGCCTGATGCTGGTCTATGTCGCGACCCTGATGCTGGGCTACCTGGTCTACGGGCCCTGGAAGGACCCGATGGGCTACAACTTCCCGCAGACCAAGAGCTTCGAGAAGATCACCCAAATCCCCAAACTGGTGCAAGGCATGCGCATGAACATCGGCGTGCTGATCGCGTTGGCCGGTGCGGCGCTGCTGTGGGTCTACCTGTTCCGCACTCGTGCCGGGCTGGCGCAGCAGGTGGGGGGGCTGGCGCCGTCGGCGGCCCGCTATGCCGGTTTCTCGTCGCGCAAGGCCCTGTGGACGGCGCTGATGATCTCGGGCGCCACCGCTGGTCTGGCTGGCGCGCTGGAAGTGGCCGGCCCGTTGGGCCAGCTCACCCCCTATGTGCCCGCTGGCTACGGCTTTGCCGCCATCATCGTCGCCTTTGTCGGCCGCCTGCATCCGGTGGGCATGGTTTTCTCCGCGATTCTTATGAGCATGTTCTATATCGGCGGCGAGCTGGCGCAGTCGCGCCTGGGTCTGCCCAAGGCCCTGACCGGCGTTTTCCAGGGGCTGCTGCTGTTCACGTTGCTGGCCTGTGACACCCTGGTCGTCTACCGCCTGCGTTGGGTGGCATCGCGCGCCGCAGTGAAGGGAGGCCTGTGATGGAATCCTATGCACTGCTTTTGGGCGCCACCTTGAGTGCCGGCACCGTGTTGGCGCTGGCCGCGCTGGGCCTGCTGATCAATGAGAAGGCCGGCATCGTCAACCTGGGTGCCGAGGGCATGATGCTGTGCGCGGCCATCGCCGGTTTTGCCACCGTGGTCCACACCGGCAGCACCTGGCTGGGCTTTGGCGCGGGCATGCTGGCGGGCGCTGTGCTGGCCGCCATCTTTGGCGTGCTAGTGATCTGGCTCAATACCAACCAGTACGCCACCGGCCTGGCGCTGTCCTTGTTCGGCGCGGGCTTTTCGGCCTTTGTCGGCCTGTCCTATGTGCAGGCCAAGCTGCCCAGCCTGCCCAAGTACGCCATCCCTGGCCTGGCCGATATCCCGCTGCTGGGCCCGGCGCTGTTTACCTTGCACCCCCTGGTCTATGGCGCGATGGCGCTGGTGCTGGTGATGATGTGGTTCCTCTACCGCACCCGCGCCGGCCTGGTGCTGCGTGCCGTCGGTGAATCGCCCACATCCGCCCATGCGCTGGGCTACCCGGTGCGCCGCATCCGCCTGATGGCGGTGGTGTTCGGCGGCGCGATGTGCGGCCTGGCTGGTGCCTACATCTCGACGGTCTACACCCCCCTGTGGGTCGAAGGCATGGTCTCGGGCCGGGGCTGGATTGCGCTGGCGCTGACCACCTTTGCCACCTGGCGCCCCGCACGGGTGCTGCTGGGCGCCTACCTGTTCGGTGGTGTGACCATGCTGCAGTTCCATCTGCAGGCCAGCGGCGTGCAACTGGCCAGCCAGCTGCTGTCGATGCTGCCTTACCTGGCCACCATCGTGGTGCTGGTGCTGATCTCGCGCAATCCGACCTGGATTCGCGCCAATATGCCTGCCTCTTTGGGCAAGCCTTTCTACCCGGGTTCATAAGCGCATGTCACCACGCGCCCATAACGATAACAACGGCCCGGCTTTCGTTCATTTTTCATAAAAACCAAGGATTCATCCATGCAAACCGTGCGCAAGCGCTCCGTGATCAAGCTGATCGGCCTGTCGGCCCTCTCTGTGGCAGCGCTGACTGCCTGTGGCAAGAAGGAAGAGCCAGCGGCCCCTGCGGCGCCCGCGCCGGCGGCCGCCGCTCCCGCCGGCGACAAGCTCAAGGTCAGCTTCATGTATGTGAGCCCGATTGGCGACGGCGGCTGGACCTTCCAGCACGAGTTGGCGCGCAAGGCGATTGCGCAGAAGTTCGGCGACAAGATCGAGACCTCGATGGTCGAGAGCGTGCCCGAGTCGGCCGATGCCGAGCGGGTGCTGCGCGACATGGCGGGCCAGGGCAACAAGCTTGTGTTTGCGACCAGCTTTGGCTACCAGGAGTTTGTGCAAAAGGCCGCCGCCGATCTGCCCGGTGTGAAGTTTGAGCATGCCACCGGCTACAAGCAGGCGGACAACGTCGCGGTCTATGACAGCAAGACCTTCGAAGGCGCCTATCTGGCCGGTATCGTGGCTGGCTCGATGACCAAGACCAAGACTGTCGGTGTGGTCGCCTCGGTGCCGATTCCGGAAGTGGTGCGCAACATCAACAGTTTTGTGCTGGGCGCGCAAAGCGTGGACCCCAGCATCCAGGCCAAGGTGGTCTGGGTGAATGAATGGTTCGCACCGCCCAAGGAGTCGGAAGCGGCCACCAGCCTGATCAACGGCGGCGTGGACGTGATGTACCAGAACACCAACTCGCCGGCCGTCCTCAAGACCGCCGAAGAGCGCGGCGTCTACGCTTTTGGCAAGGACGGCGACATGAGCGCCTTTGCACCCAAGGCCCACCTGGGCTCGGCCGTGATCGACTGGACGCCTTACTACAGCAAGGTGGTCGAGGACACCCTGGCTGGCAAATGGCAGTCCGGCAACTTCTGGTGGGGCGTGAAGGAAGGCGCGATGGACCTGGTCAAGATCGCCGACCAGGTGCCGCAGGAAGCCAAGGACAAGGTTGAGAAGGCCAAGCAAGGCCTGAAGGACGGCAGCTTCGCTGTCTGGACCGGCCCGATCGTCGACAACAAGGGCCAGGAAGTGCTGGCCAGTGGCGTGGTGGGCGATGATGCGTTCCTGCGCGGCATCAACTTCTATGTCAAGGGCATCGAAGGGGCCGTGCCTGGCGCCAAGTAAGCGGGGCTGCGGTGCCCGGTCACGCCAGCATGGGCTGGCGTGCTGCGCCGGGCCTGCTGGCCAACCCACAACAGTGCAGCGCGGCGGGTGGCTGCTGCTGGAACCTGGCCCGATTTATGCATATATTGGCCGGGCGATGTTCTACCCGCTGCAGGCCGGCCCGGTGGCCTGTACAGCTCGACATTCCAACAACATTCGAGGACACACAGATGACTGATTTCCGTAAGCGTTCGCTGATCAAGGTCGCCGCGCTCTCCGCGCTGGCCGCTGCCGCCGTGGTGGGTTGCAGCAAGAAGGAGGAGGCGCCCGCGCCGGCGCCTGCTGCTGCCCCAGCGGCCGCTGCGCCAGCTGCCGAGCCCTTGAAGATTTCCTTTGCCTACGTCGGCCCGGTGGGCGACGGCGGCTGGACCTATGCGCATGACCAGGCGCGCAAGGCGCTGGAGAAGGAGTTTGGCGACAAGATCCAGACCAGCTTTGTCGAAAGTGTGCCCGAAGGTGCGGACGCCGAGCGCGTGTTGCGCGACATGGCCAGCCAGGGCAACAAGCTGGTGTTCGGCACCACCTTTGGCTACATGGATGTGATCCAGAAGCTGGCCCCCGAGTTTGCCGATGTGAAATGGGAGCATGCCACTGGCTACAAGGTGGCCGGCAATGTCAGTACCTATGACAGCCGCACCTACGAAGGTGCCTATCTGGCGGGCATCATCGCCGGCTCGATGACCAAGAGCAACACCCTGGGCGTGGTGGGCTCGGTGCCGATCCCCGAGGTGATCCGCAACATCAACAGCTTCACCTTGGGTGCGCAAAGCGTCAACCCCAAGATCAGCACCAAGGTGGTCTGGGTCAATGAATGGTTCAGCCCTCCGAAGGAAACCGAAGCGGCCACCAGCCTGATCAATGGCGGTGCGGACATTCTGTTCCAGAACACCGACTCGCCGGCCGTGCTCAAGACTGCCGAAGAAAAGGGCAAGCGCGCCTTCGGCTGGGATTCGGACATGACGGCCTACGGCCCCAAGGCCCACCTGGGCTCGTCCATCATCAACTGGACGCCTTACTACATCGACACCACCCGCAGCGCCCTTGAAGGCAAGTGGACCAGCCGCCAGACCTGGTGGGGTGTGAAGGAAGGCACGATCGACCTGGTGTCCATCGCCGAAGACGTGCCCGCCGAAGCCAAGGCCAAGGTCGAAGAGGTCAAGAAGGGTCTGAAGGACGGTACGTTCAGCATCTGGAAGGGCCCCATCCTGGGCCAGGATGGCAAGGAAATCCTGGCTGCCGACAAGGTCGCCGATGACGAATTCCTCAAGGGCATCAGCTTCTACATCAAGGGTGTGGAAGGCCAGGTTCCTGGCAAGTGATGCGCGGGCACTGCGCCCGACGTTCGACGCACGATCTAAACGCGAGTGGCACAGGTGTTTTTTATGCCAGTGCTAACATCGTGACCCAAGGCTGCCCCAGGGCAGCCTTGTCATTTATACAAAGAGATTCCCCGATGATCGAAGCCCAACAATGGCACCCCGTTGCCCTGTCTGATGCGGTGGTGAGCGCACCGCTGCCTGTGCGCCTGCTGGACCAGGAGCTGGTGCTGTGGCGCGATGCGCAAGGCCAGGTGCAGGCCTTTGTTGACCGCTGCCCGCACCGTGGCGCCCGCCTGTCGCTGGGCCGCGTGCAGGATGGCCAGCTGGAGTGCCCCTACCATGGCTGGCAATTTACGAGCGGCGGCCAGTGCGTGAAGGTGCCGGCAGTGCCCGCCTTTGTGCCGCCCGCCAAGCACTGCGTCGCCTCCTATGGCGTGCAAGAGGCCCATGGCCTGGTGTGGGTGCAGCTGGCGCCCGATGCGGACGGCCAGCCCGCGACGCCGTTGCCGGTGTTCGAGGCCGAGGCCGATGACCGCCTGCGCAAGCTCAACTGCGGGCCCTACGATGTGGAGGCCAGCGCGCCCCGCATCATCGAGAACTTTCTGGACATGTCGCACTTCGGCTTTGTGCATGAGGGCTGGCTGGGCAGCCGCGATGCGACCGAGATGTCGCACTACGAGGTGGAAGCCACGGAGCGGGGCGTCAAGGCCACCGGCTGCAAGGCGATCCAGCCCCAGTCGAACCTGCATTCGACCAAGCCCGCCGAAGTGGACTACACCTACGAGGTGACCGCACCCTATACGGCGTTGCTGACCAAGGTGCCCGAGAGCGGATCGAGCAAGCAGGGCTGGCGCGAGGCGATTGGCCTGTTTGTCTGCCCGGTCACGCCGGAGCGCAGCCGCGTCTGGTTCCGCCTGGCGGTGGCTGATTTCGACAGCACCGATGCACAGCTGCAGCAGTTTCAGCATACGATCTTTACCCAGGACCAGCCTGTGCTGGAGTCCCAGATGCCCAAGCCGCTGCCACTCGATGCCAAGGCCGAGCTGAACTCACCGGCCGACCGCATGTCGGTGGCCTACCGCCGCTACCTCAAGGCCAGTGGCGTCACTTTTGGAGTGTGTTGAGATGTACACCGTCCCACAAATCGAGGCCGCGCGCCTGCCTGGCCTGCTGCGCGCCATGCCCAAGGCAGAACTGCACATGCACATCGAAGGCTCGCTCGAGCCTGAGCTGATTTTTGCGCTGGCCCAGCGCAACGGCGTGGCCTTGCCGTATGCCGATGTCGAAAGCCTGCGCGCAGCGTACGCCTTCACCAACCTGCAGAGCTTTCTCGACATCTACTACGCGGGCGCCAGTGTCTTGCTGACCGAGCAGGACTTCTACGACATGGCCATGGCCTATCTGGAGCGCGCGGTAGCCGACAACGTCGTACACACCGAGATCTTCTTTGACCCGCAGACGCACACCGCCCGTGGCGTGGCGATGGCCGATGTGATCCAGGGCCTGCACAGGGCCTGTGTGGATGCGGAAAAACGCTGGGGCATCAGCTCGCAGCTGATCCTGAACTTTCTGCGCCACCTGAGCGAAGAAGAAGCGCTGCAAACGCTGGAAGAAGCGCTGTCTTACCGCGCCCACTTCAGCGGCGTGGGTCTGGACAGCAGCGAGGTCGGCAACCCGCCCGAGAAGTTTGCCCGCGTGTTCACCCGCTGCAAGGACCTGGGCCTGCGCCGCGTGGCCCATGCCGGTGAGGAGGGGCCACCCGCCTACATCTGGGGTGCGCTGGACCTGCTGCATGCCGAGCGGGTGGACCATGGCGTGCAAGCGGTGCACGATGCCGCACTGATGCAGCGCCTGCGCGACGCACGCATTCCGCTGACCGTCTGCCCGCTGTCCAACCAGAAGCTGCAGGTCTTCCCCGACCTGGCCGACCACAACATGCCGCAGCTGCTGGCTGCCGGCCTGGTGGCTACGGTCAATTCAGACGACCCCGCCTATTTTGGCGGCTATATCAACGAGAACTTCGTGCAGCTGTTTGCCGCTACCGGCATGGGTTCGGACGAGGCCTACCAGCTGGCCGCCAACAGCTTTGAGGCCAGCTTTGTGCCAGCCACCCGCAAGCAGGCCTGGCTGGGCCAGCTGCAGATGGCCTTTGCCGAGGCCGCCCGCCAGCGCTAAATGCAGCAAGGGCGCCATGAGGCGCCCTTGTTCTTGGGTGGGTGGTGGCTTTAAGCTGCCACGGGCACCGATTCCGACAGCATCGCATTGCGCAGCTGCAGCGCATAGCCTTCCAGCACCGCGCCACCGGGCTCCTTGCGCGGCCAGCTGAAGCTCACGCCATCGTCGGCATGGCGGGGCACCACATGCAGGTGGAAGTGGGCAACGGTCTGGCCGCCTTCCACACCGTTGGCCTGCAGCAACGTGAGGCCTGCGGGCTCGAAAGCGATCTTGGCAGCCAGCGCCACCTTGCGCGCGGTCTGCATCACAGCGGCTGATTCCTCGTCGGTGATCTCGAAGATATTGGCCGCATGGCGCTTGGTGGCCACCAGCACATGGCCGGGGTTGACCTGGCCCAGGTCCATGAAGGCAATCGTCAAGGCGTCTTCATACACCTTGGCCGAGGGAATTTCTCCTTGCACGATTCGGCAGAAAATGCAGACACCGGCAGGGGACGGATCAACAAAATGCGGCATGGGACGGGCTTCCTCCTTGCAATGGTGCAGCGGGCGCTGTCTTGGCAGCGCCGCAGACTGTTTTAACCAAAAGGTAAAACAAACACTATAGACCGCAGGGATGACCTGCGCATGCGTCTGAGACTGGGGTTTTCCCTGGTTAACGATATGCCTGCTGTCAGCGCAATGCCCGTGTTGCACGCCGCCCGAAGCTGGCGCGGCCAACAGCCCTGTATCCGCGCATAGAAACTATTGCTGAGCTTATATAACGGCAAGCCTTGGCAGCCGCTAAGCTTGGCGCCATGCATATTTACCGATCCGCCCTGTTGCGCTTTGCCGATGATGGCCAGGCGCTGTATGAAGAAGATGGCCTGCTGGCCGTGGCGCCGGGCGCCGATGGCCGCGAGCGGGTGCTGGCCGCAGGCAGCTGGCAGGCGCTGTCTGCCCCGCTGCTGGCCCAGGCCGGTGCCGAGGCCGTGGTGGAGCACCTGCCGGGCCGCATCATCGCGCCAGGTTTTGTGGACATGCACATCCACTACCCGCAGACCGATGTGATCGGCTCGCCCGCCAGCGGCCTGCTGCCTTGGCTGAACGACTACACCTTTCCGCATGAGTCGCGCTTTGTCGATGCCGGTTATGCGGGCGAAGTCGCGCATTTCTTTGTCGATGAGCTGCTGCGCAACGGCGTGACCACCGCGCTGACTTTTGCCACCTCGCACCCGGCATCGGCCGATGCGCTGTTTGCCGAAGCGCAAAAGCGCCAGATGCGTCTGATCACCGGCAAGGTGCTGCAGGACCGCCATTCGCCCGACGGCGTGCGCGATGAGACCGCGCAAAGCCTGATCGACACCGAGGCGCTGATCCGCCGCTGGCATGGCGTGGACCGCCTGGGTTATGCGATCACGCCGCGCTTTGCACCCACGAGCACCGATGCCCAGCTGCGCGGTGCCGGCGAGCTGGCGGCGCGCTATGGCGATGTCTGGATCCAGTCCCATGTGGCGGAGAACCTGGACGAGATGGCCTGGGTGCGCGAGCTCTTCCCCGACAGCCGCAGCTACCTGCAGGTCTATGCGGACCGGGGCCTGATGCGCGAGCGCGCCGTTTATGCGCATTGCATCCACCTCGATGACCGCGACCGCGCGCTGATGCACGAGACCCGTACAGCCGCTGCGGTCAGCCCGACCAGCAACCTGTTTCTGGCCAGCGGCTTTTTTGACTATGCCAAGGCCGACGCGGCGCAGATGCTGTACGGGCTGGCCAGCGATGTCGGCGGCGGCACGAGCTTCAGCCCCTTCCGCACGATGCTGGCTGCCTATTTTGTCGGCCGCGAGGGGCGCGACAAGCAGGGCCTCTCGCTGGCGCCCAGCCATCTGTGGTGGCAGCACACGGCCGGTGCTGCCAAGGCGCTGGGCCTGCCGGGCGTGGTCGGCAACCTGCAGCCCGGCTGCGAGGCAGACTTTGTCGTGCTCAACCCGCAGGCCACGCCGTTGATTGCCCGCAAGACGGCGCAAGCCGGCAACCTGGAGGAGCTGCTGTTCAGCCTGATCGTGCTGGGCGACGACCGCCTGATCGAGCGCAGCCATATTGCGCAGAAAGCCGGCTGATCCTGGTGCCGCATTGGTGGAGAGACAGGCCCCAGGACGGCTGCACATGCCGCCCGCTGGGGCCATGCCTTTCGCTACAATGCCGCCTAGGAGTTATTCAGACATGAGCATTCAAAGCGACAAGTGGATTCGCCGCATGGCGGAACAGCACGGCATGATCGAGCCGTTCGAGCCCGGCCAGGTGCGCCAGGTCGATGGCAAGAAGATCATCAGCTATGGCACCTCCAGCTACGGCTACGACATCCGCTGCGCCCGAGAGTTCAAGGTCTTCACGAACATCCACAGCACCGTGGTCGACCCGAAGAACTTCGATGAAAAGAGCTTTGTCGATTTTGAAGGCGACCACTGCATCATCCCGCCCAACAGCTTTGCGCTGGCCCGGACCGTCGAGTACTTCCGCATTCCACGCGATGTGCTGACCGTCTGCCTGGGCAAGAGCACCTATGCGCGCTGCGGCATCATCGTCAATGTGACGCCCTTCGAGCCCGAGTGGGAAGGTTATGTGACCTTGGAGTTCTCCAACACCACGCCGCTGCCGGCCAAGATCTACGCGGGAGAGGGCTGCGCGCAGGTGTTGTTCCTGCGAGGGGACGAGCCTTGCGAGGTGAGCTACAAGGACCGCAATGGCAAGTACCAGGGCCAGCACGGCGTCACCCTTCCCAGGGCCTGATGACGCGTGCCCATGCCCAGAAGCCACTCCCCATCCGGAGTGGCTTTTTTACGCGGGCGCTGCAGTGCGGGCCAGGGCTTTGCAAATTTTCTTCAATGGCAGTGCCGGTCCGGGATTTTCTGCCAGATTGGGGGCCGGTCTTACGGACGGCACCCCGCCAAATGCGCTACTGTAGGCGGATCAATAACAGAGTCAGTGCCAGGGCACTGCGAGGAGAGCGACCATGAAATGGGAAGGCAACCGCGAATCGAGCAATGTGGAAGACCAGCGCGGCAGTGGCGGTGGGGGCGGAGGGTTTGGCCTGGGCGGGCGCAGCATTGGTATCGGCACCGTCGTGCTGGCGCTGATCGGCTGGGGCGTGTTCGGCATCAACCCGCTCACCACCATTGGCGTGCTCTCCGGGGGCGGCTCGCCCGCGCCGACGCAGCAAGGCCCGGCCAAGGCACCACCTGCCAATGACCAGGGTGCCAAGTTCGTCTCCACAGTGCTCGCCTCGACCGAAGATGTCTGGAGCGACATCTTCACCAAGGGGGGTGCCCAGTACCGTGCGCCCCGTTTGGTGTTGTTTACGGGTGTCACGCGCACCGCCTGCGGCACCGGCCAATCGGCGATGGGGCCGTTCTACTGCCCCGGCGACCAGAAGGTCTACCTGGACATGGATTTCTTCAACACCATGAGCCGCCAGCTGGGCGCGCCCGGTGAGTTTGCGCGCGCCTATGTGGTGGCTCATGAGGTCGGCCACCATGTGCAGAACCTGCTCGGCATCTCGGGCAAGGTCGATGCGATGCGCGGGCGCGTCAGCGAGCGTGAGCAGAACGCGCTGTCGGTGCGCCTGGAGCTGCAGGCCGACTGCTATGCCGGCATCTGGGCCAACCATTCGCAGCAGGCCAAGAGCTGGCTGGAGCAGGGCGATATCGAGTCGGCGGTGAATGCTGCCCAGCAAATCGGTGACGACAAGCTGCAGCGCGAGGCCACCGGCACCGTGCGCCCTGACAGCTTCACCCACGGCTCCAGCGCCCAGCGTGTGCGCTGGTTCACCCAGGGCTACAAGACCGGCAGCGTCCAGTCCTGCGATACCTTCCAGGCCGGTAGCCTCTGATGCGCCGGGCCCAGCCCGCAAAAACCGGGCTCGGCCCTTGCGCCGCGATACCCGGAAATGCCTTGCCTGGCGCCCGCACTTACGCTGGTCTGCCAGGCTTTGCACTGCGGCTGAGCGAATCCGTAAGCCATGACAGGGTTAAACCAAGCGCCGATTTGTCTGCAGTGCGACAATAGGGGGCTTACATGACAAATTCTTTCTCCAACCTTCATCTGGCCGAGCCCCTGGCCAAAGCCATCTCCGAGATGGGCTACGCATCCATGACGCCCATTCAGGCACAGGCCATCCCTGTGGTCCTGACCGGCAAAGACGTCATGGGTGCCGCGCAAACTGGCACGGGCAAGACAGCTGCTTTCTCCCTGCCGCTGCTGCAGCGGATGATGGTGCACGAAAACAGCTCGGCATCGCCCGCGCGCCACCCGGTGCGTGCGCTGGTGCTGCTGCCCACGCGTGAGCTGGCCGACCAGGTCGCCCAGCAGATTGCCCAGTTCGCCAAGCACACCAAGCTGCGCAGCACCGTGGTGTTTGGTGGCATGGACATGAAGCCCCAGACGCTGGAGCTGAAAAAGGGCGTCGAAATCCTGGTGGCAACGCCCGGGCGTCTTCTGGACCATATCGAGGCCAAGAACGCGGTGCTCAACCAGGTCGAATATGTGGTGCTGGACGAAGCCGACCGCATGCTCGATATCGGTTTTCTGCCCGATCTGCAGCGCATCCTGTCCTACCTGCCCAAGAAACGCACCACCTTGCTGTTCTCGGCCACGTTCTCGCCCGAGATCAAGCGCCTGGCCGGCAGCTACCTGCAAGACCCGATCACGATCGAGGTGGCGCGCCCCAACGAAACCGCCTCTACCGTCGAGCAGCGTTTCTACGCCGCCTCCGATGACGACAAGCGCCGCGTGCTGACCAAGGTGCTGCGCGATCGCCAGATCCGCCAGGCCTTTGTGTTCGTCAACAGCAAGCTGGGCTGCTCGCGCCTGGCCCGCACCTTGGAGCGTGAAGGCCTGCGGGCGGCTGCGCTGCACGGCGACAAGAGCCAGGACGAGCGCCTCAAGGCCCTGGAGGCCTTCAAGCAGGGTGAAGTGGATCTGCTGGTCTGTACCGATGTGGCCGCGCGGGGTCTGGACATCAAGGATGTGCCTGCCGTCTTCAACTTTGATGTGCCCTTCAATGCGGAAGACTATGTGCACCGGATTGGCCGTACCGGCCGTGCAGGCGCATCGGGTCTGGCCGTCACCTTGGTCTCCCACGCGGATGCCCGGCATGTGTCGGACATCGAAAAGCTGATCAAGAAGAAGATCGACGTGGAGAACTTCGCGCTGGGCGAGCAGCCTCAGCGCGAGCGTTTCAACGACGGCAACCGCGAGCGCCGTGAGCGCGAAGCAGGCCGGGAGCGCGACAGCTCCCGCAGCCGCGACCGCCGTGCGCCCCGTGAGGACGAAGGCCAGGACCGCCGCGAGCGCTACCGCCCGGCACCGGTCTCGCGCGACCCCTTCTTTGACAAGCCTTACGAGCCCAAGGCGGCCGAACCTGCGGCCTGGGATGCGAATGCCAAGCCAGCGCCGGCACGCGGCCCCGGCATCAAACCGCGCCGCAAGGTGGCTGCGCTGTTCAAGCCCTCGCCTGCATCTGAATAATCGCGATAACGTCGATGGACCAAGGCCTCAGCGGACCGCTGAGGCCTTTTTTATTGCGCTCAGCCTGGTTGCTGGGCCTGCTCGCAATCCACGTGGATCAGCTCGCGCTCAGCCAGGGTGTTGCCAAAGCGCACTGCGCTCAGGCAGCCCCCCCAGACGCAGCCGGTATCGAGCGCCAGCAGGTGGGGACGCTGCAGATCACCCAAGGTGGACCAGTGGCCAAAGGCGATGGTGGTGCCGGCGGTGGCGCGGCTGGGCAGGTCAAACCAGGCGGTCAGGCCCTCGGGTGCTTCTGCGAGGCTTTCGGTGCTGTCGAAGTCCAGGCTGCCGTCGGCGTGGCAAAAGCGCATGCGGGTGAGCACATTGGTAATCATCCGCAGGCGCTCCATGCCGCTCAGTTGCGGATCCCATTGCGCCGGGGTGTTGCCGTACATGGCTTGCAAAAAAAGGCTCAAGCCGTCGCTGCGCAGCACCGCTTCGACCTCGGCGGCATGGCGCAGGGTGGCGTCCAGGTCCCAATGCTGGTGAACGCCGGCATGCACCATCAGCAGCCGTTCGCCGCCCAGCGTATGCGTGCGGGCCAACGGCTGCTGGCGCACCCATTCCAACAACTGCGCAGCATCCGGCGCCTGCAGCACGTCCAGCAAGGTATCGCGCCGGGAGAACTTGCGCCGGCCGTCGGCAGCCGCCAGCAGGTGCAGGTCATGGTTGCCGAGAATGGCCTGGATGCTGCCGTCCGCCGCGATGCAGCGCCGCAGCGTCTGGGCCGATTCCGGGCCCCGGTTGACCAGGTCGCCCAGCAGATACACGGTATCGCGGCTGGGAGAGAAATCGATTGTGGTCAGCAGACGGCCCAAAGCGCTATCGCAGCCTTGGATATCGCCGATACAGTAAAGTGACATGCTTGTTGAACTACCTGTGAACTATTTTGTTAGACGTACTCTTGATCGCGCTTTTGACCTTGTTGAATGGGGTCTTCGCCATGTCCGAGCTGGCGCTCGCCAGCAGCCGCAAGTCCCGTTTGCTGGCCATGGCCGAAAGTGGCGACAAGGGCGCCAAGGCGGCGCTGGATCTGCTCAGCAATCCTACCCAATTTCTGTCCTCGATTCAGGTCGGCATCACGTCGATCGGCATGCTCAACGGTATTTTTGGTGAGGCGGCCTTCAGCGACGGGCTGGCACAGTCGTTGATCACCTGGGGCATGCCGGCCTCGGTGGCATCGGTGGTGGCCACGACCACGGTGATCATTGTCATCACCTTCATGACCATTGTTTTTGGCGAACTGGTGCCCAAGCGCATTGGCCAGATGTACCCTGAGGCATCGTCGCGCATCATCGCGCTGCCGCTCACCTGGGTGTCGAAAATTGCCAAACCCTTTGTGTGGCTGCTGGCCATCTCTGCGCAAGGCGTGCTCAAGCTGCTGCGCATCAAGGATGAGTCGGACCGTGCCGTGACCGAAGAAGAAATCGTCGCCAGTCTCGACGAGGGACGGGACGCCGGCGTGATCGAACGCCATGAGCACCAGATGGTGCAGAACGTGTTCCACCTCGATGACCGTCCGCTCATTTCGATGATGGTGCCCAGGGGCGATGTGGAATGGCTCGATGCCAATCTGACCGTGACCCAGGCCTTGCACGAGGTGCGCGCCTCCAGTGGCAAGGGCGCGCACTCGTGGTATCCGGTGTGCCGTGAGTCGCTGGACAACGTGGTCGGTCTGGTCAGCGTGGCACATCTGCTGGACGTCGCCGACCCCCAGAACACCTCGATCGCCAAGGTGGCAGTTGCAGCCAGCTATGTGCCGGAAACTCTGAGCGGCTTTGAGCTGCTGGAGCAATTCCGCGCGCGCGCCGGCCGCATGATTTTCGTGGTCGACGAATACGGTGTCGTGCAGGGCATCATCACGCCGCGCGACCTGCTCGAAGCGATTACCGGCGAGCTCAAGCCGGGCGCTGCCAGCGAGGCCTGGGCGGTGCAGAACGACGATGGTTCCTGGTACCTGGATGGGCTGATGCCGGTGTCGGAATTGAAGGCGCGTCTGGAAATCAAGGAGCTGCCCGATGAGGACAAGGGCCGCTATAACACCCTGGCCGGGATGCTGATGGCGGAATCGGGCCATCTGCCGCCACTGGGCGAAAAGATTTATTGCGCGGGCTGGGTATTTGAAGTGCTGGCTCTGGAGGGCAAGCGGGTCGACAAGGTAATCGCCCGGCCGGATCTCACGAGCATTGATTACTAGTCGTTACAAGTTTTTGGCACGAGGTTTACCATTCCTTTAAATAGAAAAATGGCGAGGCGCACTCGGTTATTGCGTTTTTAGGTATACTGCAAACGTTAACTGAATTGAATGGATATTAAACATGCCTACTTTGAAGGAAATCGATGCCCAACTGGCAGCCCTGCAACAACAGCGTGAAGAAGTTCGTCGCAACGAACTGAAGACCGCCGTCGACCAGGTGCGCAAGCTGGTGTCTGATTATGGCCTGACCGAACAGGATGTATTCCCTCCTGCCCGTGGCCGTTCGGCTTCTGCTGGCTCCAAAGTCGCTCCCAAGTACCGCGATCCTGCGACCGGTGCAACTTGGACGGGCCGCGGCAAGGCGCCCAAGTGGATTGAAGGCCAAGACCGTGATAAGTTCGCGATTTGAGCCGGGCGTCCTTCAAAGAAAACCTGCTTCGGCAGGTTTTTTTCGTTGCGGGGTCGACTAGTCAGGCAGGTTTATAGAAATTCCTACATATCTTCTTAATTTCTCCTATTTTTGTGGAGAAGGATTGTGACGGACTATCTGTTAAGCTGCCGGTAAGTCTAGTGCGCTGCTAAATGTAATCAGTTGCCAATAGTGCCTTGCTATAATTGTAATTGTTAATCTATAGGCTTATAAATTTTCCGAACGATTTTGTAGATTCCGTGTGCAGCCTTGGCAGCGAATTGGCAGCTGCAGGTTCCCATGCATCGGTCCGCATGCGGCGCGGAGATTAATGGGAAACGGCCGTGCAACCCGGATCGCACACACGATCGCAGGGCTTAGCGATTGGATGACATATGTAGGACCTGACCCAGGAGTAGACTGTTCGCAGCGTTCAGTCTAATACCCCGCCAATCAGGAGCCACGATGAAATCAGGTGTTCATGAGCCAGCGCAGCATGCGTTCGCCTCGACCTTCAAATCCTTCTCGATCGCCTCGTCCAAGAAGTCCGGCAAGCCCAGCAAGGCCAAGTTCTATTCGCTGCCGGAGCTGAGCAAACAGTTCCCCAATGTCCAGCGCCTGCCGATGTCCCTGCGCATCGTGCTGGAGTCGGTTCTGCGCAATTGCGATGGCCAGCGCGTCCTGCCCGAGCATGTCGAGCAACTGGCCAACTGGAAACCCCAGTCTGAGCGCACCGAAGAGATTCCCTTTGTCGTCGCGCGCGTGGTGCTGCAGGATTTCACGGGTGTGCCGCTGCTGGCCGACCTGGCAGCGATGCGCAGCACGGCCGAGCGCATGGGCAAGAATGCCAGCGCCATCGAGCCGCTGGTGCCCGTCGACCTGGTGGTGGACCACTCGATCATGGTCGACTATTACGGCAGCAAGAATGCGCTGGACCTGAACATGAAGCTGGAGTTCGAGCGCAACAACGAGCGCTACCAGTTCATGAAATGGGGCATGCAGGCTTTTGACACCTTTGGCGTGGTGCCACCCGGCTTTGGCATCGTCCACCAGGTCAACCTGGAATACCTGGCGCGGGGCGTCCACAAGGACCAGCGCGATGTTTACTACCCCGATTCACTGGTCGGCACCGACAGCCACACGACGATGATCAATGGCGTCGGCGTGGTCGCCTGGGGTGTTGGCGGTATCGAGGCCGAAGCGGCGATGCTGGGCCAGCCGGTGTACTTCCTGACGCCCGATGTCGTCGGTTTCGAGCTTTCGGGGACGCTGCGTGAAGGCGTGACCGCGACCGACCTGGTCCTCACGGTCACCGAGATGCTGCGCCGCGAGAAGGTGGTGGGCAAGTTTGTCGAGTTCTTTGGCGAAGGCACCCGCAGCCTCTCGGTTCCGGACCGCGCAACGATCGGCAATATGGCCCCGGAGTATGGCGCGACGATGGGTTTTTTCCCCGTCGACGACAAGACCATCGACTACTTCCAGGGAACGGGCCGCAGCAAGGCAGAGATTGCCGCGTTCGAGGCTTACTTCAAGGCCCAGGGCCTGTTTGGCGTCCCCCGGGCCGGCGACATCGACTATTCCCAGGTCGTGCGGCTGGACCTGGGCAGCGTCGCGCCCAGCCTGGCAGGGCCCAAGCGCCCCCAGGACCGTATCGAGATTGGCCATGTGGCCAGCACCTTCGATGCGCTGTTCAGCGCGCCGGTCACCCAGAACGGTTTCAACCTGCCGGCCCAGCAGCTCGACAGACCGGTGAAGGTGCATATCAACGGCACCGGCGAGACCGCCGCGCCCGCGACACAGCCCTTGCCCGCAGGCTCGCCACGGCATGCACTGGAGATGGTGGAGAACAAGCCGGCAGTCGTCGACGAAGAGGCGCGCGTGCAGACCGCCGATGCCCATGCCGAGCGCATCGAGGGCCGCGATGTCGATCTGCACAATGGGGATGTGCTGATCGCCGCCATCACCAGCTGTACCAATACGTCCAACCCCAGCGTGATGCTGGCCGCAGGCCTGCTGGCCAAGAAAGCGGTCAAGGCAGGCCTGCGCGTGCAGTCGCATATCAAGACCTCGCTGGCCCCGGGATCGCGCCTGGTCACGCTGTATCTGACGGAATCTGGCCTGCTGCCGTACCTGGAGAAATTGGGCTTCAGCATTGCCGGTTATGGCTGCACCACCTGCATCGGCAATGCCGGAGACCTGCTGCCGGAATTCAACAGCGCCATCCAGCGCGAGGACCTGGTCTGCGCGGCCGTGCTGTCCGGTAACCGCAATTTCGAGGCGCGCATCCATCCCAATATCCGCGCCAACTTCCTGGCCAGCCCGCCGCTGGTCGTTGCCTATGCCATTGCCGGCAATGTACGCAAGGATCTGATGACCGAGCCCGTCGGCCAGGGCAAGAACGGCCGCGATGTCTATCTGGGCGATATCTGGCCGTCGACAGACGAGGTGCAGGCCCTGATGAAGTTCGCGATGAACGGCAAGGCGTTCCGAGCCAACTACGAGAAGGTCAGCAGCGAGCCGGGCAAGCTCTGGGAGAAGATCCAGGGGGTAACCGGTGCGACCTATACCTGGCCGGAAAGTACGTATATCGCCGAGCCACCGTTCTTCAAGGATTTCTCCCTCGCCGCCCCTGAGCCGGATGCGGAGCTGCGGGACAACGCGGTCCGCAAGGCGAGAGTGATGGCTTTATTTGGCGATTCGATCACCACGGACCATATCTCGCCGGCCGGGTCGATCAAGGAAACCTCGCCAGCGGGCCAGTGGCTGCTGGCCCATGGCGTCAAGAAGAGCGACTTCAACAGCTATGGCTCGCGCCGTGGCAACCATGAGGTGATGATGCGGGGCACGTTTGCGAACGTCCGCATCAAGAACCTGATGCTGGCCGCAAAGCCGGATGGCTCCCGGGAAGAGGGCGGCCTGACGCTGTACCAGAACCCGGGCGAGGAGCAGGGCACCCAGCTGTCGATTTACGATGCCGCCATGCGTTACATGGCAGCGGGTACACCGACCGTGGTGTTCGCCGGCGAAGAATATGGCACCGGCTCCAGCCGCGATTGGGCGGCTAAAGGCACCCAGTTGCTGGGCATCAAGGCCGTCGTGGCCCGCAGTTTTGAGCGTATCCACCGCGCCAACCTGGTGGGCATGGGGGTGCTGCCGCTGCAGTTCAAGCAGGGCGAAAGCTGGGAGACATTGAAGCTGCGCGGCGATGAGTTGATCGACATCGTGCCGCATCCGTCGCTGGCACCGCGCAGCAAGGCCAAGCTGGTGATCCAGCGTGCCGATGGAAGCGTTACCGAGGCGGAACTGGTGTTGCGTATTGACACGCCTATCGAGGTCGCTTACTACAGGGATGGCGGTATACTGCCCTTCGTTTTGCGCCAGCTTCTGTAAGAGTTGACCTACATGCGACCGAAACGGGCCTTGTTGATACGAGGCCCGTTTGCATTTGTTGACCGTTACTGGTCAAATAGATGGACGTTGGTTTACTTTTAATTACATTTAGCCCCATATGGCCCTCCCTTACACACCGTTGTCGCTTGGCCGGCGCATCCATGAGATCCACACCCGGATCGTCTGGTGCCTGCTGGCAGGTGGCGTGGTGTTGGCCGGATTGGTGGCCACGGATGCGCAGGGGGTGGGCTTTGTCCAGGCGCTGCAGACCTGGGTGCAGGTGCTGCTGCTGCTGGCAGCACTTGCCACATTGGGCTGGGGCGGGCGCTTGCTGCTGCAGGGCTCGGCCGCCAGTGCCTTCCTGGGCTGCCCGCTGTGGGTATGCAGTGCCGTGGTGCTGGGCGGCTTTGCGGTGGTGCTGGCGCTGCCGCTGCGCTGGTCTGAGCCTGGCAGCCTCCCAGCCCTGTGGCTGGAGCTGGCAGTCAATATTCTTCTATCAATAAGCCTATTGATAGTCTCCATAGAACTGTCTTCATCTTCGCGGCGCCACCGTCCTGGCACGGCGCCAGGCGCCAGCCCTTGGCTGCGACTGCAAAGCCATCGCGCCGTGCTGACGGCGCTGGCGGCACTGGCGCTTGGAGCGGCCGTGGTGGCGCAGGGGCTGGTCGACCTCGAAGGCGTGCGCCGCTTCCTCGTTCCGCTGGCCATGCTGGTCTGCTGTGCCTGGGTTGCGATGCAGAGCCGCCATTTTGCGGGGCAGTCCGGCCGCTGGACGGTGCTGAGAATATCCGCAGCGCTGGCTGTGGGCGCGATGGCCATGCTGCTGGGCGCCGGCACCCGCTGGGCGCTGCTGGTGGAGCAGGCGGCCTGGAGCTATGCGCTGTCCGTGCTGGCGCTGGTGCTGATCATGGCGTCGTTGCGCCATAGCCTGGTCGACTGGGCCTCCAGCCATCCCGCACGCCTGCAGGGCGAAGAATGGCTGGAGCAGGCCCCCATTGGGGTGGTGCGGGTCGATGGCACAGGCGCCATCGTGCATGCCAACCGCACCCAGCTGGACTGGCTGGGCGTGCCCAGCCTGGTGGACCAGCCCTGGACCGAGGCACTGGCACCCAGCCTGCGCGGCCAGGCGCCTGACTGGCTTGCGCGCCTGCGCGCAGGCCAATCGCTCGCATTCGAGCAAAGCATTGAGACGCCGCAGGGTCTGCGCCACTTCCAGACCGATATTCTGGTCGCCCCGCAAGGCCGCGATGCCCATGCCTTCATGCTGCTGTCGCACGATGTGTCGATGCAGAAGCTGATGGTGGGCCGCGTGCAGGAGCAGCAGTCGCAGCTGGTGTCACTGGTCAGTGCCATCCCCGACCTGGTCGTGCTCAAGGGGGCGGATGGGCGCTTTCTGCACTGCAACCAGGCTTTCGAGCGCCTGGTGGGGCTGACCCATGCGCAAATCATTGGCCGCACCACGTCCGATCTGGGGCTGCAGGCGCGCATGCCATCGGACTGGGAGACGGACCTGCGCGCGCGCAATGCGAACACCCCGGTGGTCTATGAGGAAACCCTGCAGTTTGCCGACAATGGCTACCAGGGCCGTTTCGAAATCACCAAATCCGCCATCCGGGCAGCCAATGGCGAGGTCACCGGCCTGCTGTGCATTTCGCGCGATCTGGCCGAACGCAGCCGCGCCCGCAAGGAAATCGAGCGCCTCGAGTTCTTCGACGTGCTCACGGGTCTGCCCAACCGCCGTATGCTGATGGACCGGCTGGAATGGTCCATCATTGCCTGCCAGCAGCGCGGCACCTATGCAGCGCTGCTGTTCATCGATCTGGACAATTTCAAGGACCTCAACGATTCGCTGGGCCACCAAAAGGGTGACCGGCTGCTGTGCGAGGTGGGCAAGCGCCTGATTGCCAGCGTGCGCAGCGGCGATGTGGTCGCGCGCTTTGGTGGCGACGAGTTCGTGGTGCTGGTCGAGAACCTGGGCGCCGAGCGCGCGCAGGCCGAGGCCCATGTGCGCGCTGTGGTCGAACATGTGATCACCCGCTTCAAACAGCCGTTTGCGCTGGATGGCCAGTCCCACCACAGCACGCCCAGCATTGGCGTGACCGTGTTTGGCGACCATGAATCGCTGACGGTGCAGGAATTGCTCAAGCGCGCCGACCTCGCCATGTACGAGGCCAAGTCGGCCGGCCGCAACACCCAGCGTTTCTTTGACCCGCAGATGCAGGCCATTGTCAATGCGCGTGCCAATCTGGAAAATGACCTGCGCCAGGCCATCCATGACGGCGAACTGCAGGTGTACTACCAACCAGTGATGAACGGCAGCGGCAGCCTGGTGGGCGCCGAAGCCCTCGTGCGCTGGCGCCACCCGGCGCGTGGTCTGGTCATGCCGATCGAGTTCATCGACCTGGCCGAGCAGACCGGCCTGATCGTCGAGCTCGGCAACTTCGTGATGCGCACCGCCTGCCAGCAGCTGGCGCTGTGGGCCGCGAGTGCCTCCACGCAGGGGCTGACGATGTCGGTCAATGTGAGTCCCCGGCAGTTCCACAACCAGGGTTTTGTCGACGAGGTGCTGGGCATCGTGGCGCAGACGGGGGCCAACGCCCGGCGGCTGAAGCTGGAGCTGACCGAGAACCTGCTGCTCGGCGACGTCAATGAAACGGTGAACCGCATGCGCCAGCTCAAGGAGCACGGCGTGGGCTTCTCGCTCGATGACTTTGGCGTGGGTTACTCATCTTTGGCCTACCTCAAGCGCCTGCCGCTGGACCAGCTGAAGATCGACCGCAGCTTTGTCAGCGATGTGCTGAGCGACGTCAGCGATGCGGTGATCGTGCGTACCATTCTGGCGCTGGCCCAGAGCCTGGAGCTCGAAGTGGTGGCCGAAGGCGTCGAGAACTCCGAGCAGGTGGATTTCCTCGTCAGCAATGGCTGCAAGCGCTTCCAGGGCTTTCACTTTGGCCGCCCGGTGCCGATTGGTGAGTTCGAGCGCCTGCACAGCTTCCCCAGCTGCCGTCCGGCTTGAGCCACACCACCGCCGGGTGCTGCAGCCACGCAGTGGGCTGTTGCGCTAGCGCACAAGCTGGCCCCTGCAATCTGGGCACAATGGCGGTATGCATGAACAGATTTTGATCGCCGGCGGCGGCATTGGCGGCATGGCCGCTGCGCTGGCCGCTGTCCGCGCGGGCACCGAGGTGCGGATGTTTGAGCGCGCTGCGCAGTTCAGCGAAGTGGGTGCCGGCGTGCAGCTGGGTCCCAATGTGGTGCGGCGCCTGCAGGCCTGGGGCCTGCAACGGCCCCTGCAAGCGGTGGCGGCGTTTCCGCAGGCCTTGGTCTCGCGCAATGCGATCAGTGGGCAGGAGCTGGCCCGGCTGGATCTGGGCGCGCAGGCAGTGGCGCGCTATGGCGCAGCCTATGCCACCGTTCACCGGGCTGATCTGCACCAGCTGCTGCTCGATGCGGTGCAGCCCCATGCAGATCTGCACCTCAACCTGGACCATGCAGTGGACTACCATGAGGACAATGGCCGGGTCGTCACCATCACCACCAAGCAGGGCAAGCAGATCGAAGGCGATGCGCTGGTGGGTGCCGACGGCATCTGGAGCCGCACGCGGCTGCGCCTGCTCCATGATGCGCCACCGCGCGTGACCGGCCACCTGGCCTACCGGGCACTGGTGCGCCAGGCAGACCTGCCGGCGGCCTTGCGCACCGAGGTAGTCACCGCCTGGATGGGGCCGCGCTTCCATGCGGTGCAGTACCCCGTGCGCGGTGGCGAGCTGCAGAACCTGGTCTTCATTGTCGAAGGCCCGGCACCCGATGACCTGGAGCACTGGGACCATGCCGCCAATGGCGCCGATCTGCAGCGCGGTCTGGCCGGTGCCCACCGCCAGCTGCTCAATCTGGTGGAGGCCGTGCATGCCGCAGGCGCTGCCTGGCGGCTATGGCCGCTGGCTGACCGGGCACCGGTCACCGGCCCCCATGAGATGGCGCAGGGCCTGGTCGCATTGCTGGGCGACGCCGCCCACCCGATGCGGCCCTACCTGGCCCAGGGTGCCGGCATGGCGATTGAAGATGCCGCCGAGCTGCAGCGCGCGTTGACCATGCACGACCTGGAGATGCCGCTGCGCCTGCGCCGCTATGCGCTCAACCGCTGGCAGCGCAATGCCCGGGTGCAGGCGCGTGCGATCCGCAATGGCGAGATTTTCCACGCGCGGGGCCTTGTCGCATTGGGGCGCGATACAGCACTGCGCGCGCTGGGTGCCAAGCTGATGGATGTGCCCTGGCTGTACCGGGGCGATGGGTCCTCGGCCTCGGTGCTGTAGCCATTGGCTGGTTAAGGGCTGGCGGGGCTCTTTGGGGCCAGCAGCGGCGACTGGGGCAGAAAACGGAAGGCCAGGCAGCCGATCAGCAGCATGCCCGCGACAAACAGCATCACATACTGGTAGATCTCGCCGCCATGCCGCTGCGCATAAGACGCGACGATGCCCGAGAGCCACTGCATCAGCGCGACGCCCAGGAACATCGCCATCGTGTAGACCGACAGCGCGCGGCCGGTGGTTTCCCGGGGATAGGAGGAGCGCACATCGGCATACTGCAGCACCGAGTAGCCCGAGGCCAGCCCCATGAACATGATCAGCGCGACGGTGGCTGCGGGATGGTGGACAAAGGCCAGCGCGCAGAAAGTACTGGCCATCACTGCGGCACCGGCGATGATGCGGCGCCGGCGGCGGGCCGGGCCCGGATCGAGCCGGCCAAAGACCGACGGCGTGAACAGCGAGATCATCGAGACGACCAGGGCCACATTGCCGGTCGCCACCAGCGAGAAACCATAGCGGTCGATCAGCATCGGGCTGAGCCAGAGGCCCCGCACCGTCAGAAATGAGGCGTAGCCGACCATGCCCATGATGGCGATGGCCCAGGTGTGCGGCACCAGCAGCAGGCCGCCAAACCCCTTGACGGCCGTGAGCCAGCTGGGCTTGGGCAGGTCATCGCTGGGCAGGTGCGGCTCATGCACGCGCACAAAGATGGCGATCCAGGACAGCGCGCAGAGCACCGCCAGCAGGCCAAAGCCCCAGCGCCAGCCATAGTGCTGCACCAGCCAGGCCAGCGGCGTGCCGGTAAAGAGCAGGCCCAGACCGCCGACGCCCATGCCGACGCCGGACATGAAGGCAAAGCGGTCGCTGGGGAAATGGCGCGCGATGAACATGGTGCAGGCCAGAAAGGCTGGCGAACAGCCGATGCCGATCAGCAACTGGCCCAGCATCAGGCCGTGGTAACTGGGGGCCAGCGCCGAGATCAGCGAGCCGGCAATCGCCAGCGGAAAGGCCGTCAGCACGGTCTTGCGCAGGCCATACAGGTCCATGCCCACGCCCATGAACAGCTGCGTCACCCCGAAGGACAAACCAAACAGCCCGGCAAACGCGCCCAGCGACTCGGCAGACAGCCCGAAATCGGTGCGCAGCCCGTCGGCAATGATGGAGGTGACGGTGCGGAAGGCCTGGCTCAGCGAGAAGGCCGACAGCAAGGTCAGCAGCATGGCCCAGAGCAACGTGGACGAGGACGCCGCAGGGCGCCCGGTGGGGGAGGGTGTAGGTGGGACCGGCATGGCTGAGAGTGCGGGCAACAAGCCGGGGCCAGAGGGGGCCGGCCCATGGTGTATGCGCGATCGGCCTGCAGGGGCGGGCGCGGCTTGTTACATGCGCTTGCCACTATAGAGGACTCTGGCCCCCTCTGCACGGCGCGCTGTCACTTGGAGCAACCCCTTGGCAGGTTGCTGTGGCTTAGAACAGGTGCTTAGAGGTTGGTGCGCAGGGTCCAGATCTCGGGGAAGAGCACCACATCGAGCATTTTCTTGAGGTAGCTGACGCCACCGGTGCCGCCGGTGCCGCGCTTGAAGCCGATCACGCGCTCGACCGTGGTCAGGTGGCGGAAGCGCCAGAGGCGGAAGGCATCCTCGATGTCGGCCAGCTTCTCGCCGAGCTGGTACAGGTCCCAGTACTGGTGCGGATCGCGGTAGACGGTGATCCAGGCCTGTTTGACGCCTTCGCTCTCCACATAGGGCTGGGTCCAGTCGCGCTGCAGCGCCTCGGCCGGCACGGCAATGCCTTCGCGCGCCAGCAGCTGCAACGCAATGTCATACAGCGACGGCGATTCGTAAGCCGCCTGCACCTGGGCCAGCAGGTCGGCCCGGTGCGCATGGGGCTTGAGCATGGCGGCATTCTTGTTGCCCAGCGAGAACTCGATGCAGCGGTACTGCGCGCTCTGAAAGCCGCTGGAGTTGGCCAGGTAGGGCCGCATCGCCGAGTACTCGGGCGGCGTCATCGTCGACAGCACGGTCCAGGCATTGACCAGCTGCTCCATGATGCGCGAGACGCGCGCGAGCATCTTGAAGGCCTCGGGCTTGGTGTTGGCCTCGGGGTTGGCAATCGCCTGCATGGCCGCGCGCAGCTCATGCAGCATCAGCTTCATCCACAGCTCGCTGGTCTGGTGCTGCACGATGAACAGCATCTCGTCGTGCGCGGGCGACAGCGGGTGCTGGGCGTTCAGGATCTCGTCCAGGTGCAGGTAGTCGCCATAGCTCATGTCTTTGCTGAAGTCGAGCTGGGCGCGCTCTTCATGCACAATGGATTCGGGCTTGCTGTTGGTGTCTCGCATGGTATGTGGGGCAGTGGAAGCGGCTTCAATTGCAGCGCAAGAATGGCACTGCGCCACGGGGCCGCAAGGCCTAAAGTGGCTGCATCGATTGTACTGAGGTGATCCGCATGAAACAGTCTGCCCCATCCACACCACGCTCCACGTCGGCTGCCAGCACGTCCAACGCCGCTGCGCTGGCCGCCACCCGCGCACAGCAAACCCTGGCCGATCCGCGCTGGGCCGATGTGCAAGGCCGCCACGCCGCTGCCGACGGCCGCTTTGTCTATGCGGTGCGCAGCACCGGCATTTTTTGCCGGCCGTCCTGCAGCTCGCGCCTGGCCAAGCCCGAGAACGTCCGCTTTTTCGACACCGCAGCGCAGGCCCAGGCCGCTGGCTACCGCGCTTGCAAGCGCTGCCAGCCCGATAACCCCGCCAAGCCCAGCCATGCCGCGCTGGTGGCCCAGCTGTGCGGCTGGATCGCCACCGCCGAAGAAGAGCCCAGCCTGGCTGAACTGGCCGAGCGCGCCGGCATGAGCCCCTTCCATCTGCAGCGTGTCTTCAAGGCGGCGGTCGGCGTATCGCCCAAGGCCTATGCCAAGGCCCAGCGCCGCCAGCGCCTGCAAAACGCGCTGGGCGATGCGCAGGAGGCGCCCCGCGTCATCGATGCGATCTTTGATGCCGGCTTTGCCAGCACCGCGCAACTGTACCGCGACAGCCAGGCGGTGCTGGGCATGACCCCGCGCCAATACCGCACCGGCGGCGTGGCGCAGCAGATTCGTTTTGGCGTCGCCGAATGCAGCCTGGGCCCGATTCTGGTGGCTGCCACTGCGCAGGGCATTTGCGCCATCTTGCTGGGCGACGATGCCGATGCGCTGGTGCAGGACCTGCAGCAGCGTTTTCCCAAGGCCCAGCTGGCTGGTGGCGATGCCGACTTTGAGCGCTGGATGGCGCAGGTCATCGGCTTTGTCGACGAGCCCACGCGCGGCCTGGCACTGCCGCTGGATGTGCGCGGCACTGCCTTCCAGCAGCAGGTCTGGCAGGCGCTGCGGCTGATTCCGGTGGGCAGCACCGTCAGCTACAGCGAGCTGGCGCGCAAGCTGGGCATGCCCCAGGCCAGCCGCGCCGTTGCTGGCGCCTGCGCGGCCAATGCGCTGGCCGTTGCCATCCCCTGCCACCGGGTGGTGCGCAACGATGGCGGCATCTCCGGCTACCGCTGGGGCGTGGAGCGCAAGCGCGCGCTGCTGCAGCACGAGGCCGAGCTGGCGCCCCAGGCCCCCCGGGTGGCCCGCCATGGTTAAGCGCCTGGCCAGCGCCGCGCAGGCCGCGTTGCCGCTGGATGATGCAGCCCCTGCGCCGCTGTTGCAGGCCGGCTCGGCACCAGCCGGTGCCGGTGGCGCAGATGTGCAGGCCGAGGCAGCCCTGCAGCGCTATGACTGGACTGCGGTGGGCCGCCAGCTGGACCGCCAAGGCTGGGGCCTGCTGCCCGGTTTGCTGGATGCGGCGCAGTGCCAGCAGATGGCCGCGATGTACGACGAGGCGGCGCATTTTCGCAGCCGCATCCAGATGCAGCGCCATGCCTTTGGCAGAGGTGAGTACCAGTACTTTGCCTACCCGCTGCCAGCGCTGCTGCAGGCCTTGCGCACGGCGCTCTACGCGCGGCTGCAGCCCGTGGCGGAGCACTGGCGCCAGCAGCTCGCATCGGCCACGACGCCCTGGCCAGCGCAGCATGCGGCCTTGCTCGCCCAGTGCCATGCAGCAGGCCAATGTCGGCCCACACCGCTGCTGCTGCGTTATGGCGCCGAGGATTACAACTGCCTGCACCAGGACCTGTATGGCGCGCTGGTGTTTCCGCTGCAGGTGATCGTGCTGCTGTCGCAGCCGGGCGAGGATTTTGACGGTGGCGAGCTGGTGCTGACCGAGCAACGCCCGCGCATGCAGTCGCGCGCGCAGGTGCTGCCGCTGCAGCTTGGCGATGCGGCCATCATCGCGGTGCGCGAGCGGCCGGTGCAGGGCACGCGCGGCAGCTACCGGGTGCAGCACCGGCACGGGGTGTCCACAGTGCTGCGCGGGCAGCGCCACACGCTGGGCATCGTGTTCCACGACGCGGAATAGCCGTAGCGCATGGAAACAGCTGTGACTGCATCGCCCGCCCTCCATCCCCTATAGTGGGGAACCGCGCCCGCCGCCGCCTTCCGCACGCCCTCCCATGCCCCTGGTCCTGAGCACCCAAGTCGCCCTGCCTGCCAACTACCGCCCGCAGGACATGCTGGCCCTGCATGCCCGGGATGCCCTGCAGGCTTCCGAGAAGGTCGAGGGGCTGCGGGTCAGCAAGGGCTTGACCTGGCAAGGCCGGCCTGCGCTGCTGGAGCTGGAGCTGGTGGAGGGCGCCACCCAGGCCGTAGCCAGTTTGGCGGTCGATGGGCCGGCCGACACCGGCGCTACCGGAGACGGCCCAGCCGCACTGGATGCGATGGTGGCGCGCATGCTGGGTCTGGGCGAGGGGGCGGACCAGCTGGCGCTGCAGCATGGCAAGCACCCGGTGCTGGGCCCGTTGCTGCTGAGCCAGATGGGTCTGCGTGTGCCCGCCAGCAGCAGCCCGTTCGAGGCCCTGGTATGGGCGATCACCGGCCAGCAGATCAGCGTGGCGGCAGCCATTGCACTGCGCCGGCGGCTGATTGCGGCCACGGCGCTGCAGCACAGCAGCGGCATGCTCTGCCACCCTGATGCCGCTGCGTTGGCGGCATTGACGCCCGAGCAACTGCGCGCCGCAGGCTTTTCGGTCAGCAAGATCGCCACGCTGGAGCGCGTTTGCGCTGCCGTGCTGGACGGCAGCCTGCCGCTCGATGCCTGGGCCACGCAGCCCTTGCAGGCGCAAGACGCCCAGGCGATTGAGGATGCGCTGCTGGCCATCAAGGGCATTGGCCCCTGGACGGTGCACTACGCACTGCTGCGCGGCTTTGGCTGGCTGGACGGCAGCCTGCATGGCGATGTGGCGGTGCGCAATGCGCTGGCCCGCTTGCTCGATGTGCCCAGCGTCTCGCAGCGCGAGGCCGAGCAGTGGTTGGGCGCGTTTGCGCCCTGGCGGGCGCTGGTGGCGGCCCACCTCTGGGCCAGCCTCTCCGCCAAAAGCTATTGAGGGCTAGCCGCAGGGGCCTGCAGCGCATCGCCACTGGCCGGGCGCAGCAGGCCCAGCACCACAAGCGCAGAGACGGTCGCAATCGCCGCCAGTACATACAGCAGCTGTGCAAAGGCCTGGCCATAGGCTTTTTGCAAATCAAGGGCAGCTGCCGCATCGGGCTGGGCAGGCAGCAAGGCCAGCGCCTGGCGCAGTTCGCCCATCGCCAGTTGCTGGGCCGCAGTCTGCAGGCTGGCCACCTCCAGGGATGCCGGCAGGTGCGGGGTGATAAAGCCGGCCAGCAGCGCGGTCACCATTGCCAGCGCAATGCCTTCACCGGCCACCCGCACGGTGCTGAAAATACCGGTGGCCATGCCCGCGCGTTCCTTGGGCACCATGCTGACCGACAGCCCATCCATCAGGCCCCAGGGCAGGCCCGCGCCGCTGCCGATCAGCAACAGCGGCAGCACACGCGCCATGCCACCGGCCTCCACGGGGATCTGCGCCAGCCACAGCAGGCCGGCGGCCGCGAGCAGCAGGCCCGCTGCCGAAATGGGACCGGGGCCGGACCAGCGCGTCAGCCAGGCTGCGGCCAGTGGTACCACCAGCATCGGCGCGGACAGCGCCAGCATCCACCAGCCGGCCGCCACCTCGCTGTAGCCGCCAATGCCGATCAGCTGCAGCGGCAGCAGCACCAGCAGCACCACGTAGCAGTAGCAGGTGGCGATCGGCAGCACCTGCACACCGACGAAGCGCGGGTAGCGGAACAGGCTCAGGTCCAGCATCGGGCGGGCCACCCGCCGCTCCACGGCGACGAAGAGCAGCAGCGCGGCAGCGGATGCCAGCAGCAATGCGATGACAAGCGGGCTGTGCCAGCCCCGTGCAGCCGCCTCCACCATCGTCAAGGTCAGCAAGGCCAGCGCGCAGGTGAACAGCAGCGCACCGGGCCAGTCCAGGCCCTGGGCCTGCGGATCGCGCGACTCGCGCATCGCGGCGATGCCCACCAGCAAGGCCAGCAGCCCCAGGCCGGTGCAGAGTGCAAAACCGGCCTGCCAGCCGGCGCGCTCCATCAACCAGCCGGTCAGCAGCGGGCCAAAGGCCAGGCCGGTGCCAAAGGTGGTGCCCAGCAGGCTGAAGGCCTGGGCGCGCTGCGCCGCTGCAAACTCCTGCGCCAGCGCGGCTGTACCACCGGCCAGGGTAGCGGCAGCGGCCACGCCTTGCAGCGCGCGCAGCAGGTCAATCTGCCACACGCTGCGCGCCAGCACCAGCCCCAGGCCCGCGAGGCAAAAGGTCGACAGACCCAGCAAAAACAGCCGCTTGCGCCCCCACTGGTCAGCCAGCGCGCCGGCGGCCATCAGGCAGCTGCCAAAGCCCAGCATGAAGGCATTGGTGATCCAGCCCAGGCTAGTGGCGCTGCCGCCCAGTGCGCGGCCAATCGCAGGCGTGGCCACGGCCCCGCCAGAAAAACTCAGCGGCAGCACCAGCGCTGCCAGACAAACGGATGCCAGAACCATCCAGGGCCCGCGCCAGGCGGCGGGTAAAACTTGACGCATAGCCAACTCCTGCAAAAACACGCTGTGGAGCTTAATGAGGAATGGATGGCTAATAAACGGGCCAGTCGTTGTTTGATTAACAACCAAATTTCCGTAATATGCGCGGATGGACAACCTGAACCACATCGCCGCCTTTGTGCAGGCGGCCGAGCGCCGCAGTTTTGTGGCCGCTGCCCGCGCCCTGGGCATCTCGGCATCGGCCGTCGGCAAAAGCGTGGCCAAGCTGGAGGCACAACTGGGCACGCAGCTGCTGGTGCGCACCACGCGGCGGGTGTCGCTGTCGCATGAGGGTGAGCTGATGTACACGCACTGGCGCCGCATTCTGGATGACCTGCAGGATGCGCAGGCGCTGCTGTCGAGCACGCAGAGCAGTCCCCGGGGCCTGTTGCGCATTGGCCTGCCCACCATTGGCTACCGCTTCTTGCTGCCGGTGATTCCGGCCTTCCGCGCGCGCTACCCGGATATTGAGCTGGACCTGGACTTCAACGACCGGCTGGTCGATGTGGTGGAGGCGCGCCTGGATGCGGTGATCCGCAGCGGCGTGCTGGCCGATTCCAGCCTCAGCGCCCGGCGCCTGGGCCTGTTCCGCTTTGTGCTCTGCGCATCCCCGGCCTATCTGGCGCAGCGCGGCCGGCCCCTGCGGCCCGAAGACCTGGCAGCGCATGACTGCCTGCGTTTTCGCTTTCCCACCTCGGGCAAGCTGCAGCCCTGGCAGATGGGGGGCGATAGCGCCGACGCCGCGCAGGATGCCGCCGCCCACCCGCCAGCGCTGACCTGCAACAACATGGAGGCCTTGCGCGGCGCGGCGATCGGGGGCCTGGGCATTGCCTATATGCCCGATTTTCTGGCCCGCGACGCGCTGGCCGATGGCAGCTTGCAGACGGTGCTGGACGACTGTCTGACCTATGCCGGCCAGTTCAGCATCCTCTGGCCCTCGGGCCGGTTGATGTCACCGCGCCTGCGTGTGTTTGTGGACTTTGTGGCCGAGCGGCTGTTCCAGCCATCTTCGTGATGACGGCACTGCAAGGGGCCATCAGCCCCCATGCATGGGCGCGGCCACCAGCAGGATGAAATGCGCCACGCCACGGCCCTCGTTGGCAAAGTGGTGCTCGGTGTCCATCGCCAGCTGGGCGCTGTCGCCGGCTTGCAGCAGCACGGAATCGGCCCCGGTGAAGACGCGCAGACTGCCGCTTTCGACATAGAACACCTCGCGCGTGCCCGGCCGGTGCGGCGCGAAGTGGCTAGAGGCCTGGCCCGGCGGCACGGTGTAGTGCAGCAACTCCAGCCCCGGCAGCGGGCGGGCCAAGGCCAGGCGCACGATGCCGGTGTCCTCATGGACAAAGCGCGCATGCGCGCCGGCCCGCGTGATCTGTGCGGGCGCAGGGCTTTGCACCAGGTCGCTCAGCTCGCAGCCCAGGCCGCGGGCAATCGCCATGGCATTGCGCAGACTCACGCTGAGCAGGCCCCGTTCCACCCTGGACAGCGCCCCGGACGTGACGCCGCTGGCCTGGGCCAATTGGTCCAGGGTGATGGCCAGCTGCGCGCGGCGGGCGCGCACGGCCAGGCCGAACTGCAGGTCGGAATCGGTGCTGGGTGGGGAATTTTCAGTCGACATGGATTGACTATATTTCGTTTAGGAAATATTATTTGCCTATATGCAATTTCAACAAGCGCTCTCCCAATGTACCTGTTCTTGAGTGCGTCCCCGGTCCTGGCCGTCATCGCGGGGCTGTTGCTGGGGCTGCGTTCGCTGTATGCGGCGCTGACCGGTGTGGTGCTGGCACTGGCCGGCTGCCTGCTGGCTTTTCCGCTCAGCGCAGCTGCGGCGCAGCAGGCGCTGGCCAGCTGGATGCCGGTCCTCGTGGAGGTGCTGCTGATCGTGGGCGGCGGCCTGCTGCTGTCCGAAGTGCTGCGCGCTGCCGGAGCGCAAAAGGCGCTGGCGCAGTGGGTGATGGGCCGCACCGGCGAAGGCGTGGGCGCTGTGCTGCTGGTGGTGCACGGGGTCACGCCCTTTGCCGAATCACTGACCGGCTTTGGCATTGGCATCACCATCGGCATTCCGCTGCTGGCGCACAGCGGTTTGCCGGCGCGCAAGATGGCGCTGATTGGCTTGCTGGGCCTCTGCGCCGTGCCCTGGGGCTCCATGGGCCCGGGCACCTTGATTGCGGCCACGATGGCCGGGATCGGCTTTGATGCGCTGGGTGTGGCGTCGGCAGCGGTGAGTGTGATTCCGATGGTGGTGGCCGGTGTGGCCGCAGCGGGGCTGGCCAGTGCGCCGGGCCGGCGTGCAGCGGCCATGCTGCAGGGTGCGTTGTCGGGCCTGGTGCTGGCGCTGGCCATTGGGCTGAGCAATGCGGTGGCCGGCACCTCGGCCGCTGGCGCGCTGGGCGCCTTGCTGATGACGGTGCTCTGGCTGTGGCTGGGCCGGCGGGGCACAGGCGTTGTTGCGAGTGAGGCCGCTGCGCCGCTGGGCCCCTTGGGCTGGCGCGCGCTGGCCGCCTATGGCTTGCTGCTGCTGGGTGTGCTGGTGGCGGGCGCTGTGCTGCGCGCCTTGCAGGGCGCGGGTGCCTGGCATTTGCTGGCATCACCTGCGCTGTGGCTGTTTGTGGCGGCGGCCTGGTTTGTGCGCGGCCTGCCCGCAGCCAGCAGCCTGCAGCAGGTCTGGCAGTCCTGGCGCCAGGTGGCGCCGGTCACGGGGCTGTTCATCGTGCTGGGCGTGGTGATGGCGGTCTCGGGCATGGCTGCGCAGCTGGCCCATGCGTTGGCACAGGGCGGCAGTGCCTATGTGTTTGCTGCGCCTTTTGTGGGGGCCCTCGGAGGTTTTGTGACCGGCTCCAACACCGGCGCCAATGCGATGTTTGCGGCCACCCAGGCCGAGATCGCGCAGGCCCTGGGCGTGGCAGTGCTGCCGTTTATGGCGGTCCACAATGTCAGCGCGGCTCTGCTGCTGATGGCCTCCCCCGGCAAGGTGGAGATGGCCTGCCAGCTGGTCACCGGTGCTGCGCAGGCCGAGCGCGCCTGGGTACAGTCCAGGGTGCTGCTGGTGACCGGGCTGGCCGTGCTGCTGATGGCGGCGCTGAATGTGCTGCTCAGCGTGTTGCTGGCGCAGCCGTAGGCATCAACGTGTTGGCCAGCTCAGGCAGCTGCGGCTGGGTCTGGCGCGCGGAGGTGCTGCTGAGCCAGCGGCCCAGGTGCTTGCGCTGGCAGACCTGCAATTCGCTCAGCAGCGCATGGCTGGGTTCGGGGATGTGCCAGCGGCTGCGCAGATCGGCCTGCATGCGCAGCAGCAGGTGGGCGGTCATCTCGGCATCGGCCAGTGCCCGGTGGGCCTTGTCGGCCGGCGGCAGTTGCAGGTGGCGCACGATCTTGCCCAGCGAGTGGCTGGGTGCCTCGGGGTAGAGGCGGCGCGACAGCAACACGGTGCAGGCAAACAGCTTGCCGGCAGGCGCTGCGGCCGGGCTGGCCGCACAGCCTGCGCGTTCCAGCTCATCCAGCCAGAACTTGCTGTCAAACGATGCGTTGTGTGCCACCAGCGGCGCCGTGCCGACAAATGCTGCCGCCTCGCGCATCACCTGCTCTGCAGGCGCCGCCGCCTGCAGCATCGCGGTGGTGATGCCGGTGAGCTGGGTGATGAAGCCGGGCATGCGCTGGCCGGCATTCATCAGGTTCTGGTAGCGGTCCACGATGCGGCCGTTCTCGACCATGACGATGCCCACCTCGGCCGCCCGCGCGCCATGCGCCGGGCTCATGCCGGTGGTTTCAAAGTCGAGAATGGCGATGCGTTCGGACATGGCGTAGCGGGTGCTGGACGGGCTGTGCAATCAGGTCACCGCATTGATGCGGTTGAACTCGGGCTTCTGCCATTCGCCCGATTCCAGTACCTGGCGCAGGTGCTCGACCGCGTTCCACACGTCCTCAAAACGGGTGTAGAGGGGGGTGAAGCCAAAACGCAGAATATCCTTGTGCGGGCCCTTGCCGCCATCGCCCTTGCGGAAGTCGCCAATCACGCCCCGGGCGATCAGCGCCTGCACGATGGCATAGGCGCCGCTGCCCTGGCCGTCTACGCCCGCGCCGTCGTCGCGGGTCAGGCAGACCTGGGAGCCGCGCGCAAAGATATCGCGCGGCGTGGCCAGGCCCAGGCCGTAGCCGGCGCAGCGGGTCTCGACCAGCTCGATGAACAGGTCGGTCAGCGCGATGGACTTGCGGCGCAGTGCCGCCATGCCGCCGTACTTTTCGGCTTCGCTGAAGATGTCCAGCCCGCACTGCAGGGCCGACAGCGCAATCATCGGCTGGGTGCCGCACATGTAGCGGCGGATGCCGGGCGCAGGCTGGTAGTCGCTGTTGAAGGCAAACTGCTCGGCATGGCCGAACCAGCCCGACAGCGGCTGCCAGAACTTGTCGGTATGGCGCGCATGCACCCAGACAAAGGCCGGGGCGCCAGGGCCGCCGTTGAGGTACTTGTAGCTGCAGCCCACCGCGTAGTCGGCGTTGGCGGCATTCAGGTCCACCGGCACGGCGCCGGCGGCATGGGCCAGGTCCCAGACGGTCAACACGCCCTGCGCATGCGCGTCGCGCGTGACCTGGGTCATGTCGTGCATGTGGCCGGTGCGGTAGTTCACGTGGCTGAGCAGCAGCACGGCCACATCGGTGGTCAGGCAGGCGGGCAGCTCTTCGGGCTCGATCAGCACCAGCTCCAGGTTGTGCTGCTTGCACAGCGATTCGGCGATGTACAGATCGGTAGGGAAATTGCTGCGCTCGCTGATGACCTTGGTGCGCGGTGCCGGGTCGGAGAACTCTTGCTGCGACAGGCGGATGGCTGCGCTCAGCACCTTGTAGAGATTGACCGAGGTGGTGTCGGTGAACACGACCTCGCCGGGCTTGGCGCCGATCCAGGGCGCAAACTGGTCGCCCAGGCGCTGGGGCAGGTCGATCCAGCCGGCATCGTTCCAGCTGCGGATGAGGCCCTGGCCCCATTCACGCTGCACCACATCGGCGACGCGCGCCGCCGTGGCCTTGGGCAGCGGGCCCAGCGAGTTGCCGTCCAGGTAGATCACGCCTTCGGGCAGGTCGAACAGGTGGCGCAGCGGTGCCAGCGGCTCATGCTGGTCAACGTCGCGGCAGGCTTCCAAGGTGGTCATGGCTAGGTCTCTTTGTCAATGGTGGCGGGCAGGCGCTGGTGGGCCAGGCGCCTGCCGCAAGGGAGGAGGGGGCTCAGGCCGTGGCCTGATTGTAGGTGCCGGGCAGCGCGCGCAGCACGGCACGCACCGGCGATGCATCGGCCTGCACAAGCTTGAGCGGCAGCGCGATCAGCTCGTAGTCGCCCTCGGGCACGGCGTCCAGCACCAGGTTCTCCAGCACGCGCATGTCGTGGCGGCGAATGGTCTGGTGGCTGGGCAGGGCCTTGCTGTCAGCCGGGTCGATGCTGGCGGTATCGATGCCGATCAGGCGCACGCCCAGCGCGGCCAGGCGCTCGACGGTCTCGGCCGCGTAGCCGGTCAGGCCGGCATCCCACTGGGTCTGCGGCATCTGCTGGTAGGTGCGCACCAGCACGCGCTCGGGCAGGTCGTCGCTCATCGCATGTTCGATGTGCTGCCATTCGATCAGCGGGGCGCAGCCGATGGCATGGACCACGCGGCAGCGGCCCAGGTAGGGCGCCAGATCGACCTGGCCGATGGTGGCGCCATCGGGCGCATAGTGCAGCGGCGCATCGGCATGGGCGCCGGCATGCGGTGTGCTGGTGATGCTGGCCACATTGACCGGGCAACCCGGCCCGATGCTGGCCACCCATTGCTGCTGGTAGGGCGTGTCGCCGGGGAACACCGGCATGCCCACATAGATGGGTGGCGAGATGTCCCAGAGGCTTGGCGCAGAGTGAGGCGTGTTTGGCATAGCTATGCAATGTATCAGCGCTTGCGGTACCAGATCAGGTAGACGGCGGTCATCACCAGCAGCATGGGCACGCCGATCAGGGTGGTCATGTGGAACACATCGGTGAAATAGGTGGTGATGATGACGGCCAGCATCAGCACGGCGCCCAGCAGGGTCAGCACCGGAAAGCCCCACATGCGGAACTGCAGGCGCTCGCCCGGATGCTCGCGCTGCCAGCGGCGGCGGAAGAAGAGGTGGGTGACAAAGACCATGAACCAGGCAAACATGGCGCCGAACATCGAGATCGACATCATCAGGGTGAGCGATTCCTCGGGCTTGAGCACGTTGAGCACCATGGCCACGGCCATCCCCAGGCAGGAGATGGCAATCGCACCCATCGGCACGCCCCGGCTGTTGACCTTGCCCAGCGCTGCTGGCGCATAGCCGCCACGCGAGAGGCTGAACATCATGCGCGAGGTGACATAGAGCTGCGCATTCATCGCCGACAGGCTGGCGACCAGCACCACAAAATTGAGCACACTGGCCGCGCCGGGAATGCCGACGATCTCCATCACCTTGACGAAGGGGCTCTTGTCGGTGCTGGCATGGCTCCAGGGCACGATGGCCAGCATCAAGGCCAGCGACAGCAGGTAGAACAGCACCAGGCGCAACACCGTGGTCTTGAACGCCGAGGTGACCGCCTGGCGCGGGTTCTGCGCCTCACCGGCGGCAATCGCGATCGACTCCAGGCTGAGGTAGCTGAAGATGGCCACGATCACCCCCACCCAGGTGCCCCACCAGCCGTTGGGGAAAAAGCCCCGGTCGGCGGTGTAGTTGGAAAAGCCCACGCCCTCGGGCCGCGAGCCGAACACCACATAGGCGCCAATCAGGATAAAGGCGACGATGGCCACGACCTTGACCATGGAGAACACATACTCCATCTGCCCAAAGGCCTTGACGCTGGTGGCATTGACGGCAGCCAGAATGACCGAGAACAGCGCCACCCAGACCCACTGCTCCACCTCGGGGAACCAGTACTTCATGTACTTGCCCACCGCGGTGACTTCCATCCCCACCGCCAGCACCACGGCTGCCCAGTAGGCGTAGCGCACCACAAAGCCGGCGAGCGGGCTGAGGTAGTGCTCGGCATAGGCGCCAAACGATCCGCTGGTGGGGTGCGCGACCGTCATCTCGGCCAGGCAGCCCATCAGCAGCAGGCCGATAAGTGCCCCGATGGCGTAGCTGATGAGCACGCTGGGCCCGGCAAAGCCGATGGCAAATGCGCTGCCCATGAAGAGGCCGGTGCCGATGGCGCCGCCAATGGCGATCATCGTCATTTGGGCTGCAGTAAGTTGCTGCAGCAGCCCGCGTTCGCGGCGGGCAATCGATTCAAAAGGGGACACGGGTTTTTTGCCTGTTATGCCTGGGGTGGCGCTGGGGTGGCTTTTGTTGCTGCCTCTGCGCGCTGGAAGGTGGGGATTTTAGGATTTGTGGGAAATCCATGTTGTTTGTTTTTCTTGTTTTGCTTTTATCTTCTTGTTTGCTTGCTTTCTTGTTTGCTTGTTTGTTTGCTTAGCTAGCAGCTGCTGGCCGGGTCTCGCCCCGGCGGGCGAGGTACTTTTCTTGCGCGGCCAAGAAAAGTACCCAAAAGAAGGCCGCCCCGCTGACTGCGTCCCTCCGCTGCGCTGCGGGCAACCTGTGGTGCTCGGGTATGGGCTGCACCGCGAAACTCACTACGCGCCAGGGGCGCTCCGTTCAAACAGACGCGGTGAGTCAGTTCACGATGCAGTTGCACTCTGCGGTGCAACTGCCCAGCCCATACCCTGTGCTCCTCGGCGCATTCAGAAGGGGTGGTGCGCAGGCCCGGGCCATCGCTGCGCTCGGCACCTGAAGTTCTTGCTTTTGCGTATGTCTGCGGCGCTGCTTGGTTTTGTTGGCCGGGTCTCGCCCCGGCGGGCGAGGTACTTTTCTTGCGCGGCCAAGAAAAGTACCCAAAAGAAGGCCGCCCCGCTGACTGCGTCCCTCCGCTGCGCTGCGGGCAACCTGTGGTGCTCGGGTATGGGCTGCACCGCGAAACTCACTACGCGCCAGGGGCGCTCCGTTCAAACAGACGCGGTGAGTCAGTTCACGATGCAGTTGCACTCTGCGGTGCAACTGCCCAGCCCATACCCTGTGCTCCTCGGCGCATTCAGAAGGGGTTGAGCAGATATGGGCCATCGCTGCGCTCGGCACCCAAAACTGGCCGAGCGTAGCGATGGCCTATTGGTATTTGGCTGTTGGGTTGTTTGCATTCCCCTTTTGCATGCGCCTGGGGCGTGGTGTTTGTGGGGTGGCGCTGGCACCGCAGAGTGCCAGCGCTTCGTGAACTAGCTTGCCGCGTCTGTTCGAACGGAGCGCCTTTGGCGCGTAGTGAGTTTCGCGGCACACCCCACAAACGCCACGACACAGGTTGCCCTTCGCAACGCGAAGGGTCGCAGGCAGCAGGGGCGACTTTCTTTTGGGTACTTTTCTTGGTCGCCAAGAAAAGTACCTCGCCCGCCGGGCGAAATCCGGCCAACAAAACCAAGCAGCGCCGCAGGCATGTGCACAAGCAAGAGCTGCACTTGGCCGGTGTAGTGCAGAGTGCAGATATCGCCCGCCATACGAAATCCGGCCAGCAAAAGACAAAAGCGCCGCAGGCATACGAATAAGCAAGAGCTGCACTCGGCCAGTTGTGGGGCCGAACGCAGAAATCGCCCACCCGGCGCAATCCGGCCGACAGCAGAAGCTAAAAACAGCATCAGACCTTATAAGGCTCAACGAGCAGAACAAACCACATCCCAACTCAACCCAAACTTCTGCAAATACTTGCGCAACCGATCCGCATCATTCAACACCGTCCGCTGCGCCCGCGAAGCCTGAAACAACTGCCTCCCCGCCTCCGACAAACTGCTAGACGCACGACACACCCGCACCACCGACGCCAACTGCATCCGGTCAAACAAATCCATCGCCTCAATAGCCTCACCAGGCAACAAGGCCTCCAGCGCCACGTCGGCAGAAGCATCGGCAGACGAAGCCACCGCCTCCGGCCGCTGCCACAACCACTGCAAACGCCCAATCTCCGCCTCCACCTGATCCTCGGTAATGCGACCACTGGTCGACAAGGTCGCCAGCCGCGTCACACTGGCATGCAGATCGCGGAAATTGCCGCTCCACAGGGCTTGTGGGCTCTGGGCGAACTGCAGGTAGCGCTTGCGCGCCTCGGCGTTGAAGCGCTCGGTGCGGTGGGTTTGCTGGGCGTGCTGCACCAGCAGGTGGTCGATGTTGGGCTCGATGTCTTCGCTGCGCTGGGCCAGGCCGGGGAGGTTGTAGGTCCAGAGGTTGATGCGGGCGAACAGGTCTTCGCGAAAGCGGCCGGCTGCTACCTCCAGGCGCAGGTCGCGGTTGGTGCCGGCTATCAGCTGGAAGTCGCTGCTCACCTCCTTGTCCGAGCCCATCGGGTAGAAGCGCTTTTCCTCGATCGCCATCAGCAGCATGGCCTGTTCGTCGGCCCCCAGTTCGCCGATTTCGTCGAGGAAGAGCAGGCCCTGGTCTGCGGTGCGCAGCAGGCCGGCGCGCTCGGTGGCGGCGCCGGTGAACGCCCCTTTCTTGTGGCCGAACAAGGTGCTGGCGGCGCTGTCGCCGCGCAAGGTGGCGCAGTTCACCTCGACAAAGGCGCCGCTAATCTGGTGGCGGGCCTTTTTCAGCTCGTACATGCGGCGCGCCAGAAAGGACTTGCCCGCGCCCGTCGGGCCCACCAGCAGCATAGGGGCCTGCGAGCGGCCTGCCACCTGCTCGATCTCGGCAATCAGCTGGTTGAAGCGGGGGTTGCGGGTGGGGATATGGCTTTTGAGAAAGGCCACCGCATCCTGCTGGGCCTGGGCATGGCGCGTGGCCAGCGCGTCGTAGCGCGACAGGTCCAGATCGATCAGCGCATAGTTGCCCGCCGCGCCATCGATCTGCCGCTTGGGCGGTGAGGCCTGCAGGATCACGCCGGGTATCGCGCGCGATTCCGCCAGCAGGAACAGGCAGATCTGCGCCACATGGGTGCCCGTGGTGATGTTGAGCCAGTACTGGGCCTGGTCGCTGTCGAAGGGGTAGCTGCTGGTCCAGTCGTAGAGCGCGCCGTAGACCTCTTCAAAGTCCCAGGGGTCGCGGATCGGCAGCTCCACCAGGTTCACTTCGGTCTCGGGGCTGACGGCGGCAATGTCCTTTTGCACCAGCCGGGCCAGGTCCACATGCGAGCGCGTGTAGAGCAGCTCCATGCGGGCCACCACCATGTCTTCATGCTGGGTGATGGCGACCGAGGGCCGCCATTTGCTCCAGCGGCCTGCGCCGCGCCCGCTGTCGAGCTGGGTGCCGAGAAAGCCGATGACGGTGATGGGTTTCATAGGATCGGTTGGAATGAACTAGCTTTAATTCTAATATCTCTAGCTATGTAGCTATTTTTCTAAAAATAGTTTTTGTAGGTTGAGAGCGCATATCTTAAAAAATTCCATTTAATTCAATGGCTTGATGAAAAATTTTAGCAATGGAACAGAGTTGGCACGCTTCTGGCAAATAAGATGGCAAGCGCCACGTGGCGTGAGTCGGGGAAAGCAGGGCGAGGATCCTGCTTTCCCACCGGACGGGGCCAGGACGCAACTGCGCAAGCCCACACATACACAGAAGAAAGAACAGGGAACAACATGACCTACGAACAACGACAAGTACCCAATGGCGTGCCGATCAAGATGTGGACCAATGGCGTGCCGGTCGAGGCCGAAGCGCAGAACCAGCTGGCCAATATCTCGCGCCTGCCGGTGGTGTTCAAGCATGTGGCGGTGATGCCTGATGTGCACTTGGGGATTGGTGCCACCATCGGCTCGGTGGTGCCTACGCTTAAGGCCATCATTCCGGCCGCGGTGGGGGTGGACCTGGGTTGCGGAATGATGGCCTGCAAGACCACGTTGACGGCCAGCGATCTGCCCGACAACCTGGCGCCGATCCGCGCTGCGATCGAGCGGGCTGTGCCGGTGGGCATGACGCCCAAGCGCTATGGCCGCGACAAGGGGAGCTGGGAGACGCCGCCTGAGGAAACCGATGCCGCCTGGACAGGGCTGGTGAAGGAGTTCGAGGAGATCTGCGAAGCGCACCCACGCATCAAGAACACCAACAACTACAAGCACCTGGGAACCCTGGGAACCGGTAACCACTTCATCGAAGTCTGCCTGGACGAAAACCAGGCGGTGTGGATCATGCTGCACTCGGGCTCGCGCGGGGTGGGGAACGCCATTGGCACCCACTTCATCGAGCTGGCCAAGAAGGATGCCGAGCTGCACCAACGCAACCTGCCCGATAAGGACCTGGCCTATTTTGAAGAAGGCGCTGCCTACTTCGGGGACTATGTCAAAGCGGTGGGTTGGGCGCAGAAGTTTGCACGTGCCAACCGCGAGGTGATGATGGTCCGAGTGATCCAAGCGCTGAAAAAGGTGATCACCAAACCGTTCGAGACGCACCTGGAGGCGGTGAACTGCCACCACAACTATGTGCAACGCGAAACGCACTTTGGCCAGGAGGTGTTTGTGACCCGCAAGGGCGCGGTGAGCGCACGCCAGGGCGAGCTGGGGATCATCCCGGGAAGCATGGGGGCCAAGAGCTTTATCGTGCGCGGTAAGGGCAACCCCGAGAGCTTCAACAGCTGCAGCCACGGTGCCGGTCGCACGATGAGCCGCACCAAGGCCAAGAAGCTGTTCACCGTCGAGGACCAAATGCGCGCCACCGAAGGGGTGGAATGCCGAAAGGACGCCGAGGTGATTGATGAGATCCCCATGGCTTACAAAGACATCGACGCGGTGATGGCGGCGCAGAGCGACCTGGTGGAGGTGGTGTACACGCTCAAGCAGGTGGTGTGTGTGAAGGGGTAGAGTGCGACCCGGGAGCCGCAGCATTGGTTGGATGCTGGGCTTCCCGGGCCTTGAGCCGCCCTATAAGAACAAGGGAGAGGGACTTATTCCAATGCAATTTTCAACCCATTTAATAGAAAAGGGCCTGGTCGAGATCGACGGCTCGCAAGGCGAGGGCGGCGGCCAGATTCTGCGCACGGCGCTGGCGCTGTCGGTCATCACGCAAAGGCCGCTGGCGATGCACAGCATCCGGGCCAAGCGCTCCAAGCCAGGGCTGATGCGCCAGCATCTGGCCTGTGTGCAGGCGGCGCAGACCATCAGCGATGCCCAGCTGTCGCCCATCGGCGCAGGGGTGACGGCGCTGCAGTTTGCGCCGGCGGCGCTCAAGGCCGGGGACTACCGCTTCCCGATCTCGGGCGCGGGCAGTGCGATGCTGGTGTTGCAGACGGTGCTGCCAGCGTTGCTGATGGCCGATGCTGCCAGCACGGTGCAGTTGTCGGGTGGCACGCACAACCCGCTGGCGCCCAACTTCCACTTCATCGATCGCGCCTATGCGCCCTTGGTGGCACGCATGGGTGCGGGGCTGGACCTGCGGCTGCGCCGCTATGGCTTTTACCCGGCGGGCGGTGGCGAGGCGCTCGCCTGCATCAGCCCGGCAGCGCAGGGACTGCAGCCTTTTGATCTGCTGGCACGCGGCATGCTGCAGCATGTGTCGGTGGAAGCGGTCTGCGCGGCCGTGCCGCGTGGCGTGGCCATGCGCGAGTTCGACGAGCTGGCGCGGCTGACGGGCTGGGACCGGCGTGCGATGGAACTGCTGCCGGTGAGCCAGGAGGAGGGCCCGGGCAATCTGCTGCAGGCCACGTTGCGCTATGACCATGTCACCGAGCTGTTCTGGGGCCTGGGCGCGCACGGGGTGTCGTCCGAAGCGGTGGCGCGCAAGCTCTGCCAGGACCTGCGCGATTACCAGAAGAAGCCCGATGCCGCTGTCTGCGCCTACCTGGCCGACCAGCTGTTGCTGCTGCAGGCGCTGGCCGTATGGCAAAGCGGCCAGCCGGCATCCTTCAGCTGCAGCGAGGCGACCGAGCACCTGCACAGCAATATGGCGGTGATTGCGCAGTTCTTGCCGCTGCGCATGTCGATCGAAACGGCCAGTGCGCCGGTGGTGCGCGTCGCGCCGCTGTAGCGCCGTGCATGGGGGCGTTGGCGGGTGGGCTAGTACAGCCCGCCTTCCAGCGCCTGCATGCCATGGCGTACGCGCGCCTTGTTGCAGGCCTCGCTGCCTGCTGCAAACTCCCGGCAGGGGGAGGGGCGCCATTCATAAATGCCGCAGGCGGCTTGCTGGCCAATGGTGCCGGTCAAGGCCGCACAGCGCGGGCGCGCATAGTCGGTGCCGCGCATGCGGCAGGTGCTCTCGTTCACCTCTTCAGCCAGCCCCGATGGCACGCGGCCGCCGTTGCTGTCGCATTCATGGACTGAAAAATCAACGCGAAAGCTGGCGCAGCAGGCGCCGCAACTGAGGCAGGGGTGGGTCATCGGGCGTGGGCGCTGGGCGTTGTTTGGCCGGTATTGTAGTTTTGCGCCGCCGAGCGCCACAAAAAAAGCCCGCTGGTCAGCGGGCTCGGGGGGGTGCGGCAGGCGCCAGGCTTACTTGGCGGCCAGCGCTTCCTTGATCCAGCCGTCAAACTTGGCCTGGTGGTTCTTGATCCAGGCGTCGGCATGGCGCTGGATGTCGGCAGTCTTGTTTTCGCCGTTGCGCATCAGCAGGTTCTGCGCGGTGATGTCCTCAATGGGCACCTGCATCAGCGCAAACAGCTTGGCGGCGGCCGGGTTGGCATCCGTCCATTTCTTGTTCGCGAGGATGTACTGGTTGTTCACCTTGAAGCCATAGTTCTTGCCATTGGGCAGGCGGGTGTCTTCATCGCCCTTGGCATTGGGAACATTGGGCACCTGCAGCCAGACAACATCCTGGCCGGGCTTGAGCACGCCATTGACCCAGTAGGGGGTCCAGACATAGTAGAGCACCGGCTTGCCGGATTGGTAGCGCGCGATGGTGTCGGCAATCAGCGCCGCATAGTTGCCCTGGCGGTGGGTCACGCTGCCTTCCAGACCCAGGCCCTTGAGGTGCTTGTTGATCGCCAGCTCGCAGCCCCAGCCAGGGTTGCAACCGGTCAGATCGGCCTTGCCGTCGCCATCGGTGTCAAACAGCTTGGCGATCTTGGGATCCTTGAGCTGCATGATGTCGGTGATCTTGTACTTCTCGGCCGTTTTCTTGTCGATCAGGTAGCCCTGGGCGGCATTGGTCGAGAACATGCCTTCGCGGTAGAAGACCTTGGCGCCGCCATTGCGCTCATAAAACTCCTGGTGCAGCGGAATCCAGTGGTTGGCCATGAAGGTGGCATCGCCCTGGCCGACGACAACGTGCTCGGTGCCGTTCTCCAGTCCCTTGGGGTCCTTCACGGTGTAGCCGAGCTTTTCCAGCGCGCGCGACACGATCAGGGTCTGGAACAGCTCTTCATCGACGGTGCCCAGCAGGGGCAGCACATCCTTGCCCTTGCCGGGCAGGTCTTGCGCCTGGGCGGCGGGGCCCCAGGCCATCAACGCGATGGCGGCGGCGCAGGCCAGGTGGATCGGGCGATTGAGGCGGTTTTTATCAGTCATGGTCTTCTCCTTGGATTGAAACGCGATGCGCAAGGCGCGCACCGAGAGGGAACATGGGCAGCCCTGGGGCAAGACGGCGCCAGGCCCGGCCGGTGGTGGCGGGTGGTCCAGATGCAGCTTGCGGGGGGCTTGGAGGCTGGGCAGCGCTGGCGCTGCACCGGTGGGCATGGCGACATGCCCCGAGGGGAGGCACCGGCCCGGCCAGAAGCTGCCGGGCGATCGGTGCTGCAGACTTACTGGGCCTTGGCGGCGTCCAGCGCCGTCTTGATCCAGCCGTCAAATTCGGCCTGGTGGGCCTTGATCCAGCCATCGGCATGGCGCTCGATGTCGGCAGGCTTGTTCTGGCCTTCCTTCATCGCCAGGTTCTGGGCGTTGATGTCGGAGACCGGCAGTTTCATGATCGCAAACAGCTTGGCAGCCGCAGGATTGGCTTCGGCAAATTGCTTGTTGGCGACGATCTTCTGGGTGTTCAGCGGGAAGCCGTAGTTCTTGCCGTTGGGCAGCGCGGTCTTCAGATCGGCCTGGTTGCCCGGCAGTGCGGTAAACGGCACCTGCAGCCAGACGACATCACGCCCGGGGCGCAGCTCGGCGCTGACCCAGTAGGGTGTCCAGGTGTAGTACAGGATGGGCTTGCCGGACTTGTAGCGGGCGATGGTGTCGGCCATCAGTGCGGCATAGGTGCCTTGCACATGGGTGACGGTATCGCGCAGCTGGTAGGCGGTCAGCTGGTGCTCGATCGCGCCTTCGCAGCCCCAGCCGGGGGTACAGCCAGTCAGGTCGGCCTTGCCGTCGCCGTCGGTGTCAAACAGCTTGGCGATCTTCGGGTCCTTGAGCTGCTCGATATTGGTGATCTTGTGCTCGTCGGCCGTTTTCTTGTCGATCAGATAGCCTTGCACGGCACTGGTCGAATACTCGCCTTCGCGGTAGAGCTTGCCGGCGCCGCCGGCGTTCTTGTAGAAGTCGGCCTGCAGCGGATCCCAATGGTCGGCCATGTAGGTGGCGTCGCCGTTGCCGATGGCAACGTGGGCGGTGGCGTATTCCACCTCGCGGATGGGCAGCACCTCATAGCCGAGCTTTTCCATGGCCTTGTTGACCAGCAGCGTCTGGAAGGTTTCTTCGGCGATCGAGCTTTGCAGTGGCTGGACCTTGATGCCCTTGCCGGGCAGATCCTGGGCCATCGCATGGCCGGCGGCAGCCAGGCCAGCGGCCAGCAGGCTGGTGGCCAGCAGGCTTTTGACCATGCGGGTCGGGGCTGCGAAGGCCTGCCAGGAATGGGTGGTGAATGTCATGGATGCTCCTTGTTATGGGTTCGGCGCTGGCGCAGTGCGCGCCGCCGATCAATGCGCAAATGCGGCCAGCGGGCGGGCAGGGCAGCCAGCGGTGGCGGCTGCCCTGGCTGGGCTTAGGCGGCAGGCACGGCGTCCTGGCCGGGCTGCGTCTGCGCCTGCTTTTGGGCCGCTGGCTGAGGCAGGGGCTTGGGTGCAGGGCTGGCTTCTGGCTTGTGCAGGGCGCGGGCGATGATGCCGGCCGGGCCGGTTTGCCACCAGTGGCGCACGCCACGGCGGGGTTGGCCCATCGCCTGGGTGATGCGGTCCAGCAGAATGGCCAGCAGCACAATGCCCAGGCCGCCGACGGTGGCCAGGCCCATGTCCAGGCGGCCGATACCGCGCAGCACCATCTGGCCCAGACCGCCCACGGCGATCATCGAGGCAATCACCACCATCGACAGCGACAGCATCAGCGACTGGTTGATGCCGGCCATGATCGAGGGCATCGACAGCGGCAGCTGCACCTTCCACAGCAGTTGCAGCGGCGAGGCGCCATAGGCACGGCTGGCTTCAATAAGGTCAGGGCGCACCTGTCGGATACCCAGGTTGGTCAGGCGCACCAGCGGTGGCAGCGCAAACACAATGGTCACCACCACGCCAGGCACATTGCCAATGCCGAACAGCATCACCACCGGCACCAGGTAGACGAAGGCCGGGGTGGTCTGCATGGCATCGAGCACCGGTCGGAAGAACTTCTGCGCCCGGTCGCTGCTGGCCAGCAAAATGCCCAGCGGCAGGCCGATGATGATGCAGAACGCCAGCGAGGTCAGCACCAGCGACAGGGTGACCATGGCCTCGTGCCAGATACCCAGCATGCCGATGACCAGCAGCGACACCACGGCCCCAATGGCCAGGGCGCCACCGGCAAATTGCCAAGCGATCAGTGCCAGAATGGCCACCATCGCGAGCATGGGGATGGCGGTCAGAAAATGCTCCACGCCCGTGAGCGTGCCGTCAATCGGCGCGCGCACGGTCTGGAAGAAGGGGCGGAAATTGGCCACGACCCAGGTCAGGCCGGTGTTGATCCAGTCCTGAACCGGCAGGCTGCCGTCCCAGAGCTGGCTCAGATGAAAACCGCTGTCGTGTGCGACTTGCGCATGCTGCGCGGCAGCCTGGGCGGCATCGGCGGTTTGGCCCACGGCGTCAGGGCCGCCCAGCCAGTCGGTATTGCCCGAGACATTGCCAACCGCCTGCCAGGGGTCATCGCTCACGGCAGCGGGTGCGGGGGTGCTGGCGGCGTCGCTGCCCGTCCAGGCGGTGGCCGCGCTCGAGCTGGCCGATGCGGTATCGGCCCAAGGGTCGGCGGCAGCAGTGTTCTGGGCGATGGTCATCGTGTTGTCGGTACTCATGCGGCACTCCTGTTGTCGTTGTTGTCGGTATTGGCGGCTTCAGCGGCAGCGGCCTCGGTGGCCGCCTGCATGGCGATCACGGCGGGGTCCGTGGGCGGCACAGGGGGCGTGTCGCGGTCCAGGAAGCGCAGCAGGGTGTTCTTGCTGATCGCGCCGACAAAGCGGCCATCGGCACGCAGCACCGGCAGCGGGCAGGGCGCCTGCGCAACCTGGCCAAACAGATCAGCCACCAGCGCGTCTTCGGCAATCGGCTCGACCTTGTCCAGGTAGGCATGCTGCAGACCCAATGGGCCCACATGGCCCTTCAAGGCATTGCGCAAGGACTCGGTCGAGACCGTGCCCAGGTACTGCTTGCGGGGCGAGACCACATAGGCAAAATCCCGGTCCTCGTCCTGCAGCAGTTGCATCGCGGCACGGGCGCCGCGCTGGTCGCTTTCCTTGACGATGGTGATACCTCGGCGGGCGATATCGGCGGCCTTGAACACCGCTGCCGCATCCACGCCCTGGATAAAGGCGCGCACATACTCGTTGGCCGGGTTGCGCAGAATGTCGTCGGGGGTGCCGACCTGCTGGACCATGCCGTCCTTCATGATGGCGATGCGGTCACCAATGCGCATGGCCTCGTCCAGATCGTGCGAGATGAAGACGATGGTGCGGCGCTTGATTTCCTGCAGGCGCATCAGCTCGGACTGCATTTCGGTGCGGATGATGGGGTCGAGTGCCGAGAAGGCCTCGTCCATCAGCAGGATCGAAGGATCGGATGCCAGCGCACGGGCCAGGCCCACACGCTGCTGCATGCCGCCAGACAGCTCATCGGGGTAGCTTGCACCCCAACCGGCCAGGCCCACCTGCTCCAGCGCCTGCTCAGCCGCAGCAAGGCGTTCTTCACGCTTGACGCCGGCCAGCTCCAGGCCAAACGCAGTGTTCTCGACCACGGTCAGGTGGGGCATCAGCGCAAAGGACTGGAACACCATCGAGATGTCCTTGCGGCGCAGCGCGCGCAGCTTGCTGTCCGACAACTGGTTGATGTCCTGGCCATCGACGACGATGGCGCCGCTGGTGGGCTCGATCAGGCGATTGAGCATGCGCACCAGGGTGGATTTGCCCGAGCCCGACAGGCCCATGACGACAAAGATCTCACCGGCTTCAATGGTGAAGTTGGCGTCAAACACACCGATGGAGTTGCCGGTCTTCTCCATGACTTCTTGCTTGGTGGCGCCTTTGCGCACCAGCTCCAGTGCGGCTTTGGGGGAATCTCCGAACACCTTGAAGACGTTCTCGATACGGATTTGTTTGGCCATGCGTGGCTCCTCCCTAAGTTGTAGTGGCTACAACGCTGAAAACGCCCACAAAGGGGCGTCGTCCAGCACGGGACCGTCAATCTCTCAACCCTGATGCCGATAGCTGCGCCTGGCAGTCAAAGCGACCGCCATGGCAAGCCCTCGTGGGCAGGACACACAATGTGACCAACAATTTCTGCCTGTACCGGGCATGCATGCCAGGAGCGAAGGGCTCCAGGGTCGAGCCAGGTACAGGGTCTCTCGTGCGCATTGAAACCCGATCGTTTCAATCACGCGAGCGCGGCGGACACTGTAAAAAGGCCACCACGCCGGGGCATCAGGGCCGGGAATATTCCGGCCTGTTGACGGACTTTGGCGTGGCGCCAAAGACCCGACGGAGACGATCCGCACCTGTCAGAAAGGCACGGATTACCTGCGTTGCAGGTTGTAAAACATTCCTTAAGTATACGTATTGGAAATATAGAAGTCAAAAAAAGCGGGTTTCATCCGGGCGAATTGGGCATTGCCAAGCGCCTATTTGCAGCATCTGATTTCTGCGATGCTCCTTTTTTAATAGCAGCAAAAAACCAAATATGGTCGGATCAAGCGGTCGGGGTTTCGACGATGCAAAACACATTTAGTTTCAATTTTATGCAAGATCTGTCTGTGAAAGACCCTGATTCTGGCAATTGCGTACCGATCACGTTGCTTGTGCTGTGAATGCTGTCTTTTAAGGGTAAATAACTACCGATATCCGAAACCATGCGGCTGCTGTGTAGGAATATTTCGCCAATCCGGATCTCCCAGGCGCCCATGAAAAAGCCCCGCAGGGGCGGGGCTGGAGGGATGCGTGCAGCGGCTGCTGGATCAGTGGCTATCCTTGTGACCAGGGCCAGCGGGGTGCAGGATGCGGTCAGTCCAGGCAATGGCCAGGGCGGACAGCAGGAACACCACGTGGATGATGGTCTGCCACATCAGCACCTTCTCGCTGTAATTGGGCGCATTGATAAAGGTTTTGAGCAGGTGAATGGAGCTGATGCCGATGATGGACAGGCCCAGCTTGACCTTGAGCACCGAGGCATTCACATGGCCCAGCCACTCGGGCTGGTCCGGATGGCGGTTGAGGTGCATGCGGCTGACAAAGGTCTCGTAGCCGCCGACGATCACCATGATCAGCAGGTTGGAGATCATCACCACATCGATGAGGCCGAGCACCACCAGCATGATGATGGTCTCGTTGAGGGCGGTGATCTGGACATCGGGCGAATAGCCCACCGAGGTGACGAGGATGCGCAGCGCGGTATCGCTGCCAAAGGCAGCTTCAACCAGGTGCAGCAACTCGACCAGGAAATGCCAGACATACACCAGCTGGGCAACGATCAGCCCCAGGTAAAGCGGCAGCTGCAGCCAGCGGCTGGCAAAAATCAGCGCCGGCAAGGGGCGCAAAGGAGCATTTTGAGGCAGAGACATGATGGAGGAGGAAGTGGAGATGGCGCTGCTGGACTGCGGTGCGTTGGAATGCGTTGTTGGATCTTCCATCGGTGAAACGGATACCAGCCTGTCTACCTGCGTGCTGGCTCACCGATGGCGCAGATGCAGCCAAAAGAGCGACGCGGATTGTAGCGAGCCGCCTGGGTCTTGCGCAGCGCGATTGGCAAAATTCGTCAATTCGATAGGCTGATTGATTTTGACTATGAATTGCTCTGCGACGACGCCGGGCGCGCAGGCTGCTGTCAGACGCATGTAAGTGCGCCGGTCCACAGTAGCAACGATTTTCATACCTACAATGTTTGCAAAGGAGACCCACCCATGACAGCCCCAGCCCAAGGAACGATTGAATCCGTTCTGGTCGAGAACCGTGTTTTCCCCCCACCTGCCAGCCTGTCTGCCACGGCCCGCGTCGGCAGCATGGAGGCCTACCAGGCGCTGTGCGCCGAGGCCGAGGCCGACTTCGAAGGCTTCTGGGCCCAACGCGCCCGCGCGCATGTGCAGTGGACCAAGCCTTTCACCGAAGTGCTGGACCAGAGCACGCCGCCATTCTTCAAGTGGTTCCAGGATGGCGAGCTGAACGTCAGCGCCAACTGCCTGGACAAGCACATCGGCACGCCGGTGGAGAACAAGACGGCCATCATCTTTGAAGCCGACGATGGCCAGGTGACCAAGATCACCTACCGCGAACTGCTGGACAAGGTCAGCACCTTTGCCAATGCGCTCAAGGCCCAGGGCGTTCAAAAGGGCGACCGGGTCCTGATCTACATGCCGATGACCGTCGAGGGCATTGTGGCGATGCAGGCCTGCGCACGCATTGGTGCCACCCATTCGGTGGTGTTCGGCGGTTTCTCGGCCAAGGCGGTCAATGAGCGCGTCATCGATGCCGGTGCAGTGCTGATCATTACGGCCAACTACCAGATGCGCGGCGGCAAGGAGCTGCCGCTCAAGGCGATTGTCGACGATGCGCTGGCCATGGGTGGCTGCGATACCGTCAGGAAAGTGCTGGTGTTTGAGCGCACCGCCACGGCCTGGAACAAGGTCGAAGGCCGGGATGTGAGCTTTGGCGAGGCGCTGGCCGGCCAGAGCAAGGAATGCGCGCCGGTGCCGGTGCATGCCGAGCACCCGCTGTTCATTCTGTACACCAGCGGCTCCACCGGAAAACCCAAGGGCGTGCAGCATGCCAGCGGCGGCTACATCCTCTGGGCCAAGATGACGATGGAATGGACCTTCGACCTGCAGCCCAGCGACGTGTTCTGGTGCACGGCCGATATCGGCTGGATCACCGGCCACACCTATATTGCCTACGGCCCGCTGGCCGCTGGCGCGACCCAGGTGGTGTTCGAAGGCGTGCCCACCTTTCCCAATGCTGGCCGCTTCTGGCAGATGATCGAGCGCCATGGCGTCTCCATCTTCTATACCGCGCCTACAGCCATCCGCTCGCTGATCAAGGCGGCTGACTCGGACGACAAGGTGCACCCGCGTAACTGGAACCTGGGCAGCCTGCGCATTCTGGGCTCGGTCGGCGAGCCGATCAACCCCGAAGCCTGGATGTGGTACTACCGGAACATCGGCGGCGAGCGCTGCCCGATTGTCGATACCTTCTGGCAAACGGAGAATGGCGGCCATGTGATCACGCCGCTGCCTGGCGCCACGCCGCTGGTGCCTGGCTCCTGCACCCTGCCGCTGCCGGGCATCATGGCCCAGATCGTGGATGAGACCGGCAAGGAACTGCCCAACGGCACCGGCGGTATTCTCGTGATCAGCAAGCCCTGGCCGTCGATGATCCGCACGATCTGGAACGACCCCGAGCGCTTCAAGAAGGCCTATTTCCCCGAAGAAATGGGCGGCAGCATCTACCTGGCCGGTGACGGCGCGGTGCGCGATGCCAAGACGGGCTACTTCCGCATCACTGGCCGCATTGACGATGTGCTCAATGTCTCGGGCCACCGCATGGGCACGATGGAGATCGAATCGGCACTGGTCGCCAAGACCGACCTGGTGGCTGAGGCGGCCGTGGTGGGCCGGCCCGACGACATGACCGGCGAGGCGATCTGCGCCTTTGTCGTGCTCAAGCGCTCGCGCCCCACTGGCGACGAAGCCAAGCAGATTGCCAAGGAGCTGCGCGACTGGGTGGCCAAGGAGATCGGCCCGATCGCCAAACCCAAGGACATCCGTTTTGGCGACAACCTGCCCAAGACCCGTTCGGGCAAGATCATGCGCCGCCTGCTGCGCTCGATCGCCAAGGGCGAGGTGATCACGCAGGACACCTCCACCTTGGAGAACCCGGCGATCCTCGATCAGCTGTCCGATACGCACTGAACGCCCAATGTCAACAATGTGGCGCGCCAGTACTCCCCGGCGCGCCAACGCGTTGTTAACGCTGAAGAACGGGTGGAAATTTGCCAGCATTGGCTGACAAGCCGGGACGTCTGGATCATGCTATGGTCTATGCGTTCTATCTATGCCATCAAATTCCACTATGCGCAGCATTCTTCTTCTCATCATCGCCGTGCTCATCGGCGGTCTGGCAGCCCTCAACTGGGAGGTGCTGTCCACCCCGTCGGAAGTCAACCTGGGCCTGACCACCATCCATGCACCGCTGGGTGTGTTGATGTTGGCGCTCACCGTCCTGCTTTGCGTGATCTTCATCGCCTATGTGCTGTCCCTGCAGGGCTCCGTCATGCTGGAGGCACGCCGCCACAACAAGGAGATGACGGCCCAGCGGGAGCTGGCCGACAAGGCCGAGGCCTCCCGCTTTACCGAACTGCGCCAGGTGCTGGAGAGCCAGCATGTGGCCGGGCAGTCCGCACTGATGGCGCGGTTGGCAGAGCTGGAATCGCACCTGGTGGCCCGCGCCCAGGAGTCGGACAACAGCAACGCCGCCTACCTGGGCCAGATCGAGGACCGCATGCGCCAGGTCGAGCCGCCGCGCAACAGCTTCTAAACCGCTGCCGCACGCCACAAAAAAACCACCTTGCAAGGTGGTTTTTTTTGCTTGGGCCGGAAGCGCCCAACCTGCATGCGATGGGTTGTTTACTTGAGCGTCAGTACCCAGTCGGCCAATTTCTTGGCGTCGGCTTCACTGACCTGGGTGTTGGCGGGCATGGGCACAGGGCCCCAGACGCCTGCACTGCCCTTGATGATCTTCTGGGCCAGCATGTTGGATGCACCGGGCTGGCCTGCAAACTTGGCGCCAATGTCTTTGAATGCGGGGCCCACTACTTTCTTGTCGACCGAATGGCAAGCCATGCAGTTCTTGGATTGGGCCAATGCCTGATCAGCCCACGCAGGTGCGCTGGCCGACAAGGCCAGTGCCGTGGCAATCAGAATACGGTTCATCGTGTCTTCTCCTTAGCGCATGAGGTACATTAATTCTAATGGCTCGCTGCTTAGGACTGCGCCAACGCCAGGATGTTCCGCAAGTCAGAACACTTTACGAGCCCGATACCCAAGCGGCCCAGCGAGCAACAAGAGGGAGAAACCATGTATTTTCTGATCCTGGGGATCATTCTGCTGTTGTTGAAGTACCTGGAAATCGGCCCGGTCGCGGCCTGGTCCTGGGTCACCGTGCTGGCGCCGTTTGGCCTGGCAGCGCTGTGGTGGGCCTGGGCCGACTGGTCAGGCTACACCAAGCGCAAGGCGATGGAAAAGGAAGGGCTGAAAAAGGAGCGCCGACTGCAAAAATCCAGGGACGCGCTGGGCCAGACCGCCCGCCGGCGCCGCTGACGCAGCCGCTGCAGCGCAGAAACCGCCGGCAGGCGGTTTTTTTCCGCCTTTCTGCTGTCCCTACCGCGGTCCCTACCGCTGTCCCTACCGCTGTCGCTGGCTGGAACCCGAGTGTCTCCGTCATTTGCCCAGCTGCGCCATAATCAGCGCTCACATCGGCGTGCACTCAAGAGGTTCTCGCCAACTTGCCCGCTGGCCCTGGCGTATATCCAGGCCCGCACTATGCAAGACAGGCCGCATTCTTATTGTTTACTGATTCGTACACCACGATGCCCGCATACCGTTCCAAAACCTCAACCGCCGGTCGCAACATGGCTGGTGCCCGCTCCTTGTGGCGCGCCACCGGCATGAAAGACGACGATTTCTCCAAGCCCATCATTGCGGTGGTGAACTCCTTTACCCAGTTCGTTCCAGGCCATGTGCACCTGAAGGACCTGGGCCAGCTCGTCGCCCGCGAGATCGAGGCTGCAGGCGGTGTCGCCAAGGAGTTCAACACCATTGCGGTCGACGACGGCATTGCGATGGGCCACGATGGCATGCTGTATTCGCTGCCCAGCCGGGAAGTGATTGCCGATTCGGTGGAATACATGGTCAACGCGCACTGCGCCGATGCCATGGTCTGCATCTCCAACTGCGACAAGATCACCCCCGGCATGCTGATGGCCGCGATGCGCCTCAACATCCCCGTGGTGTTTGTCTCGGGCGGCCCGATGGAAGCGGGCAAGGTGCGCCTGGCCGTGCCTGCCGCTGACGGCAGCAAGACGATCCAGATCAAGAAGCTCGACCTGGTCGATGCGATGGTGATGGCCGCGGATAGCAATGTCAGCGATGCCGATGTGGCTGAAGTCGAGCGCTCGGCCTGCCCGACCTGTGGCTCCTGCTCGGGCATGTTCACCGCCAACTCGATGAACTGCCTGGCCGAGGCGCTGGGCCTGGCCCTGCCAGGCAATGGCACCGTGGTGGCCACCCATTCGGACCGCGAGCAGCTGTTCAAGCGCGCAGGCCGCCTGATCGTGGAGCTGGCCAAGCGCTACTACGAGCAGGACGAAGCCACGCTGCTGCCACGCGCCGTCGGCCTCAAGGCCTTCGAGAACGCGATGACCCTGGACATCGCGATGGGCGGATCGACCAACACCATCCTGCACTTGCTGGCGATCGCGCAAGAGGCGGAGATCGATTTCACGATGACCGACATCGACCGCATGTCGCGCACCGTGCCCCAGCTGTGCAAGGTGGCCCCCAATACCAACAAGTACCACATCGAAGATGTGCACCGCGCCGGCGGCATCATGGCCATCCTCGGTGAGCTGGACCGTGCCGGCAAGCTGCACACCGATGTGCCCACCGTGCATGCCAAGACCATGAAGGACGCGCTGGACCAGTGGGACATCGTGCGCACGCAGGACGAGGCGGTGCGCACCTTCTACATGGCAGGCCCCGCCGGCATTCCTACCCAGGTGGCCTTCAGCCAAAGCACGCGCTGGCCCAGCCTGGACCTGGACCGCGCCGAAGGCTGCATCCGCTCGTACGACCATGCCTTCTCCAAAGAAGGGGGGCTGGCGGTGCTGCGCGGCAACATCGCCCTGGACGGCTGCGTGGTCAAGACCGCCGGTGTCGATGACTCGATCCTGGTGTTCGAAGGCTCGGCCCATGTGGTGGAGTCGCAGGACGAGGCCGTGGAAAACATCCTGAGCGACAAGGTCAAGGCCGGTGATGTCGTGATCGTGCGTTACGAAGGCCCCAAAGGCGGCCCCGGCATGCAGGAAATGCTCTATCCGACCAGCTACATCAAGTCCAAGGGCCTGGGCAAGTCCTGCGCATTGCTGACCGATGGCCGCTTCTCGGGCGGAACCTCGGGCCTGTCCATCGGCCACTGCTCGCCAGAGGCGGCCGCTGGCGGCGCGATTGGCCTGGTGCAGAACGGCGACCGCATCCTGATCGACATCCCCAACCGCACCATCAATGCGCTGGTCAGCGATGAAGAATTTGCCAAGCGCCGCGAAGCACAGAATGCGCTGGGCTGGAAGCCTGCCAAGCCCCGTCCGCGCAAGGTGTCCACCGCGCTGAAGGCCTATGCCAAGCTGGTGACTTCGGCCGACAAAGGTGCGGTGCGCGATATCTCGCTGCTGGACTGACCGTCTCTCGCCCAATGCACAACCGCCCCAGGCGCAAGCCCGGGGCGGTTTTTTCATCGCGGTAGCGCAGACGGCAGAGCGCTTGCGCTGCCGTGGCCACTTACCAGCTTAGGCAGATCTTGCCAAAGTGCTGCGCGCTGATCTGGTGCGCAAAGGCATCGGCGATTTTCTCCAGCGGGTAGCTGCTGTCGATCACCGGGCGCAGTGGCAGCTGGTCGAGCGCGCGCACCAGGTCTTGCTGCTGCTCGCGGCTGCCAACGATCAGGCCTTTGAGCGTTTGCTGCTTGCGCATCAGCTCCACCGTCGGTACATCGCCGGCAAAGCCGGTTAGCACACCGATCAGGGCGATATGGCCCCCGGGCGCACAGGCGCGGATGGACTGCGGCAAGGTGCCGGGGCCTCCGACTTCCACGACGATGTCGGCACCATGGCCGCCGGTGGCTTGCAGCACCGCATCGCCCCATTCGGGCTGGTCGCGGTAGTTGATCACCGTGTCGGCACCCAGGGCGCGCAGGCGCTCGGCCTTGGCAGCGCTGGAGGTCGTCGCAATCACCTTGGCGCCCATCGCATGGGCCAGCTGCAACGCAAAGATGGAGACGCCGCCGGTGCCCAGCACCAGCACGGTTTGCCCCGCTTCGATGCGGCCATCGACGACCAGGGCGCGCCAGGCGGTCAGGCCCGCCGTGGTCAAGGTGGCGGCTTCTTCATGCGTATAGCCCTTGGGCGCATGAGTAAAGGCCGTGGCGGCCATCGTGACCTGCTCGCGCGCAAAACCATCGATGCCGTCGCCGGGCACGGTGGTGAAGGTGGAGGGCACTTGCTTGCCCGATAGCCACAGCGGGAAAAAGCAGGAAACCACGGCGTCACCCACGGCGAACTCGGTCACGCCTTCCCCCACCGCCGTCACCACACCGGCGCCATCGGCCATCGGGATGCGGCCATCGGCCGTGGCCGAGCGCCCCGCGGCAATGGCCAGGTCGTGGTAGTTGAGCGAGCTGGCATGCAGGCGCACCTGGATCTCTCCGGCGCCTGGTGCTGCGGGCGCTGGCAAGTCCACCAGTTGCAGGCGGTCCAGGCCACCGGGAGCGGCAAGTTGAATGGCTTTCATGGCGTATGTCTTTCCTTGGTTGGCATCACAGAGGCTGCAGGCTGCAGCCACCCGGCCATCATGCAAGCGCTGGGTGTGGAACGCTAGAACCGACATATTTGTGGTCTAGTATTAAAAATGTAAGCAATGCATGGATATTGGCTTGGCACTAGGATGGGGCGTTTGTCGTTTTCCAGGGAGCAAGGGGTATGAAGCGTTTGAACAGCAAAAGCGGCTGCGCAGTGGAGGTCACCTTGTCCGTCATGGGCGGCACCTGGAAGCCCATTGTGCTTTTCCATCTGCTCCATGGCACCAAGCGTTTCAGTGCGTTGGCGCGCGCCATTCCGAACGTCACCCAGCGCATGCTGACCTTGCAGCTGCGCGAGCTCGAAGAGGCCGGCATTGTTGCGCGCACGGTCTATGCCGAGGTCCCCCCGCGCGTGGACTATGCATTGACCGACCTGGGCCGCAGCCTGCAGCCGGTACTGACGGCCATGCGCGACTGGGGCATGGACTATGCCCAGAGCCAGGGTCTGCAGCAAGAGGGCCAGGACGTACAGGCCAGCTGCGCTGCCTAGTGCCAGCTTCCCGCTCGGGAGGATAATTCCCGTCTCTGGTTTTCAGTGCCCGCCTGCCATGATCTCCCGCTTTCCCATCCTGCGCCCGCTGGCGCTGCTGCCCGCATTGGTCTGCCTGGGCCTGGCATGGGCCGGACATGCGCACGCGCAAGCACAAGAGCGGCGCGCCTACCCCAGCCAGCCCATCAAGCTGGTGGTGCCCTTTGCACCGGGGGGGTCGACCGATATCGTGGCCCGCCTGGTCGCCGATGCCATGCGCGAGCCGCTGGGCCAGCCGGTGGTGGTGGAGAACAAGGCAGGTGCCGCAGGTCTCATCGGTGCCGAGGCGGTGGCCCGTGCGCGGCCCGATGGCTACACCATCGGTGTGGGAACGATCAGCACCTTGGCCGTCAATGCGGTGATGCTGAAATCGCTGCGCCGCGACCCGCACGAAGCGCTGGCACCGGTCATCGCGTTGGCGCAGATTCCATCGGTATTCTCCACCCACCCCAGCCTGGGGGCAGCCGATCTGCAGAGCCTGGTCGCCATCTTGCGCGCCCAGCCCGACCACTACACGATCGGATCGGCCGGCGTGGGCTCCATCGGCCACCTGATTGCCGAGGCGATGAACGAAGCGCTGGGCGTGCGCCTGCGCCATATTCCGTACAAAGGCCAAGGCCCGGTGGTCAACAGTGCGCTGTCGGGCGAGACCCAGGTGCTGAGTGACCAGTACCCGTCGTCCAGCAGCCTGGTGCAGTCGGGGCGCCTGGTGCCCTTTGCGGTGGCCGCGCCCCAGCGGCTGCCAGCGCTGCCGCAGGTGCCTACGTTGGCAGAGGCGGGCTACCCGGCGCTCAACCGCCTGGCCATCACCTGGTTTGGGCTGGTGGCGCCGGCCGGCACGCCGCCAGCGGTCATCGACACCCTCCACCACGCAGCCCGCCAAGCGCTGCAGCAACCTGCGGTGCAGGCGCGTCTGGAGCAGCTCGGTGTTGTGCCGATGGGCGGCAGCCCGCAGCAGTTTGCAGCGCTGATCAGCGATACCCGCGCCCAGATCGAGCAGCTGGTGCAGCAGCGCCGGCTGGTGCTGGACTGAGCTTTCTGAAAAGTGCCGGTAAAGAGCGCATTGTGCCTTCCAAACCACTGGTGGTTTTGAGGGCCTTGATCTACAATCCGGCCAGCTTTTTTATCAGGAGTAACCCTGTGGACTTACCGAGTTGTTGGCCAGCGGCCAACCGACCACAGGCAAGGTAATCGCAAACGCCCGAGCTTTGCGCGCTGCCTTGCCGAACCAGGCGGGCAGCTGTGAGGTGCCGTAGTTTCTGTCAGACAGACCTGCGCCCCTACTGCATCCCATTTTGATCTTCCAGTCTTGCCCAGTGGCGAGCGCCTTTGCTGCGCGCCATCACACCGGGTGTGGGAGCCTTTCATGCCACTGCGTATGTCTTCGCTGGCCTCTTTGCGCGCACCGCGACGCAGGGCTGTGCCATGGGCCATCACGCCATGCTGCGGCTTGGGCGCGCCCCGCTGCATGCAGCGCCAGCTCGCGACCATGCTGCGCCGCCGCGCCCCCATGGGCAAAGGTGCCGTGCAGTCCTGCTCGGCTTCGGCGGCATTGGACCCTTTCAGTCGCTGACCTCTCTTGTGTTTGAGGTGCATCTTTGCGGCCGCCTGGCAGCGGCGCGCATGGGCACGCCTGTATGGATTGAAGATGCCATGCGGCGCGGCTGGGCCGTGCCCATGGCGGGGAGATGGGTCATGTTGAACCTGCTGAAAAATGGATTCGTTAACTTTCTGCGCTCGCGCCACTGGGGCGTGCATTTCCGCCGCTTGCCGATGTTTGAGCAATGGGCCAGCACGCCGGTGGATGCCAGCATTTCCACGGCCATGGGCGAGCGGCTGCGCGACGCCGCACATGCGCCGGAACAAGCATTGCTGCAAAGCCTGAACACCAGCCGCCAGGGCCTGGACGACGCACAGGTGCAGCAAGCGCGTGCACAGGCCGGATGGAACACCATCTCGCAGGACCGGCCCATGTCTCGTGCCGAGCACCTGTGGCTGTGCTTTCGCACGCCTTTCAACCTGCTGCTGACGGTGCTGGCCGCCGTGTCGTGGCTGACGGGCGACACCAAGGCCACGGTGGTGATTGGCAGCATGGTGGCGCTGGCGACCGGCCTGCGCTTTTGGCAGGAAGGCCGCGCCAACCAGGCTGCGGCTGGCCTGCAGGCCCTGGTATCGAACACCGCAGCAGTGCTGCGCCGCAGCGCTCAGGATGAGCAGGGGCAAGCGCTGGATGCGCTGCCATCGCGCCTGTCTGCGCTGCAGGCCGTGCGCGAGCTGCCGGTGCGCGAGCTGGTGCCAGGCGACATCATCCAACTGGCGGCCGGCGATATGGTGCCGGCCGACTGCCGCCTGCTGGCCGCCAAGGACTTGTTTTTGGCGCAATCGGCGATGACCGGTGAATCCATGCCGGTGGAGAAATTTGCCCAGGAGCCCGATGGCGCCCAATCCAACCCGGTGGAATTGCGCAACCTGGTGTTCATGGGCACCAACGTGGTCTCGGGTGCGGGTCTGGCGGTGGTGCTGAGCACCGGCAACCAGAGCTACCTCGGCGCGCTGGCCGGCAAGGTCTCGGCCATGGAGCGTGGCCCCACCGCGTTCCAGATGGGGGTCAACAAGGTCAGCTGGGTGCTGATCCGGTTCATGCTGGTGATGGTGCCGCTGGTGCTGCTGATCAATGGCCTGACCAAGGGCGACTGGACCGAGGCGCTGCTGTTCGCGCTGTCGGTGGCCGTGGGCCTGACCCCCGAGATGCTGCCGATGATCGTGACCGCCACGCTCGCCAAGGGCGCGGTGTTTCTGTCGCGCAAGCAAGTGATCGTCAAGCACCTGGATGCCATCCAGAACTTTGGCGCGATGGATGTGCTGTGCACCGACAAGACGGGCACCCTGACCGAGGACCGGATCTCGGTCGAGCGCCACCTCGATGCCTGGGGCGACGTCTCGCAGCATGTGCTGGACATGGCCTACCTGAACAGCTACTACCAGACGGGTCTCAAGAGCCTGCTCGATGTGGCCGTGCTGGCCCATGGCGAGCGCGCGCCGCTGGTCGACAGCCACACCAAGGTCGATGAAGTGCCATTTGACTTTGTGCGCCGGCGCATGTCGGTGGTGGTGCGTGACAGTGGCGGGGCCGGCAAGATCATCACCAAGGGCGCGGTCGAGGAAATCCTGCAGGTGAGCGGCTCGGTGCAGGCCGCCGGTGGCGTGCTGGTGCTCGACGCGGGCTTGCGCCAGCGCATCGTGGCGACGGCCGAGGCGCTCAACGCCCAGGGGCTGCGCGTGGTGGCGGTGGCGACTCGGGATACCGAGCCTGGCCAGAGCAACTTCGGGGTGGCCGATGAGGCCGGCATGGTGCTCTGCGGCTTTCTGGCCTTTGTCGACCCGCCCAAGGAAAGTGCCGCACCCGCGCTGCAGGCGCTTGCTCGCCATGGCGTAAAGACCAAGGTGCTGACCGGCGACAATGCCGCCGTCACCGCCAAAGTCTGCCAGCAGGTGGGCATCACCGAGCAGCACATCGTGCTGGGTGGCGATATCGAGCAGATGGACGACCAGCGCCTGGCCCAGGTGGTCGAGGAAGGCAACATCTTTGCCAAGCTGAGCCCTGCGCACAAGGAGCGCATCGTGCGCATGCTCAAGGCCAATGGCCATGTGGTGGGCTTCATGGGCGACGGCATCAACGATGCGGCCGCGCTGCGCACCGCCGATATCGGCATCTCGGTGGACACGGCCGTCGATGTGGCCAAGGAAGCGGCCGACATCATCTTGCTGGACAAGAGCCTGATGGTGCTGGACCAGGGCGTGCAGGAAGGGCGCCGCACCTTTGCCAACATGCTCAAGTACATCAAGATGACGGCGAGCTCGAACTTCGGCAATGTGTTCTCGGTGTTGATTGCCAGTGCCTTTATCCCCTTTCTGCCCATGTTGCCGATGCAGCTGCTGGTGCAGAACCTGGTGTATGACTTCTCGCAGTCGGCGATTCCGTTTGACCATGTGGACCCCGAGCTGCTGACCCAGCCCCAGCGCTGGAACCCTGCCGATGTGGGCCGTTTCATGCTGTTCTTCGGCCCCATCAGCTCGGTCTTCGACATCACCACCTTTGTCGTGATGTGGAAGGTGTTTGGCGCCAACACGCCAGAGCGCCAGGCGCTGTTCCAGTCCGGCTGGTTTGTTGTGGGCCTGCTCACCCAGTCGCTGATCGTGCACATGATCCGCACGATGCGCATTCCGTTCATCCAGAGCCGGGCCGCCTGGCCGGTGGCCCTGATGACCCTGGTGGTGGTGGCCATCGGCATTTACCTGCCCATGGGCGCGTTGGCACCTTATTTCAAGCTGGTGCCGCTGCCCGGCACGTACTTTGTATTCCTTGTGGCGGTCTTGCTGGCCTATATGGGTCTTACGCAGGTCATGAAAAAGTGGTACATCCGTCGCTACGGCTGGCAATAAGCGCCATGAAGAATAACCGTTTGCCAAGGAGGGCGGCATGCTCGAAGCGCTGAACTACACACAACTGAACTCACTGATCAACACGGCCATCAGCCTGGTGACCGCCTTTGTTCTGGGCGCCGTCATCGGCCTGGAGCGCCAATACCGCCAGCGCACCGCCGGCTTGCGCACCAATGTGCTGGTGGCCGTGGGCGCGGCCATCTTTGTCGACAGTGCCAACACCATTGCCGGCCCTGACGGGGCCGTGCGCGTGATGGCCTATGTGGTCTCGGGGATCGGCTTTCTGGGCGCTGGCGTCATCATGCGCGAGGAAGGCAATGTGCGTGGCCTGAACACCGCCGCCACCCTGTGGGGCTCTGCCGCCGTGGGCGCCGCAGCGGGGGCTGACCTGATCGTGCAGGCGGCCCTGGGCACCGTGCTGGTGCTGGCGGCCAATACCTTGCTGCGCCCGCTCGTCAATGCCATTAACCGCAAGCCGCTGGATGTGGCTTCCACCGAAATGACCAATGCCGTGTTTGTCGTGGCCGAGCGCCTGCACCAGCGGCTGGCGCTGGCGATGCTGCAGGATGTGCTGGAGCGTGGCGGCTACCCGCCCGGCGATATCGACATCCAGCCGTTTGGCGATGCCGAGGTGGTTATTGAAGCGACCTTGGCTGCCCAGTCGGTGGAGGGAGAGGAGCTCGATGCGATGGTGCAGCAGCTGGCGGCCAAGCCCGGGGTGCGCCAGGCGTTCTGGAGCCCCAGCACGCGGGACTGAACTGCAGCGCTAGCCTTCAAATGCGAAGCCGACGCCATAGATCGAGCGAATGCAATCGGCGTCGTCTCCCATCACCGTGCGCAGTTTCTTGCGCAGGTTCTTGATATGGCTGTCGATCGCGCGGTCGCTCACTTCCAGCGCATCGGCATAGGCCAGGTCCAGCAACTGGCTGCGGGGGTAGATCTTGCCGGGGTGGCGCTGCAGGATGTGCAGCAACGCAAACTCACGCCGCGTCAGCCCCAGATCCTGGCCGCGCCAGCTGGCCTGGCTGGTGGTCTCGTCCAGCTGCCAGTCGCTGGCGGCCTGGCTGGCTACCGCACCGGGAGCAGGTGGTGCATGGCGGCGCAGGATCACCTTGACGCGGGCAATCAGCTCGCGCGGCGAAAAGGGTTTGCAGATATAGTCGTCGGCGCCCATCTCGAGGCCGACCAGCCGGTCCACTTCCTCGACCTTGGCGGTCAGGCAGATGACGGGGCAGATCTGGCGCGCGCGGCATTCGCGCAGAATGCTCAGGCCGTCGGTGCCGGGCAGCATCAGATCGAGAATGGCCAGCTGCGGCGCGCGGGCCCGCAGCGCCGCCATGGCCTGGCTGCCATCGGCAAAATGCTCGACCTCGTAGCCGGCGTGGTGCAGGTAGTCAATGACAACCGAGGCGATATCGGCCTCGTCTTCGGCATACAGAATGCGGGGTTTGGCGGTGTTCATGCAACAGGGTCTATCAAGGGCAGGATCAAGGTAAGGCGCAGACCGCCCAAGGACGAGATGGAGGCCTGCAATTGTCCTCCATGGGCTTGCACAATGCTTTTGCAGATCGCAAGCCCCAGGCCCGAGCCGCCGCTGGCGCGGCTGCGCGAGGTCTCCACGCGGTAGAAACGTTCAAAAATACGGGGCAGTTCGGCTGGCGGCACCGAGGGGCTGCTGTCATCGAGGTGCAGCTCCAGCCAGCGCTGGCCCGAATCAGGTGCTGGCCCATGCAGGCTGGCGCTGATGCTGACACGGCCCGGCGCATCGGTGTAGCGCAGGCTGTTTTCCAGGATATTGCTCAGCACCTGGTGCAACTGCTGCGCATTGCCCTGCACCCAGGCAGGCGGCAGGGCGGTGAGCAGCTCCTGGGCCGTGGGCAGGCTGATGCCCGCTTGGCTGAAACGAATCTGCACGGCTTCCACCGCCTCGATGGTCAGGGCCCGCATGTCCAGCGGGCGCGCAGCCGCGGGCAGGTGGGCGGTCAGCTGCAGCGCAGGGGCGGCCTCGGGTGCGTGCACCACCAGTGCGGTCGGGATGGTGGCGCGCATGTCGCTGACCAGCTGGGTCAGGCGCAGGATCTGGCGGTGCAGGCGCGCGGCCGTCTGCGCATCAAAGCTGCGGATGCCATCCTGCACGGCTTCAATCTCGGCCCGCACGGCTGCCAGCGGGGTGCGCAACTCATGGGCCACCTGCGTGAGCCATTCATGCTGCTGTGCCTGGGCTTGCGAGAGCTGCTCGGCCATGTGGTTGTAGCGGTCGGCCAGCTGCACCAGCTCATCATGGCCGGCGACGGCAATGCGGTAGTCCAGCTGTCCGCTGGCAAAGGCCTTCGCCCCTTCGCTCAGCGCCTCGATGGGCCGAATCCAGCGGCGGCTCAGCCACCAGGACAGGGCACCGGCCAACAGCAGCCCCAGCAGACCGGTAATGGCCAGAAACACCAGATGCTCCTTCAAAAAGGCATTGTCGATCTGGTTTTTCAGGTCTTCGGGCTGGTTCAAGGTCAGGGTGCCAATCAGCATGTGCTGGCCATCGAAAAGCGGGTTTTTGGCGCTGCCGGGTGTGGGCGGCACACCGGCAATCAGCTTGCCCTGGTTGTCGAGCAGACCCAGGCGCTGGGACAGCGGGTGGCGCTCGATGGGGCGCAATTGCTGGGTCAGTGCAGGCCCGAGTGTGGCCCGGCGCGGTGCCACTGTCTCGGCAGGAGGCGAGACGGGCACGGCCGCCTGGCTGCCAAAGCGGGTCAGTGCATTCCAGCGCTCCGGGGTCAGCGAAGCCCAATGCGGGTCCTTCGCATATTCGCGCCGCAGCTGGCTTTCGAGATACTCCAGCCGCCCCAGCTCGATCTGTGCCACGTAGCCGCCCAGCCCGCGCTGCAGACTCCAGTACGAAAAGCCAAAAAACCCCAGCAGCAGCCCCAGCAGCAGCAGCACCATGGCCAGCAGCACCCGTGTCTGCAAGCGGGTGAAACGCAACTGTTGGAAGCGGGAAGTGGTCACAGAAAGCAGCTGGGGCGTTGGATGGAGGAGCGCAAACGGCAAAAACGGGCAGGCGCAATGCCTGCCCGGCTATTCTCTTACACAGTGCGTGGGTGTGTAAAAGTGTTGCTTGATCGGGGCATTACCAGCGGACTTCAGGGTCCGATGGATGCGCCACGCTTGGCGACCAGTTGCTTGCCCACCTGGCGGCAGGTGGCCTTGGCGGTGGTGCCATTATCCAGTGTCAGTTGGACGGCGTCGCCGGCCTTCTTGCCCTGGCAAGCCTCAATGGCTTGCTTGGACGGGGCGGGTTGGGCGGGGCTGGCGGCCTGGGCCTGTGCGGCGGCGATCCAGAGGGCTGCAGTCACGGCGGTGCTGCACAGCAGACGATGGCGAAGTGGTTGAGAACTCATGGCATTCCTTGTATAAAAAGAGGCTCTGCGGCCAGGCCGCGATCTGGTGTGGAACAGAAAGAAGCGGTGAAACAGAGAAACTGGAGTGTGTTTACGCCTCTCCGCAGAGCCTATGGTTGAACTATAGAAGCCAAATGTGGAGGAAGTTGGGCCGGCTTTGTGCAAGGTGTGACAAAGCGAAAACCGCATGCCTATTGGGTTTCGGCGGTATTGGGCCGCGCGCGCAAGGCCGCAAAGTTATGCAAAGCGGAGGCCGCTTCAGGGCAGCGGCGTGGCTGGCAGGGAGCTTGCGCCACGCGGGCGGCGCGCCGCAATGCGCTGTACCACCCGCTCCGGGCTGCGCAGCAGCCCTGACTCATAGGCGATGACCGACCAGCCCGCGCAGACCTGTAGCAGCTCGCCCGGTTGCAGCAAAAAATCGGGCCGGGAGGGCTTGCCGTAGGCTTCGTTGCCCTGCGCAAAGGTCTCGTACAACAACAGCCCGCCAGGGGCCACGCTGGCCAGAATGCGCGGCCACAGCGGGCGCCACAGATAGTTCGTCACGACCACTGCATCGAAGAGCCGGCCTTCCAGCGGCCAGGCACCGTTTTCGATATCGGCCTGCAGCCATTCGCCTGCCGTGTCCGACTGCAGCGATTGCAGGGCCGCACCGTCGCGGTCCACGCCCGTCACCTGCAAACCCTGGGCCTGCAGATAGCGCGCATGGCGGCCCTGGCCGCAGGCCAGATCCAGCACCTGGCGGCCAGCCGGGATCAGCGCAGAAAAGCGGGTGATCCAGGGCGAGGGGGCGGGGGTGTGGGTGTGGGTGTGGGTCATCGGCTGGATCGTGTTTGCGATCGCTGCATCGCGGCGCGGGGAGAACGTAGACACGTTCTCAGAAGCAGGCCCAGACATGGTCGGCCATGCGCACCATGAATTCCGGTTGCGTATAGAGCATGAACACCAGCGCCAGCAGCACCGCCACCAGCAGCCAGATGGCAGCGCGCTGCCAGCCGCGCAGCGGCACGGCGTCCGCGTTGGAGGGTGTTGGTGGTGCAGGCTGTTGCATGAGAGTTCGGTGGTCAGGCCGCCAGTGGCTGGCGCCGCACGGGCTCTTCCTTGACGGGCAGATTGACCAGGCCGGCGAACACGCCCAGCCCAATGGCCACGTACCAGACGACATCATAGCTGCCGGTGTGGTCATACAGGTAGCCGCCCAGCCAGATGCCCAGGAAGCTGCCGATCTGGTGGCTGAAGAACACAAAGCCGCTGAGCATGGACAAATGCTGCACGCCAAAGATCTGCGCAATGGCGCCATTGGTCAGCGGCACGGTGGACAGCCACAAAAAGCCCATCGCGGCGGCAAACACATAGACCGACCAGGGCGACAGCGGGACCAGCAGAAACACCACGATCGCGATCGCGCGGATGAAATAGATGCCCGAGAGCAGGTAGCGCTTGGCCATGCGCTGGCCCAGCGAGCCTGCCAGGTAGGTGCCAAAGATGTTGAACAGGCCGATGAGCGCGAGCGAATAGCTGGCCACATGCGGCGGCAGCCCGAAGTCCTTCAGGTAGCTGGGCATGTGCACGCCAATGAACATCACCTGGAAGCCGCAAACGAAGTAACCCGCCGTCAGCAGCAAGAAGCTGGGATTGCGGAAGGCTTCGCCCACGGCCTGGGCGATGGTTTGCTGCTGGCCTGCGGCCGCGTGGCGCTTGAGTGCGTGGAAATTGGGCTCGCGCAGCGCGATGGCCAGCGGCACGATGGTCAGCACCAATACCGCACAGACCAGCAGCGCGTTCTGCCAGCCCAGGTGGGCGATCAGCTGGCCCTCGACCGGCACCATGAAGAACTGGCCAAAGGAGCCGGCCGCTGCAGCCACCCCCATGGCCCAGGAGCGTTTCTCAGCAGGCAGTTGGCGCCCGATGACGCCATAGATCACCGCATAGGTGGTGCCTGTCTGCGCCATGCCGATCAGAAGCCCGGCCGTGAGCGCGAACACCAGCGTATTGGGCGCCCAGGCCATGCCGGCCAGGCCCAGCGCATAGAGCAGCGCGCCGCAGACCAGCACCTTGCTGGCGCCAAAACGGTCGGCCAGCATGCCGGTGAAGATGCCAATCAGGCCCCAGCTGAGGTTTTGCACCGCCAGCGCCAGCGCAAAGGATTCGCGCGTCCAGCCCATCTCCTGCGTGATCGGCTGCAGCCACAGGCCAAATCCGTGGCGGATGCCCATCGATAAGGTCACTACGGCGCCGCCACACAGCAGCACGCGGGCTATGGACAATGGTTGTGCGTTGTTTTGCATAGTCTAAGGATGTCTCTTTATCCAAGAATTGTTACTCCAACGCCAAAAACCGGCTGTCGCCCGCATATTGCCCGGTGGCCGGCCAAGCCCATTGCAGGCTTTTGCGACCAAACGTCGTGAATCGTCAACAAGTCCACCTGTTTTTCTATACAGCTATTTACAATGGCAGCCGCTAGAATGGAAAGTTATGGCAAGCAAAAACACGTCTACCAGTGAATACGCAGAAGGCTCGATCCGGGTCCTCAAGGGGCTCGAACCGGTCAAGCAGCGCCCGGGTATGTATACCCGTACTGACAACCCGCTGCACATCATCCAGGAGGTGATCGACAACGCCGCTGACGAGGCACTCGCCGGCTTTGGCAAGAAGATCCGCGTCTATCTGCACACCGATGCGTCGATCAGTGTGGAGGACGACGGCCGGGGCATTCCGTTTGGCATGCATCCCGAAGAACATGCGCCGGTGGTGGAGCTGGTGTTCACCCGCCTGCACGCGGGCGGCAAGTTCGACAAGGGCCAGGGCGGCGCCTACAGCTTCTCCGGCGGTCTGCATGGCGTGGGGGTGTCGGTGACCAATGCGTTGGCCACCCGCATGGAAGTGACCGTGCACCGCGACGGCTCCGTCGCCACGATGGCGTTTGCCGGTGGCGATGTGGTCGAGCCGCTGAAGGTGCGGCCGATGGTCAGCGGTGACCGCAAGCAGGGCACGACGGTGCGTGTGTGGCCCGATGCCAAGTATTTCGAATCCAGCCATTTGCCAATGGGCGAGCTGGTGCACCTGCTGCGCAGCAAGGCGGTGCTGATGCCCGGCGTCAGCGTGCAGCTGACGCAGGACAAGAGCCGCGAGACGCAGACCTGGCAGTACAAGGGCGGCCTCAAGGACTACCTGCTGCAGACCCTGCCGGTGGACCCGATCATTCCGGTGTTCGAAGGCGAGGGTTTTGCCGGCCGCAGCGACGACCATTTTGCCGAGGGCGAAGGGGCGTCCTGGTGCGTGGCCTTCACCGACGAAGGCCAGCCGGTGCGCGAGAGCTATGTCAACCTGATCCCCACCACCGCCGGCGGCACGCATGAAAGCGGCCTGCGCGACGGCCTGTTCCAGGCGGTCAAGAGCTTTATCGAACTGCACTCGCTGCTGCCCAAGGGCGTCAAGCTGATGCCCGAGGACGTGTTTGCCCGTGCCAGCTATGTGCTGTCGGCCAAGGTGCTCGATCCCCAGTTCCAGGGCCAGATCAAGGAGCGCCTGAATTCGCGCGATGCAGTGCGCCTGGTCTCGGGCATGGTGCGGCCTGCGCTGGAGCTGTGGCTGAACCAGAACGTCGAATATGGCAAGAAGCTCGCCGAGATCGCGATCAAGGCGGCACAGACGCGCCAGCGCGCCGGCCAGAAGGTGGAAAAGCGCAAGGGCAGCGGCGTGGCCGTGTTGCCCGGCAAGCTGACCGATTGCGAAAGCCGCGACCTGGCCTACAACGAGGTGTTTCTGGTCGAGGGTGATTCGGCCGGCGGCAGCGCCAAGATGGGCCGCGACAAGGAAACCCAGGCCATCCTGCCGCTGCGCGGCAAGGTGCTCAACACCTGGGAGGTGGACCGCGACCGCCTGTTTGCCAATACCGAAATCCATGATATCTCGGTGGCCATCGGCGTCGATCCCCATGGCCCCGATGACGAGGTGGACCTGAGCGGTCTGCGCTACGGCAAGATCTGCATCCTCAGCGATGCGGACGTGGACGGCTCGCACATCCAGGTGCTGCTGCTGACCCTGTTCTTCAAGCACTTCCCGCAGCTGATCGAGAAAGGCCATGTCTGCGTGGCGCGGCCGCCGCTGTTCCGCGTCGATATTCCTGCCCGGGGCAAAAAGCCCGCGGCCAAGGTCTATGCGCTGGACGAGGCGGAGATGCATGCCATCTTCGACAAGGCCGCCAAGGATGGCGTACCCCGGGAGAAATGCCAGGTCAGCCGCTTCAAGGGCCTGGGCGAGATGAATGCCGAGCAGCTCTGGGAAACCACGTTGAATCCGGACACCCGCCGCCTGCTGCCGGTGCGCCTGAGCCGCACCGACCTGCTGGCCACCCGTGAGGTCATGACCCAGCTGATGGGCAAGGGCGAGGCTGCGGCCCGCCGCGACCTGATGGAACTCCATGGCCACGAAGTAGAAATCGATATCTGATTGCATGTCTCCAGCATCGATGGCTTTGCCGCTTTTGCCTTGCCTGGCCGCAGCCCTGTCTGCGTCTGGGCTTCGCATCCTGCCTGACGGAGCCATCGAATGTCCCGCTGCCCATGCCGCTGAATGACAACACCAACCACAGCCGCGTGCAGCCGTGCCACAAGCAAAGAAAGCTGAACAACCATGAGTGAACAAACCGGTCTGGATTTGCTATCCAACCCCGAGCCCGACGACGGCGACAGCCTGGACCTGGGCAATTACGCGCAGCGCGCCTATCTGGAATATGCGCTGTCGGTGGTCAAGGGCCGTGCGCTGCCCGATGTCTGCGATGGCCTTAAGCCGGTGCAGCGCCGCATCCTGTTTGCGATGGACCGCATGGGCCTGGGCTACAGCGGCCCCAACCGCGCCACGGCGGCCAAGCCCGTCAAAAGCGCCCGCGTCGTCGGCGATGTGCTGGGCCGCTTCCACCCGCATGGCGACCAGTCCGCCTATGACGCGCTGGTGCGCATGGCCCAGGACTTTGCCCAGCGCTACCCGCTGATCGATGGCCAAGGCAACTTTGGCAGCCGCGATGGTGATGGCGCTGCGGCGATGCGCTACACCGAGGCGCGCCTGTCCAAGATCACCAGCCTGCTGCTCGACGAGATCGACATGGGCACGGTGGATTTTGTGCCCAACTACGACGGCTCCACCGAGGAGCCCAGCCAGTTGCCGGCGCGCCTGCCGTTCTCGCTGCTCAACGGCGCCAGCGGCATTGCGGTGGGCCTGGCCACCGAAATCCCCAGCCACAACCTGCGCGAAGTGGCCGATGCCTGTGTAGCACTGATCAAGAAGCCGGCGATGACGGACTTCGACCTGCAGCAGATCATTCCCGGCCCGGACTACCCGGGTGGCGGCCAGATCATCAGCAGCGACAAGGACATTGCCGATGCCTACCGCACGGGTCGCGGCTCGATCAAGGTGCGCGCGCGCTGGACCATCGAAGAGCTCGCGCGCGGCCAGTGGCAGCTGGTCGTCAACGAGCTGCCGCCCGGCGTGTCCTCGCAAAAGGTGCTCGAGGAGATCGAGGACCTGACCAACCCCAAGATCAAGACCGGCAAGAAAACCCTGACGCAGGAGCAAAGCCAGCTCAAGGCCACCGTGCTGTCCCTGCTCGATGGCGTGCGCGACGAGTCGAGCAAGGACGCAGCGGTACGTTTGGTGTTCGAGCCCAAGACCGGCAAGATTGCGCAGTCCGAGTTGATCACCTGCCTGCTGGCGCATACCAGCCTGGAGAGCTCCTCGTCGGTCAACCTGACGATGATCGGCATCGACGGCAAGCCCACGCAGAAGTCGCTGCGCCTGATGCTGGAAGAGTGGATCCAGTTCCGCCAGAAGACGATCACGCGCCGCTCCGAGCACCGCCTGGCCAAGGTGATGGACCGCATCCATATCCTGGAAGGCCGGCAGACCATTCTGCTCAATATCGACGAGGTGATCGCGATCATCCGCGCCAGCGACGAGCCCAAGGCCGCGCTGATGGCGCGCTTTGACCTGAGCGAGCGCCAGGCCGACGACATCCTGGAAATCCGCCTGCGCCAGCTCGCCCGCCTCGAAGCGATCAAGATCGAGCAGGAGCTGAGCGAGCTGCGCACAGAGCAGGGCAAACTCGAAGACATTCTGGCCAACCCTGCGTCGCTCAAGCGCCTGATGGTCAAGGAGATCGAAGCCGATGCCAAGCAGTTTGCCGATGCCCGCCGCACCCTGATCCAGGAAGAGAAGAAGGCCGTCGCCGAAGTCAAGGTGGTCGATGAGCCGGTCACCGTGGTGGTCTCGGAAAAAGGCTGGGTGCGGGCCCGCACCGGCCACGGCCACGCGGCCGACAGCTTCAGCTTCAAGTCGGGCGACAGCCTGTATGGCACCTTTGAATGCCGCACGGTCGACCAGTTGCTGGTCTTTGGCAGCAACGGCCGGGTCTACTCGGTGGCGGTGGCCAACCTGCCGGGCGGCCGGGGTGATGGCCAGCCGGTCACCACCTTGATGGAGCTCGAAGCGGGCACCCAGATCCAGTACTACTTTGCCGGGCCGCTGTCCGCCCGCCTGCTGCTGGCCAGCAGCGCAGGTTATGGCTTCACCGCGCTGGTGGATAACATGGTTTCGCGCCAGAAGGGTGGCAAGGCCTTTGTCAGCCTGGACGATGGCGATACGCTGTGCGCCCCCTCGCATATCTCGGGCAGCAGCGGCAGCCTGCCATTGGCCGATGCCAGCCATGTGGCCTGCGCCTCGGTCGGCGGCCGCATCCTGACCTTCGAGGTCGCCGAGCTCAACCACATGGCCAAGGGTGGCAAGGGGCTTAAGCTCATCGACCTGGAGGACAAGGACCGCCTCGCCGGTGTCGCCGTCTACACGCGCAGCATCCGCATCGAAGGGATCGGGCGCGGCGGCAAGGCCCGTGAGGAAACCCTGGAGATCCGCAGCCTCAACAATGCCAAGGCCGGGCGCGCCAAAAAAGGCAAGCTCGCTGATCTGGGCTTCAAGCCCAACGCCGTGTTCCGCGTTGAATAAAGCGCACTGCCCACGACCATCCACCGCTCCCAGCCCAGCCCTGCCAGGCCATGCCCGGCAGGGTTTTTTTACGGCCTGCGCCGGGGTATCGGGTCAGCGCTGCGCTGGCAACAGCGCCCGCAAATGGTCGACAAAGGCGCGCACGCCCCGGGGCAAGTTGCGGCCCGTCAGCGTTTGCAGTTCGATCGAGCGCGCATGCATGCCGCGCTCGCGGATGGGCACGGTGTGCAGCAGGCCCTGGCGCACATACTCGCGCACGGTGACCTCGCCACCCAGGGTGAGCCCGCCGCCATGCAGCACAAAGCGCACCAGCGCATCGAACTGCCCGCTCTCCAGCACCGGCTCAAACACCAGGCCACGCTGACCGCTGGCAATGTCAAACAGCTGGCGCGCGGTATTGCCATCGTCCAGCAAGGCCAGCGGGTAGGGCTGCATCTGCGCCAGGCTCACGCTGGCAAAGCGGACCAGCGGATGGCCGGGCGGCATGATCAGGATGACCGGTGAGTTCTGGCGGTGCTGCACATCGATATCGGGCACGGCAGCACGGCTGTAGGTCAGACCGATGTCGGCCTCGCCGTTGCGGACGGCCTGCGTGACCTGGGCGGGCGAGGCGGACACCAGCTGGAACTGCATGCCCGGGTGCTGCTCCCGGAACGTGGCCATGGCCAACGGCAGAAACTCAAACGCAAAGCCGGCCGATGCGCAGACCCGCACCTGGCCTCGGCGCAGGCCTTGCAGCGCCTCGATATCGGCGACGACGCGCTCGGCCTCCAGCGCATGGCGCTTGGCATGGGTGGCCAGCAACTCACCGGCAGCGCTGGCGACCATGCCGCGCGGGCGGCGCTCGAACAGCGGCACCTGCAGCACTTCCTCCAGCGATGCGATCTGGCGGCTGACGGCGGACGCCGAGACATTCAGGCGCAGCGCGGCCTCGCTGACCGAGCCGCTGCGCACGACTTCCAGAAAATAGCGGATGGCGGTGTCCTGGAGGTGTTGCGAGGGAGTCATGGTCTGCTTTGCAAAAAACGCAACGATAACCGCAAAAAATTGTGATTGTCGAAATGGGCAGCATTGCCTATGCTGGATTTTTACGACATCCAAGAGACATACCTCCCATGCCATCCCAGCCTGTTCCTGCCGACCACAGCATCGTCGAGTTGAGCGCCGTGGCGCTGTCGGCGGCCATCCAGCGGCGCGCGCTGTCCTGCACCGAGGTGCTGCAGGCCTTCTGGGGCCAGATCGACCGGCTCAACCCGGCGGTGAACGCGCTGGTCGCGCCGATGCCGCGCGAGCCGCTGCTGGCCCAGGCCGCGCAGCTCGATGCCGAACTGGCCCAGGGCAAAAGCCGGGGGCCGCTGCACGGCTTTCCGCAGGCACCCAAGGATATTTCACCCGCCGCGGGCATGGTGACAACGAAGGGCTCGCCGATCTTCCAGGGCCAGGTCAGCAGCAGCGATGCGGTGATTTTCGAGCGCATGCGCGCAGGCGGTGCGCTCTTTGTGGCGCGCAGCAATTCGCCCGAGTTTGGCCTGGGCGGCCATACCTACAACCCGGTCTACGGCACCACGCGCAATGCCTTTGACCAGAGCCGCTCGGCTGGCGGCAGCAGCGGCGGCGCTGCGGTGGCCGTGGCGCTGCGCATGCTACCCGTGGCCGATGGCTCGGACATGATGGGCTCGCTGCGCACGCCAGCTGCCTTCAACAATGTGTACGGCCTGCGCACCTCGGTGGGCTGCGTGCCGCATGGCCCGGGCGATGAAGTGTTTTTCCAGCAGTTCAGCGTGGCCGGGCCGATGGCGCGCGATATTCCCGATCTGGCCTTGCTGCTGTCGGTGCAGGCAGGTTTTGATGCGCGCCTGCCCTTGACCCACCGCAGCGATGGCGCGCAGGACTGGGGCCAGGGACTGGAGCGCGACTTCCGGGGCCGCAAGATCGCCTGGCTGGGTGACCTGGGCGGCCACCTGCCCACCGAGCCGGGCCTGCTCGACACCTGCCGCGCGGCGCTGGGCGCTTTTGCCGACATCGGTTGCACAGTGGATGAGGTGCTGCCCGACTTTGACCTGGAGCAGCTCTGGCGCGCCTGGATCGATCTGCGCAGCTTCAGCGTGGCCGGTGCCAACGCGGCGCTGTACGACGACCCGCAAAAGCGCGCGCTGCTCAAGCCCGAGGCCTTGTGGGAAATGGAGCGGGGCCGCGCGCTGTCAGCCATGGACATCTATGCCGCCGCCAAGGTGCGCAGCAGCTGGTACGAGGTGCTGCGCCGCCTGTTCGAGCGCTATGACTTTGTCGTGCTGCCCGCTGCGCAGGTGTTCCCGTTCGAGGCCGAACTGGACTGGCCCCATGCCGTGGGCGGCCGCAGCATGGACACCTACCACCGCTGGATGCAGACGGTGGTGGGTGCCACGATGGCCGGCTTGCCGGCCCTGTCCGTCCCCGCCGGATTTGGCCCCAACGGGCTGCCCGCTGGCCTGCAGATCATCGGGCCCACGCAGGCTGACCGGGCGCTGCTGCAAATCGGCCATGCCTATGACCAGGCGAGCGGCCACGCGCGCCGGCGCAGCCCTTTGCTGGGCTAGGCGAACCGCGCGCTCCGCCCCTGCTGGTCCACCGCATTTCCCCTGCGCAGACCGGCGCAGAGCCATCGCTGCTGCAGCGCTGGTCTGCGAGGTTCCTGCACCCGTTCGTCGACAAAAAAAGGTAGATCCCATGTCCATGCCGATATCCCGTCACCGCTTTTTGACCTGCCTGGCCGCAGGCGCTGCCAGCCTGGCCTTGCGCCCTGCGTGGGCCCAGGGCTACCCTGACCGTGCGATCAAGCTGGTGGTGCCCTTTGCGCCCGGTGGCGCCACGGACATTCTGGGCCGGCTGCTGGCATCGCAGCTCAGCGAGAAGCTGGGCCAGTCGGTGTTTGTGGAGAATCGCCCGGGGGCAGGCACGGCCGTGGCCGGTGGCCAGGTGGCCAAATCGGCGCCCGATGGCTATACCTTGTTCTTGGGCGCTAGCTCCACGCTGGCGATGAATCCGGTGGTGCGCAAGGCGCTGCCCTATGACCCAATGCGCAGCTTCAGCATGCTGGGCCTGGTCGCAGACATGGGCCTGGTGCTGGTGGCGAACCCGGCCGTCAAGGCCACGTCGCTGCAGGATCTGGTGGCGCAATCGAAGGCGGCGCCGGACCGCTTTTCCTACGGCTCCTTTGGCCCGGCCTCATCGGTGCATTTTGGCGGCGAGATGCTCAAGAGCGCGACCGGCATCCGCATGCTGCATGTGCCCTTCAACGGCAGCACACCGAGCCTGACGGCGCTGATGGGTGGCCAGGTGCAACTGGCGGTGGACACCGTGGTGGCGACCACGCCGCTGATCAAGGCCGGCAAGATCAAGCCGATTGCCGCACTGGGCGCCCAGCGCCTGGCCTTGCTGCCCGACGTACCGACGGTTGCGGAAAGCGGCTTTCCCGGTTTTGACATGAGCACCTGGTTTGCCTTTTTGGCGCCTGCCGGTCTGCCCGAGCCGGTGCGTGCCAAGCTCGAGGCCGCCTTGGCCGATGTGATGGCCCAGTCCGCCACGCAGCAGAAGCTGGAGAGCATTGGCCTGACCCCTGCCTGGGGCAATGGCAGTGCGCTGAAGGCGCGCGTGGAGCGCGAGCTGCCGCTGATGCGCGATGTGGCGCAGCGCGCCCAGATCGAGGTGGAGTAAGTCCGGGGGCGGGCGGTGCTGAAGTCGAAGAAGGCGCTTAGCGCAGTGCTTCCCACCACCGCTTGTTGCTGCGCGGCTGGCCCACGGTCAGCACCTCGCCGATCTCGGGCGTGGCCAGTTGGATGCCTTGCTGCTGGGCCAGTGCTGCGAGCCGGTCCATGGGTTCACGCCAGCCGTGCATGGCCAGCGCAAAGGTGCTGTTGTGCACGCTGTACAGCACCTGGCCGCGTACATCGGTAAAGGCCTGGATGGTTTCTTCCGGCGTCATGTGGACGGAGGGCCAGTAGGCGTCATAGGCGCCGTTTTCCATCAGCGCGAGGTCCATGGGGCCGAACTTCTCGCCAATCGCCTTGAAGCCGGGGAAGTAGCCGGTATCGCCACTGTAGTAGATACGCTGGCCACCCGTTTGCAGCACCCAGGACGCCCAGAGCGTGCTGTTGCGGTCGCTCAACGTGCGGCCTGAGAAATGCTGGCTGGGCGTGGCGGTCACTTGCACGCCGGCGTGCTGCTGTTGCTGCCACCAGTCCAGCTCGACAATGCGATCAGGCTCAACCCCCATACCGCGCAGGCGTGCGCCCACGGCCAGCGGCACAAAGTAGCGCTCCACCTTGCCCAGCAGGAACTTGATCGTCGGCTCGTCCAGGTGGTCGTAGTGGTCGTGCGAAAGGATCAGGCCGGCAATGGGCGGCAGGTCTTGCAACGGCAGCGGTGTGGGGTGGAAACGCTTGGGGCCAATAAAGCTGAACGGCGATACCCGCTCGCCAAACACCGGGTCGATCAGCCAGTAGTTGCCCTGGAGCTTGAGCAGGTGCGACGAGTGGCCCAGCCGGATCACATGGTTGGCATCCGCGGGCAGCGCCTGCAGCTGCGCCGGGGTGACGGTGTTGACGGGAATGCTGTCCAGCGGTGTGGTGCCGCTCTTGTCACCGAACAGAAAGCGCGACCAGATCTGGAAGCCGCCGGCATGGGGCTTGGCGGCAGGATTGGGCGGGTTTTGAAAGCGCTTTTCAGCGGACGAATACTGGGGCGATGCCTGGTAGCGGCGTTGGCTGTCCTCGTCCGGGGTCGAGGCACAGGCCACCAGCGAGCAGGCCGTTGCCACGAGCCATCCGCTGCGCAGCCGTTGAAAGCCGCCGTTGCCACGGGTGGTGTTGTTGGAGGAGGAGGCGGGGCGGGGCTCTTGCATGGCTAATATCAATCGGGCAGGGTGGGGCGTTAAGCGACTGCCATGATACGGCGCCCACAAGAAAGCCGCATGGCTGCGGCTGTTGTAGGGATTTAGCGAAAAATCTATTGATTAATCTACAGATTTATTCCACTTCGGCGATGAGTTCAATCTCCACACAGGCGCCCCGGGGCACCTGGGCCACGCCAAACGCGCTGCGGGCATGGGCTCCCTTGTCCGGCCCAAACACCTGGGCCAGCAGTTCGCTGGCGCCGTTGGTGACCAGATGTTGCTCGGTGAAGTCTTCTGTGCTGTTGACCAGGCTCATCAGCTTGACAATGCGCTTGACCTTGTTCAAGTCACCGCCCACCGCTGCCTGCAAAGTACCCATCAGGTCGATGGCGACCGCGCGTGCTGCCTGCTGGCCTTCAGCGGTGTCCATGGTCTTGCCGAGCTTGCCGGTCCAGGGCTGGCCGTTCTTGCTGGCCGTGTGACCGCTGATAAACACGAGCTGGCCTGTCTGCGCATAGGGTGCGTAAGCTGCGGCGGGCGTGCGCACCGGTGGCAGTTCAATGTTCAGGGCTTGGAGTTGTTCGTAGATGCACATGCCGGTCTGGTCCTTGCTGGGGTGAGGAAGAGAGGCATCTTAGAGCCAGCGCCGGCCCAGCACGCATGCAAAAACAATGCGGCGCCATACCCGCAGGGCATGGGCGCCGCATGGCGTGGTGTGCGGCTCAGGCTAGTTCGGCGATCAGCTCGATCTCGACGCAGGCACCCATCGGAATCTGGGCGACGCCAAAGGCGCTGCGGGCATGGGCGCCTTTGTCAGCGCCAAACACCTCCGCGATCAACTCGCTGGCGCCGTTGGTGACCAGGTGCTGCTCGGTGAAGTCACCGGTGCTGTTGACCAGGCTCATCAGCTTGACCACGCGTTTGACCCGGTTCAGATCGCCGCCGGCGGCATGCTGCAAGGTGCCCAGCAGATCGATGGCCACGGCGCGCGCTGCCAGCTTGCCTTCTTCGGTGTTGATGTTGCGGCCAAACTGCGCCACCCAGGGCTTGCCATCCTTGCGGGCAATGTGGCCACTCAAAAACACCATGTTGCCGGTCTGCACATAGGGCAGGTAGGCGGCAGCGGGCACCGCCAGCGGCGGCAGGCTGATGCCGAGGGCCTGGAGTTTGTCGTAAACGCTCATGGAATCCTTTCAACAATGGAGGCGGGGCAAAGCGCCAGTGTGGCACAAATGCCCTGCTTGAGCGTCGTTGCCCGTGTCGCCTGAGAGGGGCAACGACCCACTTTAGGGCAAGTCCGGATCGGGCTGATGGGCAGCGCTGCCTAGCATGTGGGGATGATGGAGACTTCTTCCGCCCAGCCGGCGGACCCGCGCAGTGGAGGGCCGGGCAGGCGCTGCTACTGGCGGCCGGCCGCCTGGCTGTGGGGCATCCTGGCCGGTACGGCGGTGCAACTGCAGCAGGCCAGCCTGGGGTTGGGCTGGCACTACGCCACATCGGCACTGCTGGGGGCCGTGGCCAGTCTGCTGCTGAGCCGCTGGCGCAGGCCGATGCCGTGGCCGGATCGGGCTCTGTGCTGCCTGGCAGCCGCCGCGCTGGCGTTTGGCCTGGCGGGCATGCGCGCCGTCCACCAAGCACAAACGCAGTTGCAGCCAGCGCTGGAAGGTATCGATCTGCAGCTGGAGGGTGTCATCGTGGCGATGCCTTTGCCGGTCAGCGGCGGCCAGCGCTTTCGGCTGAAGACCGAGCAGGCCTGGCTGGAGGGGGCACTGGTAGCAGTGCCGCCGCTGGTCGACCTGTCCTGGTACCGCGCCGACCACCGCGCCTTTGCACGCGTGGCGATGGAGCAGCCCGCATCGGCTGAGGGGGCCTTGCCGCTGCTGCAGGCGGGGCAGCGCTGGCGGTTGCCGGTGCGTCTGCGCGCTCCCCATGGCAGCCTGAACCCGCATGGCTTTGACTACGAGATGTGGATGTGGGAGCAAGGGGTGCAGGCCACGGGCTATGTGCGGCACGGGCAGGCGCTGGAGCCACAGCTGCTGGCAGCGCGGCAAGGCCATGCGGTGGAGCGCTTGCGGCAGGCGGTGCGCGATGGCATGGTGCAGCAGCTGGCGCCGCCGGGCGAGCCGCAGGCGGCAGAGCGGGCACGCATTGCCGGTGTGCTCGTGGCGCTGGTGACAGGCGAGCAGCGCGCCATTGACCGCGAGGACTGGCGTGTGTTCCGCATCACCGGGGTGGCCCATCTGATGGCGATCTCGGGCCTGCACATCACCTTGTTTGCCTGGGTATCGGCGGCGATGATCCGCATTGCCTGGCGGCGCAGCCCGGCGCTGTGCCTGTGGCTGCCGGCACCCCATGTGGCGCTGTGGGGTGGCGTGCTGTGCGCTGCGCTCTATGCGGTGTTCAGCGGCTGGGGCATTCCGGCACAGCGCACGGTGCTGATGCTGGTCGTCGTGGCTGCGCTGGCATCGAGCGGCCGGCAGTGGCCCTGGTACATGCGCTGGTTGCTGGCCTGCGTCTGCGTGGTGCTGGCCCAGCCGATGGCCTTGTTGCAGGCGGGGTTCTGGCTCAGCTTTCTGGCGGTCGGTATCTTGTTTGCATCGGACCGGGGGCCTGGTGCCCGCAGCCCTGAAGCCTCTGGGCAAGGCATTACCCAGCGCGGCCTGCGCGGCGCCTTGGCGGCCACGGCCCAGCTGCTGCGCGAGCAGTGGGTGGTGACCTTGGCGATCACGCCCTTGTCCCTGCTGCTGTTTGGCCAGGTGTCGGTGGTGGGCTTTGTGGCCAACCTGCTGGCCATTCCGTGGGTGACCTGGGTGGTCACGCCGCTGGCCTTGCTGGGGGCGGTGCTGCCGCCATTGTGGACGGCGGCGGCCTGGGCGCTGCAGCCCTTGATGCTGGTCTTGCAGTGGCTGGCCAGCTGGCCCCATGCGGCGCTGTGGCTGGCGGCGGCACCTGGCTGGGCGGCGCTGGCTGCGGTGCTGGGCGGTGTGTGGCTGGTGCTGCCCTGGCCCTGGCGGCTGCGGCTGCTGGGCCTGCCTTGTCTGCTGCCAGCCCTGTTCTGGCAACCGCTGCGGCCGGTGCATGGCCAGTTTGAACTGTGGGCGCTCGATGTGGGCCAGGGGCAGGCGGTGGTGGTGCAGACGGCCAGGCATAGCCTGCTGTACGACGCCGGCCCGCTGTATGGCCCGGGCAGCAACGCCGGTGACCGGGTGGTGGTGCCGGCCATGCGGGCGATGGACGTGCGCGGGCTGGACAGCGGCAGGCTCGATCTGCTGGTGCTGAGCCATGGGCATGTGGACCATACCGGCGGCGCCGAGGCGGTGGTCGAGCAACTCCGGCCTGCCGGCGTGCTGGGCTCACTGCTGCCCCATGAGCGCCAGCGCCTGGGCATAGCTGCCGCGCCCTGGCAAGACTGTGCTGCGGGCCAGACATGGACCTGGGATGGCGTGCAGTTCAGCGTGCTGTTTCCAGGCGAGCAGGAGCTGGGTGCTGCCGACAGCCCCATCCCCAGGCCGAGCTCGGGCAATCCCATGAGCTGTGTGTTGCGTATCGAGGCCGCAGCGCGTGGCGGTCATGCGGCTGCGGCCTTGCTGCCAGGCGATATCGAGCGCGCCCAGGAATGGGCGCTGGTACAGCGCCATGCCGATGCGCCAGCCGCTTTGCGGGCCGACCTGATGCTGGCACCGCACCATGGCAGCAATACCTCGTCCACGCAGCCGCTGTTGGCAGCGGTGCGGCCGCGCTGGGTGGTGGCGCAGACGGGCTACCGCAACCGCTTCAGGCACCCGGCGGCCGCGGTGCGGCAGCGTTACCAGCAGATGCAGATAGTGCTGCGCAACACCGTGCATTGCGGTGCCGCATACTGGCGTTCGGACCAGCCGGAGACACTGGTATGCGAGCGGCAAAAACGGCCCCGCTATTGGCGCCACGAGGCTGCTGAGCTGGGCCCAACGCGTAGGACATTGGATATAAACAAAACAAATCAGCCCCTAATTCTTGATGAAGGTTAGTACTTATCTTTGGGTGGCCTGAAACTTGCTAAGCTGCTGGTGCCAGAAAGGGATTCTGCGATGCAAAAGTTCGACGAGATGTACCAGGGCCTGCCTTATGCAGCAGGTGCCGAAAGAGCGCACTACCAAAGCTATGCCAAATGGCTGCAGCAGCAGCCTTTTGAGAAGATGCAGGCCTTGCGGGAGGAGGCCGAGCTGATATTCCGCCGCGTGGGGATCACCTTCGCGGTCTACGGAGAAAAGGACGAAGATGGCTCGGGCACCGAACGCCTGATTCCGTTTGACCTGATCCCGCGCATCATCCCCTCGCACGAGTGGTCACAGATGCAAAAGGGCTTGGTGCAGCGCGTTGCCGCCCTCAACCGCTTCATCCATGATGTCTACCATGACCAGGAAATTCTGAAAGCCGGCATCATTCCGCGCGATCTGGTGCTGGAGAACAGCCAGTACCGGCCCGAGATGCGGGGCGTGCATGTGCCGCTCGACACCTATGCGCACATCGCAGGCATCGATATCGTGCGTGCGGCCGAGGCCGACGGCAGCGGCACCTACTATGTGCTCGAAGACAACCTGCGGGTGCCATCCGGCGTGTCATACATGCTGGAAAACCGCCGCATGATGATGCGGCTGTTCCCGGGCCTGTTCAGCAGCCACGCAGTGGCCCCGGTGGCCCATTACCCGGATCTGCTGCTGGACACCTTGCGTGCCAGCGCCCCCAACCAAGCGGCCAACAACCCGACCGTGGTAGTGCTGACACCGGGCATGTACAACAGCGCCTATTTTGAGCATGCCTTCCTCGCCCAGCAGATGGGCGTGGAGCTGGTCGAAGGCCAGGACCTGCTGGTGCGCGATGACATCGTGTACATGCGCACCACACAGGGCCTGCAGCGCGTGGATGTGATCTACCGCCGGGTCGATGACGACTTTCTCGATCCCCAGGTCTTCCGCCCCAATTCCACCCTGGGTTGTGCCGGCCTGATGCGCGCCTACCGCAAGGGCAATGTGGCCATCTGCAATGCGGTGGGCACTGGCGTGGCCGATGACAAATCGGTCTACCCCTATGTCCCGGCGATGATCCGCTTCTACCTCGGAGAAGAAGCGATCCTGAAGAACGTGCCGACCTGGATGTGCCGCAAGCCCGATGACCTGGCCTATGTGCTGGACCACCTCGACGAGCTGGTGGTCAAGGAAGTGCATGGCGCTGGCGGCTACGGCATGCTGATCGGCCCCGCCTCCACCCGCGCCGAGATCGAGGCCTTCCGCGCCGTACTCAAGGCCAAGCCCAATGGCTATATTGCCCAGCCGACCTTGAGCCTGTCGAGCAGCCCCACCTATGTCGAAAGCGGCATCGCGCCGCGCCATATCGATCTGCGGCCCTTTGTGCTCAGTGGCAAGGATGTGCAGATGGTGCCCGGCGGCCTCACGCGCGTGGCGCTCAAGGATGGCTCGCTGGTGGTCAACTCCTCGCAAGGCGGTGGCACCAAGGACACCTGGGTGCTGCGTGGCCCGGAGGATGATTACAGCGAATGGGATGGGATGCAGCAGTGAGCTCCCCGAGCTTCCTGATTGAAAACCCTCCATCTGCCTAGCGAAAGAATGTCACTATGTTGAGCCGAACCGCCGACCACCTCTACTGGATGTCCCGCTACACCGAGCGGGCGGAAAACACTGCCCGCATGCTCAATGTGAGCTACGAGACCTCGATGCTGCCGCAGACCGTCTCTGCGGCGACCAAGGCCTGGCAAAGCGTGCTGTCCATCAGCGAGCTGCTGCCTGCCTACTATGAGCGCCATGACGAGATCACCCTCGATGGGGTGCTGCACTTCATGGTGCGCGACGAGACCAACACCTCGTCGATCTACAGCTGCCTGCTGGCCGCGCGCGAGAATGCGCGTGCCGTGCGCGGCGCGCTGACCACCGAAGCCTGGGAGACCCTGAACGCGACCTGGCTCGATGTGAACCGCTTGTTCAAGGCCAAGAAGTTCGAGAACGACCCGGCCAAGTTTTTCGAATGGGTGAAGCTGCGCTCGCACCTGTCGCGCGGCGTCGTGTCGGGCACGATGCTGCAGGACGATGCGTTTCTGTTCCTGCGCCTGGGCACCTTCATCGAGCGGGCCGACAACACCGCCCGCCTGCTGGATGTGCGCTTCCATGCGGTCAAGAATGACTACCATGGCTCCTACCAGCCGGGCAAAGGCGGCCAGCCGTCGGACTTCTACCACTGGAGCGCGATCTTGCGCAGCGTCTCGGCCTTTGAGGTCTACCGCAAGGTCTACCGCAATGTGATCACGCCCGAGCGCGTGGCCGAGATGCTGATCCTGCGGCGCGACATGCCGCGCTCGCTGCATGCCAGCATGTACGAGGTGGTGCAGATTCTGGAGGCCGTTGCCAACGACCATTCGGCCGAAACCCAGCGCCAGGCCGGTCTGCTGCTGGCCGAGCTGCAATACGGCCGCATCGATGAGCTGCTGGCCACCGGCCTGCATGCCTTCCTGGTGCGCTTTCTGGAGCGGGTGCATGCGCTGGGTGGCCGTATCGGGCAGGATTTTCTGGCGACCACGGAGCCGGTGGCTGCCTGATTTTTCGGCGGGCCCACAAGGCAAAAGGCTGCGGTGGTCACCGCAGCCTTTTTTTCCGCTCTCTGGCGGGCATTCCGCAGCCCGCGATCCGAGCTGACCGGTGGCGATCAGTAGCGGTAGGTCGCGGTCAGCAGAAAGTTGCGGCGCTCGCCGTAGAAGCAATCCCCGCGTGACAGGCACTGCGTGATCACGACCTTGTCGGTGAGGTTGTTGGCATGGAAGGCCAGACGCCAGTCACCGCTGTCGTAGGCCACCATGGCATCGGTCAGCAGCGACGAGGGCGTGTCGATGGCGCTGGTGCCCGACCACTGCGAGCCGGTGTAGCGCATGCCGGCGCCGACGCTCCAGCCGCCGCGCCCCTGGCTGGCAAAGCGGTGCATCAGCCAGCTCGATGCCATGTGGCGAGAGACGGCGGCCACGCGCTGGCCCTGGTCGCCCGCATTGCTGCGGCTGATCTTGGCGTCGGTATAGGCATAGGCGACGGTCCAGTCCCAGCTTTTGGCCAGGCTGGCGGTCATCTCGGCTTCAAAGCCCTGGGTTTTGACCTCGCCCAGCTGCAGGCTGTTGAGCGGGTTGGCCGGGTCATTGGTCTTGCGGTTTTGCTCACGCAGGCTGTAGACGGCCGCATAGCCGGAGATGCCCTTGCCTTCGGGGATCCATTTCACCCCCGCCTCCACCTGCTTGCCACGCTGCGGCTTGTAGGGCGTGCCGTAAAAGTCCACGCCGCCCAGCGGCTGGAAGGACTCGGTATAGCTGACGTAAGGCGCCCAGCCGCCACCGGCCTGGTAGGTCAGGCCGACGCGCTTGGTCCAGGCCGAATCATCGGCAGCGGCTGCGGGCCGGCCTTCGGTCTCTGTCTTGGCATGGTCGCGGCGCAGGCCGGCCGTGGCCGTCCAGTCGCCCCAGCGCAGCTGGTCCTGCAGGTAAAAACCGAGCTGGCGCTGCGAGACATTGGGCGCCTGCACCAACTGCGATGCCGTGGGCGGCGTGAACGAGCCGTAGACGGGGTTGTAGACATCGAGCGGTGTGCCCAGCGCGCGCCAGCTCGCCTGGCTTGTGGTATTGCGCTGCCAGTCCATGCCGGCCAGCACGGTGTGCTGCACATCGCCAGTCTGCAGCTTGCCTTCCAGTTGGGTATCGACCAGCAGCATGCGGCCGCCGTTGATCTGCCAGACGGCATCGCGCTGCACGGTGCGGCCATCGGCATCGAACACCGGGCGGGCCGGGCGGCCGGTGGCGGCGTTGGCGGCAAAGCTGGTGTAGAGCGTGCGGTAGTCCACCTCGCTGGTGGTGCGGCGCAGGTTCTGGCGCAAGGTCCAGTGGTCGTTCAACTGGTGGCTGAACAGGTAGCCGAAGGACTTGTTCTCGGAGTCGTACTTGTCAAAGTTCGGCTCGCTGATGAAAGTGTTGGTGGGAATCTGGCCGTAGGGGCCGGGCAGGCGCGTGCCCTGCCAGGGGAAGAACTGGGTGATCGAGCCGCTCTTGTCCTTGTGGTACATGGCCTGCAGGGTCAGCGAGGTACCGGCAAAGGGCTTGAAAGTCAGGGACGGTGCAATCACCAGGCGGTCGTCCTTGACATGGTCGACCTGGGTGTTGCTGTCCCGGCCCACGGCCACCAGGCGGTAGAGCCAGCGGCCGTCTTCGTCGATGGGGCCGGTGATGTCGCTGGCAATCTGCTTGCGGCTATGGCTGCCCAGCTGCAGCTGCACTTCGCGCTGGGGCTGGTCCAGCGGGCGCTTGCTGGTCAGGTTGAGCACGCCGCCCACGCTGCCCTGGCCATAGAGCACCGACGAAGGGCCACGCAGAAACTCAACCCGCTCCAAGGTGTAGGGCTCGACCTTGATGTTGTTGTAGGTGCCGTAAGTGCGCAGCAGCCCATCCTGGTACTGGCTGACATCGCCGCCCCGGGCCTTGAAGCTGTCGACCCGGTTGTCGAAATAGCTGGAGTTGATGCCCGCCGCGTAGCGCGTGGTTTCGCGCAGCGTTGTCACACCCTGGGCGTCGATCTGGTCGCGGGTCACGACGCTGATGGCCTGCGGGGTCTCGATCAGCGGGGTATCGGTCTTGGTGGCGGAGATGGCACGTTTGGCAACAAAGCCCTTGACCGGGCCGGTGGCTGTTTCGGCCTCTGTGGCGCCCTGCACGGTAATGGGCGCCAACGTGGTTTCCGCAGCGGCTGCCGGCGCGGGCTGGTCAGTTTGCGCCAGCGCGTTGCTGCCCCAGCAGGCCAGGGCGGCCCACAGGGCCGTGTGCAATGCGGTATGCAGCGCACGCGGCGCGGCTGCGGAGATCAGGGTGTCAGACATGGTGAGCGGGTGTTGAACGCGGAAAAACAGGGGCGCCGACGAGGACGGCACGAGGGCTTGACCGGGTCCGACCACTGTGATGCGGGTAGGCTGCGCGGTAGATGCAAGGGCATCCAACGCAAGCCGCTGCGGCCTGGTGGACCGCAAGGCGAAGGGATGGGCAGGCACGCAGCATGGCAGTGAGGGGGTGACCCGGAGCGCTGGCTGGCACCGGTGAACAAACGATGCTGGCGTGCGAAGAAAGATGAAGGCGCAGTGTAATTGAAGTTGTGAATGATTATTGTTTAACCTTCTATCGAGGCAGGTTTGTGCGGCGGATACAACAAAAAAAGGACCCGAAGGTCCTTTTTGAGAGGGAGTTGCTGGCGTCGTCGTTTATTCGACCTCGCCCATGATGGACTGCAGGTAATTCTGGATGCCGACCTTGTCCACCAGGTCCAGCTGGGTTTCCAGAAAATCGATGTGCTCTTCGGTGTCGTCCAGGATCTTTTGCAGCAGATCGCGCGAAACATAGTCGCGCACGCTTTCGCAGTGGGCGATGCCGTCCTTAATGGTCGCCTGTGCTGCTTGCTCCAGACGCAGGTCGCAGGCCAGCGCTTCGGGCACGTCTTCACCGATCTGCAGCTTGCCCAGATCCTGCAGGTTGGGCAGTCCATCGAGCATGAAGATGCGGTCCATCAGCCAGTCCGCATGCTTCATCTCACCAATGGATTCCTCGTATTCCTTCTTGGCCAGCTTGTCCAGGCCCCAGTGCTTGTACATGCGGTAGTGCAGAAAGTACTGGTTGATGGCGGTGAGTTCGTTCTTCAGCTGCGCCTGCAGAAAACCGATGGCCTTGGGATCGCCTTTCATGGTGGGCTCCTTCTCTTGTGTGAATGACGGGGATTGGGACTATTGTCCTTGCGAAAGGTCAAGCAACCAAACCGGGCAGCGCTTATCCCCGTGCTTTTGCTCTGGCTGCGTGTAAGGCTGAGTCGTGTTCTCATTTGACGCCGCAGCGCCCTTGCTTGCATGATGCGGCTTGCTGCAGCGCAACTGCGCTGTCATGGCGCTGTGATAAGTTTGCAGCAATAAAGGCGCAGGGCGGGCTCAGACTTGCAATATCTGATTCAGCCCGCATATAACAATCTGCCTTGGGTCAGCATTTAGATAATAGTTTGTTTAAATTGAAATGATTATTTTAATTGAGTTGATCAATTATTAAGAAGTTTCTACACTGACTCCTGTCAATCGTTTTTACTCAACAGAAGGAAACAACCATGTCCGTACTCAACAGCAAGATCAAGCCTTTCACGACGCAAGCCTTCAAGGATGGCAAGTTCATCGAAGTGACCGAAAAAGACGTCCTGGGCAAGTGGGCTGTGTTCTTCTTCTACCCTGCTGACTTCACCTTCGTGTGCCCGACCGAACTGGGCGACGTGGCTGACCACTACGCAGAACTGCAAAAGCTGGGCGTGGAAGTTTATTCCGTGTCGACCGACACCCACTTCGTGCACAAGGCATGGCACGACACCTCGGACACCATCGCCAAGATCAAGTACACCATGCTGGGTGACCCTACCTGGCAGATCAGCCAGAACTTTGACTGCCTGCGCGAAGGCCAGGGCCTGGCAGACCGTGCCACCTTCATCGTGGATCCAGAAGGCGTGATTCAGGCGATGGAAATCACCGCTGAAGGCATTGGCCGCAATGCAGAAGACCTGCTGCGCAAGATCAAGGCTGCCCAGTACGTGGCTTCGCACCCCGGTGAAGTCTGCCCTGCCAAGTGGCAAGAAGGCGAAAAGACCCTGGCTCCTTCGCTGGACCTGGTCGGCAAGATCTAAGCCCAGCATCAACCTTTCTTAACTGCTGCCATTCCAACGTAGTAGACGCCCGGGTGCCTGGCGCCCGGGCTTTGTTTTTTTGAAAAGTGCTGCAAGCCCACGAGGCTGGGCACAAGAAGTTTGAAGGAAGTCCCATGCTCGACAACACCATGAAAGCCCAACTGAAAGCCTACCTGGAGCGCTTGACCAAGCCCGTCGAGCTGGTGGCGACCCTGGACGACGGTGAAAAGTCGAATGAAGTGCGTCAGCTGCTGGCCGATATCAAGGCGCTGAATGACAAGATTTCGGTGGTCGAGGACAGCGCGGCCGATGTGCGCAAGCCCTCGTTCTTGATCACCAACCCCGGCACCGATGTCGGCGTGCGTTTCGCTGGCGTGCCGCTGGGCCATGAGTTCACCTCGCTGGTGCTGGCCCTGCTGCAGGTGGGTGGGCACCCGTCGAAGGAATCGGCAGAGCTGCTCGAGCAGGTCAAGAACATCGACACGCCGCTGCACTTCGAGACCTTCTACTCGCTGTCCTGCCACAACTGCCCGGACGTGGTGCAGGCGCTGAACCTGATGTCCGTGCTCAACCCCAAGATCACGCACACCGCGATCGATGGCGGCCTGTTCCAGAAGGAAGTGCAAGAACGCGAAATCATGGGTGTGCCTACCGTGTTCGTCAATGGCCAGCGTTTTGGCCAGGGCCGCATGGAGCTGGCTGAGATTGTCGCCAAGGTGGATACCGGCGCCGCAGCCCGCGAAGCGCAAAAGATTTCGGCCAAGGAGGCCTTTGATGTGCTGATCGTCGGTGGTGGTCCTGCTGGCGCAGCCGCTGCGATCTATGCGGCGCGCAAGGGCATCCGCACCGGCATTGCGGCCGAGCGCCTGGGCGGCCAGGTGCTCGATACCGTCGATATCGAGAACTTCGTCTCCGTCAGCAAGACCGATGGCCCCAAGTTTGCGGCCGCGATGGAGAGCCATATCCGCGACTACGAGGTCGACATCATGAACCTGCAGACCGCCAAGTCCTTGACGCCAGCGGCGCAAGCGGGTGGCCTGATCGAGATCGAGACCGAATCGGGTGCCAAGCTCAAGGCCCGCACGGTGATCCTGTCGACCGGCGCGCGCTGGCGCAACATGAATGTGCCCGGCGAAGACACCTACCGCACCAAGGGTGTGACCTACTGCCCGCACTGCGATGGCCCGCTCTTCAAGGGCAAGCCCGTGGCGGTGATCGGTGGTGGCAACTCGGGTCTTGAGGCGGCCATTGACCTGGCTGGCGTGGTCAAGCACGTGACCTTGCTGGAGTTTGCCTCCGAGCTGAAGGCCGACGCCGTGCTGCAGCGCAAGCTGCGCAGCCTGCCGAACGTGACGGTCATCCTGAATGCGCAGACCACCGAAGTGAACGGTGACGGCAAGAAGGTGACGGGCCTGACCTACAAGGACCGCACGAACGACGAGACCAAGACCGTCGCGCTGGAAGGCATCTTTGTGCAGATCGGTCTGCTGCCCAACACCGGCTGGCTCAAGGGCACCGTGCAGCTGACTCCGTTTGGCGAGATCGAGATCGATGCGAAGGGCCACACCAACCTGCCCGGAGTGTTCGCTGCCGGTGACTGCACCAATGTGCCGTACAAGCAGATCGTGATTGCCGCAGGTGCCGGCGCGACTGCCGCGCTGAGCGCGTTTGACCACCTGATCCGCACGACGGCACCCGCTGCCTGATCTGCCGAGCAGGCGCTGAAATAACAATGCCCCGATACCGGAAGGTTCGGGGCATTGCTGCATCTGGAGGGGCCGGGGCGGCTCAGCCAGCCGATGAACAGCCGCTGGATTGGTGGCAGCGAAAGGCGTTAACACGGCCCTTGAGACGAGGCGCCGAGTCGCAGGCAGTACTTTAGTACGACAAGACGCGGCAACGAAGTATCAAGGGTTGTGTTAGCGCCGCCTAGCCTTGCTTGCCGATGAGCAGGTACTCCATCAAAGCCTTTTGCACATGCATGCGGTTCTCGGCCTCGTCCCAGACGACGGACTGCGGGCCGTCGATGACCTCGGCCTGCACTTCTTCGCCGCGGTGGGCGGGCAGGCAGTGCATGAAGAGGGCGTCCTTCTTGGCGACGGCCATCATGTCGAGGTCCACGCACCAGTCGGCAAAGGCCTTCTTGCGCTTTTCGTTTTCCTCTTCATAGCCCATGCTGGTCCACACATCGGTGGTGACCAGGTCGGCGCCCTTGCAGGCCTCTTGTGGATCGCTGAACAGCTGGTAGCAGCCTTTGTCGTAGGGGCGGCCGCTGAAGGCCAGCAGTTCATCGATGCCATAGCCGCTGGGCGTGCTGACATGGACCTTGAAGCCCAGCAGGTTGGCCGCCTGCAGCCAGGTGTTGGCCATGTTGTTGCCATCACCCACCCAGGCAACCGTCTTGCCCTGTATGGAGCCGCGGTGCTCGATGAAGGTGAAGATGTCGGCCAGGATCTGGCAGGGGTGGAACTCGTTGGTCAGACCGTTGATGACCGGCACGCGCGAATGTGCCGCAAAGCGCTCGATCTTGTCCTGCCCGAACGTGCGGATCATCACCAGGTCGGTCATGCGGCTGATCACGCGGGCGCTGTCCTCGATCGGCTCGGCACGGCCCAGCTGGCTGTCGCCGGTGGTCAGGTGGACCACCGAGCCGCCCAGCTGGTACATACCGGCTTCAAAGCTCACGCGCGTGCGGGTGCTGGCTTTCTCGAAGATCATGGCCAGGGTGCGGTCGGCCAGCGTGTGGTGGGTCACATAGCCCTTGAACTTCTGCTTGATCAGCGCGGCGCGCTTGAGCAGGTATTCGTATTCGTCGGCGCTGAAGTCCTGGAATTGCAGATAGTGTTTCATTGCGTTCTTTTTCCGGCCTTATTGGCCTGCCAGGAAGGATTTGACCAGCGGTACCAGCTTGGCGACGATTTCATCGGCCTCGGCCTTGGTGAGGATCAGCGGCGGCACGATGCGGATCACAGTGTCGGCGGTTACGCTGAACAGCAGGCCGGCTTCCTGCACGCCGCGCGTGATCAGCTCGCCGCAGGGCTTGTTCAGCTCCACGCCGATCATCAGGCCCTGGCCGCGCACTTCGACAAAGCCCGGCGTGTCGGCGAGCGCCTGGTTCAGCGCTGCCTTGAGGTGATCGCCGACCTGGGTGGCGTTGGCCAGCAGGCCTTCTTCTTCCATGATCGCAATGGTTTCCACGCCGGCACGCATGGCCAGCGGGTTGCCACCAAAGGTGGTGCCGTGGTTGCCTGGCTGCAGCACCTTGGCTGCCTTGGGGCCGGCAACGACGGCGCCCACCGGCACGCCCGATCCCAGGCCCTTGGCCAGCGACATCACATCCGGCACGATGCCGGCCCATTGGTGGGCAAACCACTTGCCGGTGCGGCCCATACCGGCCTGGATTTCATCAACGATGAACAGCCAGTCCTTGGCATCGCACAGCTCGCGCACCTGCTTCATGAACTCCGCGCGCATCGGGTGCAGGCCGCCTTCGCCCTGGATGGGCTCCATCATCACGCCCACGATGTTGGGGTTGCCTTCGGTCGCTTCCTGCAGCGCGACGAAGTCATTGGCCGGCACACGCAAAAAGCCGTCGAGCAGGGGGCCGAAGCCGTTGCGCACCTTGGGGTTGGCGGTGGCGCTCATCGTGGCGATCGAGCGGCCATGGAAGGCATGGTCGAACACGACGATCACCGGCTTTTCGATGCCCTTGTCCACGCCGTACTTGCGCGCGATCTTGATCGAGGCCTCGTTCGCCTCCAGACCGGTGGAGCAGAAGAAGACATTGGTCATCTTCGAACGCTCGACCAGCAGGGCCGCCAGCTTTTCCTGGCCGGGCACATAATAGTAGTTGCTGGTGTGGATCAGCTTGGTCATCTGGTCGTGCAGCGCAGCGACCAGCTTGCCGTGGTTGTGGCCCAGCGTGTTGACCGCAATGCCGCCCAGCGCGTCGAGGTATTCCTTGCCGTTGACATCCCACACACGCACGCCCTGGCCTCGCTCCAGTGCGACCGGCACGCGGCCATAGGTAGTCATCACATGGGGCTCAGAAGGCTTGACAGTGTCTTGCATGGAAATCTCCGGAAAAAGGATCAGAATCAAAAAATCCGCTTGGGCCCCATACCCCTATGGCATGGCACCAGCGGAAGTCCCATTCTAGGGGCTGCATTGCGGCAGACTAGTGAAGAATGCGCATCACAGAATCGCGGTGCTGCCTGACTGCCTGCGCGGCCCTTTCTGCGCAGGCTAGACTGCAGAGCGCAAAAACCCGGGCTGGGCTGTTCCGGCGGCTCCTGCATGCGCTGCAGGGTTATGCGTTTCTTGCATTTCCTGATGTTTTGAACTTATGCCTTGCGCGTGCGTATCTCTTATATAAGAGTTAAAATACGGGTTTGGCCTGAGGCAGTGATCCTGTGCTCAGGCGTCTATCAGAGGCTTCCACCCCATGGTTTCTCCAACATCTCAAGAAGTGTTCATTCTGGGCCTGACCCAGAATGGGAAGACCTTTCGCCCCAGCGACTGGGCGGAGCGTCTCGCGGGAGTGATGAGCCAGTTTCGTCCGGGCGGTATGCGCCGTGGTGGCCATCTGGGCTATTCACCCTGGTGCGTCCCTACAACGATGAACGGCGCCAAATGCGTCATCGTCAAGCGCGAGCTGCAGGTCCATGAGCCGATGGCCTGGGATTTCGTGATGAACTTTGCGCGCGACAACGGACTGCAGACCACCGATGCCTGCCTGATTCCCGAGGCGGCGGTGGATCCCGGCAAGCCCGGAGCCAACACTTCCAGCGACACGACCAAGGCCTGAGTTTCAGGCCTTTTTTGCGGCTGGGCCCGGGCGGTCAACGCGGTTGCGCTGGGGCTCAGCCGGTGGCGGGCCCGTGAGCAGGCCGAGCCCGTCCGGCTGGCTCGCCATCCGGGACGCGCGGCGGCAGGCCGATGCAGATCAGGCAGTGGGCAAAAGAGGCCCACACAACTAAAAAGCCGTCTTGCGACGGCTTTTTAGTTCACTGAGAGCGCACCCGTTACAAACGGCGGGCAGGGGATCCTGCCCGTGCGATTGCCTAATGGGCTTAGGCGGCCAGTGCCAGGGCCTTGACCTTGGCAGCAATGCGGCTCTTATCGCGAGCAGCCTTGTTCTTGTGGAAGATGCCCTTGTCGGCAATCGTGTCCAGCACGGATTGCGCCTTGGCAAACAGTTCGGTGGCCTTGGTCTTGTCGCCAGCGGCAACAGCCTTTTCCACGTTCTTGATGGCGGTACGGTACTTGGAACGCAGCGAGGTGTTGGCGGCGTTCAGCTTGATGGTTTGGCGGGCGCGCTTGCGGCCGGATGCCAAACGGGGGTTTTTCTTGACTGGCTTAGATGCCATGATGAGTGTCCTTTGAGTCTGCGGATGTTTTCAGTGAATCGGGCATTATAGCCGCTCTTTACTCAGAAATCCAGATATCCGGCAATTTCCTGCCAGCGGCGCAGCTACACTGCCCAGGTGTCACTGTTCAAAGCTGCCTCCACCGTCTCCCTGTTTACGCTGCTCTCGCGTATCACAGGGCTTGCCCGCGACCTGCTGATGGCCACCATGTTTGGTGCCAGCGCGTTGACCGACGCATTCAATGTAGCGTTCCGCATTCCCAACTTGTTCCGGCGCTTGTTTGCAGAAGGGGCATTCAGCCAGGCCTTTGTGCCGGTGCTTGCCACCACCCTGACCAAGGAAGGCGAGGAGCGCACGCGCACCCTGGTGCACAGTGTGGCCACGGTGCTGTTCTGGATTCTGGCGCTGACCTGTGTGGTCGGCGTGGTCGCAGCGCCCGTGCTGGTCTGGCTGCTGGCCAGTGGCCTGCGGCAAAACCCGCACAGCTATGACGCGGCCGTGCTGATGACGCGCTGGATGTTTCCCTATATCGGTTTCATGTCGCTGGTGGCATTGGCTGCCGGGGTGCTCAATACCTGGAAGCGCTTTATCGTGCCGGCCTTCACACCGGTGCTGCTCAATGTCAGCATGATTGTGGCTGCCTTGGCACTGACGCCCTGGATGCGCAGCCATGGGCTGGAGCCCATCTACGGCATGGCCATCGGCGTGATGGCCGGAGGCGTGCTGCAGCTGGTGGTGCAGTTTCCGGCGCTGCGCCGCATCGGCATGCTGCCACGCATTTCGTGCCGGCCTTCGGTCATCAGGCAGGCCTGGGCCGATGCCGGTGTGCGCCGCATCCTGTCGCTGATGGCGCCCGCGTTGCTGGGTGTGGGCGTGGCCCAGATCTCGCTGATGATCAATACCCAGATCGCCTCCTACCTGGCCCCTGGCAGTGTGACCTGGTTGTTCTACGCCGACCGGCTGATGGAATTTCCCACCGCCTTGCTGGGCGTGGCGCTGGGCGTGGTGCTGACGCCGCAGCTGTCCTCGGCCAAGGCAGCGGGCGATGACGAGCGCTATGGCGCGATGCTGGACTGGGGTCTGCGCATCGTGGTGCTGCTGGCCGCCCCCTGTGCGGCTGGCCTGCTGCTGTTTGCCAAGCCCTTGGTGGCGGTGCTGTTCCACTACGGTGCGCTCAAGGGATCGGATGTGGGCCAGATTGCGCTGGCGCTGCAAGGCTATGGCGTGGGCCTGTTGGCGATGGTGGCCATCAAGGTGCTGGCCCCTGGCTTTTATGCGAGCCAGGACATCCGCACACCGGTGAAGATTGCCATCTGTGTGCTGGTGCTGACGCAGCTGTTGAATCTGGTGCTGGTGCCGACAATGGCCCATACCGGCCTGGCCTTGTCGATTGGTCTGGGTGCCGTCATCAATGCGCTGTGGCTGCTGGTGGGGCTGATCCGGCGCGGCAGCTTCCAGCCCAGGCCGGGCTGGTGGATCTTTCTGGCCCGGGTCTCGCTGGCGGTGGCACTGCTGGGCATCTTTCTGGCCTGGGGCGCACAGATGACCGACTGGGTGGCGATGGGCGCGCACCGTCTGGAGCGCGTGGGCCTGCTGGCGCTGTGGATGGCCGGCGCCGCGCTGCTGTACTTTGGCGTGCTGGCCTTGTCAGGCATGAAGCTGCGCAGCTTGCTGCGCCGCTGAGCGCCTTGCGCTCACTGCAGGCGCAGTGGTGGCATCTGCCCGGCATTAGTTCCTAAGGGCATTCCTGGGGGATAGCCTGCATATTTACGCAGCTTTTGCACAATTGTGTCCTACACGGCCTGCATTCGGGGCTGTCTCGTGCTATACATGGTGTCATGGCACAGGCAGCGCCCGAATGTGCCAGCGATGTATGCGGCGGCGCTGCAGTTGGGATGTGTATGGACTTCCGCTTTTCTATCCCCACACCGTTGGAGCATTTCGAATCGTTGGTCAGCAGCGATGAGGGTTTTCCGCTGCTGGAAGCGGCTGCTGCCGTGGCCTGCATCGAATACCCGCAACTCGATACCCAGCAGGTGTTGAACGAGGTCGACCAACTGCTGGGTCAACTGATGGAAAGCCGCGATGCCAGCAGCCGCAGCGCGCTGACCCGGCTCAAGGCGCTCAACCACCGGTTTTATGCCGACTGGGGGTTTCAGGGCAATCCCAATGACTTCTACGCACTGGACAACAGTTGCCTCAATGCCGTGCTGCACCGCAGGCGCGGCATCCCCGTGTCGTTGGCTGTCATATGGCTGGAACTCGCATCGGCGTTGCAGCTGCCCGCCCATGGCATCTGCTTTCCCGGCCATTTTCTGCTCAAGGTGAGTGTGGCCGAAGGGCAGATCGTGCTTGACCCGCTGTCGGGCCAGTCGTTTTCCAGCAATATGCTTGCCGAGATGCTCGAGCCGATGCAAAAGGCGTTTCACCGCGTCGACGAAGACGATGTGCCGCTGGGCCTGTACCTGCAGGCGGCCACTCCGCGCGACATCATTGCGCGCATGCTCTCCAATATGAAGGAGGTCTACCGCAGTGACAAGAACTGGGCCAAGCTGATCGAGGTGCAAAACCGCCTGCTGGTGCTGCTGCCCGATGCCTGGACGGAGCTGCGCGACCGGGGCCTGGCCTATGCAGAACTGGGCGTGCATGACCGCGCGCGTGAAGACCTGCAGGCCTACCTGAACCACACCGGCAATCCGGAGGATGCGGCGTATATCCGTGCGGCTTTGTTAGATTTGCAACGAATGTAACGTTTGACGTGGTTCTGACATTTCTTTGTCATTGTGTCGTCACACAACTTCGGCAAGATGGCAGCACTAGGGATGCGCCATTATGAAAGACCGATTGGGAATATCACCAGAAGACGTCATGCACAAGATTGCGCGTGACGTGATGGATGACTATGACGAGTCTCTGGAGCTCGAGATGGAAGATGGCATGCTGGGCACGCCGTTTGCCGCCGGGATGACGGAGCATGACTACCAGTACTTTCGCGAGCTGCTCAGGCTGCAGGGTGAGCTCGTCAAGCTGCAGGACTGGGTGCAGCACACCGGTCAAAAGGTGGTGGTGCTGTTCGAGGGGCGCGACGCCGCAGGCAAGGGCGGTGTCATCAAGCGCATCACCCAGCGCCTCAACCCTCGCGTGGTGCGCGTGGCGGCCTTGCCGGCCCCCAATGACCGCGAACGCACGCAGTGGTACTTCCAGCGCTATGTGGCGCACCTGCCTGCAGCCGGCGAGATCGTGCTGTTTGACCGCAGCTGGTACAACCGCGCTGGCGTCGAGAAGGTCATGGGCTTTTGCACCAACGACCAGTACGAAGAGTTTTTCCGTACCGTGCCCGAGTTTGAAAAAATGCTGGTGCGCTCGGGTATCCGCCTGGTCAAATACTGGTTTTCGATCAGCGACGAAGAGCAGCATCTGCGCTTCCTCGGGCGTATCCATGATCCGCTCAAGCAGTGGAAGCTGTCGCCGATGGATCTGCAAAGCCGCGTGCGCTGGGAGGAGTACACCAAGGCCAAGGAGGTGATGCTGGAGCGCACCCACATCCCCGAAGCGCCGTGGTGGCTGGTGCATGCCGATGACAAGAAAAAGGCGCGCTTGAACTGCATCGCGCATTTCCTCTCGCAGGTGCCCTACACCGATGTGGACCACGAGAATGTCGTGCTGCCCGATCGGGTGCGCCATCCGGATTACACGCGCCTGCCGGTGCCCGCATCCATGTATGTTCCGGAAGTCTATTGATCAACGGCCCAGCGCATTTCGTACACAGAACCCCGGTTTGATCACCGGGGTTTTTTGCGCCTGTGCGGTGCCGATGGTGCATGGAAGGCATGGCCTGGACATCCCTCTGTGCGGTTCGCGCTGATCGGGGGCTGACAGACTGCGGGACCGCATGATGCAGAGGCATGGGCCTGGGCTCAGCCCCTGCAGGTGGGGCGCTGTGATGGATGCCTGGCGCTCTGTACCTGGAGCGACCGGGGGTGGGGCATCTGCACCTGCCTGGGGTGCCATGCCCGTGGAGACGGATGCTAGATCAGCCGCGCCGCAAACAACTCTTTTTTCAGATAGGCGTAAAAGAGCGGCGCTGCGACCAGCCCGGCAGGGCCAAAGATGGCTTCCGCGACAAACATCACCGACAGCAGTTCCCAGACGCCCATATGCGTTTTGGCGCCGACGACCTTGGCATTGATCAGGTACTCGGCCTTGTGGATCAGCACCAAAAAGGCCAGGCAGGCCACGGCGGTCAGCGGAGAAACCGATAGGCCCACGGTGGTGATGACGGCATTGCAGACCAGGTTGCCGACAATGGGGATCAGGCCACCAAAAAACGTCAGCATGATCAGCGCCCCGCTATAGGGCAGGCGCATGTTGATCAGCGGCAGGATGCCGAGCAGGAAGATGGCGGTCAGCACCGTGTTGAACAGCGCGATCCAGAACTGGGCCGCGACAATCTGCCGGAAAGCATCGCCAAAGCGCTGCACACGCAGCTGCAGCTGGTAGGCCAACGGCGCATGGGAGTGGCGGCTGTGGCGCACGGCGGCCAGCGCGCCAATCAAGAGACCCACAAACACATAGAGCAGGCCGGTGAGCCAGAGCCGGCCCATGTTGGCGATGGCGCCTGCCTTGGTGCCCAGGTACTCGGCAGCCCTTTGCTGCAGGTCCTGCACGCCGTCGGGCAGCACATTGGCCAACTCGGGCGGCAGCTTGCTGCGCAGGTCGAGCAGGGTCTTGGCCATCGATACCAGCATCTCGCGGTACTGCTGCGGCGCGTTCAGCAGATAGCCCTGCGAGTGGATCAGGCCGATGGTCACGAGCACCACGGGCACCACCAGTACGATGGTCACGGACAGGTATTCCATCCACAGCGGGGGAGGGGTGTTCAGCGATGCCGGCACGCGGCTGAGCTCGCGGATCTTGTGCACCAGAAACAACGTGAAGGTGTAGCCGGCGCATGCGGCCAGCAGGCCCACCAGCAGGCCATTGAGCATGATCAGCAGCAAGGCGGCGGCCATCAGCACATAGGAGGCCACCCTGACGCCCCAGTGTGCAGGAGGCGGCCGCCAAACATGCGGCAGGTCCGCAGCGCCACTGGCCGGCTGGCCGGGGCTGTTGGACGTGGGCTTTGCAGAATCCGGTTGCATCGTAGGCCATCCATCTGAGCGAGTCGGAGGGCCAGGAACTGGCCCGTGCTGCGCACGGGGCAGGCGGCTCAATGCGCCCGCCCTGTCGGGGAAGCTTAGCGCACCGTGACCGCAGCATCCGCGCCGCGGGGGCCGATGCTGCCAATCGTCCACACTTGTTCACCAAGCGCAGAGAAAGCGTCCTTGACCGCCTGTTCGCTGTCGGCGGGAACGACCACCACCATGCCGATGCCATTGTTGAACGTGCGGTTCATCTCGATGTCATCGATGCCCGCCGTCTTTTGCAGCCAGGCGAACAGCTCGGTCTGGGGCCAGCTGCCTTTGACCAGGTGCGCGCCCAGGCCTTCCGGCAGCACGCGGGGGATGTTCTCCAGCAGGCCGCCACCGGTGATGTGGGCCAGCGCCTTGATGGGCTGCGCTGCCAGCACCTTCAGCACGTTGAGCACATAGAGGCGCGTGGGCTCCATGATGGCTTTCTTGAAAGGCTTGCCGTCCAGGGTGTCGGGCAGGCCGCCCTGGCTTTGTGCGCGCTCGATGCACTTGCGCACCAGCGAGAAGCCATTGGAGTGCACGCCGTGCGAGGCCAGGCCCAGCACCACGTCGCCGGCCTGCACGTTCTGGCCGGTCAGGATCTTGCTCTTCTCGACAGCGCCGACGGCAAAGCCGGCCAGGTCGTATTCGCCGTCCGGGTACATGCCGGGCATCTCGGCGGTCTCACCACCGATCAGTGCGCAACCCGACAGCTCGCAGCCCTTGGCGATGCCGCCCACCACAGCTGCTGCGGTGTCCACATCCAGCTTGCCGCAGGCAAAGTAGTCGAGGAAGAACAGCGGCTCGGCGCCTTGCACCAGCACGTCGTTGACGCTCATGGCCACCAGGTCGATGCCCACGGTGTCATGCATGTTCCACTCAAAAGCCAGGCGCAGCTTGGTGCCAACGCCGTCGGTACCCGAGACCAGCACCGGCTCCTTGTAGCGCTTGGGCACTTCAAACAGCGCGCCAAAACCACCGATACCCGCCATCACGCCTTCGCGCATGGTTTTCTTGGCCAGGGGCTTGATGCGCTCGACCAGCGCGTCGCCTGCGTCAATATCAACGCCAGCGTCTTTGTACGAAAGGGGGGTGGAGGAATGGGAAGAGCTCATGAGGGACTACAAAGGCAATAAGGCTGTCAAGCTGACCCAACGGGGGCCAGAAACGTCGATTTTATGCCGCAAGCCATACCTGAGGGGCCAGAATGCCCGTCCGGTGTGCACTGTTAACGGCTGTGCAGCCATTTGCAGCGCGCGGTGTGGCCGATTTCCTGCATAAATGCGGCACTTCGGCCTTTTGTGTCACACGGTCGTGACTACCGACTAAAATCAATGGGTTTGCATGTACGCCTCTGGCCAGTACCTATGCCCCGAGCAGGGGAGCCCCCAGTTGGCGCGCGTTGCGCCCAACCACACTGAACGCTTTCTTGTATTGAACGCAGCCATGCGTGAGATTTCCTTTTATCCGAACCCCACCAACGCAGTGCCCCACGCACGGCGGGCACGGGTGCGGATAGGAGTTGGCGCATGAAGCAAATGGCTTTGGATCTGGGCTTGGCGCCAGCGCCAAGCCTGAACCGGTTTTTTGCGGGCTCGAACCAGGCAGCACTCGCGCATCTGCATGCCCAGGTCAATGAGGCCTGGGACACGCCGCGCTCGACCGTGCCGACCTACCTGTGGGGTGAGATGGGCTGTGGCAAGACCTATGTGCTGCGTGCGGTCGCGGAGGCCTTGCGCGAGCAGGGCTCACCGGTGGGCTGGCTCGATGCGAGCACGCGCTTTCCCAGTGCTTTCAATGAGCGCTGGTCAGCGGTGATTCTGGATGAGGTGCAGTTCTACAACCCGGTGCAGCAGGCGGCGGCCTTCAACTGGTTCGTCAACGCCACCAGCCCGGCAACCGGCGCGCGGCGCTGGGTGCTGGCGGCGGGCGATGTGCCGCCCTCGGACCTGAAACTGCGTGACGACTTGCGCACCCGGCTGGGCTGGGGCGAGATCTACCAGCTGCATCTGCTCAGCGAAGCACAGCGCAGGGACGTGCTCAAGGATGAAGCCAAACGACGTGGCCTGGTATTGACCGACGATGTGATGGATTACATGCTCAAGCGCTTCTCACGCGATTTGGGCAGTCTGATGCAGCTGTTGGACCACCTGGACAATTTTGCCTTGCGCAATAAGAGGGGCCTGACGATCCCCTTGCTCAAGGACATGCTGGAGACGGAGTAAATGGTCTTAGATCACAAACACGTTCTTCCGGCAACAACCGAGATTTTTTGAATGAATAACTCTGCTGGCACAAGCACTAGGCTTGCGCTTTTTGACCTGGACCATACTTTGCTGCCGCTCGATTCGGACTACGAATGGGGGGAGTTCACGTTGCGCAAGGGCTGGTGCGACAAGCAGGAGTTCGGCAGCCGCAACGCGGCCTTTTTTGCCGATTACCAAAAAGGCACGCTCGATATCCATGCCTATGTGCGTTTTGCCACCGAGGCCATTCGCAAACTGGGGCCGCAGGCCGCCGACGACGCCCATCTCGCGTTCATGCAGGAGGTCATCGAGCCGCATATCCAGCCGGCGGCGCTGGCGCTGCTGCAGCAGCACCGGGACGCGGGTGACACCATCGTGATCGTCACCGCCACCAATGAATTCGTGACCCGCCCCATCGCCAAGGCCTTGGGCGTGGACCACCTGCTGGCCGTCAACCTGGCGCGTGATGCCTCGGGCTGGATCACCGGCGAGATCGATGGCGTGCCGACGATGCGTGCCGGCAAGGTCACCCGCATGGAAGCCTGGATGGCCGAGCGCGGCCTGAGCTGGGACAGCGTGGACAGCATCTTCTACAGCGATTCGATGAACGACGTGCCGCTGCTGGAGAAAGTCAATACGCCGGTGGCCACCAACCCTGACGACCGCCTGCGCCAATTGGCGACAGAACGCGGCTGGCGCATTCTGGACCTGCTGGAGCCTCACGCATGATCAAGACCATCATCGATAAATTGCTCGGCAAAGCCACGGCGGCCAGCAAGACCAAGAACCCCTTTGGCAAGCGCGAGGAAGTCGGCGTCGATGTGCACAACATCGATCCCAAGCTGGTGGACCGCCGGGCGCTGGATGTCTGCAGCACGTTGAAGGAAGCGGGGTTTGAGGCCTATATCGTCGGCGGGGCCGTGCGCGACCTGCTGCTGGGCCTGCGCCCCAAGGACTTCGACGTGGCCACCAACGCCACGCCCGAGCAGGTCAAGAGCCTGTTCCGCCGCGCCTTCATCATCGGCCGGCGTTTTCGCATCGTGCACGTGGTCTATGGCCGTGGCCGCGAGAACGAGGTCATCGAAGTCACCACCTTCCGGGCCTTTCTGGACAGCTCCAAGGCCGAACAGGTGCAGGGCAACGAGAAAACCAGCAAGGCCGCACTGGCCGGCATGAAGCTGGCGGTGGACGAAAGCGGCCGTGTGCTGCGCGACAACGTCTGGGGTCCGCAGAACGAAGATGCGGCACGGCGCGACTTCACCGTCAATGCCATGTACTACGACCCGCAGACCCAGATCGTCGTGGACTACCACAAGGGCATCCGCGACTCGCAAAAGCATGTGCTGCGCATGATTGGTGATCCGGCCACCCGCTACCGCGAAGACCCGGTGCGCATCATCCGCGCCGTGCGCTTTGCCGCCAAGCTCAGCAAGAAGGGCTTCACGCTCGACCCCAAGACCGCCAAACCGCTGGTCGAATGTGCCCAGCTGCTGCAGGAAGTGCCGCAAAGCCGCATGTTTGACGAAATGCTCAAGCTTTTGCAGACAGGGCATTCGCTGGCCTCGATCGAGCAACTGCGCCTGCTGGGCCTGGCCAAGGGCATCTACCCGCTGCTGGATGTGGTGGTGGACCGCGCCGACCTGCCGTTTGTGCAGGCTGCGCTGATGGACACCGACCGCCGCGTGGCCGAAGGCAAGAGCGTGGCGCCAAGCTTCTTGCTCGCATGCGTGCTGTGGCAGGACGTGAAAGCGGGCTGGGACAAGCGCATGCTCAAGGGCGAGCACCCGCACCCGGCGCTGCAGGATGCGATCGACGATGTCTTCAACCACCGCATCGGCGATGTCTCCGGCCGGGGCAAGCTCGCCGCCGACATGCGCGAAATCTGGGTGATGCAGCCGCGCTTTGAAAAGCGCACCGGCAGCACGCCGTTCGGCATGATCGCACAGGCGCGCTTCCGTGCCGGCTTCGACTTTCTGCGTCTGCGCGCCGATGTAGGCGAGGTGGACGAAGCGCTGGCCAACTGGTGGCAGGAGTTCCAGCAGGCCGATGAGGCCCGCCGCGAAGACCTGATCGCCCAGGTGCGTGAAGAGCAGCGTGCCAAGCCCAAGGCAGGCGCTGCCAAGCCCAAGCGCGCCCCGAGAAAACCGGCAACTGCCACAGAGGCGCAGCAAGGCTCCAGCCTGGACCAGGTGGCTCAGCAGGCCATCGACAGCGAGAGCGCCGCCGCTGGCGATGCGCCAGCGAAGAAGCGCCGCCGCCGCCGCCGCAAACCCGGTGCGGGTGATGCTGGCGGAGCAGCAGGTGGCGGCAATGGTGGTGATGCAGCCGCCCATGGCGACTGAAGCGCTGGGCCAGGCGCAGCGCCTGGCCAATGGTGATGCCGCACCGCCCGCCGGGCAGAGCTTGCGCGCCTGGATAGGCCTGGGTGCCAATTTGGGCGACCGGGGTGCGGCGATGGCTCAGGCCTTGCAGCAGTTGGCGGGCAGTGCGGGCGTGGCAGTGCAAGCGGTGTCATCGCTGTATGCCAGCCGCCCCGTGGATTCGACCGGACCCGATTACCTCAATGCGATAGCGCAGCTGCAGACGTCGCTGTCTGCGCACCAGCTCCTGGTGTTGTTGCAGCAACTGGAGCTGGCCGCCGGCCGCGAGCGCCCCTACCGCAATGCCCCGCGCACGCTGGACCTGGATGTGCTGCTCTATGCGGATATCGACACGTCGATCGCGATGCCCGACCTGCAGGTGCCCCATCCGCGCATGTGGCAGCGTGCCTTTGTGCTGGCACCGCTGCAGGAGCTGGCGCCGGCCTGGGTCAGCGAGGCACAGCTGCAGCCGCTTTTGCCGCAGGGTGTGCAGCGCAGCCAAGGGCCGGACTGGTGGCGCTGAGCCGGCGAGAGAAAGATACCGCCCCACAAGAACAAAGCCCCGCAGCTGCACGCTGGCGGGGCTTCTTGCTGGGCGCTACGGATTCGCAGCGCGGCGCTTAGTCGACCTTGGCGCCAGAGAGCTTGACCACCGATTCGTACTTGTTGCGCTCGGAGGCCATGAACTTGTCAAACTCGGCCGGCGTAGTGGGCACGGGCTCGGCCATCAGGCTGGCAAAACGGGTCTTGGTGGCCGGATCCTTCAGCGCATCGGTAAAGGCCTTGTTGAGGCGGTTGATCACATCAGGCGGCGTGTTGGCCGGTGCCACCAGGCCCCACCAGGTGTCGATCTCGAAGCCTTTGAGGGTGTCAGCCAGCGGTGGCACGCCGGGCAGCATCGGGCTGGCGTGCAGGCTGGTGACGGCCAGCGCGGTGAGTTTGCCGCTGTGGATGTTGGCCGACGCGGCCGCCAGGTTGTCGATGTTGAAATCCACCTCGCCCGACAGCAGCGCCAGCTGCGCAGGGTTGGCGCCCCGGTAGGGCACGTGCACGGCAAAGATGCCGGCCTGGCGCTTCATCATCTCGCCGGCCAGGTGGCCGGAGCTGCCATTGCCGCCGCTGCCGAAATTGAGCTTGCCGGGGTTCTTCTTGGCATAGGCGATCAGCTCCTGCACATTGCTGATCTGCAGCGCCTTGGCGCGCTCGGTGTTCATCACCAGCACGTTGGGCACGCGCACCATCTGGGTGATGGCGGTGAAATCCTTGGCGGCGTTGAAAGGCATCTTGGTGTACAGCCAGGGATTGACGGCATGCGTGGCCGTCGCCGACAGGCCGATGGTCAGGCCGTCCGGTGCGGCCTTGGCCACGATGTCGGCACCGATGTTGCCGCCGGCGCCCGCCTTGTTGTCGATCACCACGGTACCCAGTTGGTCGCGGACACGTTCAGCCAGGATGCGCGAGGTGACATCCAGTGGACCTCCCGGAGCGTAAGGCACGACCAGGCGAATCACCGGATCGGCCGCAAAAGCGGCAGGTGCAGCGAAAGCGGCGGCGGCCAGGACGGTGGATAACAGGATATTTCTGCGTTGCATGGTTTGGTGTCTTCTTGACGAGAGTGAATAACGACGAAGCGCCTGAGACGAGCAGGCACTACCCCCTTGAGTGCCGCCAGCACAGCCCCGCCAGCCAAAGCTTGGCGTTGCAGAGGGAGGGGCCCAGCCTGCAGCATGACAGACGCACGACAAGGCGGGGCCCTAACGCAGGTTGGACTGTGTGAGCGGCTCTAAACTTTCTAGTGTAGCGGCTGGGGCATGTACATGCCGTGACGCGGAAGTGGGACAGGGCCGCGATTGCGCCCTGTCAGACCCCGTGTCTCAGCCGTTCATACGATCTGGTTCTGCTTGTCGGCCTCGGTCACGAAGGCATCGGCAAAGAAGGCGTCCTCCGGCAGGCCGCGCTGGCTGGTAAAGCTGGCGCGGGCAGAATCCACGACAATTGGCGCGCCACAGGCATAGACCTCGTAGCCCGACAGGTCGGCAAAATCATCGAGCACGGCCTGGTGAACAAAGCCGCTGCGGCCTTGCCAGGCGTCTTCTGCCAGCGCGTCGGAAACCACCGGCACATAGCGCAGATGGGGCATCTCGGCGCTGCGTGCCAGCATCCAGTCGTGCATATACAGGTCTTGCGGGCGCCTGCCGCCCCAGTACACCACCACCGGGCGCTGGATGTCGTGGTGCTGCAGATGTTCGATGAGCGCCTTGATCGGCGCAAAGCCGGTGCCTGAGGCCAGAAAGACCATCGGTTTGTCGCCCTCGTGCAGGAAGAAGCTGCCGAACGGGCCTTCGATGCGCAGGATCTCGCGCTCCTTCATCGCGCCAAACACGTGGTCGGTAAAAAGACCGCCGGGTGTGTGGCGGATATGCAACTCCAAGCCAGGCGCGCTGTCCTGGTGGTGCGGCGCAATCGCCATCGAATAGGCACGGCGCGTGCCACCTGCAAGCAAAAACTCGATGTACTGACCGGCGTGGTAGCGAAAGCTGTCTGCGGCAGGCAGCTGCAGGCGCAGCTTGACGACATCGGGCGACAAGCGCTCGATGGTCTGCACGCGCACCGGCATTTTCTTGATCGGAAAGGCGCTTTCATCGGTGACATGGCGCGACTCGATCACCACATCGCTGGTGGGCACGGCGCAGCACGGCAGGATCATGCCGTCGGCCTCTTCCTGCGGGCTCAGCGCACGTTCGCTGTGGGGACCATGCACGACGGTGCCGCTGAGCTTCTTGCATTTGCAGGAGCTGCAGGCGCCATCCTTGCAACCATACGGCAGACCTACGCCGCTGCGGATCGCAGCCGTCAGGATCGCTTCCGAGGCCTGGGTGGCAAATGCGCGTCCGCTGGGCAGGACCGAAATTTGAAACGCGCTGGACGAAGAGCTCATTGCACCAAAATTCCTTATCGACACAAAACAACGGCGCTCATCGGCGCCTGGGGTTGCATAAATGGGGTGAGCGCTGGCATTTGCAAGCAGGTTCAGACGCTAGACTGCAGTGTGATGGCTGCCATCTGAACCACGAAAGCTTATTGTGCCTTTAAACCAAAGCCCGCGAAGCGGGCCCCGACAGCGCTGCGCCATGGCAGCTGGCCAGGCCTTGCCGGCGCGTTTTCGGCGCCAACGGGTGCTGATCGTGGGCTGCGGCGATGTCGGCCAGCGGGTGCTGCGGCTGTGGCAGCGGCCAGGCCAGCATGCGCATGCGGCGCGCGGCCCGCTGGTGCGGGCGCTCAGTTCATCGCCGCAGCGCTTTGACAGCCTGCGTGCCCTGGGTGCTACGCCGTTGCTGGGCAATCTGGACGAGCCGCGCAGCCTGCGCCGGCTGGCGGGGCTGGCCCAGCGTGTGGTGCATCTGGCGCCACCGGCGCAGCCCGCTGCGGGAACGCCGCCCACGCTAGCCTCGCGCGATCTGCGCACACGCCACCTGCTGCAGGCGCTGGCCTGCCGCGCGGGGCAGGTGCCGCAGCTGGTGTACGGCTCCACCAGCGGTGTCTATGGCAACTGGGACGGTGCCTGGGTCACGGAGACCCATCCGCTGCGCGCCAGCACCGCCCGGGCGCTGCGCCGGGTCGATGCCGAACGCCAATTGCGGGCCTGGGCGCGGCGCTTGGTGGCCAGCGGCGCTGCCGTGCATGTACTGCGCATCCCCGGCATCTACGCAGGAGACCGCGAGGGCGGTACCCCGTTGGGGCGGCTGCAGCGCGGCACGCCGCTGTTGCGGCGCGAGGACGATGTTTACACCAGCCACATCCATGCCGATGACCTGGCGCGCGCGGTGGTGCGGGCGCTATGGCGCGGCATGCCGCAGCGCATCACCAATGTGGCCGATGACTCTGCGATGCTGATGGGCGATTATTTTGACCTGGCCGCTGACCTGTGGCGCCTGCCGCACCCGATGCGCATCAGCCTGGCCGAGGCCGAGCAGCAACTGAGCCCCACCTTGCTGAGTTTCATGCGCGAGTCGCGGCGCCTGAGCAATACGCGTATGCGGCAGGAGCTGGGCCTGGTACTGCGCTACCAGACGGTGCACCACGGCTTGCAGGCCGCTGTGTATCTGGTGGGGGCGGGCACTGCGGCTGGCCCTGGTGCTTGAACCTCGCCCGGGCTAGCAGGGTGCCGAGCCGCCCTGGCTACGGCAGCTGCGCGGGTTGGCGCCGGGGCTCGGTGGCCGTGCGGTTTCGCCAATCTGGCCCCGGGGGTGCGAATAGCCCTGCGTATCCACGCACTTGAACACATCGCAGCGGCTGATGCTGGGTGCGGGGGCGGGCGGTGGTGCCGGTGGGCGGGGGCGATGGGGGCGGTATGGGTACCCGTCCCAATAGGGATCAGCGGGCAGTACCGCCGTCGGGGCGGTGCGGCTGGCCTCCAGCCGGCTATAGGCCTCGGGGCCCATGCAGTCGAGCTCCATCTGGCGCTTGGCCGCATCGAGCCGGGCATGGCTGCCCATGGTCTTGTCGGCAGCCTCATCGGATGCGGCGCTGTAGCGCTCACGCGATTGCTGGCAGGCGGCTGACTGCGCGGGGTTGGCGCGAGCGGGGCGGTTGGCGGCCCGTTGCGCCAAATCCTCGGCGCGTTCATCGGCCTGCAGCCGGCCCTGGGCCAGCTCCTGCTGGCGCCGCTCGGCCTTGGCTTGCAGGGCTTCCTGCTCGCGGGCGCGGTCCTGGGCCAGCTCCTCATCGGATTTGCGGCGCTCTATCTCGGTCGCGCTGGCACCGCTGGCGCAGGCGCCATCGGTGTAGGTCACCTTGCCCGTGCCCGGGTCCACGCAGCGGGTGACCTGGGCCTGCGCCAACGGCGCCGCCAATGCGCAAGCACACCAAAAACCCAGCCATGCGGCATAGCGAAGGCTGGGCAAAGGGGGGCGTGGCATGAGGCGCATGGTGGTGACCGAAGGTTAGCGCTCGAACTGTCCACCAAACCGGCCGCCGTTGGGGCGCGACGCGGGCGCTGCCGGGCGCGGGCCCGAACCATAAGGGCGGCCAAAGTTGGAGCCCGTGCCGGGTGCCAACTGCTGGGGACGCGATGGTGGTGGCCGGCTGCTGCCGCCATGGCCGGGGCGGTCATAGCCACCGCCGGGGCGGTAGTAACCGCCACCCGGGCGGTAATAGGGGCGGCCGCCGCCATACACGTAAGTCGGAGAGCTCTGGATGACCAGCGAGCTGCTGCCGTAGTAGGGGTAGCTGTTATAGCCATACCCGTAGCCCCCATAGCCGTAGCCATAGCTGGGGGTGGAGTAGGTCGAATAGGCATCGCCGTAGTACACGCCGTCTGCGGGTGCGACCACGCAGCCGCCCAAGAGCAGGGCGCTGGCCGCAGCGATGGCCATCGTTCCGAGACGAATGGTACGCATGGTGAAAACTCCTTGAGGAATAAGCCCGCGCGCTCGGCACGCGGGCGGGTCAGCAGGTTAGCGGCAGGGGCGGCTGGGGGTCAGCACATTGTCGCTGCCAGCGGCATTCTGGCGGGCAGCGGCCGCGCATTCCTGCTGGTGACGGCTTTCGCCAAAGCGGTTGCGGTCGCGCTCGCGGTTTTGGCGTTCACGGTCTTGCGCCTGGCGCTCCAGTGCGCGGCGGCGGTCTTCGTCACGGGCGCGCTGGTCGCGGTCGCGTTCACGGGCCTGGCGATCGCGGTCACGGTCACGCTCGCGTTCACGGGCTTCGCGCTCGCGGGCTGCGCGGTCCCGGTCACGTTCACGGTCGCGGTAATAGCGGTCGTCGTTGTAGCGGTCCTGCACATAAATGGTTTGCGAAGGCTGCTGGTAACCATAGCCATAACCGCCGCCATAGCTGCCGTAGCCCGAATCGCTGTAGTAGCCGTCGCTGCCGGTGGCAACGCAGCCGGTCGTGGCCAGCGCGCTGAACGCGATGGTGGCAATGCTGAGCAGATGACGATGATTCATATTCGAGCCTTTCTGGTTGTGTGGTGGCAGGACTTGCGTGATGCCATAGGGCCAGCAATCGCGATTCCCAATGCTAACCGTTACACCCTCAAAACCGGAGACATGGGCCCATGTATGTAAAGACGTTTTTCCGGCCTTGGGGGTTGACGGCGATGCCACAGCCATGCTGTGTTTTGCCAATCTTTACAGACAATCCCTGCGTGGTATGCAGGAGACATGCCTGTTGTGGGATGTCAATATCCGTATTCGTCGGTGTTGAGAAGTTAGACAAATAACGGCTGTCACCGTTCCGATTGATGCAATGCAGCAATCGTTGGAATGCGTTGCGTGCTGGCGCTTATATGCGATTTCAAACCCACTGTGTCGCTATTTTTACAGGACTTGTCCTAATACCGTCGTAGGCCCGGGTAGATAAAAAATCTCACTCACGCTATCGAGTTCGATGATGTACCGAATGTGCGGCCTCCATTACAAGTGGCAAGGCGGCAGATGCCGGTACCGGTGGCGCTTAACAGACGCTTTTGATGGAGTACGACGCAATGGATAAAAGTATCAAGGCTGCAGTGGCCCTGGTGGTGGCCGGTATGGCCGTGGCTGCAAGCGCACAAGAGGTGGTGAAGATCGGTACGATGAGCCCGCTGTCCGGTCCTCAGGCGCACTATGGCAAGGACAACGTCACCGGCGTGCGCTTTGCGGTGGAAGACCTCAACACCCAGGGCGTGACCATCGGTGGCAAGAAGATCAAGTTCGAAGTGGTGGCCGAAGACGATGCGGCCGACCCCAAGCAAGGCACGGCTGCTGCGCAAAAGCTCTGCGATGACAAGGTGGCGGCGGTTGCCGGTATTCTGAACTCGGGCGTCGCGATCCCCTCATCCAAGATCTTCAACGACTGCGGTGTGCCCTTCATCACCGGCGCGGCCACCAACCCCGAACTGACCCGCCCTGGCTACCCCGGCGTCTTCCGCATCATCGCCAACGACAACGCGCTGGGCGCTGCGCTGGCAGGCTACGCGGCCGACACCCTGAAGCTGAAGAACGTGGCCGTGATCGACGACCGCACCGCCTACGGCCAAGGCCTGGCCAATGTGTTCAAGAAGGACGCGGGCGCCAAGGGCGTGAACATCGTGGCGTCCGAGTTCACCAACGACAAGGCCACCGACTTCATGGCCATCCTGACCTCCATCAAGGCCAAGAAGCCCGATGCGATCTTCTACGGCGGCATGGATGCGCAAGCCGGCCCCATGCTGCGCCAGATGGTGCAACTGGGCATGACCAATGTGAAGTTCTTCGGCGGCGATGGCATCTGCACGGCCGAGCTGGCCAAGCTGGCCACCGGCACCAAGACCTTGGGCAATGTGGTCTGCGCCGACGGTGGTGCATCGCTGGCCAAGATGCCTGGCGGTACCGAATGGAAGAAGCGCTATGACGCCAAGAACCCTGGCGTGTTCCAGGTCTACAGCCCTTACTTCTATGACGCGACCATGCTGATCGTCGACGCGATGAAGCGTGCCGATTCCACCGATCCGAAGAAGTACCTGCCCGAGCTGCGCAAGTCCGAGTACAACGGCGTGACCGCGAAGATTGCGTTCCAGGAAAACGGCGAGCTGAAGGTGCCTCTGTACACGCTGAGCCACTACATCGACGGCAAGAAGACCCCGATCGGCGAATAAGCTGCCAAACCGGTGCTGATAGCCTCCCCGAGCCCGCCCTAGGCGGGCTTTTTGCTGTGCCGCGCTTCATGCGCCAGCAGCCACTGCTTGCGCGCCAGGCCGCCGGCATAGCCGGTGAGCGATGCATCGCTGCCGATCACCCGGTGGCAGGGCAGCACGATGCTGATGGGGTTGGCGCCATTGGCCATGCCCAGCGCACGCACTGCTGCCGGCCGCCCGATCTGCGCGGCCAGGCTGGCATAGCTGCGCGTGCTGCCTGCAGGGATGGCGCGCAATGCCGTCCAGACCTGGCGCTGAAAATCGGTGCCACCCAGTGCCAGTTCCAGGCGATCAAGCGCCTGCAGCTCGCCATCAAAGTACGCGGCCAGGGCATCGGCCACCGGCGCGGGCACGGCCGCGCTGCTGTGCATCTGGACGGCATCGCGCGGGTACTGGCGGCGCATCAGCAAGGCCATGCGCGCTTCATAGCCCTGCCAGTCCAGCGCGCGCAGGCGCTGCTGCGCGTCGCACAGCAGCAGGATGCCCCCTTGCGGGCTGGGGAGGGGGGAGAGCATGAAGTTCAGCAAGGCCATGGTAGGGATCGGTGGGGCGCGCAGGTACCGCAGTGTAGAGCGCAGGCGATGTATGGCAGGCCGGCAGCTAAAGCCGAAAAACTAGACGCACAACAAGTTGCCCGCGCATCAAAAACCTGGGTGACGGTGTTTGTATCGCAGCCCCTCTACAATCGGCCGGCGAGCTGCAGCAGGCTTGGGCCCTCCAGGGCCTTGCCGGCAGCGGCTCAGCGTTATTCTCAGGGCGGGGCGCAATTCCCCACCGGCGGTATCTGGCTTTGAGGAGCCAGGAGCCCGCGAGCGCTTGCAAGGCCTACGGCTGCGCAAGGTCAGCAGATCTGGTGCGATGCCAGAGCCGACGGTCACAGTCCGGATGAAAGAGAATCGCGCAAACCTTGTGTCGCCCTGCGTCTGTACGTGGGGTGCTGCGATGGGCTTGCGCGCGCCCTGATTCAGGTCATTGAAGGACAGCAAAACCATGAATCAGCATTCCAGCATTTCTTACTCCATCAACAAGGCTGCACGCCTGGCGATTGTCTGCGCGCAATGGCATTCGGACATCGTGCACCAGGCCCGCGATGCCGCCCTCGCCGAGTTGGCACAACACGGCTGGCGCGCCGACCAGATCGACCTCTACGATGTGCCCGGCGCCTTCGAGATCCCCTTGCTGCTCAAGCGCCTGGCCCAAAGCGGCCAATATGCGGGTCTGATGGCCTGCGGCCTGGTGGTCAACGGCGGCATCTACCGCCATGAGTTTGTCACCACCGCCGTGATCGATGGCCTGATGCGGGTGCAGCTGGACACCGGCGTGCCGGTGTTCTCGGCCGTGCTGACGCCACGCGACTTCCATGAATCGCAGGAGCACCACGATTTCTTCCACCAGCATTTTGTGAAGAAGGGTGCCGAGCTGGCCCGCGCCTGCGCGGCCACGGTACAGCTGCACCGCACGTTGGAAGCGCAGCAATTGCAGCAACTGCAGCCGCAAACCCTGGCAGCCTGACAGCTGCCAACAACCGGGACCAAAGGGTTTTCCCTGGCCATTGTGGGCAGGTAAGCGTTTTTTGGCACACTGGCGAGCCGCTCTCCGCTTTGGAGCTGCGGCTTTTTTATTGCCATGACTGACTCCGCATCTTTGACCCGCCGCCAGGCCTGGCTCGGCGTGCTCGCCCTGGCCATGGGCGCCTTTGTTTTCAACACCACCGAGTTCGTGCCGGTGGGCCTGCTCAGTGACATTGGCGGCAGCTTTGGCATGACCACCGAGCAGGTGGGCCTGATGCTGACCATCTATGCCTGGATCGTCGCGCTCACATCGCTGCCCTGCATGCTGATGACCAAGAATGTTGAACGCCGCAAGCTGCTGATGGGCGTGTTCGCGCTGTTCATCGTGAGCCATGGTCTGTCGGCCATCGCCTGGAACTATGCCACCTTGCTGATCAGCCGCATGGGCATTGCGCTGGCACATGCGGTGTTCTGGTCGATCACCGCATCGCTGGCGGTGCGCATTGCGCCGCAGGACAAGCGCCCGCAGGCGCTGGGCCTGCTGGCTACCGGCACCACGTTGGCCATGGTGCTGGGCGTGCCGCTGGGTCGCATGGTGGGCGAGGCGCTGGGCTGGCGCACGACCTTTGGCATCATCGGCGTGCTGGCGCTGCTCGTCATGCTGGTGCTGTGGCGCATGCTGCCCTTGCTGCCCAGCGAGAATGCCGGCTCGCTGCGCAGCATTCCGGTGCTGTTCAAGCGCCCGGCGCTGTCGGCCACCTATGCCCTGCTGATCCTGATGGTGACGGCCCAGTTCACCGTCTACAGCTATATCGAGCCACTGATCCAGCGCGAGGCCGGGCTGAACAACCAGGTGACCACCTGGGTGCTGCTGCTGTACGGCGGCATGGGCATTGTCGGCAGCATCTTGTTCAGCAGCTTTGGCATGCGCTGGCCGCGCGGCTTTTTGCTGGGCGCGATGGCCGTGCTGACCGCCTGCCTGTGGCTGCTGCTGCCCAGCACGCGCTGGCCGCCTGCGCTGTACCTGGTCTGTGCCGTGTGGGGTGTGGTCATGCTGTGCATGGTGCTGCCGCTGCAGGCCAAGGTACTGCGCCTGGCCTCCGATGCCACCGACGTGGGCATGTCGCTGTTCTCGGGCATCTTCAATATCGGCATTGGCGCAGGCGCGTTGCTGGGCAGCCAGGTGGGCATGCATGCCGGCCTGCACTACCTGGGCCCGGTCGGCGGCAGCATTGCCGTGCTGGGTGTGCTGTGGTGTGCCTATGCGGGCTGGAAGTGGCGCAGCAGCTTTGCCCCCGCAGGCGCCGAGGCGCGCATTGTGCCGCACTGAGCGGCAATCCAGCGCTATTCACCTGCCCGGCACCGCCTCTGTGCCGGGCATTTTTTTGACCTATCGGCGCAGGTAGATCCAGGCATCCAGCGCCAGCAGTGCCAACAGGCTGCAGCCCAGCACCGGCAGCAGCCAGCCCAAGGCGGCTGCCACCAGCAACAGGGCCAGCGCAGCAGTACGCGGCAACTGGCGCCATTGGTGGACCAGGGTCAGCTGGCCATGCAGCCATTCGCGGCTGCGGCCCGGGCGCTTGCGCCATTGCAGCCAGCCGGTCAGCGCCATCGCCACAATGCCGGCGCCCAGCAGCACCAGCAAGGCCTGGTTCAGAACACCCCAGCTGCCCATGTGCAGGTCAATGCCCCAGCGCGTCAGCTTGGAGGCCAGCGGGTAGTCGCGGAAGCGGTTGTGGTCCAGCACCTGGCCCTGCGCCAGGTCAATGGCCAGCGCATCCACTTCGGTGGGCCAGGAGCGGTTGATCTCCGTCACCGTCCAGGCCTTGTTGGCAGCGGCTGGCGGCCGGATCTCCAGCTTGGCGGATGCCAGGCCGTGCTGGCGGGCGATTGCCAGCACGCTGTCAAAGTCCTGCGGCATGGGGCCCATACCCGCCATACCGGCCATACCAGCCATGGCCATGGGCGCGGCCTGGTGCTCTGCATGGTCCGCATGCGAGTCTGCGGGCTGGTGGTGGGCATGGGCGCTGCTGGCGTCCGTGCCCAGGCTGGTGTTCAAACGCGGCGTTTGCCAGCCCATCTGCTGCAGCGCCTGGCCAAAATGGCCGCCGGCCCAGCGCGACCAGGTCAGGCCCGTGGCCGAAAGAAACAGCAGGCCCACCAGCAGCCACAGCCCCAAGCCATGGTGCCAGCGGCGCAGCGGAGCATGGGCTACGTGGGCGCCGGCCCGCTGCGGGCGCGACAGCCACCACAGGGCCACACCGCCCAGCGCAGCCACCCACAGCCAGGAGGCCGCCAGTTCGCTGTAGGTGCGGCCCCATTCACCCATCAGCAACTGGCGGTGCAGCAGATCAAGCTGCTTGCGCAGCGGCAGCACGCCGCTGGTGCCATAGACCGTCAGGTCGCCCTGCAGCGCCAGGCTGTAGGGGTTCACAAAGAGGCTGCGGTATTCCGAGGGGCCCAGCGCCGCATCGGCCACCATGACGCGGGTGGTGCTGCGCGCATCGGGCGCCGGGCGCACGGCCAGCACTGCAGCGGATGCCGGCAAGGCCTGCAGGGCGGCCTGCACCTGGGCCGACAGCGGCTGCGCCGGGGCGCCTGGCGCCGATTCGGCCTCCAGCGCGCTGCGGTAGAGCTGGTTTTCCAGCTGGGGCGTCAGCGCATACAGCAGGCCGGTAGCGGCAGCCACCACGATGAACGGCGCGACCAGCAGGCCGATGTACAGATGCAGCCTGCGGATCAGCAGCTGCCAGGTTTTGCGGGAGGAGGGAGACATCAGGGATGGGGGGTCAGCGCATCGCGCGGCGCAAGGCGGCGCTGCTCCAGTCCACCGCCATGCTCAGCAGCAGCATGGCAATGATGACGGTGCTGGCCTGCGCGTAGTGGAACAGCGAGAGTTCGACATACAGCAGCTGGCCCAGACCACCAGCGCCGACAAAGCCGAGGATGGCCGCCATGCGGATGTTCATCTCCCAGCGGTACAGGGTGTAGGCCAGCAACTGCGGCGCGGCCGCTGGGAGCGTGCCGTAGCAAAAGGCCAGCAGGCGGCTGCTGCCGGCCAGGCGCAGCGCCCGGGCGGGAGCGGTAGGCGTATTCTGCAAGGCCTCGGCATAGAGCCGGCCCAGCACCCCGGCCGTGTGCAAGGCCAGCGCCAGCGCGCCGGCCAACGGGCCCAGGCCCACCGCCAGCACGGTGATCGTCGCCCAGACCAGCTCGGGCACCGAGCGCAGCAGGTTGAGCAGCGCGTTCCAGGGTGCGCGCCAGCGCGGCAAGGCCAGCAGCAGCCCGGCCATGGCCGCCAGCAGGCTGCCGATAATGGAAATGGCCAGGGTCTCCCACAACCCTTGGGCCACTTTGCGCAGCCAGGCGGCGCTCAGGTCGGGCGAGAAAAAACCGGCCACGAAGCTGCCCATCGATTGCAGCGCATCGCGGCTGAACAGCGCGGACCAGTCGATGCCGAGCAGCCAGAAGCTGGCCCACAGGCCGATGCCGCCGAGCAGCAGCATGGCCGCGCTGCGCCAGCCAAAAGGCAGCGCACGGGCCGCTGGCGGCGTATCGAGCGCGCGGCGCAGCCACCAGGACAGCAGATCGGCCAGCGCCACCAGCAGCATGAAGGCCAGCAAGATGCTGGCGACCTCGCCGCCATTGAGCATCTTCATCGCCTGGTCCATCAACTGGCCCAGGCCACCCGCGCCCACAAAGCCCATCACCACCGAGGCGCGGATCGCGCATTCCCAGCGGTAGACGGTGTACGAGGTCAGCTCACGCGCCGCTTGCGACAGGCTGCCGTAGAGCAGGGCCTGCAGGCGGCCTGCGCCACTGGCGCGCAAGGCGCGGGCGGGGCCCGGGTCGGTGGATTCCAGAATCTCGGCATACACCTTGGCCAGCATGCCGCCATAGGTCAGGCCCAGGGCCAGCACGCCAGCGGCGGGGCCCAGGCCAAACACCCGCACAAACACCAGCGCCCAGACCAGCTCGGGCACGCCGCGCAGAATGGTCAGCACGCCGCGGGTAAGGGGGTTGAGGCTGACTTTCTCGCGCGCAGCGCCGCTCGCCAGGTAGGACAGCGGCAGCGCCAGCAGCAGCGCCAGCGCCATGCCGGCGGTGGCAATGGCCAGGGTCTCCAGGCTGGCCTGGCCCAGGTAGGCCAGAAACTCCTGGCTGCTCTCGGGCGGCAGAAACTGGGCCAGAAAACCACCGACCACTTTGAGATTGTTGCTGTCAAAAAACGGCGCCAGCGAGAAGCCCGAGGTCTGCAGCATCGGCCACAGTACCACCAGCGCCAGCAGCAGCGCGATGAGCCGGCCTCGGGCGGCAGGGTCGCGGCGCTGTGCGTCGTTGGCAGCGGCAGGCATCAGCGGCATGTGATCACTTCAGCTGCCGGGCTGGACAGCACTTGCGGCGTGGCGCTGCCCATGCTGCCCAGCGTGGGCAATGCGGCCGCACTGCCATCGGCATGGGCATACAGGGCCTGGAGCTGTGCCTGGCTCACCTGCGCAGCGGGCAGGTCAAAGGCAATCCGGCCATCGCGGATGCCGACAATGCGGGCAAAGCAGCGGAGGGCCAGGTCCACCGCATGCAGGCTGGCCACCAAGGTGGCCTGGCGCGCAGCGGCTTCCTGCACCAGCAACTGCACGGTGGCCAGCGACAGCGCAGGGTCGAGCGCGGAGACCGGCTCATCGGCCAGAATCAGCCGGGCCTGCTGGTAGAGCACCCGGGCAATACCCACGCGCTGCAGCTGGCCGCCGGAGAGCTGGTCGCAGCGCGCAAAGAGCTTGTCCTCCATCTGCACACGGACCAGGGCCTCGCGGGCGCCGGAGATGTCTTGCGGGTAGGCCAGCGATGCCAGCGCCTTCCACAGCGGCCACTGGCCCAGGCGGCCGGCCAGCACGGCGGTGACCACGCGCTGGCGCAGCGCAATGGGCGCGCTCTGGTGCACGGTGCCAATCAGGCTGCGCAGCGCTTTGAGCTCGCGCACGGAGGGGGTGGCAGGTGCCGCCGGCAAGGCCTGGCCCAGCACCTGCATGCGGCCGCTGCTGGGCAGGTGGGCCGTGCCGATGGCCGTCAGCAGCGAGGTCTTGCCCGCGCCGGAAGGGCCGATCAGCGCAATGCTCTTGCCCTGGGCCGCCGACAGGCGAATGCCCGCGAGTGCGACAAAACCATTGGTGTGGGTCAGGCCCACATCGTCAAGCACAAAGCTCATGGATCAAATGCTGGAAAAGTGCAGCAGAGGCAGGCGGCATGGGCCCTGCAACAGTGCCCATGCCCGGCGGCCCGTTACTTGAGCAGGCCGGCGGACTTGGCGGCCGCTTCGGTGCCGGCATAGTTCTCGGGCTTGGTCGGGATGAACCTGGAGGCGCGCTGCAGATCCATGATGGCCTTGTGCTCGGGCTTGGCCGGGTCCAGCGCCAGGAAGGCATCGGTGAGCTTCTTGATGATGGCCGGGTCCAGGTCGCCGCGCACGGTCCAGTTGTAGTCAAAGTAGGTGGGGGTGGTGGCGAACACGCGCACCTTGCTGGTGTCCACCTTCTTGGTCTCGACCAGCTTGTCCCATACCGACGTATTGAGCACGCCGGCCTCGGCCTTGCCGGCCGCCACAAAGGCCACGGTGGCGTCATGCGCGCCCGAGTAGGCCACGGTCTTGAAGTCCTTTTCCGGGTTCAGGCCGTCCTGCAGCAGAAAGTAGCGCGGCATCAGGCTGCCCGAGGTGGACGAAGGCGCGCCAAACGCGAAGGTCTTGCCCTTGAGGTCGGCCAGGGTCTGGATGCTGGGGTCGGCCGTGATGAACTTGCTGGTGAACACCGCGTCTTCGGCGCGCTGCACGATCGGGATGGCCGTGCCATTGGTGCGGATCTTTGCCTGCACATAGGTAAAGCCGCCCAGCCAGGCCAGGTCCAGCTTCCTGGTGGCCAGGGATTCAACCACCGCCGCATAGTCGGACACCGGCGTGAACACCACCTTCATGCCCGTCGCCTGCGACAGGTACTCGCCCAGCGGCTTGAACTTGCGCTGAAGCTCCGTGGGTGCCTCGTCGGGGATGGCAGATACGCGCAGCACCGCCGGGGTGTCTGCATGGGCACTGAAGCTTGCCAGGCTGGAGAGGGTGAGCGCGGCCAGCGACAGGCCACGCAGCGCCGAGCGGCGAGCGGTAGAGTGGGTCATAAAGCTTCCGTTCGTTAATCTACCGCCGTCCGGATACACGGCGGTTTAATAGGCCGCGCGGGGTGCGCGCAGCGATAGGGATCCAGGCAGTACACCGACCACCAAGGGAGGATTCTTGCGTATTTGCCAAAACCACCGCTGCCCCTCACGTTCTTTTTAGGCAACAGCGAAGGTGCAAGCGTCCGCTTGGGGCGGCCAGGCAATGCGCTTCAGGACAGCGCCAGCGGCGCAAAGTGGGCCTGCAAGGTGGCCAGCGCCAGCCGCACCCGCGCAGGCAGCGCCTGGCGCTCGGGGGTGAGGGCGGAGATGCGCAGGCTGCCGCAGTCCCAGTCGGGCAGCAGGCGCAGCAGCTGGCCGCTGCGCACCTGGTCAGCCACTTCGAGCGAAAACAGCCGCGCCAGGCCCAGCCCCTCGCTGCACAGCTGCTGCAGCGCGTACTGCTGGTTGCTGATGATGCGTGGCGCCGTGTGCAGCATGACCACCTCGCCGCTGTGGCGGTGCTGCAGCTGCATGCTGGCGCTGGTGGTCTTGCCGATGTTGCGCGCCATCCAGGGCCAGGCCTGCAAGGCCTGCGGGTGCTGCGGCACCGGCCTGCCTTGCGCCAGCGCAGGGGCGGCGCATATCCACCAGGGCAAGGTGCCCAGCGGGCGGGCCACCCAGTGGGAGTCGGGCAGCTCGCCCAGGCGGATGGCGATGTCCACCCGCTCTGCTACCAGGTCGCTGTGCGATTCATCGAGCAGCAGTTGCAGCCGCAGCTGCGGGTGGGCGTGCAGCAACGGAGCCAGCGCCCGGCCCAGAGGTGCGGCCAGGCCCAGCACGGCGGCAATGCGCAGCTCGCCCACTGGCTCGTCGCGCTCGGCATCGAGCTCGGCGCGGGCCTGGCGTGCGGCCTGCAGCATCACTGCGCACTGTGCATAAAAGCGCTGCCCGGCATCGGACAGGCTCAGTCTGCGCGTGGTGCGGTGCATCAGCGGCAGGCCCGCCTGGGCCTCCAGATGCCGCACCTGCTGGCTCACCGCCGAGGCACTCATGCCCAGCAGGCGTGCGGCGGCCGTCATCGAGCCTTGCTCGACCACGGTCGCAAAAATAGCCATGCGCTTGAGGTCTTCCATCGGCTGATTATGAAGCACAGCTTCAAAGAAATGCTTGGATGGGAGGGATTATCAATGCCGCTCGACCGGCATACAGTGGGGTCTTGGCGTGGCGCAGGGGCTGCCCGCCTTTGTCCATGCGAAGGAAATACGATGAAAGTCACACTGATTGGATCGACCGGTTTTGTAGGCGCTGCACTGCTTGATGAACTGCTGCAGCGCGGCCACGAGGTGGTGGCCCTGGTGCGCGACCCCGCCAAGCTCAAGCCCCGCCCGCATCTGCAAGTGCTGCAAGGAGATGTGATGGATGCGGCCGTGGTGCAAAAGGCGGCCACCGGCAGCGATGCCGTGCTATCGGCCTACAACGCAGGCTGGACCAACCCCAATATTTACGAGGACTTCCTCAAGGGCTCGCAGGCCATCGAGGCTGGCACCCGCGCAGCCGGTGTGGCCCGCTACCTGGTGGTGGGCGGCGCAGGCAGCCTGTATGTGAACGGCCAGCAGCTCGTGGATTCGCCCGAGTTCCCCGCCGCCATCAAGCCCGGCGCCAGTGCGGCCCGCGACATGTACAGCGCGCTGCAAAAAGAGACCGCGCTGGACTGGACCGTGCTGAGCCCGCCGGTCGGCTTCCATGGCGGATCAGCCGCGCAAAGCCAGGGCCGCACCGGTCAGTACCGCACCGGCAAGGACGAGCCGCTGTGGCAAGCCGATGGCAGCCCTGGCGATATCTCGGCGGCGGATTTGGCCGTGGCCCTGGTCGATGCGCTGGAGCAGCATCTGCACAGCAAGGCCCGCTTCACGGTCGCCTATTAATCAAAGGCCAAACGCAGGTCTAGCCGGCCTGCGCCAGAAAAGCACGCACCCGGCCGAGCACCTGCTCGGCCATTTCGCGGTGCGGCATATGGTGGGCGCCGGCAATGATCTCGGTCTGGCCACCGCCACCGGCCTGGCGGGCAATGCGCTCGGGGTGTGCGGTGCTCCCGTATTCATCCCGCTCACCATGGATGGCGAGCAGAGGGCATTGCAGGCGGGGCAACCAGGCGTCCACGTTCCAATCGCTAAACGCGGGGCTGAGCCAGGTCTCCGTCCAGGCATCCACGACCCAGCGCGCCTTGCTGCCGTGGTATTTGGCCAGGCGCTCCAATTGCGCAGCGTCCTGGAACAGCGCGCGGGCCTCGGCAATTCCCGCCCGCGTGCGGTCTTCGACAAAGGCCTGGGCGGCGATGGTCACCAGCGCCGTGCAGGCCTGGCCCGCGCCTGCGGCTATCGCAATGCCCATGCCGCCACCCACGCTGTGGCCCAGCAACGCAAAGCGATCCAGGCCCAGATGCTGGCGCACAATGGGGAAGTAAAGCTCCGCCTCTTCAGCCACAAACTGCGCCGACAGCGTGCCGCTGCGCGCATCCGATTGGCCAAAGCCCAGGCGGTCATAGGCGATCACCTGCCGTCCCGTGGCCTGGGCCAGCTGCGCCGGAAAATCGCGCCACAGCGCGACTGAACCCAGCGAGTCATGCAGCAGCACCAGTGGCGCTTTGTGCGTGGTGCCCGGGGTCCAGGTTTTGGCATACAGCCGGCCCTGTGGGGGCAGGCCGATCCAGTGCTCTTGGGCGATGGCGGCGGTGTCGGTCATGGTCTGGGCGGCGAGGGAAATGGCCAGATCTTAGTGGCGCCGTGCGCTGTTTATCTGCCCGCCGGAGACACCACAAAGTTCATCTGCATCTGCGCACGTGCCGGATCGGTCCAGCGGTAGGGCAGCTCGGCCTCCTGCACCTGCAGCATGGCATCGACGGGCCAGGCGGCCCACCACCAGGCATCGGGCGCCGGGTCCTCGGTGGAGATCTGCAACCAGGGCAGGTGCTGGCGGCGGGCGCTTTCAGCGGCCTGCCAGGCGCAGTCCTTATGAAAGCCCGGTTCGTCTGCATCGCAGACCACGATCTTGGCCTGGGGGAACAGAATGCGCATCACGCCGCCGGTGGTGTGGTGCTCGGCCAGCACCATGCCCTGGCCTTGGTAGCCGGCCTGGCGCAAGGTGTTGGCAATCAGGTCCAGCTGCCAGTTGAGGCGGTCGCCCTTGCCGCGCTTGGCATCGCGCAGCGGCGCCAGCAACGCCAGCGACCAGACCAGCACCAGCATGCCCAGACAGGCCAGCAGATAGCGCCGGCGGCTTGTGTCCGACTGGGCCAGCGCCGGCCAGCGGGCCAGCATGTAGAGCGGAAAAATGAGCAGCAGCGGCTGGATCCAGCGGCCATCGAACTTGGCTGCACCTGCCAGCGCCATCAGCACCAGCGCGCCCGCCACCAGCGCCATATAGCGGCGCAGCAGCGGCACCAGCCAGTCAGGCGTGGGGCTGTGATTGACAGCGCCGGTGGCAGCAGCGCGCTGTTGCCAAAAGCGCCCACTGGTCCAGCGCGCCATCAGCAGCAAGGGAAGCACCGCCAGCAGCAAAAAGGCCAGCAGATCCCGCAGGCCGTGGGCCAGGCCGCTGAGGTAGGAGCTGGTCTCTGCTGGATGCAGCTTGTCCAGGGTGGCGCCGCTGGCCGCTTGCCAGTGCTCCAGCACCCACCAGGCATGGGGGGCGACCAGCGCGATGCTGATCAGCGGCGTGAGCCACCAGCCGCGCGACAACAGTGCGCGGCGCGTGCTGGCCATGCTCAGGCAGGCCAGCAGCAGGGTGACGGCGACCAGCAGGTAGCTGTACTTGGACAGCATGCCCCAGGCGACGACGAGGCCCAGGTAGACAAAGCCCAGCGGGCGCGGCTGGCGCAACTGGCGCAGCAGCAACCACCAGGTGGCGCAGATGGCGCAGGTCAGCATCACCGTATGGGTCTGGTCGCGCAGCAACTGCCAGGCAATGCCGGGCAGCCAGGTCATGCCGGCAGCGGCCAGCCAGGCCTGGCGCGCGGGCAGCACCTGGCGTGCGGCCAGCAGCATAAAGACAAAGCTCAGCGCGATCAGGCTGTTTTTCAGCAGCACCACGGCCAGGGTGCTCGGGCCCAGCACCCCCACCAGGCCCCATTGCAGCCAGGTGTAGAGCGGCGGCTGGGGCCCATAGCCCAGCGCCAGTTGCTGGGACCAGACCAGCTGCTCGTTCTGGTCCCAGGACACGCCGTGCGAAGCCAGCAGGCGGCTGGCCATGACCAGTACAAACAGCGCAGCAATCCAGCGCAGTGCTTGGCGGTCAACGGCAGGGGGCGGGGCAGAAGGCGGGGTCATGCAAGCGGAGGGAAGGGCGGCATGGCCGCCAAAAATAGCTGCCCGATCATAAGGGGCAGACGTAAAGCCAGCGCAAAGCGCGAAGGCCAGGTAAGGCGCTTGTCAGCCCGCGCTGGGCCAGGGCGCATCGCCATACAGCTGCGCTGCGCTGATGCCCAGATTCAGCCGGTGGATAGGCAGGGGCGGCGGTTGCAGTTGCAAGCCCAGGCGCTGGTAGACGCCTTCGCTCGACAGCCCGAAGGGCGCCGCATCGGCATTGTCAAATGCAAAAAACACCTGCTTGGCCTGGCCCGCCACTATTGCTGCCAGGCACATGGGGCAGGGGTGGCCGGAGGCATAGACCGTCAGCCCCTGCAGATGCGGCAGCTGGCGCTGGTGGCAGCAGTCGCGGATGGCTTCCATCTCGGCGTGGCCGGTCATGTCCTGCGTCTGGCTGATGGTGTTCACGCCCCGGCCCAGAATGCGGCCCGCATCATCGGCAATTGCTGCGGCAAAGGGGCGGCCTTTGTGCAGATGGCGGTTGTGGTGGGCGCTGTCCAGCACCTCGCGCATGATGGCGGCGTGCTGGGCTTGCAGGGTGTCGGTCATGGGGATCTTCTTATCGGGGAACACGGGCTTGATTGTCCTGGCAGCCCAGGGGGCAGCGCGGCTTGGGCGGCAAAGGCTGACAGTGGCACTGCGGCTTGCGGGGTCGGCATGGTGGGGGCAAGATGCGGGGCATGAACACTGAGCCGCTTTCTTCCCGCTCCCTGCCCGGCGATGCCTGGGATGCTGCGCAAACGGGCCATGCCTTGTTCCGCACCCGCCTGGGTGTTTGTGGCATTGCCTGGGGTGCGCAAGCCGTTGTCGCGCTGCGGCTGCCCGAGCCCAGCCTGGAGGCTACACAGATGCGCCTGCTGGAGCATGCCCGCCAGCGCCGCGAGGGCTTGTGGCCACAAGCCCAGGCGCCCGGTGATCTGAGTGCCCAGGCTTTGCAGGCGGTGGCCGGCGTGCAGTGGCTGCTGGCCGGGCGCCAGGAGACCGGTGAACCGGAGGGCAGCGCGCGCTGGCCGGATGCACCTGCCCCCGTGCTGGGCGACTTGCGCAGCTTGCTGACCCTGAACCGCTGGTCCGCGCACAGCGGTTTGCCGCTGCTCGATGATGTGGTGCTCGACTGGCATGGGGTGCCGGATTTTTCGCGTGCGGTCTACCAGCTGGCACTGGCCATTGAGCCGGGGCAGACGCGCAGCTATGGTGAGCTTGCCGACGACTTGGGGGGCAGGGGGATGGCCCGTGCGGTAGGCCAGGCGCTGGGGGCCAACCCCTTTGCACCCGTGGTGCCCTGCCACCGCATCTTGGCGGCGCATGGCGCGCGCGGCGGCTTCTCAGCCAATGGCGGCACGCGCACCAAGCTGCAGCTGCTGGAGTGGGAGGGTGCAGCGCTGGGCGACGGCATCAGCCTGGGCTTGTTTGACTGAGCCTCTCAAGGGATGAAAAAAGGGCCGCGTTGCGGCCCTTGGTGCATGGAAGCAATAGCCCCTAGCCCTTTGAACAGGTTCTTAGACCACGCCTTCGCTGTGCAGCTGCGCAATCTGCGCGGGCGAGCGGCCCAGCTCGGCCAGGATCTCGTCGGTGTGCTGGCCCATCGCGGGCGGCGGGCGGCGCACCACCGGCGGGGTGGCGGTCAGCCGCATGGGGCTGGCGACGGTGCTGATCGTACCGATCTGGTCGCCGGCATCGCGCGGGATCTGCACATGCAGGCCGCGTGCAATCACCTGCGCATCGTCAAAGGCCTGGGCGATGTTGTTGATGGGGCCGCAGGGGACGGCCTTGTCTTCGAGCAGCGCAATCCATTCGGCGGTGGTGCGGGTCTTCATCAACGGGTACATCAGCTCCTGCAAATCCTTGCGGTGGATGATGCGGCCCGAGTTGCGGGTAAAGCGCGGGTCCTGTGCCCAGGCCTCGTTGCCGGTGGCGGCGCAAAAGCGCGCGAACTGGCCGTCGTTGCCAATGGCCAGCAGCACATTGCCGTCCTTGCTGGGGAAATCCTGGTAGGGGCCCACGCTGGGGTGGATATTGCCTGCGCGCTGCGGAATATCGTCTGCATTCAGGTAGCCCACGGCCTGGTTGGCCAGCACGGCCATGCCCACATCCAACAGCGCCATGTCGATGTGCTGGCCTTCGCCGGTCCGGTGGCGTGCCTGCAGTGCGGCCAGGATCGAGCAGCAGGAGTAAATACCGGTGAACACATCGGTGACCGCAACACCGACCTTGAGCGGGCCGCCACCGGGCTCGCCATCAGGGTGGCCGGTGATGCTCATCATGCCGCTCATCGCCTGCACCATCAGGTCGTAGCCGGCGCGCGGGGCGTAGGGGCCGGTCTGGCCAAAGCCGGTGACCGAACAGTAGATCAGGCGCGGGTTGATCTTGCGCAGGCTTTCATAGTCCAGGCCATAGGCCTTGAGGCCGCCGACCTTGAAGTTCTCGACGAGGATGTCGGCATCCTTGGCCAGCTCGACGATCAGCGCCTGGCCCTGGGGCGAGGCCATGTCGATGGTGATGCTGCGCTTGTTGCGGTTGCAGCAGGTGTAGTAGCTGGCCTGCTCGGTCTTGGTGCCGTCATCGGTGTGCAGGTAGGGAGGGCCCCAGTGGCGCGTGTCGTCACCGGCCTCGGGCCGCTCGACCTTGATCACCTCGGCGCCCAGGTCACCGAGCATCTGCGCGCACCAGGGGCCGGCCAGCACCCGCGACAGATCCAGAACTTTGATGCCGTCCAGCGGCGCGATGGGTGCGGTCATAGTGTCTCCAAATTCGATAGCTGCCCATGCATGTGCAGTAGGCATTGCAGCAAGAAATTTCTGCAAAACTCGCCGATGGTACGTGCGGCCTCAGGGCGGCGCCATTCGCATCCGGCAAGGGGGTGGTTAAGCGATCACAAAACACCACAACCCACCCACGCAGCGCCTGCGGTGAAGTGGGTTGTGGGCAGGCATGCAGCGGGCGCTGCATGCGATGGGGCTCGGGCCGTTCTTAATTGGCGAACGCGGCGATGCCGGTCTGGGCGCGACCCAGGATCAGCGCGTGCACATCATGCGTGCCTTCGTAGGTGTTCACCACTTCCAGGTTGACCAGGTGGCGCGCCACACCGAACTCGTCGCTGATGCCGTTGCCGCCCATCATGTCGCGGGCCAGGCGGGCAATGTCCAGCGACTTGCCGCAGTTGTTGCGCTTGATCAGCGAAGTGATCTCGATGACGTTCTGGTGCTCGTCCTTCATGCGGCCCACGCGCAGCGCCGCTTGCAGGCCCAGCGTGATTTCGGTCTGCATGTCGGCCAGCTTTTTCTGGATCAGCTGGTTGGCAGCCAGCGGGCGGCCAAACTGCTTGCGGTCCATCGTGTACTGGCGCGCGGTGTGCCAGCAGAACTCGGCCGCACCCATCGCGCCCCAGGCAATGCCAAAGCGGGCGCTGTTGAGGCAGGTGAAGGGGCCCTTCAAACCACGCACTTCGGGGAAGGCGTTTTCTTCCGGCACAAACACATCGTCCATGACGATTTCGCCGGTGATCGAGGCACGCAGGCCCACCTTGCCGTGGATCGCAGGAGCCGACAGGCCCTTCATGCCCTTTTCCAGCACAAAGCCACGGATCTGGCCGACGGCGCCGCCTTCGGAGACTTCCTTGGCCCAGACCACGAACACATCGGCGATGGGGCTGTTGGTGATCCACATCTTGCTGCCCTTGAGCTTGTAGCCGCCGTCCACCTTGTAGGCGCGGGTGGCCATGCTGCCAGGGTCGGAGCCGTGGTCAGGCTCGGTCAGGCCAAAGCAGCCGATGAACTCGCCCGATGCCAGCTTGGGCAGGTACTTCTGCTTTTGCGCTTCGGTGCCGAACTCGTTGATCGGCACCATCACCAGCGAGGACTGGACCGAGGCCATCGAGCGGTAGCCCGAGTCGATGTACTCGATCTCGCGCGCCACCAGGCCGTAGCTCACGTAGTTGAGGCCGGCGCCACCGTACTCGGTCGGGATGGTGGGTCCCAGCAGGCCCAGCTCGCCCATCTCACGGAAGATGCTTGTGTCCACCGATTCCTTGCGGAACATTTCCTGCACGCGTGGTGCCAGCTTGTCGCGGCAATAGGCACGGGCCGCGTCGCGGATCATGCGCTCGTCTTCGGTCAGTTGTTCGTCGAGGTGGAAGGGATCTTCCCAGGTGAATTGCGCCATGTCTGCTCCTTGGATCGGTATTCGCTTATCGAAAGGCGGGGGCCGGACGCCGATGCGCTGCCCTGCCAAAACAGCCGCCATGGTAGACCCGCGCTAGCGGCGGGGCAAACGATTGTTTATCATCCAGATATGCGACCTACGCATTTATAAAAACGCATGCACTGGGTAATGCCAGAGAAAGATGCAGTGATGCCATGCGTCACATCGGAGACAAGATATGCGCCGAATGATTCCCTCGACCCAGGCGCTGGCCTGTTTTGAGGCCGCCGCCCGCCACGAGAGCTATACCCGCGCCGCCCAGGAGCTGGCGCTGACGCAAAGCGCCGTCTCGCGCCAGATCATTGCGCTGGAAGAGCAACTGGGCGTGCAGCTGTTCAAGCGCTCGCGCCACGGCATGGTGCTGACGCCTGCGGGTCACCAGTACAGCCATCAGGTGGCGCAGTGGCTGCAGGGCATTGAGCGCGGCACCTTGGACATCATGGCCCACCAGGGCGCAGGCGGCGCGATCAGCATTGCGGCCGTGCCCACCTTTGCGACCCGCTGGCTGTTGCCGCGCCTGCCGCAGTTTTTGCAGCAGCATCCCGGCGTGGTCGTGCATATCGATGTGCAGACCCGGCCCTTTGCGTTTGCCGAGCGCCTGGTCGATGCCGCCATCTATGCCGGTACTGCCGAGCAGGCGCGCCAATGGCCGGGTACACAGGCGACCTGGTTGATGGACGAGGTGATCGTGCCGGTCTGCAGCCCGCGCCTGTTGGAAGGCGCCACCCAACGCGGGCGCGGCCGAGCCTACCTGACCGTATCGCCCCAGGTGCTGGCGCAGCTGCCGCTGCTGCAGCAAAGCACCCGGCCCGATGGTTGGCGCAAGTGGTTTGATGCTGCCGGTGTACCGGCCCCCCATGCGCTCGATGGCCCGCGCTATGAGCTGTTCTCGATGTTGGCCGTGGCCGCAGCAGCGGGCATGGGGGTGGCGCTGATTCCGCCGATGCTGATCGAGGATGAGCTGGCCCGGGGCGAGCTGGTGGTTGCCTGCGAGCAGCCGTTGAAAGGCAGCCGCGCCTACTACTGGATGACCCCGCTGGCGACCGAGCCCATGCCCGCCCAGCCTGCGCTGCATGCCTTTGGCCACTGGCTCAAAGGCCGGGCGGGCGCCTCTTAGAACAGGTTCTTAGGGTAAGTGCTGCAGCGCAACAGGCCTCCGCCGTCACTACAATCTAAAAATTGCCTTAGAGGTAAAAACCGCCGTCCCAGAGACTAGGATGGTCGGTATTCCTATAACGCCCGCCGTTGGCGAGAGACACAGGAGATCCGCGTGCCGGAAAACACCCCAGGAACAGCTACCGCGTCCGAGCGCGTCGTCAAGAAATACCCCAACCGCCGTCTGTACGACACCCAGACCTCTGCCTACATCACCTTGGCCGAGGTCAAGGCGCTGGTCATGCAGAACGAGCCCATCGTCGTCAAGGACGCCAAGACCGGCGAGGACCTGACGCGCAGCATTCTGCTGCAGATCATTCTCGATGAGGAAGCCGGCGGCGCGCCGATGTTCACCGAGGCCATGCTGGTCAACATCATCCGCTTCTACGGCCATGCGATGCAGGGCTTCATGGGCTCCTACCTGGAGCGCAATGTGCAGCTGTTCACGGAGATGCAAGGCCGCTTTGCCGACCAGATGAAGGGTGCCACGCCCGAGATGTGGCGCAACTTTCTGGGCATGCCGATGCCCGGCGTGCCAGGCATGCCCGATGCGAGCAACTACCAGGCCCAGTCGCAGCAGTTCTTCCAGCAGATGCAGGAGCAGATGCAAAAGCAGACGGAGCAGATGCTGACGGCTTTTGGGATCAAGCGGCCTTGAAGCAGGCCATCTAAAGCGTCGGCTGCCGTGCTGCCATCAAGCAGCTAGGCATGCGGATGCGGGTGCAATTTTCGCCAACCCACCCGTGATCAACCGCCATCTACCGGAAGTTTCGGTAGATGGCGGTTTTTGTTGCTGTAGCGCCCACGCCTGCGGGTCTATACCCCAGGGGCGGAGCCTGTCAGGGCGCCTGCTTTAAAATACCGCCCAAATTAGTTGCCAGGTTCCCCTGCAAGAAAAATGAATACCGATTCCCACGCTGCCACTGCGACGCTCGACGCCAACCGAACCCCCAAGGTGGGGTTCGTCAGTTTGGGCTGCCCCAAAGCCCTTACCGACAGCGAGCTGATCCTGACGCAGTTGAGCGCCGAGGGGTACCAGACCTCCAAGACCTTTGAAGGCGCCGATCTGGTGATCGTCAACACCTGCGGCTTCATTGACGACGCCGTGCGCGAAAGCCTGGACACGATTGGCGAGGCGCTGGCTGAGAACGGCAAGGTGATCGTGACCGGTTGCCTGGGCGCCAAGATGGGCGACGGCGGCGGCAACCTCGTCAAGCAGATGCACCCCAGCGTGCTGGCGGTAACGGGCCCCCATGCCACGCAAGAGGTGATGGACGCGGTCCACACCAACCTGCCCAAGCCGCATGACCCCTTCATCGACCTGGTGCCCGGCAGCTTTGGCGAGGCGGGCATCAAGCTCACGCCCAAGCACTATGCCTACCTGAAGATTTCCGAAGGCTGCAACCACCGCTGCACCTTCTGCATCATCCCCTCGATGCGCGGTGATCTGGTCAGCCGCCCGATTGGCGATGTGCTCAAGGAAGCCAAGGCGCTGTTTGCCGGTGGCGTCAAGGAGCTGCTGGTGATCAGCCAGGACACCTCCGCCTACGGTGTCGATGTGAAGTACCGCACCGGTTTCTGGGACGGCAAGCCGGTGAAGACCCGCATGCTGGAGCTGGTGGAAGCGCTGGGCGAGCTGGCCAAGCCGTATGGGGCATGGGTGCGCCTGCACTATGTGTACCCGTATCCCACGGTGGACGCGATCGTGCCGCTGATGGCCCAAGGCCTGGTGCTGCCGTATCTGGATGTGCCACTGCAGCACAGCCACCCCGATGTACTCAAGCGCATGAAGCGCCCGGCCAGCGGCGAACGCAATCTGGAGCGCATCCGTGAGTGGCGTGCGATCTGCCCCGAGCTGGTGATCCGCTCGACCTTTATTGCCGGCTTCCCCGGCGAGACCGAAGAAGAGTTTGAGCACCTGCTGGACTTTATCCGTGAGGCCGAGATTGACCGCGCAGGCTGCTTTGCCTATAGCCCGGTGGAAGGCGCCACGGCCAACGAGCTGCCCGGCATGCTGCCCGCTGAGGTGCGCGAAGCGCGCCGCGCCCGTTTCATGGAAGTGGCCGAAGAGGTGTCCGCCAAGCGCCTGGAGCGCCGTGTGGGCCAGACCATGCAGGTGCTGGTCGACAAGGCCATCGGCCTGGGCAAGAAGGGTGGCATCGCCCGTACCTATGCCGATGCGCCCGAGATCGACGGTGTCGTGCACCTGCTGCCGCCCGAGAAGCTCAGCAAGACCTACAAGGTCGGCGAGCTGATCAAGGTGCGCATTGTGCGCAGCCAGGGCCATGACCTGGTGGGTGTGCCGGTTTAGACACTGGATCGTAGACAAAGCAAAGGGGCCTTGCTGTTGCAGCAGGCCCCTTTTCTGTGGTCGGTGCGCTTTTGCCGGGCGCGCTTATTCGACCTGCAGGCCGACCAGTTCGGGGAAATCGACCGGGTACTGCGGCTGCATGTCGAGCAGGCAGTGGTTGAGCAAGGTGTTGACCATCAGGTTGCGGTGCAGCTTGTTGTCGGCCGGCACCACATACCAGGGCGCATGCGCGGTGGAAGTGGCTTCCAGCAGGTCCTCGTAGGCCTGTTGGTAGGCGTCCCACTGCTTGCGCACCGCGAGGTCATCGAGGCTGAACTTCCAGCGTTTTTCCGGCACATCGATGCGCTCCTGCAGCCGAACGCGCTGTTCGTCCTTGCTGATATGCAGCATGCATTTGAGTACGGTGGTGCCGTTCTCGGCCAGCAGGCGCTCGAAGTCATTGATCTGCGCATAGCGCTGCTTGGCGACCTGCGGCGTGATCCAGCCGTTGACCAGCGGCACCAGCACGTCTTCATAATGGCTGCGGTTCCAGATACCGATCTCGCCCTTGGCGGGCACCACCGCATGGCAGCGCCACAGGTAGTCGTGCGAGAGCTCTTCCTTGCTCGGGCTTTTGAAGGTGGCCATGCGCAGGCTCTGCGGTCCCGTGGTTTTGAACACGCCGCGCACGGTGCCGTCCTTGCCGCTGGTGTCCGTGCCTTGCAGCACCAACAGTACCGAGCGCTTGTTCTCGCCCTGCAGCGGGCGCATCAGCTGCGCCAGCTGCTTGTTGAGCGTCTTCAGGTCCTTTTCCTGGGCCTTGACAGTGCCATGTGCAAACGGTGTGGCGGCCGGGTCGTAGTCGGCCAGATGGACGGGGCCCTTGACGGGCACGCGGTAGTTATCAAGCTTGGGCATAAAGGCGGATCGTTGAAGGCAGGCTGCTGCAGCTGGCCATGATTTCAGTTTTTACGGCGCTTGTCACCTGGGCTGGTGGGCGCAGCGCCTGGGCGTGGCGCGCTCAGACCATCTTGCGGATCGGGCGCTTTTTCCAGATGGCCTGGTAGTACCAGGTTTGCAGCGCCAATGTGATGCCGTAGGAGACCGGGAAGGCCATCCAGATGCCCACCAGGCCAAAGTGGCGGCTGAACAGCCAGGCCAGCGGCAGCTCCAGCGTGGCGATCACGCCGATGGTGATCAACGTGGGGATCAGCACATCACCGCTGGCACGCATCAGCGCTGCCAGGGACGCGAAGGCGCCAAACAGCAGACCGCTCCACAGCACAATGCGCAGCAGTTCCACGGCCACATGCAGCACCTCCTGATCGGTGATGAAGATCGACAGCAAAGGCCTGGCGAAGAGGGTGCCGAGCAACGCGGTGGCGCCCCCGATGGCCAGGTTGATCTGCATCGCTGTGCGCGCAATGGCGGGCAGGCGTTCGCTGCGGCCGGCGCCGATCGACTGGGCGGCCAGAATGGAGGCGGTGATGGCGATCGAGATCAGCGGAAACTGCGCGAACGCATTGATCTGGTTCACGGCGCCGTAGGCGGCGGTGGCGTTGGATCCAAATCCGTTGATCAGCGACAGGACGACCAGGCCGGCCAGCGAGGTAGCGATCATCAGCACGCCGGTGGGGATGCCCACGCGCAGCACGCCGCGCAGCAAGCCCCAATCCGGGCGCATGGCGCGCAACAGCGCCCTATTGGGTGCCAGCACGCTGCGCTTGCGGCGCAGCTGCACCGTCAGCCAGACCAGGGCGATGCTGAAGCCCAGGATCATCGACACCCCGGCGCTGGCCACGCCCAGGCGCGGCAGGCCGCCCCAGCCGGCAATCAGCGCCGGGGTGCTGACCAGGCCGATGCCGGTGGACACGATCAGCGACCACATGGGCGTGAGTGTGTCGCCGACGCCGCGCAGCAGCGAGGTGAACAGCAGGAAGATGAACAGCCCGGGCATGCCCAGCAAGACGATGCGCGAATACACTGTGGCCTGCTCGAGGATATCGGCTGGGGTACCCAGCAGCCGCATGATGGGCTGGGTGAACAGGCCGCCAAACAGCGCCACCGCCGCCCCCATGGCCAGCCCGGTCAGCAAGGTGGTGCCGGCAATGGCACGGACCTTGTCGGGCTGCCCCGCGCCCCATGCCTGGCCAATCAGCACCGAGGCGCCAGCGCCCAGGCCGATGACAAACGCAATAAAGACAAACATGACCGGGAAGAAGGCCGCGACCGCAGCCAGCGCCTTGACCCCCATCATCTGACCGAGAAACATGCTGTTGAGCGTGCCCGAGAGTGACTGGAGGATGTTGGACAGCAGCATGGGGCCCAGAAACACCATGAACACTTGCCACAGGGGGCGTACAGGCGGGGCGGGCGGCGCAGCCTGCGTGAGGGGAAGGGGCGAAGACATGGGGGCGTGTGTAGTCGGGGGAACGGGACTGTAGCGCTTACACCGGCCAGATGGGACGGCTGAGCTGGTGCAGATAAGCTTGTACATCATCAGGCCATGCCTGGGTCTGCAGCAAGAATGCCGATTGCTTGTGGGCAAACAGCGCGCGGCAGGCTTCGTCAAAACCGGGCAGGTCGCCTGCCATCGCCTGCATGAACTGGTAGGTGGCCTCGGTCGCGGCGCGCTGCGAATCCTTCTCCGCGTGGGCATTGCGGGCGTCGTCGATCAAACGGCGCAACGCGGCGGAGGCGCCGCCCGGCTGGCGGTTGAGCCACTCCCAGTGGCGGGGCAGCAAAGTGACCTCGCGCGAGACCACACCCAGTTTGGGGCGTCCCACGGCCCGCGCGGCACGGCCGTGGCTGGCCGGCTCCATCGGTGCGGCCGCCGGGGTAACGGGCGCAGGTTCTGCACCATCCGACGGGGTGGGAGGGCTGGTGGGCGCAAGTTCCGAGCGCCAGTTCAGGTCCAGCCGCAAGCCGGAGAGGTCGTCAAACACCCACAAAGGGGTAGGGCTGCCGCCAGGGTGCAGTTCGTCATGGTTTTGCAGATAGCGCAGCACGGTGAGGCGGTCGGCTTGCAGCAGACGCTGGTGGCCCTGGAAAATCGTCAACCGGCCGGTCAATGTCTCGGTAGTCATGGCCACTTGTTCTTTCTATTTTTGGGGATATGCGCTCTATTTTACCGGGGCAAAAATATTTGGCTATTTTTAATGGGTAAAAATATGTATCTGCATGTGCATCGCTGCAATGGCCCGCTTGCGGCTGTTTCCTCTTGGAGAGGCCTGCGATGCCGAGGCGAAAAAAAACCTCCAGCGCGGGGCATGGAGGTTGTTCTGGCTGGGGCTTGCGGCCCAGGCATTACACGCGCTTGCGGTATTCGGCAGTGCGGGTGTCGATTTCGATCTTGTCTTCCTGGCTCACGAACAGGGGCACAGCGATTTCAAAACCGGTAGCGATCTTGGCGGGCTTGAGCACCTTGCCCGAAGTGTCGCCCTTGACGGCTGGCTCGGTCCAGGTGATTTCGCGCACGATGGTGGTCGGCAGTTCGACGGAGATGGCCTTGCCGTCGTAGAACACCACTTCAGCGGTCATGCCGTCTTCGAGGTAGTTCAGTGCATCAGCCATGTTTTCGGCTTCCACTTCGTACTGGTTGAACTCTGGGTCCATCCAGACGTACATGGGGTCTGCGAAGTAAGAGTACGTGCAGTCCTTCTTCTCCAGGATCACGTTGTCGATCTTGTCGTCGGCCTTGAACACGTTTTCCGTGCCGAAGTTGCCGATCAGGCTCTTGAGCTTCATGCGCACGGTGGCAGCGCCACGGCCGCCACGTGCGTATTCGGTCTTCAGAACGATCATCGGGTCCTTGCCGAACATGATCACGTTACCAGCGCGGATTTCTTGAGCGATTTTCATAGCAATAGGTGCCTGTGTTGGGCCGCTCAAACTTCTACGGGCGGCGCGCAAGTGTCGTTGGACGGGCTGTGCTGCGCCGTAGCATGTTCCGCGGCGTTGTGCGCATCCGTCAAACCCTGTTGCCTGGCGGCGCTGGGTGCGCGGATAAGCGCAAAGACTCCGATTCTAACATTTTTCGTCTGCAAATGCCATCAGCTGCTCGGCAAGGCTGGGCTGCATCTGCAGACTGTTGCGTGCCGCCTGCACGCACTGCGCCCATTGGGACAGCACAGCGGCGGTAGTGCCGGGCCAGGCCGGGGGGGAGCCATTGGCGCCGGGGATGCCATTCCAGGCCGCATGGGCCTGGCGCAGGCTGTCCGGCGCATGCAGCCAGTCCAGAAAGGCCTCCAGCTTGGCATGGTGCGCGTTGTCGTCTTGCGGGTAGATCTGCCAGACAAAGGGCTGGCCAGCCCATAGTGCCCGCACCAGCGAGTCTTCGCCGCGCACAAAGTTGAGGTCGCAGGACCAGAGCATGTCGTCGAATTCCGGCTGGCTGCAGGGCTGCAGCAACTGCACCTGACGGGGCAGGGGCTGCGGCAGTTGCCGCTGTACCAGTGCCGCCGCGCGGCCCGGGGTGACCAGCCATTGCGTGGCCGTGCCGGCGCTGGCAAAGGCCTGCAAAAAAGCGGGCGGTTCATAGCAGAACAGCGAAAACACCGGGTCGCCGTCTTGCAGGCCATGCCGCGCCCGCCAGGCGCTGCGGTCAAACTCCGCCTGGCGCTGGGGCAGATCGGCCTCGCGCAGCAGGCCGCCGGTGCCGGTGCTGAAGCCGGGGTAGAAGAACCAGCGCGTGAGGCCGCTGGCCGGGCCGCTCATCAAGCGTGAAGGCAGGCGGTGGCAGCGCTCCACATAGTCTTCGGCGGACAGGTATTCCAGGTTGATCCAGACGCTGGGCCGCTGTGCTGGCGATTGCGCCCGCGCGGCCAGTGCCTGTTGGAAGGCGGGGGGGATCTCGCAGCCAAAGGCTTCCACCACCACATCGGCAATGCCGCTGGCCGGCACCGCACCGGGCCACGGGTGCACGGTCACGCCGGGCGCGCCCTGCGGCGCCATCCAGGCCAGCGCGCTGCCATCGTCCACCCACAGGCGCACCTGGCAGCCGCGCCGGGCCAGGTCGGCGGCCAGGCGCCAGCACACGCCGATGTCGCCAAAGTTGTCGATCACCTGGCAAAAGATATCCCAGACCTGTGGGGGTGGGATGGGGGTGGCGGAGGGCGGGGCGGGAAGGTGGGGCATGACGGGGCGATGATAGTGCAGTCCCGGGCGTCACTGTTGTGGAATCCGCTGCACAACTCCCTGTCGTGGTCTGAACGCGGGCTCGGGCGATCCGCTGCGTTGTCTTTCTTGTCAATAGCGGGCTATTGACTGCAAAAGACGCCTTGCGGCTCATCCCGATCCGCGCCCATTCCACTTGACGAGGGTTATGCAGAGGATCCCAGGCCCTGCCGCCTGGGCCACAATAAGCCCCAGTTGATCAAGCATGGAGACAGACATGAACCCCCACACTGCAACCCCGGGGCCGATGGCTTTGCAAGGCGTCAAGGTGGTCGAGATGGGCCAGCTGATTGCCGGGCCCTTCTGCGGCAAGACCTTGGGCGAGTTTGGTGCCGACGTGGTGAAGATCGAGGCCACCGGCGCGGGCGACCCGCTGCGCAACTGGCGCCTGCTGCAGGATGGCACCTCCGTCTGGTGGCAGGTGCAGTCGCGCAACAAGCAGTCGCTGGCTTTGGATTTGCGCCAGAAAGAGGCGCAGGACATTGCCCGCCAGCTGATTGCCGAGGCCGATGTGCTGGTGGAGAACTTCCGCCCCGGCACCCTGGAGGGCTGGGGCATGTCGCCCGAAGAGCTGCATGCCCTCAACCCGGGCCTGGTGATGCTGCGCATCTCCGGCTACGGGCAAACCGGTCCCTACCGCGACCTGCCAGGCTTTGGCGTGATTGGCGAGGCGATGGGCGGCCTGCGCCATCTGACGGCCGAGCCCGGGCGGGTGCCTGTGCGGGTGGGGGTGTCGATCGGCGACACCTTGGCGGCACTGCATGGCGTCATCGGCGTGATGATGGCGCTCTACCACCGCAAGGTCAACGGCGGCAGTGGCCAGGTGATCGATGTGGCCTTGCATGAGGCAGTCTTCAATGTGATGGAAAGCCTGATCCCCGAGTACAGCGCCTTTGGCGTGGTGCGCGAGGCGGCGGGCAGCGCCTTGCCGGGCATTGCGCCGTCCAATGCCTATGCCTGCCAGGATGGCTGGGTGCTGGTGGCCGGCAATGGCGACAGCATCTTCAAGCGGCTGATGGACACCATTGGCCGGCCTGACCTGGGCCAGGCGCCCGACCTGGCCAGCAATGCGGGACGGGTGGCACGTATAGAGGAGATCGATGCGGCCATCAGCGCCTGGACACAGCCGCGCGCAATTGCACAGGTGATGGATGCGTTGGCCGCTGCAAGGGTGCCGGCCGGCAAGGTCTACACCGCGAAGGACATCAGCGAAGACCCGCACTACCGTGCGCGCCAGATGATCGTGCCGCAGACCACGCGCGATGGCCACACACTCGAGGTGCCGGGCATCGTGCCCAAGCTGTCTGTCACGCCGGGCACGATCCGCAGCAGCGCTCCCCACCTGGGTGACGACACCGACGCGGTACTGCAGGGCCTGGGCCTGAGCGCAGCGCAGATTGCAACGCTGCGGGAGCGCGGCATTGTGCAGTGAGCCTGCATGGGTGATGGACCGGTTTGCTGCGGGCAGCGCGAACGCATAAGACAATAGCGCCATGCCCATTCACGTGCACTCTCCCGAACTTCTTGCCCAGGTGGCTGGTTTGCCCGCCATGCCCGGGGTCTACCGCTATTTCGACGCCAGCGATGCCTTGCTGTATGTGGGCAAGGCCATCAACCTCAAGCGCCGGGTATCGAGCTATTTCCAGAAGGACCATGGCGGCACGCGCATCGGCCACATGGTGGGCAAGATCGTGCGCATGGAGACCACGGTGGTGCGCTCCGAAGCCGAAGCGCTGCTGCTGGAAAACAACCTCATCAAGACCCAGCATCCGAAATACAACATTCTTTTTCGGGATGACAAGAGCTATCCGTACCTGAAGATCACCGGCATGGCGATCCACGATGGTGACATGCGCGCGCCCCCCAGTCAGTGCTACCCGCGCGTGGCCTACTACCGGGGTGCCACCGACAAGCGCCAGCGCTATTTCGGCCCGTATCCGAATGCCTGGGCGGTCAAGGAAACCATCCAGTTGCTGCAAAAGGTGTTCCGCCTGCGCACCTGCGAGGACAGCATCTTCAGCAACCGCACCCGGCCTTGTCTGCTGTACCAGATCAAGCGCTGCAGCGGCCCCTGTGTCGACCACATCAGTCCCGAGGATTACGCCGCCGATGTGGCCCATGCCGAAGCCATGCTGCGCGGCGAGACCGACACGCTGCTCAAGACGCTGGAGGCGCGCATGATGGCGCACTCGGACCGGCTGGAGTTTGAGCAGGCGGCCGACATCCGCAACCAGATCAAGGCGCTGGCCAGCATGCTGCACCAGCAAAGCATCGAGACCAGTGATGACCGCGATGTGGACATACTGGCCGTGCAGGTGCAAGGCGGCAAGGCCTGCGTGAATCTGGCGATGGTGCGTGGCGGGCGGCACCTGGGGGACCGCGCCTACTTTCCGGTGCATGTCGAGGACAGTGCTGCCATCGCCAGTCTGGAAGAAGCCGAAGACGCCGAGGACCAGGCGTTGGGCACGCCCGGCACCACCGTGGCTGCCAAGACGGTGGAGCAGCGGGTGCTGGAAGCGTTTGTGGCGCAGCACTATCTGCAGGTGGCGCCTCCGCCGGTGCTGGTGGTCAGCGTTGCGCTGGAGCCCGCATTGCTTGAGGCCTTGTCACAGCAGACCGGCACGCGCATTGCTGCGGTGTCGCAGCCGCGCGAGGAGCGCCGCGTCTGGCTCGAGATGGCGCAAAAGAATGCCCAGTTGCAGCTGGCCCGCCTGCTGGCGGAAGAAGGCTCGCAACAGGCACGCACGCGTGCGCTGGTCGAGGCGCTGGATTTGCCCCAGGACGATATCGACCAGCTGACCATCGAGTGCTTTGACATCTCGCACACCTCGGGTGAGAACACCCAGGCCTCCTGCGTGGTGTTCCACCACCACAAGATGCAAAGCAGCGAGTACCGGCGCTACAAGATCGAAGGCATCACCGGCGGCGACGACTATGCCGCCATGCGCCAGGTGCTGACGCGCCGCTACAGCAAGGTGGCCGAGGCCCAGCGCGATGCCGGTGGCGCCGAGCTTGGCAAAAATGCTGCCCGTTTGCCCGACATCGTGCTCATCGATGGCGGCAAGGGCCAGGTGGGTGTCGCACGCGAGGTCTTTACCGAGCTGGGTCTGGATCTGTCACGCATCGTCGGTGTCGAGAAAGGCGAGGGCCGCAAGGTCGGTCTCGAAGAGCTGGTGTTCTGCGATGGGCGCGACAAGGTCTATCTGGGCCGCGACTCGGCCGCGCTGATGTTGGTGGCGCAGATTCGCGATGAGGCGCACCGCTTTGCGATCACCGGCATGCGCGCTGCGCGTGCCAAGGTGCGGGTAGGTGGCAGCCGGCTGGAAGACATTCCCGGGGTCGGGCCCAAGAAGCGGGCGCGCCTGCTGCAACGCTTTGGCGGCGTACGCGGTGTGGAGGAGGCCGGGGTCGATGACCTGATGACGGTCGATGGCATATCGCCAGCGCTGGCGCAGGATATCTACAGAGCCTTGCATTGACGGGAGGTCTGTGTGGCCTTGCAACAGGTCGCGCAGGCGGGCGCGTCATGGTGCCCATGCAGAACCCTCGACCTGTGGAATGGACGCCGGTCGCGGCAGCCCGCGCTCCGGTCCAGGCCGCAAGCTTTGGCAAGGGTTCTGAACGCATGTCGTTCACAGAGCATGTCGTTCACTGAATTTGCACCGCAGCGTGCCACAATAGCCGCATGTTCTTCACGATCCCCACCATCATGACCTGGACGCGCATTGTCGCGATCCCGCTCATCATCGGCGTGTATTACTCGCCTCTTGATATGGCCACCAAGAACCTGTGGGCCACCGTCATGTTTGTGGTGTTCGCCTTCACCGATTGGCTCGATGGCTTTCTGGCACGCAAGCTCAACCAGACCTCATCCTTTGGCGCCTTTCTGGATCCGGTGGCCGACAAGTTCCTGGTCTGCGCGTCGCTGCTGATCCTGGTCTACCTGCAGCGTGCCGATGTCTTTGTCGCGCTGATCATCATCGGCCGCGAGATTGCGATCTCGGCGCTGCGTGAATGGATGGCGCGCATTGGTGCGAGCAAGAGCGTGGCTGTGCACATGGTGGGCAAGCTCAAGACCACCGTGCAGATGGTGGCCATTCCGTTTTTGCTCTACGACGGCAAGGTGGCCGGGATCGATACCGGTGTCTGGGGTACCTGGCTGATCTGGGGGGCAGCCGTATTGACCGTCTGGTCGATGATTTATTACCTGCAAAAGGCATTGCCAGAGATCCGGGCTAGGGTTGATTCTTAGTTGGCCGTCACAGGTTTGGGCGTAGACTCCACCTCGCCTGTACAAGGAATTCAGGCTACAGAGCCCGTGATGCCTGGCTTTTGCAAGGCAAACCGGGCGCTGGTCAGCGAAAAAAAGTGATTTTTTGCCTGAGTACCCAGAAATTCCGTCTAGAATTCACCTCATTCCAGAGGCACTGGGGTCGAGGTGAAAATTTCGTGCCAGTGGTGTTGTTTTTGAATCTGTGACAGTTGCACCGTGTGCAAACTGCTCATAATGGGATGAAACATACACTTCCTTAACTCTCTTGATGAATAGAGGCTGCTTGTGAATAAAACTGAACTCATTGAGCACATTGCTAACAATGCTGATATCTCCAAGGCTGCTGCGGCTCGTGCGCTGGAGTCCACCATTGATGCAGTGAAGAAAACCTTGAAAAAAGGTGGTACAGTCTCTCTGGTAGGTTTTGGTACCTTTGCCGTTGGTAAGCGCGCTGCGCGTACCGGCCGTAACCCACGTACCGGCGCTGCGATCAAGATCAAGGCAGCCAAGGTGCCTAAGTTCCGTCCAGGCAAGGCATTGAAAGATGCGTTGAACTAATTTCGGTTATCAGGTGGGGTGCTTAGCTCAGTTGGTAGAGCGGCGCCCTTACAAGGCGTAGGTCGGCGGTTCGACCCCGTCAGCACCCACCACATTAACCAAGAAAATAAACCCCTTAGAGTGATCTAAGGGGTTTTTTCTTTGTCTGTTTACCCTCTGTAGGGTCAGCTCGGATCAGCCCATACCAGCCAAGTTTATTGCTTACCCACTTGCCTGGGCGTAGAGTCTCGGCCATCAGCCAGGGCTGGGCGGCTCGTTATCGCCGTCCCGCCGCATGGTCGCCATCGCGCAGTCTGCAGCGTTGGTACGCATGCGCCCGGCCATCCCCCCAAAGCCGCTCCAGTGCCTGCGCCCTAGAACCCGGTATCTCCGTTCCTCCCGTTGTTCCCGAGCTTCAATGGCCAGATGGGGCGTCTGCCGCGCCACCTTGGCATGCGCGTCGTTGCAGTCTAGAACCTGTCAGACGGGCGGTTGCGTCCAGCCCGGCCTGGGACGCCTCCAGTGCTTTTCTCCTTAGTGCCGCCTCTTAAAAAGAGGGGGAGGTGCTGCGCATCCGCCGCCTCGCGGTCACAGGTGCGGGCAAAAATCCTGTATTCCCTAACGCGCCCCTTGCCCTCATAGGGAGGAAAAACTCTTTCGCGGTACACTTGCTGTTTCGACGTTCATGCGTTGCCAAGACGCATGTTGCACGCCCTATTTGACAGGGGGTGGGGAGCAGATGTCAGTTGACGTTGTATCTGATTGATATGCAATGGGAAAACCGCCGTTGCAAGCAGCAGATGCCTACGTCTGACCGTCTGACGCCCGCATCCCTTGCTGAAAACCGAATAAAGGCGAATGAGGGTTCGCCTTTTTTTTTGTCCTCAGGAAAGTTAGACGATGTTTGAAACCATCCGCAAGTACTCCAAGGTGCTGATGTATCCGCTGTTCTTGCTGATCATTCTGTCTTTTGTTTTGGTGGGAGTGAACCAGAACTACTTCACCGAAAAGAGCCCGGTGGTCGCCAAAGTCAATGGCAAAGACATTACGCAGATGGACTGGGACAATGCGCACCGCGTTGCCTCGGATCGCATGCGCCAGCAAGACCCCAACATGGACGCCAAGTGGATGGACGGCCCGGAAGCCCGCTATCTGACGTTGGAGCGCATGGTGCGTGACCAGGTGATTGACGCCGCGGTGCAAAAAATGCACCTGACGGTGGACAATGCCGCACTGGTCCGCGCGCTGCAGGAAATTCCGCAGATTGCTGCGCTGAAAAAACCCGATGGCTCGCTGGACGTCGATGCCTACCGCGCACTGGTGGGTGCCCAGGGCATGACGCCCGAAGGCTTTGAAGCAGGCATGCGCCGCGACATTGCGTCGCGCCAGGTGCTCGGCGGTGTGTCCAACACGGCCTTTGCGACCGATGCACAGACCCAGCTGGCGGTCGATGCGCTCTACCAGCAGCGTGAGATCCAGCTGGCGCAGTTCGCAGCCAAGGACTATGCGTCCCAGGTCAAGACCACCGATGCCGATGTGGAAGCGTTCTACAAGAGCAACCAGGAGCTGTTCCGCCAGAAGGAGCAGTCCACGATCGAGTATGTGGTGCTGAACGCCGAAGCGGTCAAGAGCATGATCAAGCCCAGCGAAGACGATCTGCGCACCTACTACAAGGAAAATCTGAGCCGCTTCATGGACAAGGAACAGCGCCGCATCAGCCACATCCTGATTGACGCGCCAGCCTCCATGTCGGCAGCAGACCGTGAAAAATCCAAGCAGCGTGCCGAGCAGCTGTTGGCCGAAGCCAAGGCCAACCCAGCGCAATTCGCCGAGCTGGCCAAGAAGAATTCGCAAGACACCGGCTCGCGCGACAGCGGCGGTGATCTGGGTCTGGTCAAGCAGGGCGACATGGTCAAGCCTTTTGAGGACGCCGCCTTTGCGATGAAGACTGGTGAGATCAGCGACCTGGTCAGCACGGAGTACGGCTTCCACATCATCAAGATGGGTGAGATCAAGACCCCGCGTACCCCCAGCTTTGAAGAGCTGCGCGCGAAGATCGAGACCGAGGTGCTGGCCCAGCAGGTGCAGCGCAAGTACGCCGAAGTCGCCGAGACCTTCTCCAACATGGTGTTCGAGCAGTCCGATAGCCTGCAGCCTGTGGCTGAGAAGCTGGGCCTGAAGATCCAGAAGGCCGAGCATGTCACCCGCACGGCCGCCCCTGGAGCGACGGGCGCCCTGGCCAACGCAACCTTCCTGGAAGCGCTGTTCTCCAGCGACGCTTTGCAGAACAAGCGCAACACCGAAGCCATTGAAGTGGCGCCCAGCACCCTGGCCTCGGGTCGTGTGGTGGAGCACTTCGATGCACGCATTCTGCCGTTCGAGGAAGTCAAGGCCAAGGCCCATGACCTGTACGTCGCGCAGAAGGCTGCAGAACTCGCCCGCCAGGATGCGCAAGCCAAGCTGGAAGCCTGGAAGGCCGACGCTGCAGGCGCCAAGCTGGCAGCACCGATTGTCGTGTCGCGCCAGGATGCCAAGGGCCAGGTGCCTGCGGTGCTCAATGCTGCCATGCATGCGAAGGTCGGCGAGGCTGCTTCCTGGGTGGGTGTGGACCTGGGCAACGATGGCTACACCATCGTGCGCGTGAACAAGGTCGTGCCGCGTAGCGAAGACTCTGCCGAGATGCGCCTGCGCCAAAAGCAGGAGTTCGAGCGTTACCAGGCCAATGCTGAAACCTTGGCGTATTACGAAATGCTCAAGGAGCGTTTCAAGGCGCAGATCAAGGTCCCACGCCCCGCAGAAACAAAAATTTCATAAAAACGGAGAATTCATGAGAGGGGCCAAATTTCTGGCTATAATCATGTCTTCCCCAACACGGTGGCTGTAGCTCAGTTGGTAGAGTCCAGGATTGTGATTCCTGTTGTCGTGGGTTCGAGCCCCATCAGCCACCCCAAATTGAAACCCTTGCAAGTGAACAACCTGCAAGGGTTTTTCAATTTCTGGTCGTCACCTGCTTCTGCAGGTTAGAACAAACTGGTCTTCCCCGATGTGCAGGAAGACGTGAAAGGCCAGGGGCTGAGCGATGCTGCAAGCGCCCCTCAGCACGTTTGCTGCTATTGCGCTGAACGGGCTGAAAGGCCTGCAGGATAGGAGTCATGCACAGCCCAGCACCGGCTGGAGAGAGTGATTGCTACCGTCTTGCATGAACCGCCGCAGGCTTGGCTTTACAACAGCGAAGGATGTCGGTCGCTTCTCGACAAGCGATGGGGACTCCAACAGGTGAGCATCGAGCGCCCATTGAACCGCGGCGACCATGATGAGGAATGCTCCGGCCCACAAAAAACCGCCCGGAGGCGGTTTGCTTGGAGATTCGGACGTCAGAAGATCGTTTTGCCATCGACTGACAGCGAGGTCATTTTCTTTTGGGCGTGGCTGACCTTACACACTGCGGGTACGCCCACCTCAAGCCCCAAGCCATTGCGCAGGCGTGTCAGCTTTGTTTGTGGTCCCCACACAAAAACATATTCGTCACCTGAGCCAACGTTGGACACCATGGGGACCTCAGCTTTCTCTGGATCCCTGGACACCTGCTTTATCGCATGTTCGCACAGAAATATGGCTTGGGTGGCGTTGAACTCGCGCGGGGTATTGCTCGTTTTGCCACCGCCCATGCAACTGATCGCGACAAGGAGAACGAGTGTTCCGTAGAGGATGTACTTGTATGTCGACGTTTTTCTGACGGACTCTGCCGCCAGAGGGGCTACCGTTGCAGATGGAGCGGGTGGGTTGCCCGCCACGGGCGCTCCACAATGAGGACAGCTGGACGCCTGGTCGCTAATCTGTTTGCCGCATTCCTTACAGTTAATCAGTGCCATGTCATCCTGCCTCTTTTTCCTGAACGGATCGTAATCGTCACGAGATGCCGTGCGTCCAACCTGAAGATTGTAGGAGGTGGCATGCAAACGCTTGGTCGAATCACCAAAAGGAAAACAGCTTGGAGGCGGTTGGGGGCAACTATTTTCGCGATTGAGAGCGATTGGCAGGCATCTACATCACCAGTGTTCAAATAACAGCTACGGGGAGCTCCATGTTATTCACGCCACTCCCCACATAGAGACAAGCGCTTGGGATCCTTTGCAAAACCTTCGCCCATGGAGCCTGCTTGGAGCGGGATGAGAAGCAAGGCGTTCTTTGCAGTCAGGCTGCAGCTATTTGACAAGGAGTACAACGCAGCGGACCGCGCCCTAGACTGCGCTTTTCCCTTACGCGTCTTGCTGGTGTGTCCGATGTTTGGCGAGCGATACGCCTGCCCAAGCAGCAACGGGGCAGATGGCATGGTGCCCAGCGGGGTGCACAGCATGGCCTTGTGTTTTTCAGCTCCAGGTGCTTGAGACACGCTCCCGAGTGCTGCCGACGCATGATGGGTTGCCGCAGCTGCTTCCCTCCATCAAAGCGTGTTTTATGTCAGTCAGTGTGTCCTACTGGCCGGCATTGTCCTGACCAGCCAGCAAGCCTGCCTGCCCGCATCCGTTGGGAGAGCGAGGTGTCTTCCACCAATAGATAAAATTGATGCTCCGTGTATTCCCTAGGTTTTCTTTCTATCGATCCAGGTTGTAATTTATTATCAATCTATTTTAATAAACCGATTGATAATTTGTTGATGCTGCAGCGCTAGATTGCAGTACTGACCGGGCACCGGTCGGGCGAAGGAGGTGGAATATGCTGCCGGAAGTCCTGATCTTCATCACGCACAGGGTCGTGCTTCATTCGCTGATCCTGGAGAGCGGGTACACCACATTTGGCCGAGGTGCCGGCAACGCCATTTGCCTGGATAACCCGGCTGTCAGCCGGGATCACGGCGCTTTCCACTACCGTGCCGGTGTTCTGTCCGTCGTCGACCACCACAGCACGAACGGCATCTTCGTCAATGGCATGCGGACGCGCCGCAAGGTGCTCTACACGGGGGACTATGTGCTCGTAGGCTGCTACAAGGTCTTTGTCAAACATGGCTCGGAACAGCCCCGCAATGCCTTTGCCGGGTGAGGGATGGATGGGTGAAGGGCTATGGCCAGCGCACAAGCCGGCGGGCCCAAGCCTGTCCCGCTAGGCCGTCGCAGCCGGGAATGCGGCATGTCCGAGCGGAACCAGGGGCTTGCCCGGGCGGCTCCCCGCCGTCTGGCGCGATGCCTACAATCGGCTCCATGCGTTTACCCCACCACCAACTCACGATGACGGTGCTGATGTCTCCGGACATGGCTAATTTTTCTGGCAATGTGCATGGCGGCGCCATTTTGCGCGAGCTGGACAATGTGGCTTACTCCTGTGCGAGCCGCTATGCCGGGCGCTACGTGGTGACCCTGAGTGTGGACCAGGTGATGTTCCTGGAGCCCATCCATGTGGGTGAACTGGTGTCGTTCTACGCCAGCGTCAACTACACCGGAACCTCGTCGATGGAGATCGGCATCAAGGTGGTGGCGGAGAACATCCGCGAACGCAGCGTGCGCCATGTCAACAGCTGCTTTTTCACGATGGTGGCGGTGGACGACCAGCGCAAGCCAGTGCCGGTGCCGCCGTTGCAGCCGGAGACGGCGGATGAAAAACGCCGCTGGGAAGCGGCGTTGACGCGCAAAGAACTGCGCAAGGAGTTGGCGCGCCGCTTTGCGCAGACGACTCGGCAGACCAGCTGAGTGTGGCTGGGTAGCGATTTGCGTTGCCTGATTTTGCTGCATGGCGCAGCAAGATTCAGGCCCATAGAAAAAGGCAAGGTCTTCACCTTGCCTTTCTTCGTAGGTGGTGCCCTAGCGTCGGCACCTAGCTGATCTTGGCGTTGGCTGCCTGATTAGCGTGCCTTGTTGGCATCGCTGGGGCTGTCGCTGAACACGCCATCCACACCCACTTCGTAGAACAGCTTGTACTCTGCCGCCACCTTGCCCTTTAAGTCGCTGGCCAGCAAGGTTACATCGTTGCGGTATTCCCAGGGATGGACGAAGAGCTTGGCCGCATGGGCGAGGGTGACCAGGTTGGTCGGCGGCATCATCTCGCGGTCACGGTAGTCCCACTTGCCGTCGTTGTTCAGGTCGTCGGGCTGCTTGTCACCATTCTTGTCCAGGTAGCGTGCGGAGATGACGTAAGGCTTCCACGGCGAAATGCCATTGGCATAGGTCTTGATCTGCGCCAGGCCGTCGGCGGTCACCATCTGGGCATAGGTGGTAGAGGTGCCGGCCAGCGTGAAGTCATAGGGTTGGGCATAGGGTGGCGACAGGGTGATGCTGCCATCAGATGCGAGCTCCGGATGGCCATTGATCATCTGTACCAGGCGAACCTGGGTTTTGGCGCGCAGGGCTTTCAGGTGGGCCACTTCCAAAGAGCGCACCATCACTGGCGCCGTTTCCTGGGTGTAGCCCGCTGCGGTGAAGGCGGCCAGCAGCTTGTCTTCCATCGCCAGGCCCTGCTGGCTGTGGTAGGTCGGGTTCAGGGTCTGCAGATACAGGCCGACGGTCTTGCGCTGGCGCTTGACATAGGCGATCACATCATTGAGCGACAGAATGCGGCCGGTGTTGGCATTAACCGGCGGCGTGCTGGAGCCATTCAGCTTGGCGCGCAGGCTTTGCAGTTCCACCAACGTGAAATCAGAGGCAAACCAGCCTTCGTGGCGCTGTCCATCGATCATGCGCAAGGTCTTGCGGCTCGCGTAGACGCTGCGGCTGGAGACGTCGGTGATGTCGGTGATGTCCGGCGAGGCCAGCGCGACCAGCTCGCCATCCTTGCTCATGACCAGGTCCACAGCGATGAAGTTGGCATCCTGCGCGATGGCGGCATCGAAGCTCTCGGCCGTATTGGCGGCCTTGCCATCGATGCTGCTGAGCGAAAAGCTTTGCGGTGCTTTGCCGTCGAGCGTGGGGTAGGGCTTGGGATTGGGGTTGGTGCCACCATCGCCATCGCCCGGGCCCAGTTCGGTCTTGCAGGCGGTCAGTGCGGTGATGGCCAGTGCAGCGGCGCACAGGCGCCAGGTGCGTTGTCTTTGCATATCGTCAGTGCTCCTCGTTTTATGGATTGAACCTGGAGAAACAATCTGTGCATATGTAAAGATTGATTACTCTACGCTATGGATGCTTGGTCTTCCACGGTTGCCTGGCTATCGTATCCGCAAATCTCGGAGAAATCTCGGCTGGCTATCGCCTCGTTGTTACGGATTGCCTGCGCTGCCAAAGCCACGCATTGCACCACATCGCCGACGACGATGATGCTGGGGCTGGCCAGTTTTTCGCGGGCCATGGTGGCGGGTAAATGGGCCAGGTCGGTGATCGCATGGCGCTGCTGGGGCAGGCTGGCATGCTGCACGATGGCGACCGGCGTATCGGCAGGCAAGCCGCTGCCCAGGCCCTGGCTGATGGCCTCGGCACTGGCCACACCCATGTAGATCACCAGGGTCAGGCGCGCATCATGTGCGGTGCGGGCCAGTTGCGCCCAATCGGGGCCTTGTCCGCCCGGCTTGGCATGGCCGGTGATGAACACCACGCCCCGTGCATGGTCACGGTGGGTCAGCGGTGCGCCCAGGCTGGTCAGCGCTGCGAGCCCGGCCGTCACGCCGTTGATGATGCGCGGCTCGATGCCATGGGCGCGCAAGAACTCCACTTCTTCGCCGCCCCGGCCAAAGATGAACGGGTCACCCCCTTTGAGCCGCACCACGTTCTCGCCAGCCTGCACCTCTTGCAGCATCAGGCGCTGGATAAATGCCTGGGGCGTACTTTGGCAGCCGCCCCGCTTGCCTACGTGAACGATGCGTGCGCTCTCGGGAGCCCATTGCAGCACGGCTTCGTTGACGAGGTCGTCCACCAGCAGCACGGTGGCACGTTGCAGCGCTTTGGCGGCAGCAATGGTCAGCAGGTCCGGGTCACCCGGGCCGGCACCGACCAGGGTGCACTGACCCTGACCGGGCGTTGGGGCATCGGCGGGGGGGCGCGCAGTAGGAGTGGGCAGGCTGCTGTCAGTCATGGTGGAGACCTTGGGACGCGGGTAGTGTTTGTTGGGCGATGGCCAGCACATGTTCCACTTGCTGGGCCAGGGCGGCGGGCACCGGCAACTGGCCGGCCAGAACGGCCTCGGTGTAGCGGGCGGTGGTGTCCGCATCGCGCTCGCTGGGCAGCCCCGGCACCTGGCCATCGGTGCCACTGCTGCGCGCTTGCAGCAGCTGGTGCTGGCCGGCGACAAAGCCATCGTACTGCGGGGTGCGGCGCGGGTCGGCGCAGACTTCGCCTTCCAGTCCGCGCGAGAGCAGCGCATGGCTCTGCAGCTCGGCCAGCGTGGCTTGCAGCATCGGCAGGTATTCGGGGTGGGTATAGCTGCCCAGCAAAACCGCAGGGCTCTGTAGGGGCTGCAGCAGCTTCGCAATGCTGTGGCCGGGGTTGCGCAGGCCAATGATCTGGCGCACCGCCAGCAGTTTGGCGAGCGCGGGCAGCAAGGTGGCCGTATGCACCAAGGCCACTTCGGATGGGGCGATCGCCCCGACCCCATCGCGGACTGTCATCCCCAGCCGCTTGAACACCGCAAAGGCCGTGATGCGGCTCGCCTCGGTCTGCATGCCGTGAACCAGCACGGGCAGGCCTTCGCGTGCCAGCAGCAGGGCCAGCAGCGGAGTCAACGTGGGCAAGCGGCGCGCACCGTTATAGCTGGGCACTACCACGGTGGGCAGCGCTGCGCTGCTGTGGAAGCGGGCAATACGTGCATGCACGGCATCCCAGAGGCCGCACATCTCCTCGGCGGTTTCGCCTTTGATGCGCATCGCAATGCAAAAGGCGCCGATTTCATAATCGCTGACCCGGCCATCGAGTATCTGCGCCATCGCATCGCTGGCTTCGAGACGGCTGAGGGCCTTGGCGCCGCGTGCGCCGCGCCCGATTTCCTTGATGTAGTGCTGTATGGCCATGGCATTGAAAAATACGTGTGCCCATTATTTTAGGTTTTATATATACGTAAGTAATAAGGAAAATCAGCCCATCCGGCATCTCGGGTATGCAGGCCGGCAGCCGTGAAGCGGCCTTGGTTAACGAAGATTTGCGCCACTGCGTATTGCACTGCCATGCTGAACGTCTACCATCTGCAGTCTGTGCCACGCCCGCCTGGGCTTATGAAAGGAAAGAACATGTCCGCAACTCCCTCGATGGTCGATGAGCTCCTCGCGCAACTGCAAGGGGCTCCCATCCAGCAGATGGCCCAAAGCCTGGGTCAGAGCGAGGCCCAGACCGAGCAGGCCGTGCAGGCGGCCGTACCGATGATGCTGGGCGCCCTGGGCAACAACGCGCAAAGCGCAGGTGGTGCGAGCGCCTTGTTTGAAGCGCTGCAGCGCGATCACGGCGCTGCCGGCGGCGCAGGCGCGGGCGCGGGCCCTGATCTGGGAGGGCTGCTCGGATCGCTGTTGGGCGGTGGCGGCGGCGCGCAGAACAGTGGTCTGGGCGGCATGCTCGGCAGCGTTCTGGGCGGCGCGCTCGGCGGCGGAGCACCTGCCGGTGCGGGTGCCGCATCGCCTGCAGCGATGGACGGCGCCAGCATTCTGGGCCATATCTTTGGCGGCCAGCAAGACCTGGCATCGGCCAGTCTGGGCCAGGCCACGGGCCTGGGCGCCAATGCCGGCAGCCTGCTCAAAATGCTGGCCCCGCTGGTGATGTCCTTCCTGGCGCAGCGCGTGATGTCGGGCGGCCTCAACTCGTCGCAACTGGGCAATGCGCTCGGCCAGGAAAAAGACCAGGTGCAGCAGCAGGGTGGCCTGGGCGGCGGCCTGCTGGGCTCGCTGCTGGACCAGAATGGCGACGGCAAGCTCGATGTCAGCGACCTGATGAAAATCGGTGGCTCGCTGCTGGGCGGCAAGCGCTGAGCCATCCGCCCCCGCGCCAAACCCTGGCAGCCCGCCAGGGTAGACCGGTCCCCGGGGGCACAACCGGCCGGGAGCGCCTACACTTTGGCCTCATGAGTGAGTTGATTTTGGGGATCGAATCCTCCTGTGATGAAACCGGCGTGGCCCTGGTGCGCACCCGTGGCCCCGGCACCGTGCCCGAGCTGCTGAGCCATGCGCTCTACAGCCAGATCGAGATGCACCGTGCCTATGGTGGTGTAGTGCCTGAGCTCGCCAGCCGCGACCATATCCGCCGGGTATTGCCGCTGACGCAAAAAGTGCTCGATGACGCGCGCTGTACGCTCGCGCAGATCGATGCGATTGCCTTTACCCGGGGCCCGGGGCTGGCCGGTGCGCTGCTGGTCGGATCCGGGGTGGCCTGCGCGATGGCCGCCGCGCTGGACAAGCCCGTGCTGGGCGTGCACCACCTCGAAGGCCATCTGCTGTCCCCTTTCCTGAGCGAAGACCCGCCCGAATTCCCGTTTGTGGCCTTGCTGGTTTCTGGGGGCCATACGCAGCTGATGCGGGTGGATGGTGTGGGCCAGTACCAGATTCTGGGCGAGACGATTGACGACGCGGCAGGCGAGGCCTTTGACAAATCCGCCAAGCTGCTGGGACTGCCGTACCCGGGCGGGCCGGAGCTATCCCGTCTGGCGCAAGGCGGCGATCCCGAGGCGTTCAAGCTGCCGCGCCCGCTGCTGCACAGTGGCGATCTGGATTTCTCCTTTGCCGGGCTGAAGACGGCGGTGCTGACCCAGGCCAAGAAGCTGGGCGATGGTCTGGAGGCGCGCAAGGCGGACCTGGCCGCATCCACGCAGGCGGCCATTGTCGATGTGCTGGTGAAAAAGACCTTGAATGCACTGAAAGAAACCGGCATGAAGCGCGTGGTGGTCGCTGGCGGTGTGGGTGCCAACCGGCTGCTGCGCGAGCAGCTCAACGATGCCTGCCGCAAGCGCGGCATCCGGGTGCACTATCCCGAGCTGCATCTGTGCACTGACAACGGCGCGATGATTGCAATGGCGGCTGCGATGCGCATCGAAGCGGGGCAGCAGCAGGCTGAAAAGGTCTATGCATTCGACGTCAAGCCGCGCTGGCCGCTGGATGCGATCGTGCAGCAGCCACCTGCGGCTGCCGCTGCGGTGTAGATGTGACCCGCTGGTGAGATGCAGCGGCACAGCATGCAAAAGGGGCCTGTCAGGGCCCCTTCTGCATGGTGCGGTGTTGGCGTTTATGCAATCGCCAGGGTCTGGGTGCTGGGCTGGTTGGTGCTCAGCACCAGGGTCAGCACGCCGTTTTCCAGGCTGGCCTTGGAGGCTGCGGCATCGATGCTGGCAGGCAGCTTCCAGGCACGTTGCACACTGCGGGGCGCACCTTCAATGCTGGCCAGGCGCACGGTCTTGTCTTGCAGCTCGATGCGCAGCTGGTCGCGGGACAGACCGGGCACATCCACGCTGATGCTGAACACCTGGCCATCTTGCTGTATGCGATCTTGCGCATTGGTGGTGGCCTGGAGGAAGCGCTGCAGCGCGGCATCCATCGCGGAAGGGGAGACAGCGTAGGCCGAGCGGTGCATCAGAGGGGTCATGATCATCTTCAATCCTTGTAGAACAGGGCAGCGGGGTTGCTGCTCGATGACTGATAGTTGGATGAAGATGCGGCAATTTCAAGAGAAAATAGCTGCCTTTTATTTTTGCAGCTAAGGCCTTGAAAGCCTGCAGATTACGTCCATATGTGTTGCCCTGCCTGGGCTGGCCAGGCCAGGCCGGGGATCACGGCGCGCTGAAGTTGGCCGGATCGGGCGTGCGCTGCTGGCGCGCCTTGCTGCGCAGATAGGCCTTGGCGGCGGCTTCGGCCGTGGGGGAGTTGCTCGGTTCGCTGCTGGGTTCAGGCGCGCTGGGCTCGGCATCCGCCGCAGCCGGCGTGCCGTTGCGTGCACGCGCAATGGCCTGGCCCAGCTCCACCACGGACATCGCATAGAAGCTCGAGAGGTTGTAGCGGGTGATGGTGTAGAAGTTGGGCGTACCCACGACGTACTGGGTGGCGGCGCTGGCATTGGGAAGCTCGATCAGTGCGAGCGGGCCATTGTGCTGGTCACCCGGTGCCTGGATGCGCAGGCCCAGTGCGGCCATCTCGGCGGCGCTGAAGCTGGGCTTGATGTCCGGGGCCAGCAAGGTGTCCAGCTGTGCCGGCGTGCTGTTTACCTGCACGTCGTAGTAGGCCGGCATGCCGCGCTGCCAGCCATGGGCGACGAAGTAGTTGGCTACCGAGCCGATCGCATCGGCGGTGCTGCCAAACAGGTTGATCTTGCCGTCGCCATCGAAATCGACTGCGTAGTTGGACCAGCTGGTCGGCATGAACTGGGGCATGCCCATCGCGCCGGCGTAGCTGCCGACCGTGTCGAAGGGGTTGCTGTCCGTCAGGTACGCGGTGGCCAGGAACTGCTCGAGCTCACCCCGGAAATACTTGGCGCGGTCGGCCGCGCGCGGGTGGCTTGCGGGATAGTCGAAAGCCAAGGTGGCCAGCGCATCGACCACGGTGAAGTTGCCCATTTGCTGGCCGTAAATGGTCTCGACCCCGATGATGCCGACGATGTACTCGGCCGGCACGCCATAGGTCTGCTCGGCGCGGGCCAGGGTCGCTGCGTTCTCGTTCCAGAAGCGCAGGCCCGCGCGGATGCGGATCGGCTCGACAAAGCGGCTGCGGTAGCCGCGCCAGTTCTTGACACCGGCTGGCCCGGTGCGCGGCGTCATCAGGCGCTGCACGGTGGCGTTGAAGCGGGCTTGCTGGATGCTGGCACGCAGCCAGGCCTCATCGATATGGCGGCGCTCGGCCACCTCGCGGACGAAAGCCTCGGCCTCGGGCCGGTTGCCATAGCTGGATGCGGCGGGGGCGGAATCAGCGCTGCGGGCCTTGTTGCTGGTGTTTTTTTGCGCGTAGGCGCCCGTTGCGCACAGGCCGGCGCACAGCACGGCCACGGTGGTCTGAAGAATTCGGTGCATGGGGTTTTATACCTTGTTTGCCCGGGCCCGCAGGCGGGACCAGGGCAGAAGTCGTAATTGTTTGCGAAGCGCCGCCAGCTCGGCCTTGGGTGCAGGCTGGCCGGTCGCATGTGCATAGCGCTGCCGCTCCATGGCCTTGAGCCATTGGCCAAACGCAGGGGCCAGCTCGGGCGCCTGGGCGTGCACCAAGCGTGCCAGCGCGCGGGGCGTAGCGGCGCTGCCTTGTGCGGCCTCTGGCACACCGGCCTGGCGCAGGCGTTTGCGCGCCTCGCCCAGCAGCGCAAGCCAGGGGTCCACGCGCCTGCGCTGGTACTGCAGGGCCAGCACGACGATCATCGCCGCCGCCAGTACCAGGCCACCCAGAATGCGCACCAGGTCCATCCAGTTGGGGCTGGACAGGCCCAGCTTGCTGAGCATGTCCATCTGCTCGCGCTGGGTGTAGTTCAGCACCCACTGGTTCCAGCTGTTGTTGACGGCTTCCCAGACCGCGCGCATGCGCTGCAACCCATTGATGGTGGCGGCATTGCTGACGCTGATGCCCATGAAGTTGGGCGTGTTCAGGCGTTGTGCGGCGCCGATGCGGCCGGGGCTGACCGAGCCCGTCGGGTCAAAGCGCACCCAGCCTTGTTCCTCGCCCAGCCACACCTCCGCCCAGGCATGGGCATCGGCCTGGCGCACCGTCCAGTAGCCGTCCACGCTGTTGGCTTCGCCCCCCTGGTAGCCGGTCACAATGCGCGCCGGCACGCCGGCACTGCGCAGCGCAATCACAAAGGCGGCCGAAATATGCTCGCAAAAGCCTTGTTTGCGGTCAAACCAGAACTCGTCAGCTGCCTGGCCGGTGTAGACGCCGGGATCCAAGGTGTAGGTATAGCCGCCACTGCGCAGCTGCTGCTGCAGGCGCTGCACCAGTTGCGCGCTGCGGTCCGGGCGCTCGCCGATCTCGGCCACCAGCTGCGCCACCCAGGCCTGGGTGCGCGGGTTGCTGTTGGCCGGCAGCCGGCGGTTGAAGGCCAGCTCGCGGTTGCCGGCCTGCATGCCAAACCGGTAGCGCGTGTGGCTTTCGACCGCAATGCGGGTCACCTCGGTAATGGGACGGTTGCTGAGCCATTGCAGATCGCCGGTGCTGTAGGCACGGCCGCGTGGCAGCACCGGCGCGCTGCCGGTCAGGTCCAAAGTCAGCAACCATGGCTTGTGGTGGGGCTCCAGGGTCAGCTCGTAGCGCAGCGCCTCGCCTTCGGTGCGGATGTCGGCAAACATCCGGTCGTCCGGCGTGCGAAAGCTGGGTGTGGCGCGCCAGGTGCTGCCGTCGAAGTCGGACAGCACCGGCCCGCGCCAGTAGAGCTGGTTGGCGGGGGGCGGCCGGTTTTGCGGCGTGTCGAACTTGACGCGGAACGCGATGCCTTCGTCCTGGGCCAGCGATGCCACCGAGCCGACCGTCATCTCATCGGACAGACCGGTCTTTGCTGCCGGGTTCTGCGGCACGCCCCACAGCGGCGCCATGCGGGGAAAGAAGACAAACAGCGCCAACGTCAGCGGCGCGCCAATGGCCACCATCTTCAGCGACAGGACGGCGGCGAACTTCAGCGAGGGTTGCCCCACCGGCATATGCGCATGGACCAGCGCGGTGAGCAAGCCCACCAGACCGATCGCAATGGCCAGCGCGGTCAGCAGCGACTGCGAATGCAGAAAGTTGGCGATCAGCGCAAAAAAACCCAGAAAGAAGATGACCATCGCATCGCGCTTGGCGCGCAGCTCCATGGTCTTGAGCGTCAGCAGCATGCTGACCAGGGTGACGCCGGCATCGGCCCCCAGGATGGTGCGGTAGCTGAGCAGGGTCAGCCCGACCACCAGCACCAGCAAGGCCAGCAGCTGCCAGCGGCCCGGCATGGGCTTTTGCAGCAGTGCAATGCGGCCGCGCCAGGCGAGCAGCGCGTAAGCCAGAGCGGAGGCCCACAGTGGCAAGGTGGCGGTGAGCGGCAGCAGTATCCAGCCGACGACGGCCAGCAAAAACAAGGTATCGCGTGCCTCGCGTGGCAGGCGGGACCAGCGGCTGGCGCCTGCAGACGGGGCAGGGTGGAAAGCAGAGGGCATCGTGTTGTTCCTAGGCCAGTGCCAGTGCGCGCAGGCAGGCCTGGCGGTGCTCGGCCCCGCTGTCGGCCGCCTGATCTGCGTGGCCGCTGCCCAGGCGCAACCCGTAGCGCAGCCCTTGCTGGTCGGCCATCACTACCCAGGCCGTCAGCCGCGAAAGCTGGGCTTCCCGCTCTGCCAGGCCGCATTGCTGGGCATCGAGCCACACATCCTGCTGCGCCTGGTGCTGGTTGTCGCGCACGACAAAATGGCCGCTGCCGGTGGCCAGCGATGTGGCCGCCTTCTTCCAGACCACCAGCTTGAGCGGGTCGCCGCGGCGGTAGCTGCGCACCCCGTCGAATTCGCCACTGCTGGCCCGCAGGCTGGCGCTGCTGCCGGCGCCGGCATCGGCCAGGCCCAGCGGCAGCGGGGGTGGGTTGGTCTCGGGGCAGGGGTAGACCAGGGCTTTTTCGGTGGTGCGGAAAACGGTCCACATGCGAAAGACACCGAGCGGAAAACGGGTCTCGACCAGCACCGCAGGCAGGCTGTGGTAGCCGCGCCGCTCGGCGGGCGTGCTCAGCTGCATCGGGGTGGTTGCCTGCGCCGGAGCATCGCTCTGGCTCAGTTCCAGACCCTGGTACTGGCGTATGCCAAGCGCATAGCGGGCGCGGCGGCTGGGGTTGTGCAGCCGAAGGTCCAGGCGCAGCGCCTGTCCGGCAAACTGTGCCTCGGGCGCGTGCAGCTCCAGCTGCAGCCCCAGCAGATTGCGGTAGCCAATGCCCACGGACACCAGTGCGGCGCCGGTCAGCATGAAGGTCAGCAAAAATCCCAGATTGAGCTGGAAATTGATGCTGGTCACCAGCAGCACCAGCAAGGTGAGCGCCAGCATCCAGCCGGCGCGGGTGGGCAGCAGGTAGAGGTTGCGGCGGCTGACCGCATGGCTGCTGGCGCTGGGCAAATGGGCCAGCCACCACTGGCGCATGCGCTGGCGCAGCCGCTGAAGAGGGCTGTTGCGGGGCTGCCCTGAGGCCGCAGAAGGCGGGTTCACGCTACTGCAGCGCCACGCTGTCCATCATCGCGCGCACCTGCTCGACGGCACTGCGCCCCGATGTGCTGATCGGCACCAGCCGGTGCGCCGTCGTCTGCGGCAGGATGGCCTGCACATCATCGGGCGCCACATAGTCGCGGCCCTGGATCAGTGCTTGCGCCTTGGCCGCCCGGATGAGGCCAATGCCCGCGCGCGGTGACAGGCCCTGCACAAACCATTTGCCCGAGCGCGTGGCGGCGATCAGCGCCTGCACGTAGTGGATCAGCGCGTCGCTGGCGCGCACGCTGGTCACTTCCTGCTGCAGGAACTTCAGCTCCACCGCAGAGGTGAGCGCTGGCAACTGGTTGGCGATATCGCGGTGGCCTTGCCCGGCCAGCAGCTGGAACTCGGCCGCCTGGTCGGGGTAGCCCAGCGAGATGCGCATCAGGAAGCGGTCGAGCTGGCTCTCGGGCAGGGCATAGGTGCCCAGCTGGTCGAGCGGGTTCTGGGTGGCGATGACGAAGAAAGGCTGGGGCAGCGGGCGCGTCGCGCCCTCGACCGTCACCTGCTTTTCCTCCATCGCCTCCAGCAACGCGCTTTGCGTCTTGGGGCTGGCGCGGTTGATCTCATCGGCCAGCAAAACCTGGGTGAACACGGGGCCGGGATGAAACACAAAAGCCTGCTGCTCGCGCTCATAGACCGACACGCCGGTCAAGTCGCTGGGCATCAGGTCTGCAGTGAATTGCACCCGTGCAAACTGCAGGCCCAAGGTGCGGGCCAGCGCATGCGAAAGTGTGGTCTTACCCACGCCGGGCACGTCTTCAATCAGCAGATGTCCTCCCGCCAGCAAACAAGTCAGGCAATGCTGAACCTGCGCCGGTTTCCCCACAATCACCGTGTTAAGCTGAGTCAATAATTTTTGTATGGTGTGCTGTGTCTGCATCCCATCACAATAAACGACAAAGGCAGTTAAGGAGACGAAAACTGTGTCCAAGACAGGTTATTTCAGCCACCGTGACTGTTGGCTGCACGACATGGGGCCTGCCCACCCGGAATGCGCTGCGCGCCTGGATGCGATTGAAGACCGCCTGCTGATTACCGGTGTGGGTGACGCATTGGAGCGGCGCGATGCGCCCAAGGCCAGCATGTCCGATCTGGAGCTGGGCCATGAGCGCCTGCATATCGCGTCGATACGCGGTTTGTCTGAAATGGCGGCGGACAACCAGGCCATTGGTGGCCCGGAAACCCTGATGCTGGACACCGATACTGCCGTCAATGGCGCCACCTGGAATGCCGCGCTGCGGGCCTGTGGCGCTGCGCTGGCGGCCACCGATGCCGTGATCAGCGGCGAGATGGAAAACGCCTTCTGCGCCGTGCGTCCCCCGGGCCACCATGCCACGCGCAAGCAGGCCATGGGCTTTTGTTTTTTCAACAACGTCGCGGTGGCGGCCAAATACGCGCTGATGCGCCACCAGCTCAAGCGCGTAGCGATAGTCGATTTTGATGTGCACCATGGCAATGGCACCGAAGACATCTGCGCGGGCGACCCGCACATTCTGATGGTGGGCATTTTTCAGCACCCGTTCTACCCGCATTCGGGCGACAAGGACCCGGCGGCCAATATGCTCAATGTGCCGGTGCCGGCCTATACCAAGGGCATGGACATCCGCGAGATTGTGGAGACCTACTGGATTCCACGTCTTGAGGAATTCAAGCCGGAGATGGTCTTCATCAGCGCAGGCTTTGACGCCCACCGCGAAGACGACATGGGCCAGCTGGGCATGGTCGAGGCCGACTACGCCTGGATCACCCACCGCGTGAAAGACATTGCGCGGCGCTTCAGCAAGGGCCGCATCGTCTCCTGCCTGGAGGGCGGCTATGTGATGGCGCCGCTCGCAGCCAGCGTAGAAGCCCATATTCGCGTGCTCGCCGATCTGTAAACACCTTCTGAGGACCTGGCAATGACGGACAGCAACTTGCTTGTGCAGACCCGCGATGCGCGCGGCGTGGTGACCTTGTGCATGAACGATGGGGCGCGCTTCAATGCGCTGGGTGATGAGATGCTCGCTGCGTTGCGCGCAGCGCTGGCCGCCATTGCGCAGGATGCATCGGTGCGCGTGATGGTGCTGGCCGCGCAGGGCCGGGCCTTTTGCGCCGGCCACAATCTAAAGGACATGGCAGCCCACCCCGACCGCGCCTGGTACCAGGACCTGTTCAACCGCTGCAGCCAGGTGATGATGGCGATCCAGAAGCTGCCGGTACCCGTCATTGCGCGGGTGCAGGGCATGGCGACGGCCGCCGGCTGCCAACTGGTGGCGCAATGTGATCTGGCCGTTGCCAGCAGCGAGGCCAGCTTTGCCACCAGCGGCATCCAGTACGGCCTGTTCTGCGCCACGCCCAGCGTGCCCTTGGTGCGCAACATGCCCATCAAGCAGGCGATGGAAATGCTGCTGACCGGTGAATTCATCAGCGCCGAGCAGGCGCTGGCCCAGGGCCTGGTCAACCGGGTGGCCGCGCCCGAGCAGCTCGATGCGGAGCTGGAAACGCTCGTCGCTGCCATCGTCAGCAAGCCCGCTGCCGCCGTGCGCATGGGCAAGGCCCTGGTCTACCAGCAGCGGGAGCTGGGTATGGAGGCTGCCTACCAGGTGGCCAGCCAGTGCATGGCCGCCAACATGATGGACGGCAATGCGCAGGAAGGCGCGCAGGCCTTTGCGCAAAAGCGCAAGCCGGTCTGGTCCTAGTCCCAGGCCACACCCAGCCGCGGGTCTGTGGACGTGTGCCGCTCCTACAAGCGGCACTGCAGCATCGGTGATACGGTACGGAACCAGCATATGCTTGCGCGTATGCTCTTTCTTTTGGACCCGATAAGGCTGGCGCATGGATATCTTTGATCGTTTGAGAGTGGACTTTGAGCAGTCCAGCACCTGGCAGGAGCTGGCGGTTTTGGTGATTTGCCTGGGCCTGGCCTGGCTCCTCAGCCGCAGCTTTTACCGCCACCGTGAGGAGGGCAAGCCCTCGGTATGGTTTGGCAAAACGGCCTGGGGCGGGGCGCTGTTCCCGCTGCTGGCACTGTTGCTGACCGCTGCTGCGCGCATGCTGGTGGAGCACTACCAACCGGTGTTTCTGCTGCGGCTGGCGGTGCAGATTCTGCTGTCGCTGGCGGTCATCCGCCTGGTCGCCCGGGTGCTGGCCAAGACCTTTCCCAACTCCACCGTGGTGCGCCTGATTGAGCGGATCTTCTCGTGGCTGGCCTGGGGCGTGGCGGTGCTGGGGATTCTGGGTGTGCTGCCGCAGGTGATGGCGCAACTCGACGCTGTGCAGTTCGCCTTTGGCAAGACGTCGATCTCGGTGCTGGAGCTGTTCCAGGGGGCGATATCGGTGGGCATGGTGATGCTGGTGGTACTGTGGATTTCGACCACCTTTGAGCAACGCGTGATCGACGACATGGTCAAGGACCTGTCGATGCGCAAGATGGCTGTCAATCTCACACGCATGCTGCTGATCACCATTGGCTTGCTGGTGGCGCTGTCCCTCGTCGGGGTCGATCTGACGGCGCTGTCGGTGCTGGGCGGTGCTTTCGGTGTCGGCCTGGGTTTTGGCATGCAGAAAATTGCCTCCAACTATGTCAGCGGTTTTTTGGTGCTGATCGAGCGGGCCTTGCGCATTGGCGACAACGTGCGCGTCGATGGCTTCGAAGGCCGCATCACCGACATCCGCACCCGCTACACCGTCATCCGCGCCTCCAACGGGCGCGAGTCGATTGTCCCCAATGAGACCTTGATCACACAGCGCGTGGAAAACCTCACCGATGCCGACCAGAAGTTCAACCTGACCACCCAGATCGTCGTCGGCGCCGACAGTGATGTCGCGCAGGTGCGCGAAGTGCTGACGCGTGCGGCCTTGGCCCAAGCGCGGGTGCTGGCCAAGCCCGAGCCCTCGGTGTTCCTGGTGAATTTCGCCCCTGACGGGCTGGAGTTCAGCCTGAGCTTTTTCATCAACGATCCGATGAACGGGCAGGCCAATGTGAAGTCAGCGGTCAATATCGCCGTGCTCGAGGGCCTGCGTGCGGCGAAGATCGAGATTCCGTTCCCGCAACGTGTTTTGCATATCCAGAACAATAGCGGCGGTGCAATACCTGCCAGCCAGGGCTGATGAACCGCCAACTTGTGCGGAAAATGGAGGCTGGTGCGCAGCGATGCGCCGATAATTGGTCGTTATGAGCCGCTTGGCTACAAAAAAGCACGGTCGTGCATTTTTGTGCGATGATGGCCTGATCCATGCCCATGGCTGCGTGGCAGCGCCCAAGCGCTGCCACTGGCGCAAACCTATTGAACAACTCAGGAGTCGAGGTTTATGAAAGTACTGGTACCCGTCAAACGCGTGGTGGACTACAACGTCAAGGTGCGCGTCAAGAGCGATGGCTCGGGTGTGGACATTGCGAATGTGAAGATGTCGATGAACCCCTTTGATGAAATCGCGGTGGAAGAGGCCGTGCGATTGAAGGAAAAGGGCGTCGTGACCGAGATCATCGCCGTCAGCTGCGGTGTGACCCAGTGCCAGGAGACCCTGCGCACGGCGATGGCCATTGGAGCCGACCGCGCGATCCTGGTCGAAACCGCCGAAGAGCTGCAGCCGCTGGCCGTTGCCAAGCTGCTGAAGGCGCTGGTCGACAAGGAGCAGCCCGGTCTCGTGATCTGCGGCAAGCAAGCGATTGACGACGATGCCAACCAGACCGGCCAGATGCTGGCCGCGCTGGGCGACCTGCCCCAGGCCACCTTCGCCTCCAAGATCGAACTCGCTGGCGACAAGGTGAGCGTGACGCGCGAAGTGGACGGGGGCCTGGAGACCCTGTCTCTGTCGCTGCCCGCCGTCATCACCACCGACCTGCGCCTGAACGAGCCGCGCTACGTCAC